>NZ_APMH01000030.1 GCF_000359585.1 Clostridium tyrobutyricum DSM 2637 = ATCC 25755 = JCM 11008 | reverse complement strand
ATTTCTATTGACTTTTACTAGCTGGTCTAATTATTGCTTGTGAACTTCCTAATTATTAAAGCATATTATAATATATGTCTATTATATATAAGTTGTGAAACTATACGGCCTTAAGATTTTTGGTCTCTTCACTGCTGTTAGAAGAATTAATCTGGGCCCTATATCTTTTTATTCCAATACTGTCCAGCTTGTTAAATATCTTATTCATAACAGTTTCCGATTTTAGATAAAATTCACTACCTCTAATTCTTAAAAATGTCCATCCAACCCTTTCAAGGTCAAGCTGTCTTTCTATATTTTCCTTAAAGTTATATTTTTCCTCCAATTCGTCTCCATCACATATAATAGCAACTCTATTTCTAGAACCCTCTATCATAAAGTCTATATTGTATTTTCCTATCTTTATTTGAGGTTTTACTCTATATCCTGCATTCTTTATAATTGTATATACATCTTTTTGAAAATCAGATTGAAATACTTGTCCTAAATTTTTCTTATGAATACTATACTTGTTATAATTCAAGCAATAATTCAACAATGAGTATCTTATGCACTCCTCGCTCAAATCTTCCAAATTAACTGAATAAAAAAGCCACATCTGATTTCTAGCCCTACTTGCAGCTACATTAAATCTTCTCATATCATTGTCCCTGGAAAGTGGTGCAAATTTGACATTATTTGAAATTACCATGGACAAAAACATTACATCTCTTTCATCTCCTTGAAAAGAATAGGCATCTCCACATACTATTCTCCTATTTATCATTTCCTTTACTCCAATTTTTCTTCTTAAAATAGTTTCTATCAAATTTCCCTGAGCTTCTCCTAAAAGTGATATAACCCCCATACTCATACCATTATATTTTTTGTTTTTACAACATTCTGTTATTTTATCTGCTATAGCTTCCGCCTCTATATTATTTATAGGTTTTCTAGTATCCCTTTTACCATCTACCTTAATAGCATTTATAGGAGGATTGAAAGTTTCCCTCAAACTTGGATATCTCAATGGTTTTATATCTCCTGAGTAAACAATATCATTACTAAATCTTATTATCTCAGGTACGCATCTAAAATGCTCCTTTAGCATCAATCTATTAGGAAATACTCTAAGTGCAGTATCATAGAGACTTGTTTGAAGATCAAACCACTGTCTATCAGGTATATCCTTAAGATATTTTTCTATCAGACTTGATACTAATTTTTGATCAACACCTATAACTTCAGGGCTTATTTGCTTATCATCTCCTACTATAACTGCACGTTTAGCTCTCATAAGTCCACATAGTGAAAATATATCACTCTGACTACTTTCGTCAAATATTATTACATCAAACAAATTATCATTTAATTTTATATTTTCAATTACTCTATTTAAAGGCATGATCCATACAGGAATAACTTCTTTACACTTTTCCATCTCGTTTTGAGCTATTTTTCTATACTTTGATACCATTTTTCCTCTACCTTTGCCAATTCTTTTTACTGCCTGCATCCATGAAAACAAACTTCTCTTTTGGCTTTCTTTTGTGTTAACTATCTGATTGTACCATGTACTCTTGGCTACTAATTCTTTTATTATAAGTTTTTCTCTTGCTTTTTCTCTCTCCAATTTTTGTTCAATCTTTTCTGGATTCAGTGAACCTATCTTATTTAAAAGATTGTTCCATTGGGACCATTGCCATGCCTTTTCAAAACTCTTATACATATTTTTTGATTGATCCCAATATTTAACTATTTTTCGAGTAGTATTAGGACATATTCTTGACAATTTTTTCGTCAAATCATTAATTAACGATATCTTATGATTTACTTCTTTTATATTCTTTAACTCTGTAGATAGCTTTTCCGCAAGTTTCTCGGATATATTACCTGATTCTAATTGATTATTTACATCATTATCAATTGAGCGCATCAATTTTTTAATAGTATTCAAATATACTTTGGCCTCATTGTACTCATCAACATTTTTCATACTATTTACACATTCTATCAAATAATCATAAGTTTTTATGTCATATAAATCTATTGATTTAGGAAAAACTATCTTACCAATATTAGCTAATATATTTACTTTATACTTCTGATTCCACTCAACAATAAGTTTTAACTTTTTAAAGTTTTCTTGTATATCCAATATATTTATATCATTTTTACTAAAATTCTTATTTTGAAATCCATAATCTTTCATAGTATTAATCCATACATTCTTTAACTTTCTTAATATGTCCCTTTTCTGAAGAAATAATTTTATAACAAATGCCTGGTCCATATTTGAAAGTGGTCTATCATCTATAGTGCACTTGGAAAATATATATCCACATTCTGGATGAACAATTTTAAATAGTCTGCCTATCTTTTTCTTTTCATCTAATGCTCTATATACAATTTCAAATCCTTTAGTAAATTTATCTATACTCTCTTCTGGCAATTCTACTTTATGGTTTCTTAAATCATTTGAAATTTTAGTAAGCATCAATAACAAATTTGAAGACTTATAATATACATCTTTAAATACCTGCCTGGTAGCCTCATTCTGATGATAACTTTTAAAAATATCCTCCCACATACTACCCTTGAGTTTAATTATATTATCTCTACAATCATAAATAGCTTTTAAAAGTTCATCATAATTGCAATTATGCTTATATGGTATATACCAATCTTTTAAGTTCTCTATAGCTTTTTTATTGTCTGCTTTCAATTTTTTATAATTGGATATAGTAGAATATACCTTCTCATTTTCAGGAAACTTATCCAAAACACTCTTTATACTATCAAATCTTAATTTTTGTTCTTTATCCACTTCACCTAATAAACCCGTAAGCAAATCAAATTGTTGATTTGAAATTGGCATATCATTTTTTATATTAACATCGTCTTCAATCCATGAATACCTGTTTGAATTTTTATTTACCCACTTTGCAATATCTACCATGGTATACTTTTTGCTATCATAATTTATAGTCTCATTTTCCAATGCTTGTACTTCTTTTAGTTTTCTATACAGAATCTTTTGGTTTTCTATGCAGGACTTTAGCTGCTCTCTTAACAACTCCGCATCATTATGCATGTTTTTAGGATCTAAAGATAAATTGTTGGTTATTTGTCTTACTGAATCACTAAGCTCTTTAAATGATTCCGCATCATTTCCAAGGAGACTTATACAAAGAGGTCTTATATTCTCAGGTATTTTTTTGATAAGTACTCTAAGTGCCCTATCCGTCTGGCTTGTAACCAATATCCTTTTTCCATGAGCAAGCAAATGACATACTAAATTCACTATAGTTTGACTTTTTCCAGTCCCGGGAGGTCCCTGCATCACTACTCCATAATTTTCTGATATTCTCTTTATTATCTCTTTTTGTTCTGAGTTTGCAGGAAGTGGGAAAAGTACATCTTGTGACACCTTTTTCCATTCATTCATATCTTCTCCCTTATTCGCCTTTTGTTGATTGTCATTGTTTTCTTGAACTAAGGCCTTGATAGTTTCAGGTATAGGATATCCTTCTCTTACCTTTTTTAATATATTATTAATCTCAACCTGCCATAATCTCATATTGTTTTTCCTAACAAATATTACAAAAGTATTATATATTACAGGGAAATTATAAAATTTAACTTTATCCTTTGAAAAATATCCATCTTCTATTTTCCCATTTTTACTTATGCATGCTATTATATTTGAAAATGCCATCTTAGCATCCTCTTTAACTCTAGGATCCAAATTCATATTATTTATCTTGTCTTCCAAATCTAATATACTATTTATATTTAGTTTTTGAATATCTTCAAATATTGAACTCTGAAATTTAGTCTTCCCTGAAGGTACTAAGGCAAATGTCTTTTTTAAGTTATTAAATTCTATTCTCATCCTTGTTTCAAGAAGTGGGTATCTAATTTTTTCATTATCTACTTCCCAGCATATAAGTCCAGATCCACATATTATCTCAAAGTTTTCTCCTCTTTTTTCACTTTCCTGATATAATTTAAAGAATTCATCATACATATATGCGGATTTTTCATTTATTTCTATCCAAGAATCATTTGCAGAATTTTTGTTTATAATACACCCAGATAAATTTAAAAACTTTTCTTCCCAGTACACTCTTTCGTAATCATATACATCCTTTATAGTCTTCTCATTCAAATTCTTTAAACTTAACAGATAAGAAAATATATTCTCTATCTTTTCTCTTTCATGCATATAATATCCTCCTTTTTCATATGTAAGGCACCGATAATTAATCCATTCAACTTATTAATATACTTACTTTTATGTTAAATTATACCATGGAAATATATGATTTACAAAAAAACCGTTAGACAAAAAAAAAGAATTTTGTACATTAAATATAATTCAATGTACAAAATTCCTTTAATTTATGTATAGTTTTTAATTACACTTTTGACTTTTTAAATTTGGTAAGTATCTTGTAAACTACAAATGCAATCACTATAACAACTAAAGCTACATCTGCAAAATGAAACCATTCACGTATGGTTATCCAATTTTCTCCCATTTTGTATCCTGCAAAACCTAAAATAACACTCCATAAAGTAGAACCTATTAAGGTATATACAACAAATTTTTTAAAATTCATCTTACTTATTCCTGCAGGAAGTGATATAAATGTTCTAATTATAGGCAATAATCTAGAAAAAAATACTATTCTTTCACCATATTTATTAAAATAATCATCACTTTTTTGTATATGTGATTTAGATAACCTAAGTTTATCTGCATATTTTTCTACCAGAGGCCTTCCACCAATTTTTCCTATATAGTAAGCTACACAAGAACCTACAGTTCCTCCTAATGTTCCAAAAATCACAACAGGAATTATACTTAGCCTTCCTAAATAGCTCAAATAACCTCCAAAAGGTAGAATAGCCTCGCTAGGTATTGGAATACATGCACTTTCAAGAGCCATGGCTATAAATACACCTACATACCCCGTTTTATCCAATACAAGAACAACCAAATCTATTAATCTCTCTACCATAAATTTCCCTTTCTTAATAGTTTACCCCTTTGTTATATATATTATTCCAGAAATATTCTTCGTTATTTACATGAATCCCTCTTAATCAATTCATGATTTAATACATATTTTGTATTTTCAACTTTTTGTTTGTTTATAAGCTTTATTAGCATTCTCATACCTACCGAACCCATATCATACATAGGTTGAGCTACTGTAGTTATCTTTGGATAGAATACAGATGCTGAATATATATTTCCAAATCCTATTACATCTACATCTTCCGGAACTCTTATATTGCGGTCTCTAAGTGCATTTATAGTCCCCATAGCAAGTTCATCACTACAGCAAAATACTGAATCTATACTCTGCTTATCCAGTATTTGATTCATGCCATCATATCCATCTTTAGCTTTTAGGCCTCCAAAACAAGTAATATTATCATCAATACTAAAGTTATTGTCCTTTAGAGCTTCCTTATATCCTATATATCTAACTGCACTGGCATTTTCTTCATCCTCATGAGCACCTATATAAGCTATTTTTTTATTACCTCTTTCAATTAAATAATTGACTCCATCATAAGCTGCTTTTTTATTGTCAATAGTAACACTTGGTATATCCTCATTATCATTTGCAGTCTCCACTAATACCATGGTAAGTTGAAGTTGTTTTATTAACTTCAATATAGCTGGTTCTAGTGATGCACTCATATACAGAACTCCATCTACCATTTTTTCTTTGAGAACTCTAAGGTATTCCATTTCTTTTTCAAAGTCCAAATCCGTATTGCAAAGCATTATATTATAGTCATATATGTTCGCTACATCTTCAGCCCCTCTCACTATCTCAGGGTAAAATTGATTTGATATATCAGGTATTATTATCCCTATAGTTTTGGTTCTTTGTGTTTTAAGGCTTCTAGCTATTATATTCGGCCTATAGCCAAGCTTATCTATAGCTTCTAATACTTTTCGCTTAGTTTCCTCATTTACAACGTCTACATCGTTTAATACCCTTGAAACTGTAGCTATAGAAACACCTGCCTCTTTAGCTACATCTTTAATTGATGCTGCCATTTTTTTCACCTACCGATACGTTTTCTTTTAATAATTATACTTGTAAATTGTAACTATTACAAGTTAATTTTATTATATTGACATATACTACAAAAATTATCTACATAAAGGTTATAATCACACAAATTCATCCATATGACTATAACCTTGATTTTATAAATAAAACTTATCAAACTTATTTTTTTAATAACTCTACTGCAATTTTAAAATCTTCTCCATTTATCTTGTAATCATTGTAATTAAAATTTTGATTATACAGAATTTCACATGCAAGTGTTTCCCGCTTAATTTGCTGTTCAAATTTTTTAACTATATCTTCAAGATAAGTATTACCTGAAACATATAATTTTATAGTATCTGCAACTTCAAAACCACTTTCTTTTCTCAAGTTTTGTACTTTACTTAATATTTCTCTCAAATTTCCTTCTTCTTTAAGTTCTTCCGTTATAGTTGTCTCAAGTACTATACCTATAGTGCCCTCACCTGCAAATGCAAATCCCTCTAATCCCTGCATTGTAATAAGTAAATTATCAGAATTCAATTCTATTTTTTGTCCATTTATATCAAGATAAACAGATTCACCTGCTTTTATCTTCTTTGAAAGCTCCATTTGATCCAATGAAGATATTTGTTTTCTGATTTCCGGTATAAATCTTCCATATTTTTTACCCAATACAGGAAGATTTGGTTTTATATCAAAATTAACATACTTTGATAGATCTGCATCAAATTCTACCTTCTTTATATTGAGTTCTTCTCTTATTATATTTCCATAATAATCTTGAAGAGTCTTGGAACTTACAAGCATTTCTGAAAGTGGCTGTCTGTTCTTTATATTAGCTGTATTTCTGGCACTTCTTCCAAGCTTAACTATTCTATATGCTTCTGACATATCATCTTCCAGAGTTTTATCTACAACAGTTTCATCATATTCAGGCCATCTACACAAGTGTACACTCTCAGGAGCATCTTTATCTAATTTTACTACTAAATTTTGATAAATTTCCTCTGTCATAAATGGTACAAATGGTGCTGCTATCATACTTAAAGTAGTTAACACTTTATAAAGTGTTACATATGCACTTATTTTGTCAGTATCCAATTTAGAATTCCAGAATCTTGCCCTGTTAACTCTTACATACCAATTAGAAAGGCTATCTACAAATTCTCCTATATTTATGGCAGCTTGAGTTACTTCATATTTGTCTAAATGCTTCTCTGTCTCTTTTATAAGTGAATTCAATCTTGATAATATCCACTTATCCATTATATTCTCAGATTTAAAATCTTTATAATCCAACGGGTTAAAATTATCTAAATCAGCATATAACACATAAAATGAATATACATTCCAAAAGGTTCCCAAAAATTTTCTTTGAGTATCCTGAACTGCTTCTTCATAAAACCTTGATGGAAGCCATGGTGCACTTGAAGTATAAAAATACCATCTTGTAGCATCTGCTCCTTCATTATTCAAAACTACAGTTGGACTCAATACATTTCCCTTGTGCTTTGACATTTTAAGTCCATGTTTATCTAAAACATGACCTAATACCATACAGTTTTCAAATGGACTTCTATGAAATAAGATTGTAGATATTGACATAAGAGTATAAAACCATCCTCTTGTTTGATCTACTGCCTCTGTTATATATTGAGCAGGGAAATTTTCTTCAAACAATTCTTTGTTTTCAAAAGGGTAATGATGTTGTGCAAATGGCATTGACCCTGAATCAAACCAACAATCTATTACCTCAGTTACTCTCTTCATTTCTTTGCCGCAGTGCGGGCACTTCAATTTAACATTATCTATGTATGGCTTATGAAGTTCTATATTCTCAGGTACATTTATTCCCTTTTCCTTAAGTTCTTCAATACTTCCAATACATTCCTTATGGCCACATTCACATTCCCAGATTGGAAGTGGTGTACCCCAGTATCTCTCCCTGCTGAGTCCCCAATCTATAGCACCCTCTACGAATTTTCCAAACCTTCCTGTCCTTATGTTATCTGGATACCAATTGGTACTGTTAGTATTATCAACTAGTTTATCTCTCATGGAAGACATTTTTATAAACCAGGTGTCTCTTGGATAGTATAGAAGCGGCGTATCACATCTCCAGCAAAATGGATATGAATGAGTGAATTTTTCGGATTTATATAAAATATTGTTTTCTTCTAAATATTTTATTATTTTAGGGTCTGCATCCTTGACAAACAAACCTTTCCATGGGGTAACCTCATCTTTGTATCTTCCTTGAGTATCTACAGAATTTACAACTGGTATATCATACTCTTTACATATATTGCTGTCATCTTCACCAAATGCAGGTGCTGTATGAACAATTCCCGTACCATCCGTAAGAGTAACATAGTCTCCATGTATAACATAATGAGCCTTTCCTTCATATTTTACAAAATTAAACATTGGCTCATATTCCAATCCTAAAAGCTCTTCTCCCTTGAACTTTCTTACTACTTCATATTCTTCTTCCAATTTTCCTAAAAGAGATTCTGCCAATATAAGGTGCTGGCCTTTATTTATTACTTCTACATAATCATAAGTTTTATTTATTGCAAGTGCCATATTGTTTGGAAGAGTCCACGGAGTTGTAGTCCATGCAAGCATATACTTATCTGAATCTTTTAGTTTAAACTTAACATAAACTGATGTTTCCTTTACATCTTTATATCCTTGAGATACTTCATGTGATGAAAGTGCTGTTCCGCATCTTGGGCAATATGGTACAACTTTGTATCCTTTATACAAAAGGCCTTTATCCCATATCTGCTTTAAAGCCCACCATTCTGATTCTATATAGTCATTATGATAAGTAACATAAGGATTATCCATGTCAACCCAGAATCCTATTCTATCAGACATCTCCTTCCATTCACTTATATAAGTAAATACACTATCCTTACACTTTTTTATAAAACTTTCAACTCCATATTCTTCTATCTGTGGTTTTCCTGATATTCCAAGACTTTTTTCCACTTCAAGTTCAACTGGAAGTCCATGTGTATCCCATCCTGCTTTTCTTAAAACATTATAGCCCTTCATTACCTTATATCTTATTATAAAGTCTTTCATGACTCTAGTTAGAACATGACCTATATGCGGATTACCATTAGCAGTTGGTGGTCCATCATAAAAAGTAAAATACTTACCATCTTTATTTAGTTCAAAATTCTTTTCAATAATTTTATTTTTTTTCCAAAAGTCCACTACATCTTTTTCCCTGTCAATAAAACTTTTAGAGTTATCAATCTTATTATAC
The DNA here is from genome assembly GCF_000359585.1 of Clostridium tyrobutyricum DSM 2637 = ATCC 25755 = JCM 11008. Classification (GTDB taxonomy): domain Bacteria; phylum Bacillota; class Clostridia; order Clostridiales; family Clostridiaceae; genus Clostridium_B; species Clostridium_B tyrobutyricum. The sequence continues at coordinate 43,380 of NZ_APMH01000030.1, read as the reverse complement.
ATAATTAACTCCTTTCTATAGCCTACAATATCTTAAATAAAAAAACTTCATCCTATAAATAGGACGAAGTTGATATTCGCTTTACCACCTATGTGTAAATTTCAAAAAATACAAATACATTTTACTCCTTAACGTGGAAATACGAAAAAACCTACTAAATTAATAATTATTTCAGTTCTTTAGCTCCCAGGTGATTTTCTTTAAATCCTCCTGCGAATTTTCACCTATACTTCGCTCTCTTTCAGTAACACGATTTAAATACTCTTCCTGTTCAAAACTTTCAATATTCAACTATACTATTTTACGTAATCGACTTAATTATATTATAGACATTTTTTATTGTCAAATATTTTTATACTATTTTTTACAATAAATATCTAAATATAATGTTATAATGTTCTTAATATTAAACTAGGAGATGATTTTATGAAAATAACGTGGCTTGGTCATTCTAGTTTTATACTGGAAGATTCAAACAACATAAAAGTTTTAACCGATCCTTTTGATGATTCAACTGGATATAAGGTATTTAGTGGTAATGTAGACGCAGTTACTATAAGTCATCATCATTTTGATCACGACTACACACAAAAAATAACATGTCCAAATATAATAGATAAAACAGGTGATTTTAATTTTCAAAATATCTCAATAAAAGGATTTCCTTCCTATCATGATAAAGTAAAAGGTGCAAAAAGAGGTAAAAACATAATTTTTATAATTGAGATGGATGGATATAGACTATGTCATCTAGGAGATCTAGGTTACATATTATCCAAAGAAGAAATTAATAATCTTAAATCAATAGATGTACTATTTATACCTGTAGGCGGTAATTTTACTATAGATGGAAAAGAAGCTGCTGAAGTAGCAAAACTAATAAATCCTCATATTATAATTCCAATGCATTATAAAACACCTGATTTATCATTTGAATTAGATGGATTAGAAACTTTTCTCAAATATATTAAAAGTGGAAAATATATTGATAAAAATTATTTAAACCTATCTGATGATTGTAAAAATCAATATAAAGATGTAAAAATACTAGATTACAAATAAAAAAGCTGTCTCAAAATTTATTTTGAGGCAGTTTTTTATCCTATAACTACATGCTCTAAACCAGCATTAAACAATTGATTTATATGTTCGTCATCCAAGGAATAATATACAAGCTTTCCAGCTCTTCTGAATTTAACAAGGCGTGCTGACTTCAATATCCTGAGTTGATGTGATATAGCAGATTGACTCATATTAAGCACTTCTGCAATGTCACAAACACATAATTCCGTTTTAAACAAAGCATATATAATTTTTATTCTGGTATAATCCCCCAGGACTTTAAAGAGAGAGGATAATTTAACGAATGTATCTTCATCAAGCATCGTCTTTTTTACACAATCTATAAGTTTATCATGAACTTCATAACAATCACACACTTCTATTTTAGAATCATCACTCATAATATCACTTCCCTATATAAAGTATTAACTATTCCATATAATATTATGTTTAGATATCAATTAGAACTATATTTCTTGAATGAATACTTGCTTTTACATCTATAATTCTCTGATTACTAGAACCTCTAAATTTAAGTGAAGCAACCTTTTTATCTTCATCAAATTTTCCATCTACAAGCACATCTATATTTTTTAGAAGTTCTAGACCATATTCAACCTTATTATCTAGTATATACTCAATTTTATATCCTGTATAGCACCATATGTTCAATCCAAGGGTTTTAATTTTATTTGCCATATATGAAAAAGATTCTGCCTGATAAAATGGATCACCACCTGAAAATGTTACGCCATGTATCATAGGATTTAATTTTATATCTTCAACCAACATATCTATGTCTCTCAATTCTCCATCATAAAAAGAATGAGTAGATGGATTAAAGCAGCCGCGGCAATTGTGTCCACAGCCTTGAGCAAAATATACCCTTCTAAGCCCAGGTCCATTTACCAGGCTCTCATAAGCTATACCTGATAACCTCACTTTGTTATGCTCCATATCCATCACCTGTTTTCAATATTTGTATTATACGTTATAAACATGCTTTCCAGAAGCCTGTGATATTCTATCTTTTCTTTCTGCTACTTTTCCTTCTCCGAATCTCTCATCTAATGAAAGGTATCCCGTAACTCTTGATATTCCCTGAATGTCACTACTGCCACACTTCGGACATTTATCCTCTCCATGAAGATAAGTACCACACTTTCTACAATATCTTATGTGAAAATTTATTCCTATATAGCTTATATTAGTATTGGTATATGCATAGTTTATTATATCATAAATTGTCTGTTCTGATGGATAATCATCAAGCTCAATATAACTTATATGCCCTCCATTACATAATTTATGATATGGCGCTTCTATATCAATTTTGTCTTTTATGGATATGGCATAATTTACGGGTACATGATATGAATTAGTATAATAATCTTTATCTGTAACTCCTTCTATTTCTCCAAATATCTTTTTATCCTTGACTATGAACTTGCCACTTAGACCTTCTGCTGGTGTGGCATAACAGCTCCAATTCAAATGAGTATCTTCTGTCAACTTATCTGTATAATTTCTGATATAAGATATAATTTTAAAACCAAGTTCTCTTGATTCTTTACTTTGTCCATGATGTTTTCCTGTAAGAGCAACTAAAGTCTCTGCAAGTCCAATAAATCCTATACCCCATGTTCCCTGTTTTAATATAGGCTCTATAGAATCCTCTTCACCTAAATTTTCAGAACCCTTCATAAGTCCCTGACCTGCAACAAAGGGAAGATCTTTAACCTTTAACTTCTTAAGTGTATCGTATCTATGCATTAGGGATTCTCTTGAAAGATCCAATCTATCATCAAGAAGTCTAAAAAATTTATTTATATTCCCTTTAGCTAAAATACCTATTCGTGGTAAGTTAATTGTAGTTGGAGCTATATTGCCTCTACCCTTTGGTCCGGCCTGTCCATTTACATTTGAACATACATATGTTCTGCATCCCATAGTAGATGGGACTATTCCCTGGTCATAATAAAATTTATTGAAATCTGCATCCATGTTCATAAAAGTAGGATTCATTCTCCTTGCCGCTACCCTGCAGGCAATTTTAAACAAATAGTAATAAGGATCTCCCTGCTTTTTGTTTACCCCATCTTTTACTCTAAATATTATATTAGGAAATACGGGCTGTTCTCCCTGTCCAAGTCCTTTCTCATACTCAGTTAAAAATACTTCACATACCAAAGCCGCATCTCTTGACCTTGGAATACCCAAATTAATAGAGCTGAATGGTACTTGGGAACCTGCTCTTGAGTGCATAGTATTCAAGTTGTATATTATACCCTGCATTGATTGTTCTACATTTTTTCTTAATTTCCTATTGGATATTTCTTCCATGTTATTGTCATCTATTCCTATCTCTTTTAGATCATTTATTATTTCCTTCCTTGTAGGTTCAATAAACACAGCCATGTCATTGTCAAAATCCGGATGAGATTGTCCACCAAACATATCATTTTGTGATGATTGTAATAATATACATGATAATTCAGCGGCAGATCCTATTCTCTTTGGCTTTCTTATATTACCATATCCTGTATTGAATCCATTCAACAATACCTCTTTTGTAGGTATGTGCAGACAATTAATGCTTAAGTTATAGGAATCAAGATCGTGATAGTATACATCTCCGTTTTCATGTGCCTTGGCTAAATATTTAGGCATGGTAGCCAGATTATGCCACTTATTTGATTCGCTTGCTATTCTTAAAAGCTTTGAGCTATAATTATTACCAACATTTGCATTATCCCTATCTGTCTCAATACCTATTTTATCTATAGCTTTCATAAGATCAGATTTTATTTCTCTTATATTATTCCTGTCTCTTCTATAATTGGAATAAGCTTGTCCGATCGTTCTATATTCTTTACTTATAAGTACTTCTTCAACTATATTTTGTATATCTTCTACTTTTATTTCCTTCAAATTCAAACTTTCTATATGTTCGGTAATTTTTTGAGTTAAATCAATAAATTCACTTTCTTTTAGCTCAAAGCCTATTTCATCTGATGCCCCTTTTATAGCATTAGTTATCTTAATAGAATTAAATTCTACTTTTCTTCCATCTCTTTTTACAACATGTAGCATATAATATTCCTCCAAACCACTATATATTGCGTACCCATGTAATTATACTATTTACCTTTATAAATATCAATTCCTATCTTTAGTGCTTATTTTACATTAAGCCTATTTTTACTGGATTACTATAAAAATTCTCCAATTTGGTCTGAATTATAATATTAAAATTCATAGAATAATTTTTTTAAGGTTTCACAAAATAAATTTAAGAGCATGCTTAAATATTATACTACAATTAAAAACCGAAAACATATTTTACGTGAAATTTAAAGGAGTAATATATCTATGATGGGAAAAATAATAGATTCAAGTAATACAGAAGCCACAGTAGCCTTTTGTGACGGTTCAACTGTAAATATATCAACTTCTTATCTTCCCTGTAACTTTAAAACAGGAGATAATATTAACATAGAACTATCTAATACAAATATGACTGGAAGAGGTCATACTAATATATCAAGTCCTCCAATTTGTTGAATTATTTATATGGATATACTATAATAATTTTGATGCTAGGGGTGCTTTTAAAGCTGAGAAATATACATTAACCCTTTACCTGATCTGGATAATACCAGCGTAGGGAAGCTAATTGTGGTTTTTATGGAAAACTTTCCTCTTTTTATGTACCTCTAAAATATAAAGGGGGATTCCCATGTCATTATCAAAAAATTTTGTAGAAATAATATCACATCCGAGCGCAATATTTACACTCATAGCTTTGATAATTTTTATTTTGTTTATTACTAAAATAAAAAAGGTAGAATTTAATACTCACATAATAACTCATATAGGAATTGCATTGGCACTTGCTACTATATTAGAAATATTTAGATTGTATCATTTGCCACAAGGTGGAAACATAACTCTGGGAAGTATGATACCTATATTGCTTATAGCCTTTTTTTATGGTCCAGAACTAGGTTTTCTTACAGGTTTTCTATATGGTATTATAAATTTAATATTAGATCCATATATACTTCAACCTGTACAAGTTATATTCGACTATCCTCTTCCTTTTATGATGCTTGGTATTGCAGGATATTTTAAAAATTATAAATTACTGGGAACTTTGGCTGCTATTTTAGGACGATTTATATGTCACTTTATATCAGGGGTATTATTTTTCGGAAGTTTTGCTCCAAAAGGCATGTCTCCTATAATTTATTCATTATCTGTGAATGGTATTTTTATGTTGATTGAAGGTATTATATGCTTGGTTATAGTTGCTTTATTACCACTTAAACGTATTGAAAGTATTTTAAAGGGAACTTATTAAATAATCATAAAATAAAAAACTGTACATAATTATTTGCGTACAGTTTTTTATATCAATAATTACTCATTTATAGATATAGCATCCACAGGACATCCATCCCTTGCTTCCCTTGCTGAATCTTCAGATGTATTTGGAATTTCACTTACCAATGTACCAGCTTTTCCGTCATCCTCCATAGTGAACACATCTGGACATACACTTGGGCACATGCCACATCCTATACAGACATCCTTATCAACTTCTGCTTCCACAAATATCACATCCTCTCCTCAATAAAGTTTTACATAGAAAAATATGCAATTTTTCGATTTTAATCTTCATTTATATTGATATATAAAAAGACTTAATTCGACAACTCACAACATACTATACATTAATAATTATTGACCAATTAGGATGTTAATATTCATTTCAGCTTTAAATACTTTATCTATTTTTATTTAAGCTATCCATAAAATTCTCAATTAAAGTATTATAATCAACTGAATTACATATGTAATCTTCTACATTTCCATCTTCCATACTATCCGCCAATTCTAGATCCATAGGTAATTCAGCAAGAAGAGGTAATCCTAAATACGCAGCCTGTTCCCTAGCAGACTTTTTACTAAATAATCTTATTTTTTCGCCACATTTTTCACATTTAACATATGAGAGATTTTCTACAGCTCCAATTATATTTATATTCATCTTTTCAGCCATTATAACTACTTTTTTAACTATCATTGATACCATATCCTGCGGTGTTGAAACAATAACTATACCTTCAAGAGGTACTTCCTGCATTATAGTAAGTGCTATATCACCTGTTCCAGGAGGCATATCTATTAAAAGATAATCCAATTCTCCCCACTGAGTATCTGAATACATTTGTGTCAATACTCCAGTAATAACAGGTCCCCTCCATATAACCGGCTGTTCCTCTTTTTCCGTCAAAAGATTCAATGAGATAACCTTTACTCCTAATTTTGTATTTACAGTAGAAAATTTTACATCTTGTGTACCTTCTACTTGAGCTATATTAGCTCTTTTAGTATTTATTCCAAAAAATCTGGGCATGGATGGTCCAGTTATATCTCCGTCTAGTACTCCAACTTTATATCCTTTGTGCGCTAATTTTATGGCAAGGGTACCGGTTATTGTCGATTTGCCCACTCCGCCTTTTCCGCTCATGACGCCTATTATATGTTTTATATTTCCAAATCTTGGAATTAGTTTGGAGCATTTATTCTTATTTTCCTCGCCACACTTGGAATTACTTGGGCAGGTATTACAATTACTCATTTTATTATTACTTCCCTTCTTCATTATGACTAATTTCTAATATTCGTATAATACTAATTTTTATATGATTTTAAATATCATGATATTTAAAAATCTCTCTCAATATTATAACATAATTTAATAAAAAAAATTCCCTTTCAATAACAAACTTGAAGGGAAAGCATTGTTCAATCATACCTAAGGGTTTCCACTATAGCTTTAAATATAGTTTCCATATCATCCTTAAAATCACTTTGTCTCATAAAGAATGAAAATCTATAAAATCTATCTCCATCTTTTATAAAATACTCATTACAAACATAACTATCTCCTACTGGTTTAGTAATAGTATATTTTAATAGATATCCATTTTTTTGTCCAATACTTATACTATTCAAAGAATACGTCTTATAAAGATTTTGCTTATCGGATATTAGCTTGCTGTTTATTAGAAACTCTTTGAGATTACCTTTAAAGTTCCATGTTTCAAAAAAACCGATTACTTTATTATCATCACTTATAAAATCTGTATGGCATATTATATCCCTTCCAAATATATCCTGCCTTTTCACATGCCATTTTGACGGGAGTTTATATTTTAATTTACCATTTAATTCACTATATTCTGATAGAGAACTTATATTATTTTGGATTAATACCGTATACCTTAATCTCTTCTGAAAACTATTGCCAAATATAAATAGTATAATTATAAGTCCTATTATAATTATAGTAACGCCCAGATTTCTTTTATTTAAAGTTGTTGATTTCATATTACTTTTTCTTTATAGGTATTTGTATAGTTCCAGTTTTAAAGTCATAAAACATTATCCAGTAACCGGATTTATCTTTACCCCTGTAAGAGGGTACCCATGTAACAAATCCAGATCTGCCTTCATAAGGCTGGTCTTTTCTACTTTTTGTTCCAGGTATTCCATAAAGCATATATTTAACATTTCCATTCTTATCATATTTATATCCAAATAAAATATGACAATTCTCTTCTATATACTTATAATATGGCATCATAGGACAATATACGAATGTGTATTTATTATGATCTCTAGTATTTTGAAGACTATTTATTGATGTTGCGGGTACCTTATACCATTTACATCTTTTTAATTCTCCAGTTACATCTGAAACTTCCTTAAATCCTTTTACAAGCAAGCCAAAGAAATCATGTTTTGATTTCCTATTATGTCCTCTATAATTCTTCTGTGAAACTTTTACAGCTGAATTATCTATATAAATTTTATCATCATTAGACTCATCTTCATTTATATTTTTGATTTCCTGTAGTTTTTCCATCTTCTCATCTTCAACTAAATCAGAAATTTTATTTGATAAACTAGACTCTTTATCCAATCTCTGTTTTGGTTTATCATCTTTAATATTATCCATCTTTTCTGGATTAATTTCTTTTTTCTTCAATTCTATATTTTCCTCATATTCATCAAATATACTTTTATTATTGGATAGTTTAGCTTTATCCTTTTGACTATCTTTTTTGTCATCTTTCTTATTGTCTTTTACAGTTTTCTTATTTGTATCCTTATCATCTTTAGCATTCTTGTCCTTTTTAGTATCCTTAGCTTTTTCAACTTCTTTTTTAACACCAGAGTTATCTTTATTGTCTGTCTTTTTATCTGATTGTTTTACTGGTTTTGGCTTTTGGCCCTCAGCTTTTTTATTTTTATTTTCTGAAACATCAAACGACTGCCAATCAGGTATATCCATACTTGCAAATCCACTCATTACAGCTATTATATTTCCATCTAAAAGTCTGACAATAGCCGCTCCAGATACTTTATCTATGCCTATTCCACTACCTGATACATTATTTATCGGATATTCATAGCTAACATCAGCTCTGCCATAATCATCTATGTTCATTTCTCCAACATTAATTATCTTCTTCGCATCGTTTTTATTGCATATAAGTATCATGTAATAAGGTGTTTTATCTTTTTTTAGATTCTGTACGTAATAAGATACTTTGCACTTATCATTTTTAGTTTCTAACTTGGCATATCCTGAAGCAATTTTATCAGAAGCTAAAGAGTATCCTTTTTCATCTTCCTGCAATATTATAAAATATCTACTATAACTCTTTTTTTGCGCCAACTTCTATACCTCCATATATTTTATTCATTATAATATATGAGGCAACTTCCAAAAAGTGAACAATTAATTACAATAATTCGTGTATGGAGTCAGATAATTTACCAAATTCCTTTATAGAAAGAGTCTCTCCTCTTCTCCTTGGATCAATACTTGATCTTTCAAAGGCAAGTTCCATATCTACTTTGGAAATTTTCAATGGTTTCAATGCGTTCCATAAAGTTTTTCTTCTCATATTAAAAGCCAACCTTACTATTTTAAAAAATAATTTTTTATCTTTCAACACTATTTTAGGTTCACTCAGCCTATCTAGCTTTATTACAATAGAATCTACCTTGGGACTCGGAATAAATGCATCTGGAGTTACTTTTCTGATTACAGATACATCACAATAATATTGAACTAAAATAGACAGAGCACCATATTGTTTACAATCAGGCTTAGCCGCTATTCTCTCTCCTACTTCCTTCTGTATCATTATAGTTAAAGATTTAAATTTATAATCTTCAGTTAAAATTTTTGATATTATAGGTGTAGTTACATAGTATGGAAGATTGGCTACAAATTTTACTTCACTATAATCACCAATCAATTTATTGAAATCTGTTTTTAATGCATCTCCATGTATTAGTTCAAAATTAGGAAAGTCCTTTAATTCTTCTTGAAGTATGGGTATCAATCCTGAATCCAGCTCTATTGCACATACCTTATTAGCCCTGTTTAAGAGTTCCCTAGTAAGGGTTCCAACTCCTGGCCCTATCTCTATAACCAAATCGCCATTTGAGATATCTGCTGCACATATTATATCCTCCAATACCGAATCATCTATTAGAAAATTTTGTCCTAGATTTTTTGAAAATTTAAATTTGTATTTATAAACAATATCCTTGGTAGAAAACTTCTCCATATAAATCTCCTTATATACATATATTATTTTAATTCATTTAAAGCCTTCTTAAACTCTTCTTTTGTAATTCCATAATTATTTAGCCTATTTAAGAATTGTGCTGCATTAGCATATCCTATACCTAATTTTTTTCCAAGTTTATCCCTTCTACATTTAGCTTTTTTATCTCCTGTAAGTTCAAAAAATATCATGTCATTTATATCAAATTCATGTCTTTCTTCTTTTTCTTCATACTTTGCATTTTCAAGTGCTTTTCTTATAACTTCAGGGGATGCATTTTCTACTCCTATATCTCCATCACGCATACCATCTTCCTGGGATATATATGCATGTTTTATATTTTTTACGCGTTTTGAAATAATTCTTCTGATTTTTTCTCCTGCAAAATCAGGATCTGTAAGTACTATAACCCCACGTCTTTTTTGAGCCTCTTTTATTTTATCTATTACCTTTTTATTTATTCCAAATCCACCTACTGCTATAAGCTCTGCATCAACTGCCATTTTTACAGCTGTTACATCATCTCTACCCTCAACTACAATAATTTCTTTAATCATAAATCCTCCATAATTTATAGAATATAATAGCTTTATTTTATCATAAATTATAACTTTTACTATGTATTTCTCAATTATTCATAATAAAAAAACAGCCTTGAGCTATATAAACTCCAGACTACCTTTTTATACACAAGAATATACTTTTATGCTATTTCCTCTATTGAATTTAAATTTTGAATATATTCATCACCTTTTACAGCATTGTATTTACCTTCCCATTTTGATATAGCTACTGCAGCTAGAGAATTACCAATAATATTTACTACAGTTCTTGCCATATCAAGAATACGATCTATACCTGCAATAAATGCAACTCCTTCTATTGGTATGCCTACAGAACCTAAAGTCGCAAGTAAAACTACAAAAGATGCTCCAGGAACTCCTGCCATACCTTTAGAAGCTACAAGCAATACTATTATTAAATTAATTTGTGCTGGGAAAGACATATGAATCCCATACATCTGTGCAATAAATAAGGCTGCTATGGATTGATACAATGTAGATCCATCCAGATTAAAAGAATATCCTGTAGGAATAACAAAGGATGTAATAGCCTTTGGACATCCGAATTTCTCCATTTTCTCCATAAGCTTTGGTAATACCGCTTCAGAACTTGCAGTAGTGTAAGCAAGAATAATTTCATCTTTTAAAATTTTAAACATTTTAAAAATGCTTGTACCTGCTATTTTGGATACTATACCTAATATAACTACTATGAAAAATGCCATTGTACCATATGTAGTAATAATCAATTTTACCAATGGAATTAAAGACGAAATACCAAATTTTGATATTGTAACTCCAATTAGAGCAAATACACCAATTGGAGCAGTCTTCATAATTTGATTCGTCATCCAGAACATGGCATCCGCCACACCCTGACAGACCTCAATTACGATTTTACCTTTTTTACCTATAGCTGCTATACCCAATCCAAACATAACAGAGAAAAATATAATAGGAAGTAAATTTCCTGTAGAAAGTGCCTCAAAGAAATTACTAGGAACAATATTTATAAATGTATCTGCCAAACTGTGATGTGTATTCTGTACAGTATTCACATAACTTTTAATACTTACCTTTGAAAGTTCATGAATATTTACGCCACTTCCAGGATGAAATATATTAGCGGATCCAATTCCTATAAAAATAGCAATAGTAGTTATAAGTTCAAAATATATAATAGTTTTACCGCCTAATTTTCCTAATTTTTTAATGTTTCCTACACCTGCAACTCCAACTACCAATGATGAAAAGACAATAGGTATGACTATCATCTTAATAAGGTTCAGGAAAATCTGACCTATAGGTTCAAGATAGGTTGCAACAGCTGGATTACCATAAAAAACACTTCCTACTACAATACCCAGTATCAGACCGATAACTATCTGTACTGCCAAACCGCATTTAAATTTTTTCATTCTATTCCACCTCATTAATAATTTAAAATATCTGTTTTATACTTCTATATATTGAAACCAACATTATCTTACTTTATATTTATAATATATCCTTATCTATATTAATCTACATAAAACTACAATGTACTTTCTAACTTTAATAACAAAATAGATATATTGTTAAGAAATTCTTAACGATATATCTATTTTTATGACAATACACTTAATTATATTTTTTTACCTATAAATTCTTAAATATTATAGTATATTTACCAGATTTCTGATATTCTTTTATATAGATTAAATATACCATTTTAAATTGGGAGATGTGAATTATTGTCGAAAAAGAATTTTTACATAATAGTCCTTTTTATATTATTAGTACCTGTATTAGGTGAATTTAAATTTTTCCCTTTTCACGATAGTTTTCGTATAAGCTTAGGTACTCCAATATTTTTCTTCTGGTTATTATTTACACATAGGATGCCCATGATTTTACCTACATTTATAGTAGGCATAGTTGTAGTATCCTTTAGAATATTTGTTGATTTAATTTCAAATAATAATTTTGAATTTATTATTTCTTTTTCAACACATTTATCTACATTTTTCTATTATTTTACTTACTCCCTTCTGTTTTATTTAATAAAAGTAAAGAGATTTCAAAGCCATTTGCCTATAATAATAGGTTTATCTACTCTTATAGAAATATGCTCAAGTACAGTTGAACTTGTATTCAGACATTTTATATTATCAGATACTATTAATGGAATAATACTAGGCAAAATAATACTCATAGCTCTCATAAGAAGTATTTTTGTTCTTGGAATTTTTAGCATGATCAAATTACAGAAAACCGAACAGGAAATAGATCATCAACAAACACAAAATGCTCATATGATTTTTTTAATATCCAATTTGTATGAGGAATCTATAGAATTAAAAAAATCCCTTCAAAATGCAGAAAATATAACTAGAAACTGTTATAATTTATATAGAAAAATACAAAGTAAAGATTTAAATATAAATATAGATGAATTATCTAAAAAATTACTTGTTATTGCTGGAGAAGTACATGACATAAAAAAAGATAATCAAAGAATATATTCTGGTATTTCCAAAATGATTTCCGGCGAAAATTCTACAGATTACATGGATATAAAAGAAATAGGTAATATAATTATTAATAGCAATAAAAAATATGCAGACTCATTAGGTAAAAATATAAAATTTTTTCTTATCATTAAATCACCTGTAAAACATATTCATATTTATACAACTTTATCACTTATTAATAATTTGGTATCCAATTCTATAGAATCTATATCCAAAAATGGAATGATAAAAATTATAATTTATAGAGTCGACAATTATATCAGATTTGAAGTCCATGACAACGGTATTGGTATTCCTGATAAAAAGAGAAATTTGATTTTTAAAGCTGGCTATACTACTAAATATGATATGTATGGTACTCCTTCTACTGGTATGGGGCTTCCATATATCAAAAAATTAGTAGAAGAACTAAATGGTACTATAGAATTAAAAAGTGAAGTAAATGCAAACAATACAGTTTTTATTATTACACTCCCTATTAAAAGTTTATCTGAGAAAGGATGATATAATGAACTTTTTTATTGTTGACGATGATGAAGTAGTCCGTTCCATGATAAAAGAAATTATTGAAGATTATGATCTTGGAAAAGTAGTAGGAGAATCTGAGGATGGCTCTTATATAAATACAGATATTCTGACTTTTAAAAAAGTGGATATTCTTATCATAGACTTGCTTATGCCTATTAAAGATGGGATTCAAACAGTACAGGATTTAGGACCATCTTTTGATTTTAAAATTATAATGCTTTCACAAGTAGAAGATAAAAAGATAATAGGTGATGCATATTCTCTTAATATAGAATACTACATTACAAAACCAATTAATAGACTGGAAGTAATAAAAGTAATAGAAAAGGTATCGAATAATATCAAACTTCAAAGATCTATAAAAGACATTCAGAAAACTATAAGCATACTCGGTCTTGAAAAATCTAAAAAAATAGATAAAAAATCTACTGTACAGAAAAATATTATCGAATGTGGAGAATTTATATTAACAGATCTTGGTATGATAAGTGAAAACGGAAGTAATGATATTATTGACATACTTCAATATCTTTCAGATTATTATAGAGAAAACTCTTTTAAAAAGGATTTTCCCTCTTTAAAAGATCTATTTACGAATACAGCAATAAAACGACTTGGCGGTTCTTACACAAAAGAAAACTTACAAAAAGAATTCAAAGCTTCAGAACAAAGGGTAAGAAGAGCAATATTCCAGAGTTTAAGTTATATAGCTTCTCTTGGGCTTACAGATTACTCTAATACTAAATTCGAGGAATACTCATCTAAGTTTTTTGATTTTACAGAAGTACGCAAAAGAATGCTTGAACTACAAAATGAAATTCATAGTTCCATGTCTCACATACGTATAAATACAAAAAAATTTGTAAAAGTATTTTATATGGAAGCTAAAAAAAGCAGTAAAAATATTTAATAAAAAAAATAGGAGTTTAAACTCCTATTCAATGAAATATACATTAACCATTTTTACTCCCCAGTTGTTTGCTTCTGAACTGGAGTTGAAAAACAGATCCAGTCTATTTCCCTTAATGGCACCGCCAGTATCTTCAGCTATAGCATAACCATAACCGTCTATATACAACCTTGTGCCTAATGGTATTACTCTTGGATCAACTGCTACAGAACTAACATTACTTCTTCTAGCTACGGTACCTGTAGCTGTTATGCCAAATCCCGGATCCCCAGGTCCCTTACCTGTACTTTCATAATCTGCAGTATATGCAGTTGATCTCATCTGTAGAGATTTAGCATATGAAAAATTACCTCCTCTTGAAGGGGTATAAGATACTGCATCTGCTGATAAAGTACCCATTGCAACAACCTTTTGTACAGGCTGTTTCTTGACTACTTCTCTTATAACCTTCCTGGCGGTTTCCTTTCCATTTTCATATATAATTCTTGTTACAGTCTCTTTTTCTCCATTTCTACCTTCCTGAATAACTTTTTTACTACCAAGCTGGATATCAGCATCATCTTTAACAACTGTTTCATATTTTATAGATTTATTTGTCCTTACTTCCTTACTGTCAATCCTAGTCACAGATACTTTCAATCCATTTTTTAATGGTAAATCTCCACTTGGAGATACTCTGTCCAAACTTCTCAATTTAATTTTTTCTGCTTCCAACATATGAAAAACATCATCTTCTGCAGAATATATGTGTACCTTTCTTCCGTCAACAGCAACTTCCAATTTTACTGCTCTTTTAATATATAATTTTCCGTTGTTGTAAACTTTGCTATTTAGACTAGGTGTTACTTTATCTTTAGGCCCTACCTTAATTTTGTTATCATTCAATATTTTTCCATAGTTACTGCTGAAAGTAGTTATTTTCTTGTCTGTGCCATCTACTGAAATAGTTATTGTCTTTCTCATATTAAAAATTACTGCAGTCAATATTATAACTAAAACCGCTATAATAACTGCTGATGTCTTAGGACCATTGGAAAAATATTTGTTTACGTATGTCCTTAACTTTCCCATCATAAAAAATACCTCCTCTGGGCAAGAGCGATACACAATATTATAACGGCAAGCTTAATTTCTGTCAAATAATCGCTCTAATAGGCTGTTAAATGCATTCTATGCATAAACTAATAAAATATTATTATGATTCCAAATTGACTTTATTAACAGCCTTATAAATCCTATAAAGAAAATACTTTCGGATGGAAAATATTATAACTAAATTACTATATATATATGATGAATATCATGATTTTATTCCAAGTAATTTTTTATTGTTGGCAATAGTTATACTACTCAATTCTTCTGCACTTATTTGTCTTATTTCAGCTATCTTTTCTATTATAAATTTTATGTATTCAGATCTGTTTCTATTACCTCTAAAGGGAGTCGGTGCCATATAGGGACAGTCAGTTTCAACTAAAATTCTATCAAGTGGAACTTCTTTTGCCACATCAACTACTTTCTTTGCATTTTTAAAAGTTACCACTCCTGTAAAACCGATATAATACCCAAGTTTAACGCACTCTCTAGCAAATTCAACACTTCCAGAAAAACAATGTATCTCACCTTTAACACTGTTAAATTGCTTTATTATTTCAAGGGTATCTCCATGAGCATCCCTATCATGAATAATTACTGGAAGATTCAACTCTTCAGCAAGTTCCATTTGTCTTGTAAAAGCTTTTTTTTGGATATCTCTAGGTGGATTCTCTTTATAGTAATAATCAAGTCCTATTTCACCAATAGCCCTAACTTTAGGCATTCTAGACAAATTTTTGAGTTCTGTAACTGTATCCTCTGAAAATTTATCTGCATATTCTGGATGTATGCCTACAGCTGCATAAAATATATCATGCTTTTTTGAAAGCTCCACAGAAGCCCTTGATCCTTCTATTGATGCGCCACAATTCAACACTCCTACAATTCTATCTTTTACAAGTTCTTCTATTATGATTTCCCTGTCTTGGTCAAATTGCTCATCATCATAATGTGCATGAGCATCAAATATATCAAAATCCATTTTAAATTCTCTCCTTTTATTTTATATTGTACAATATAACTACAATCTTTAATATGCCTTATATAGTTTAATTTTTGCTATAGGTATAGTATACTTCATTATATGGATTTATAAGTTATAAAAAGTTGAAAAACTATTAAAATATATCAACAAGGAGTGTTTAATAAATGCCTAATTTAATGGGACAAGATCTATTAAGAAATCCTTTTTTCAACAAAGGAACTGCTTTTACAAAAGATGAAAGAGAAAAATATGACCTGGTGGGTTTCTTGCCTGATGCAGTAAGAACAATAGATGAACAGGAAAAGATTACATATGAAAAGATTGTGTCCATTCAAGATAACCTTGAAAAGCACCTTTTTCTAATGAATTTATATGACACAAATCGCACTCTTTTCTACTATGTTATTGGAAAACATGTTACAGAATTTCTTCCAATTATCTACACTCCAACTATAGGAGATGCAGTAATAAACTATTCAAAAAATTTTGATACTCCAAAAGATGCTGTATTCTTATCTGTAGATAATCCAGGAAATATAAGAAACTCTATTGAAACAGCTTTAAAAGATCTGGATGAAATTAAACTTATAGTTGTAACAGATGGAGAAGGAGTACTTGGAATAGGTGACTGGGGAGTACACGGTGTAGACATATCAATAGGAAAATTGGCAGTGTATACTGTAGCTGCTGGTGTAAATCCTAAAAATGTTCTTCCTGTAGTAATAGATGCAGGTACAAACAATGAAAAACTTTTAAATGATCCACTATACATAGGAAATAAACATAATAGAATTACAGGAAAGATATATGATGATTTTATAGACCAATTTGTTAAAATATCCCTCGACCTTTTTCCAGAAGTTCTCATACACTGGGAAGATTTTGGCCGTGGCAATGCGAGAAAAATTCTTGAAAAATATAGAAAAGACATATGCACATTCAATGACGATATCCAGGGAACTGGAGTAATGATGGTATCTGCCATGAATGCTATAGCCAAAGTTACAAAAATTCCTGTAAAAGATCATATAGTATTGGTGTTTGGAGGAGGTACTGCAGGTGTTGGTGTCTCTGATCAAATATTTCTTGAAAAAGTTAAAAACGGATTGACTGAAAATGAAGCCAAAGCACAATTTTATCTCGTAGATAGGCAGGGACTTTTAACTCAGGATATGGACGGTCTTACAGAAGGGCAAAAGAAATATGCTCGCCCAAGTGGAGAATTTAAAAATCCATTAAAAGATCTGGCAGAAATAGTAGATGCAGTTAAACCTACAGTACTTATTGGAACTTCAGGTGTTCATGGTGCTTTTACAAAAAAAGTTGTAAAAAACATGTGTAAATCCACAGAGAGGCCTGCCATAATGCCTATTTCAAATCCTACAAAACTATGTGAAGCAACTGCAGAAGATGTTATAAAATGGTCAGATGGTAAGGCCCTGGTAGTTACCGGGAGTCCTTCTGATCCAGTGGAATACAAAGGAGTTACATACACAATAGGCCAAGCTAATAATGCACTTCTTTATCCAGGTCTTGGTCTTGGTATAATAGTTGCAAAATCAAAGGTAGTTACGGATGGCATGCTCTCTGCTGCTGCAAATGGAATTGCTTCTCTTCAGGATCTGTCAAAATTAGGTGCACCTATCCTTCCACCGGTATCAATGCTTAAAGAATCATCAAAACTTGTAGCAACTGCTGTAGTAACTCAAGCAATTAAAGAAGGCATAAACCGAAATCCTATTGAAGATCCAGAAAAAGCAGTAGAAAATGAAATATGGGAACCATATTATATATAACAAGAAATAAACTGCCGGTAATTATATACCGGCAGTTTATTTTCTATTTTACTATACTTCCTGTATCCAATTCTCCAGATATGGTAGCTGTAAACAGTTTGCTTTCATCATCTGATGCAGCTGAAAGTATCATTCCCTGGGAAATCTCATCTCTTAATTTAATAGGCTTTAAATTTGCCACAACTATAACAAATTTACCTACAAGATCTTCAGGCTTATAGTATTTAGCTATACCTGATACAATCTGCCTTTCTTCTCCCCCAATGTCAACCTTAAACTTAAGAAGTTTTTTAGCTCCTTTTACAGTTTCACAATTAATTACTTTTGCTACTCTTAAATCCAATTTATCAAAATCATCTATAGTTATCTTTTTCTTTATAGGTTGCATCTTTTTGTTGTTTTTAGCTTCCTGCTGTTCCTTCAGTTTGTTAAGTTCTTCTATCTTTTTATCAACATCTATTCTTGGGAATATTGCTTCTCCTCTGTTTATTTTAGTACCGGACTTTGTACCCTTAAAGGCATCCAGGCTTTCCCATGATATGGTTTTAATATTTAACTGGTCATTTATTTTCTTGCTGGTATCTGGTAAAAATGAAGATATACATACGGAAATTATCCTTAAAGATTCTGCCAGATTATAAAGTACTGTTGCTAGATTTCCTCTTTTAGATTCATCTTTAGCAAGTATCCACGGCATAGTTTCATCTATGTACTTATTGGATTTGCTTACAAGCTCCCATATACTGTCCAATGCTTCAGGTATTCTAAGCGCATTCATATTGTCCTCTACTTTTTGAGGAACTTCAAGAGCTATCTTTTTCAAACTATCATCTGCATCATTTTTTTCCAAAGCTGCAGGTATTATCCCATCAAAATATTTATCTATCATAGCACATGTTCTTGAAAGAAGATTTCCCAAATCATTTGCCAAATCTGAATTTATTTTATTTATAAATATTTCATTGTTGAATAGTCCGTCTGATCCAAATGGAATTTCTCTAAGTAAATAGTATCTTACAGGGTCTGTTCCAAAATTATTTACAAGTACAACAGGATCTACAACATTACCTTTGGATTTTGACATCTTGCCTCCATTTACCAGAAGCCATCCATGACCAAAAACCTGTTTAGGTAAAGGAAGTCCGAGTGCCATAAGCATTATGGGCCAATAAATTGTATGAAATCTCAATATGTCCTTTCCAACTAAATGTACATTTGCAGGCCAATATTTATCAAACATTTCCGTATTGTCACTTCCATAACCAAGGGCAGTTATATAGTTTACAAGAGCATCTATCCAAACATATATAACATGTTTTTTATCAAAAGTTACAGGTATGCCCCAGTCAAATGAAGTTCTTGATACACATAAGTCCTGAAGCCCAGGTTTTAAGAAGTTATTCAACATCTCATTTTTTCGCGACTCCGGCTGTATAAATTCAGGATGATTCTCAATATATTCTATAAGTTTTGGAGCATATTTTGACATTTTAAAAAAATATGCCTCTTCTTTTGTCTTCTCAACAGGTCTTCCACAATCAGGACATTTGCCATCTACAAGTTGTGTTTCTGTCCAAAAGGATTCACATGGTGTACAGTACCATCCTTCATATTTTCCCTTATATATATCTCCCTGATCATACAATTTCTTGAATATTTTCTGTACTGCATTTACGTGATAGTCATCTGTGGTTCTTATAAATTTATCATAACTTATATTCATCATTCCCCAAAGTTCTTTTATACCACTTACTATTTTATCTACATATTCCTTTGGAGTAATACCTTTGGCTTCAGCCAGTCTTTGAATTTTCTGACCATGTTCATCTGTTCCAGTCAAAAGCATGACATCATAACCTGTTAATCTTTTAAATCTTGCTAATGCATCCGCAGCCACAGTAGTATAGGTATTTCCTATATGAAGTTTAGCTGATGGATAATAAATTGGTGTTGTAATATAATAAGTTTTTTTATTCACTTCCATTACTTCCTTTCCTTTTACATTTGTTTAATGGATTATTTTTATAATACTGACAATAAAAAACCTCTATATAGATATAACATATCCATATAGAGGCATACAATAACACTTTACCACTCTATTTCATTTTTACCTCACAGTAAAAATCTCACTAAGTAATTTAAATCACTATACAGTATAACGCCTGTAAATCCGGATTACCCTAATATATCTTCAGATAATATGCTCCAGAGCCATATTCATAAATCAATATCTCATCAGTTTTCACCATGCACTGACTCTCTCCTGAACCCTTGATTTATTACTCTTTCCTTCATTGCATTTTTCAGTAACATAATAAATTATATATTTCAGTCTGTCAATATTCATGCTGAAATTTCTTTATATTTTTTATTTATAGCTTTTAAATCTTCTAAAAACAATTGATTCTTATTTGGATCTCTAAGGATTGCAGAAGGATGAAAAGTTGTTGTCATATAAAATCCCTTTCTTTCAACCCATTTGCCCCGATCCCTCGTAATTCTCCAATCTGTTCCCAATATATATCTCATGGCAGTTGCACCTAAGCATACTATTATTTTAGGTTTTACAAGTGCAACCTGATTTCTTACATATTGAAGACATGTCTTTGCTTCCTCTTCATAAGGTGTTCTATTTTTTTCAGGTCTACATTTGCAAATATTACATATATAATAGTCTTTATTTCTATAAAGATTTAATTCTTCTAAATACTTTGTCAGGAACTGGCCTGCTCTACCTACAAAAGGAATACCAGTTCTGTCCTCGTCTGCTCCTGGTGCCTCACCTATAAATATAATATCCGCTTTGGAATTTCCATCTCCAAAAACCATATTTATTCTTGTATTTCCCAGAGCACATTTATGACAATTTACACACTCATCATAAAGTTCTTTCCACTTAAGCAATTTTACTCACTCCAATTAAGAATTGTATAATAATATATATTATACATCCTAATTTTAAAATATACAATTTATACTATAAATATACATATTTCTAAAATAAATTTTATTGTGCATATTTAGGTATGTCAAAATACACTGTTTGATATAATGAAGGTGCCATATTTATCATATTAATTATATTTGATATCTGATTATATGACCATGAAATATCTGTCGCATACTGATGTTGACCTGGATCTGCAGGATTCCATCTCATTTTGTAGATAGTGTCCTGTTTATAATTAGCATTATTTATATAACTTTTAGAAAGCCATTGAGCTCCACCTGATATGGCAAGTTGAGGTGTAAACCATCCTTCTTCATATGCCTTTTTGGAACCTTCACCATTTGGATCACTATCTACTGCTCCTATTCCAAAAAAGTTATAAACAACTTTTCCATTATATTTTGCCTGTCCACTTGAAAGATATGAAGTTCCAAGTCCCGTTTCAAGCATTGCATGAGAAACAAGATAACTTACACTTATATTGTTGGCTTTAGCTGCATTTATAAAGTCCTGTCCATGTCCTTTAAAAATACCCTTGTTTGCAAGAAAATTGTTTAAATCATCTACACTTATACCATCTTCATAACTAAGTTTCAAAAATTGATATTTTCCATATGAATCAAGAAAGTTACTTGGATTCATATAGTATTTTATCTGATTGGCAGAGGCTAAATTAGTAAAACTAGCAGTTTTAGAAAAATAGGGTCCTTCATTAGGATAACTCTCCCATGCCAATTGCTTATTTACTCCATAACTCAATGATGTATCATAATTGGTATACTTTACATTTGAAATACTTGAACTATCAACGCATCTAAAATAATCTATGTAATAATTATCATAATCTGTATTCATATCCCTATGAGCTCCAGTAGATACCCCTGCTCTTCTTACATATATAATAGCCTTATATTTTTGTCCATTTGTTCCAGAATCCAAAGCCTTATTTGCTGTAACTACACCATTTACAGGAGATACATAGTTTTGGGTTATTTCCTGAAAAGCTCCATCACTATATGGATTATCCTGCGCTACAAATATTCTATATTTAACATTCTGACCAGCTGTAGAATTTAATATAAATCCTTGTTTTTGGGAAGATAATAGTGGCATATGTTGAAATGTATTTGAATTTATAACCGGTAATCCTAAATAGCTTGTCCCATCAGAATACTTATTTACAAGAGTAAACTTCAACGTACCAGCCTCACTTAAAGGAATACCTGCTGAATCTTTAACTCCCTTACTTATATTTACAGTATATTGAGCACCAGGTATATATCCTGAAGTTTGTGGACTAATAAACACTGTATATTTATCTTGAGATAAAGTTATAGCTACAGGTATACTATTGCCACTCGCATCCTTAACAATTATATTACTGCTGTTAACCGTATCTGATTCTAATGTCTTATTAAATTTTACAGACCACTCCTTGTTAACATCTACACTATTTTTAGTGCCTGAATAAGCACTTACAGTTGTCTTAAATTGGAAACTCGTAAAAGAAATAACTGCAACCAAAATCAATGTTCTTAACTTTCTATTCAAAATATTTCCCCCCATGTTATTTATTGAATAATATTTTCTCTATCATTTATGTATATCATATTCGGGATCTTTTAATCTTCTCATAAACTCATTTATGTTATGATTGGCACTTACATAAACTCTATGCAATTTGTATATTCCCTGAGATTTATTTCCCCAGCCACTTTCTGTAGTAAATGCCATTTTATATCCTGATACCTGTACAGCCTTAATGGTATTTTGATTAAAGTGCCCAAATGGATATGCTATATAATCTATTTTTTTATTTAATATATTTTCTAAAGATTCTTTGGAATTTCTTAAAGTCTCAAGCTGCTTTTCATAACTTAATTTATCTAAATCATCATGATTAACAGTATGACTTTCAATGTCTATACCATTTCTATTCATTTCCCTCAACTGATTTGAAGTTAAGTAACCACTATCTTTATCTACCGTACTAGTTATGACAAATATGGTAGCATGTAATCCAAATTCTTTTAAAACAGGATATGCATTTGTATAATTATCTTCATATCCATCATCAAAGGTTATAAGCACAGATTTTTCAGGTACTGGCTTATTTTCCTCAATAAACTTATAAAACTCGTTTAAAGTTAGTGTAGTATATCCACTATCCTTTAAAAATTTCATCTTTTCTCTAAATGCATCCTTTGGAATTCTTAATTCATTACCTTTTTCATAATCTATAGAATGAAACATTAATACAGGTACAGAACTGTTGTTATATATTACATCTCCTGTAAATTCCCTCTCTTTAGGTATTTTATAATCATTAGAATCTACTACCTTTAATGATTTATCAATGTTATTTTTATTACTTATGGTTGAGTTTGATTTTATGTCCTGCAAAAAATTAGGCTTTAAAATATTACACAAACCAAGCAATCCTATAACAATTATTATACATGCAATTATTATTTTCAATCCTCTTTTGTTCATGTATTCACTTCTTTCTACAGGCTTTATAAAGTATTATTTTCATTAATATAATAAATATGCATAAAATAACATATATACTAAATTTAATAGTTACATACTTATTATAATAATATATAATGCTAATAACAATCATATTTATCAACAAAATTTTTAAATACTCTGTATAACTGTACTTATATATAAGCTATAAACATTATCAACAGATTATATATTTATAACCTTTTGTTATTTTAATATTAAAATAACTTAATTCATCATTTTATACACATTATCCACAGATAGCTTGTTTATAAGTTGTTTAATATCAGTTATTATTATAATTTTCAGTAAATAAAATGTTTTTTAATACTTTTTTTATTAATATATATTAACATTATCCACAGATTTGTGTATAACTTGTGCATAACTTTTTTTATGATATATTTTAAAATTTCAAAATATACAGTAACAACTTAATAATATTCTTCATATAATATATTACCCGAATGAAACTGCTTAGCTCAAAAGTACTATTTCTTAAAACAAATTATTTTACCTTTTTATCCTTATGCACAATATTTATTTTATAATAAATTCCTAAGTCTCTGAAATCAGAACTTAGGAATTATACCTCTTAAAATATTCAATTATTTTTATATGGTATTTATTCAATAAATATTGTGTTTAAAATTTATCATGTTAATACATTTCAAGTTAAATATTTCTTACTATTTTATTAACAAAGATATCAAAATATGATATCATTTAATTAGATACAATTTAAGGAAGGTGGGAGCTATTATGAAAGATAACGTTATCACAATTGATTTTTCAAAAGCAAGAAAGAAAAAACATGGAAAGTTTAATCTTATCACTTTTTTGAAAAACTTGTTTAATAATATATTTAGCCCTACAAGAGAAAGCTCTTCAAACAAAAGCATATCTAATAAAAAAGTAATAAATTATTCAAAATATATCTCTTGATAGTAATTTCAAGGTGCATTTTAAAGCACCTTTTTATTTTATAAAAACAAATTTTTACATATTATGGAGGATAAATATGAGAATTGGAATAGGTTACGATGTACATAAATTAGTAGATGATAGACCACTAATACTAGGAGGTATAACTATACCTTATCCAAAAGGTCTTTTAGGACATTCAGATGCAGATGTGCTCACACATGCAATAATGGATAGTATGCTTGGAGCATTGGCTTTAGGTGATATAGGAAAACACTTTCCTGATACCGACTTAAAATATAAAAATATATCCAGCATTAAATTATTATATTATGTAAATAATTTAATAATTAACAAGGGATATACTATAGGCAATATAGATTCTATAATAATTGCCCAGGAACCAAAAATTTTTCCTTATATAGATAAAATGAGAAATTGTATATCCAAAACATTGAACATCGATATTGACTTAATAAGTATAAAGGCAACTACTGAAGAAGGGCTTGGATTTACCGGTAGAAAAGAAGGCATATCATCTAAAAGCATATGCCTTTTAAATAAGAAGATTGAATAACGTTTTAAATTTCTTTTTCATAATTACTTACTATACTGTGTACTAAATTTTTTATTGAACTTGCTTGACAGATTAAAGACATGACTGAAAAAAACAATACTATTCTTTCCTCTTCTTCATTGGATTTCAAATTCATGTCTTTAATCATATTATTTAATCTTTCCTTATCAAATAAATCCTTTGCAATAATCTTTTTAAAACTATCTTTTTGTATATAGGAAAATACTTTATATGCCTTTTCCCATGATATTATATCATCTTCTCCATCATTTATCTCATTAAAGGCCAATCTGAATACTTTCTTAATTTCCTCTGTAGATAATATAGGCCTCATATAACTTAATAATACGAGCTGAGCTAAATGATCTTTAGTATAGCCTCTTTTTTTACCATTTACAGGTTTTGATATTACTTCATTTTTAACATAATTTTGTACTATGTTATTTGTGTATTTTTCCCCTGAAAATTTATCATTTAAATAATCTATTACCTGAGATAAGAATAAATCATATCTTGGTAAATCTTCATATGGTATAATTGTATTTTTAGATATTTCTTCAGCAGCATTTTTTACATATTCCATATCGAATTCACTTTTTTTCAATTTTGATCCCTCCAATAATAACTTATAATATCATTATAAGTTATTTATAACCACTTTACAATGTAAGTATCCTGAGGATTTAATCATCTATATATTAGAAATTTAGTGGTATTGTAATACATAATTAGATTTATAATGAAATGTTGGCTAAATAGTTCATATTATTTTAAAATAAGATAATATAGTACTTGTAATATAGTATGCAATACTGTATTATATAATTATAACTTGTACACATAATGATAAGTTAATATTATTATGATATTATATTAATAAAAAAACAAGTATTTTATTGGAGGTGTCCAAAATATTTAAAAAGAAATCTTATACAGCTGTATTTCTTGTTTTTTTATTTTTGTTAATAAATACTATTTTACCAGGTTTTTTACATAATAAGGGAAATACCGCATATGCCAAATCCCCAACTCTAATAAGTTTTAAATCTGGAGGTTTTGCATCACATTCTTCCACAAGAAGTTCCTTCCATAGTTCAAGATCTCAGGGTGGAAACTTTAAATCAGGAAGTTTTTCAAAACCTAAATCGGAATATAAAAGCAACAATAGTTCTTCTAGCAGCAGCGGAGATTTTAAGTCAGGAAGTTTTTCAAATTCTACAAAATCTGATTCAAAATCCTATAATAAAAAAGCTAGTAATTCTTCATCAACTCAAAATTATAATAATGGAAATAATAGAAGATCATTTTTCCCTATCCCCATTCCAATTCCATGGGGGCATAATTACAATTCAGCCAGTAGTTATGGACAATCTAGTCTTTTATCAAGGTTTTTCTGGGGTTTTGTTAAATTTATAGTAGTAATATTAATACTAATATTTATTATTAATAGAATAAATAAATTTAGAAAAAAATAATTAAGGAGGTTAATTAAATGAGTGTTTTTAAAAGAGTATCAAATATCTTCAGGGCTAAGATAAATAATAAATTAGATGAGGTTGAAAACCCTATAGAACTTTTAGGCCAAAAATTACGTGACATGGAGGATAGCTTAAATAAAGCAAAATTATCATCTGCTCAAATACTTGGCAATGTTCATGAAATAAAAAAGAAGATGGAGGATTCAAAAAGAACTTCCGAAGAATTTGACAGTAAAGTCAAACTAGCATTAAATAAGGGTAATGAGGAGTTGGCAAAAAAAGCCCTGGAAAGAAAAATAACAGCAGATAAAACCTATGCATCTTTAGAGACAAGCTATAAAGATGCCTATTCTAAAGGTGAAGCTATAAAAATAAAGTTAAAAGAATTGGAAGATGAAATTCAAAAAGCCAGAAATTATAGAGATGAAGCTGCTGCAAGATATAACAATGCTGAAGCAAGTAAAAAGGTAAATGAAATTCTTGCAAACGTAGATGATGGAAGTAATAGAATAAACTTAGATGAAGTCGAAAGAAAGATTCAAAAAAAAGAAGCTTTGTCTAAAGGACTTGAAGATTTAAGGGACGATAATTCATTGGATAAAGAGTTTGAGAAATTAGATGAAGTCAACTTAGATGAAGAACTTAAAAAGTATAAAAATAATAATCAATAGACATGTTAAACTTTAATGAGGTGAAAACAATGAGTAAAGTTGATGAATTTATAAATCATGAAAAAACTCATTATGGAAAATTATTTGTAGATATAAGTTATGCAATAGATAATGTATCCCCTTTTTTAGATAATGTTATTTTATCTAGAAGAAAATATGTAGTAAAGCTTGATATATTAAAAAAGTATATGGATCTACTCGAATCTACTGAATCAGAAATTAAACACGGCAGCTTTTTTAATAAATTCAAAAGTGATAAATATATATATCTTTTAAACACCTATAAAGAAGATAACCTAGAATCAATTGAACAACTGAAAAATTGCAGCTCTTGTCAATGTCTTAATTGTACAATTGATTGTAAATTCGGCAGTTGTCTGGCATGTAAAAGCGACTCATTTATTGCCTACTGTGATAGAAAAAAGATAAATGTCACAAAACACTATAATTTCAATTTGACGCTTACAAATAATAAAACCAATCAAGACAGCAAATATACCACCTTGGCAACTCTTCAAAATGTAGGAAATGATAAAAAATATATAATAATACAGGATATTATTACAAGAGAAAAATTTATATTATATTATTATCCTGGAATATCAGAAGATAATTATGGTGAAATAACTGATCCTGGTGAATTTGATTTCATAGTCTCTACATTTCAAACTATCGATAAATAATTAATTTTATAAACTTATACACAATACATATAAAGTTATACACATTTTCTGTGTATAACTTTATATCATTGTCACTATTAATTTAGACATAAATTCAAACAAACTTATCCACACTGTGGATAAGTTTGTTTGTCAATAACTAAACATATATTATAATCTAGCCAGCTTTATTTTTTTGACGTATTCTATAGCTTCCTCTTTTGTATTTATCCTTTTCAAGTACCTGAACTCATCCATATTTTTTATAACATCCCCAACAATAGAACCTGTTTCACCTAAAATATCTTCAATATAATTCCCATCTATAATTTTATTATTTTTTATTTCAGCATATACATCATATTCATGAAGCATATCTTCAACAAACCTTTTATATTTTTCTTTTTCGTTTTCTTTATCTAAAAGCATCCTGGTAGCATAATTATCACAAAATGAAACTATAAGTATAACTTTTGAAAGCTTATCATACCTGGAGAAAAATTTATAATAATTTTTTCTTTTATTGTCTGCAGTATCTTTAAAATACTTAAGTGGATACATATGAGCTCCTACAATATCCTCTACAAACTTAGATGCTTTTTTAGGAAATCTTAAATTTTCACATATTGCTTTACATATTTGTGATCCAATCTCTTCATGTCCAGAAAAACTTATACTTCCATCACTATTTTTTGTATAAGCCTTGTACTTTCCTATATCATGTAAGAAACAAACAAGTGCAATATATTCTCTAATACTAAACTCTCCAATTTTGCTGTTAAATTCAATTAAATCAATACCTTTTATATTTATTCTTTGTTTTACAATATCTTTAAAAACCTTATAAGTTAAATTACTGTGGGTAAAAACATCTTCTACGTGATATTTACATTTTCCAATAGTTTTTAACTCTTCTGTATATGGTATTAAATACTTAAGCACTGAAAAAGTATCCAATAACTCAAAAACTTTTCCTTCTGTATCATTTTCTATCATAGTCATTAATTCAGAGAGAATTCGTTCCTTTGGTGCC
The DNA here is from genome assembly GCF_000359585.1 of Clostridium tyrobutyricum DSM 2637 = ATCC 25755 = JCM 11008. Classification (GTDB taxonomy): domain Bacteria; phylum Bacillota; class Clostridia; order Clostridiales; family Clostridiaceae; genus Clostridium_B; species Clostridium_B tyrobutyricum. Next base: position 14,462 of record NZ_APMH01000030.1, on the reverse strand, counting down.
TCAGAAATCTTATATGCTTCTTTAACAAGCATATCTTCTGTCTCCTTATTAAAATGCATTCCTAATGTCAAATACAGCCTTATTCCTCTTAAAATTCTTATAGGATCATTATTAAAGCTCTCCTTAGATACTGATTTAATTATTTTATTTTTAATAGCCCTTCTTCCATAAAAGGGATCTATTATTTTATTTTGTAATACTTTCATTGCGATGGCATTTACCGTAAAATCCCTTTTACTTAAATCTTCCTCGATAGAATTTCCTTTAATTTCAGAAATATCTATAATATTTTCATCTAACAAACATCTATATATTCCTGCTGATTTTTTTATTGGGAAAAATTTATATTCCAATTTCTCAAGCCTTTTTATCAACTTTTCTATATTTCCATCATATATAAAATCTGCATCCTTGGGTTTATTTCTATAACTTATCAATTTATCTCTTATATATCCTCCAACCAGGTAAACATTTCCACCAATTTCATTTAATATTGGATCCAAATTTTTAATAAATTGTTTTATATAATCCATATATATATCACCTACTTTAAATACTATTCTATCATATAAAAGTAATTTATTCCTATATAAAATTACTTTTAATACAATAAATAAAGTATTCTCCATTACACAATATTTTCGACATATATTTCTTATTAACCATATAATAACTATTTTATTATAAATAAAATTTTAATATTTTTTTCCTATTAATTTTTTAGAACTATAATCTTTTAAAATAGTTCATATGACTAGGTTTATAGGATATATTAATCTTATATTTATAGCTACTATATTAACACTCCAATGTCATTTAATAAGAAATATGTAAATATTTTTTGAAAATCTATTGACTTTTAATGTAATTTTTGCTACTATTTAATTATACTCATGTCGAATTATGGAACTTAGGGAGGAAAATAAATGAAATCAACAGGTGTTGTAAGAAGAGTGGACGAGCTAGGAAGAATTGTAATTCCTATAGAATTAAGAAGGACTTTAGACATTGCTGAAAAAGATGCTTTAGAAATATACGTGGATGGTGAACAAATCATATTAAAGAAATATGAACCAGCATGTATCTTCTGTGGTGATGCAAGAGATGTTGTAAATTACAAAGGAAAAAATATATGCAAGAATTGTTTAAATGAATTAAAAGAAGGAAGATAATTCTTCTGTAAAAACAGGCTATTTTAGAATAGCCTATTTTTTATTGTAATAATTTAATTCAAATATTCATAATGGTATATAGAATAAAAATTAAAGGATACATAGTCTTATTACTATGTATCCTTAGAAAAAACATTAATTAACCCTTCTGCCACCACTAAAATCTGATCTGTCTACTGGAGCTATTTTAATTACATCACCAGTTTTAGGTGCATTTATGTATGAACCATTTCCTACATATATTCCTACATGATATGCAGGTGATCCGAAGAATACCAAATCTCCTGGTTGAAGATCTGATCTAGATACAGGAGTACCTACATTTTGTTGATCCTGTGAAACTCTTGGAAGTGAAATTCCAAAGTGAGCATATACATATTGAACAAATCCTGAACAATCAAATCCAGATGGAGTTGTTCCACCCCAAACATAAGGAACCCCTAAAAAATTAGATGCATAAGCTACTACTGCACTTGAGGACGCAGATGCTGCCGATCCACCTCTTGAAATAGATTGAGAATTTCCTGATGAAGATGATTGAATTCTAGGTGCCGCTTCCCTAACTTTTTGTACATTAACCGCTGCTACAGCTACCACTCTTTTACTTTCAGCATTTGCAGATGCTGCCTCAAGAGCTTTTTCTTTTTTGTCTAAATCTGCTATTAATTTAGTTTGTGTAGATTTATCACTATTAAGCTTGGCTAATTTATTCTCATTATCAGTCTTTAGCGCAAGAAGTTTATTGCTTTCACTATTTAATTTTTCTCTTTCCTGTGCTAATTGTTGCTTTTTGTCCTTTAAATCACTTATTACATTTTTATCCGAAGTCATTACTCTTTTTACTGTATCTACTCTTGACATAAAATCATTTATACTGCTTGAATTCAGTATTACACCAAGATAGCTATCTACACCATTTATGTACATTGCCCTTGCCCTTTTATTAAATAACTGTTGTTGAGTATTTATACTATCTTCTGCTTTTTTTAAATTTTGTTTATTTTGATCTATATTTTTAGCTATAGTTTTAATGTCATTCTTATTGTTGTTAATTTTATCTAATACTTGTGATATCTGATTGTCTAATTTTTCAACCCTGATTTGCAGTTCCTGCTGTTGTTGTTTGACTTGATTTATAGAGCTTGTACTACTTGGTGCAGCCAAAACACTTCCACCTGTTGACAATGCTAACGTTAACGCGATAGCAACAGATATAGTTTTTCTATTCAAAATTCTGTACCTCCCCCTATTAACTATTCCTTAACAAATGCTAGTGACAATACTCAAAATTTTAATAATACTATTAGCATATTACTACAAATTGCTACAAAATTTAGATCCACTTAATAATAAGATAGATAAATTTCTAACTGAAATGCCAATAATTTAGATTTGAAGTATTAAAAAGTCGAAAGTGTACCGCTATATATATTGTCATGTACAATTAAATTAAAGATGCAAACTGATGATTTATTATCAATTTAAACTCATGTTTATTATTATACAATAAAATTAACAATATCACAACTTTTGCAGTATATTTTTTAAAAATATTATAATTTAAAATTATATGTACGTGTTTATTAATAATCTAAAGCTTTTCTTAGATCAGTTTTCACAATAAGTCAATTTATAGAAATTATTTTATGTAATTAATATCAATCTTTAAATTAAAAAGGTTGTATAAGTACTATAATCCTATAGAATGCTTATAAATGTCGGATTTAGATATATTTCTATCCTTCGCCACTTTTTTAATAGCTTCCTTTTTATCTAGTCCTCCATCCATATAATTTTTTATATGATCCTCAATACTTATATTAACCCAAGTTTTCTTTTTTTCTTCTATGACTTCTTCTTCAGACTTTCCACTTACTACTAATACTATCTCACCCTTTATATTTTGATCTCTGTAATACAATAAGGCCTCTTCAATAGTAAATCTTAATATTTCTTCATGGATTTTTGTAAGTTCTCTACATATAGCTATTTTTCTATTTCCCAGATTATTCTTTAAAAATGATAATGTATCCTTTAATCTATGAGGTGACTCATAAAAAATCAAAGTATCTGTTCTATCCTTTAGCTCTTCTATTATCTTTATTTTATCTTTATTTTGCCTCGGTAGAAATCCTCTAAAAGTAAAATGACTGCTGTCCAATCCCGAGTAGACAAGTGCCGTAGTTATAGCTGTAGCTCCAGTAAGAACCTCAAAGTCGATTCCTTCTTCTATACATTTTTTTGCTATAACACTTCCTGGATCAGAAATTCCAGGTGTTCCTGCATCACTTACAATTGCTATGTTTTTTCCTTCTCTAATTTTGTTTATCAGCACAGAACTTTTATTATTTTCATTAAATTTATGATAACTTACAAGAGCCTTTTTTATCTCAAAATGATTTAAAAGCTTTAGAGTCTGCCTGGTATCTTCCGCTGCTATTATATCAACTTTTTTTAATACATCTAATGCCCTCAGTGTTATGTCCTGTAAATTTCCTATAGGCGTAGGAACCAAAAAGAGTTTACCTATTGCCATTTTTATCACTCTCATTTCTTCCATATATGATATTTATTTCTTCAGTATAATCACCATTTTCCCTATGAATTGCAAGAGGGGCTTCCCACTTTAGAAATTTCCCTCCATTATTCTTACCTTCTATTAAAACCATATTGGGAGCTTTATTAATAGTTGGTTGAACCATTCTCATAAGTTTAGGCTCTATTGAATACTTTCTCATAATATACATTATATCTACAATACGCTCCGGTCTATGAATCATATACAGCTTTCCATTATCCTTTAATACACTCTTAGCAGCTTTTATTACATCTTCTAAAGTACAGCATATTTCATGTCGCGCTATAGCATTCTTATCATCCTTACTTACAATACCTGAATTTTTTAATTTATATGGCGGATTTACAGTAACTATATCTACTTTAGACAAACTATTCATAAAATTCAAGTCTGATAGATCTTTATGTATGAATTCAAGCCTTTGCTTCATATTATTAAAACAAGCAGAGCGTTTCGCCATATCAACCATATCTTTTTGTATTTCGATACCAGTTATGTGCTCTGCATTGGTCTTTCCTGCTAATATAAATGGAATTATTCCAGTGCCACTACATAAATCTATTACTTTCATCTTTGATTTTACTTTGGCAAAATTAGCAAGTAGTACTGCATCCACTCCAAACCTGAAAGCTTCTCTTTTTTGTATTATACATATACCGTTAAGTTGTAAATCATCAAGTGTCTCATCATTTTTTAATAATTTTAATTTCAAAAAAATACCCTCGTTTCAATAATTTAAATTAATATATATATATTAATTTAAATTAAGAAAAGGGTCAAATATTATGTAATACATTATTTTTTATTATTTTGAGAGTTTGCTGTATTGCTGTCAATGTCATTAAATTTACTATTTTCTATAATTATATCTACACGTCTATTTTTAGCTTTATTAACATCTGTTGAATTATCTGTAATTGCTCTGTATTGTCCATATCCTACAGATGTAAGTTTTTCTGGACTAATCCCGACTTTATCTTGTAAAAATTGAGTAACATTAGCCGCTCTGACACTTGACAATTGCCAATTGGATTTATATATGCCGTTACTAATAGGAACATTATCTGTATGTCCCTCTATTCTTATTGCACTTCCAAGTTGATTTACTATCTTTCCTATTCCTATTAGTTTATTCTTGATATTTGGCTTTATATCGGCTTTACCTGTATCAAAAAACAATGTATCATTTATACTGACAACTAGTCCTCTTTGATCCACTGAAGTACTTACACTTTTACTCATTCCATTTTTGCTTAAATATTGATCTACTTCTTTTTTTAAGTTTTGAAATTTTTGCTGTTCAGTCTGGGATGTGGTTTGACCATTGTCTCTTTCAGGTATATCTATCTGATTGACATTGTCCTTAACACTAGGTGTATTATCAGTTCCTATTATAGTTTTTCCACCTCCCATGGCTACTTTTAATGACTGAGAAAGTTGTTTGTATTTGTTTTGGTCAACCTGACTCATTGAATACATTACAATAAAAAATATCATAAGCAAAGTTATTAGATCAAAATAAGTAAGCATCCATCTCATACCATCTGGCTCTTTACCTTTTTTCCTTTTCTTCATACATCAGCCTTCCCATCCATTTGTTGATATTTTAACAATTCATCATTACTTAAGAAACTCTTTAATTTCTCTGCTATAGTATTTGGATTTATACCTTCCTGGATGTAAAGTATTGCTTCAATTATAAGTGTTTTTTCTTTATATTCTTTTTCATCTGCCTGTTTTAATCTAGTAGCTATTGGCAACCATAAAAGATTGGCAGATCCTATACCATATAATGTAGCTAAAAATGCAGTAGCTATTTTAGAACCTAATGTAGATGTATCTTCCAAATTTCCCAAAACATGAACTAGCCCCATAACTGTACCTATAATACCCATAGTAGGTCCATATCCTCCTGCACTTTCAAATACATTGGATCCCTGAGTATGTCTTTCAGACGTAGATTCAAGTTCTAATTCCAATATATCTCTTACGGCCTGTGGATCTACTCCATCAACCACAAGCTGCAGACCTTTTTTTATAAATGGATCTAAATTAGGATCATTTGATACTTCACTCTCCAAACTCAATAATCCATTTTTTCTAGTCTTGAATGATACATCCTTAAAATATGAAATTAAAGCTGGTAAATCACTTTTTCTAGGGCTAATAATTACCTTAATCATCTTTGGAATTCTTTTTAATATATCTGGGGGAAATGATAATCCTACTGCTCCTATTGTACCACCAAATACTATCATAGCTGCTGTAGGTCCCATAAGTGCTCCTGCTTGTCCGCCTTCAATTACATATCCAACTACTATCGATAATAGTCCAAAAATTAAAAATATAAAAACAGATATATCCATTCTTTTCCTCCATAATTAATTGATTTTACTTCAAGTTAAACTTGTTATAACTATATATTTAATTAATCGTGTAAATTTTTATACTCTTTAATAATTAGCATGCTTTTTTATAAATTAAAAAGGCTGCCGTTTTGGCAACCTTTTTGATTTAACTAGTCTTGTTGAACTGGTGCTCCTACTGGACAGACATTAGCACAATTTCCACAATCAATACAAGTATTCTCATCTATAACAAACTGAGCATCTCCCTGACTTATTGCCTCAACTGGGCACTCTGAAGCACAAGCTCCACAGCTAACACAGGCATCAGTAATTTTATATGCCATATCTAAAACCCCTCCCTCATAAAAATTTATTTTAAATCATCCTTCGATGATATTTTATCATAATTATATAAATTTTAAAAGGTAAATTTATAACAATGTATATCCCAAATCTTCAAGTATTTGAATAAATAGATCCTTGTTTATAAAGTAATTATCATATACTACACTTAATTCCTTCTTGTCAGAATTTATCTGACAAGCCACTACCCCTTCATTGTTTGAAATAGATTTTCTTATATTATTTATATCTTCTACTGTGTTCATATTTGAAATTTTAAATATTGACTCCATACAGGACTATCCTCCTATTATTCTTTAAATAGCTTATCTACTGAATCTTTATCTTGTATGTCATTAATTTCAACATCTTTTTTGTTAATTTCATCTTCATTAATATTGCCTTCATAACTACCTGAAATAAGCTTTACATCCTTAATTGAAACTTTTTCTATCATGTCCTCTCCATCTTTGCTTTTTATCTTTACCTTAATGCTTTCTTCCACTACAGAATTGCTTAAAACTTCGCCTTTTCCATAAGGTGTATCCACAATGGATTGGACTTTAGGAAGTATTCTTCTTATATCTTCATAAGTATTTTGTTCATAATTTAAGCAACACATAAGTCTGCCACATATACCTGAAATTTTTGTAGGGTTAAGTGATAGATTTTGTTCCTTGGCCATCTTTATTGATACAGGTGCAAAATCTCCTAAAAATGTAGAACAACACATAGCCCTTCCACAAGGGCCCAGACCTCCTATCATCTTAGCTTCATCTCTAACTCCTATTTGCCTGAGCTCTATTCTTGTTCTAAATATAGATGCAAGATCTTTTACAAGTTCTCTAAAATCAACTCTTCCATCTGCAGTAAAATAAAAAATCACCTTATTATTGTCAAAAGTATACTCTACATCTATAAGTTTCATTTTTAAATCATGCTGCTCTATTTTATCTATGCATATAGAAAAAGCTTCTTTTTCCTTAGCTTTATTTTCATTATGTTTTTTTATATCTTCCTCCGAGGCAATTCTCAATACGTTTTTTAATGGAGATACAATATCATCTTCTTCTATCTGTTTGGGTTCTACAACACATTCTCCAAATTCTATACCCCTGGCTGTCTCCACTATAACATAAGTATCTTTTTTTATATCTAAATCACCTGGTGAAAAATAATATATTTTACCAGCTTTCTTAAAACGCACTCCTATAACTGTTACCATATCACACCTCCTGCATGTTTACCAACATAGAGTCAAAAACCAGACTTGGGCTTACATTATCCTCTAGCTTCATCCTTGTTCTTTTTATAATATTAATGATACCATTTAACTTATTAAATGAGAATATTTCGCACATATTCTTTATATCATTGAACTTATCACTATTTATAAGAAAATTCTTATTTCCAGTTTCTTTATATATGAGAGCATCTCTTATATAAGACAATATACATGTAAGTATCTCCTGCCATTCATCTTTATGTTTAAATAGAAATAAAGAGTATTTCGATATAAATTCTATACCTTCTGCCTGTAATTCCAATAAAACTTGTGCAGTTACATCCCTTATCTCATGGAGTGAAGAATCTTCTACAAATCTTTCAGCTCTTCCCGGTATTCCATCACTAAAAGCTATAACTGATTTTCGTTCTTCTTCAGGTAAATTAGGGAAGTTCCTATTTAAAAATATTACTATATCTTCATCTTTCAATCTGTTCAATTTATATGTCTCACATCTTGATTGAATGGTATCTAAAATACTATCTAATTTTTCGCATAATAAAATTAAATATATCCCGTTTGGTGGTTCTTCTATAGTTTTTAAAAGAGCATTTTGTGCTACTTCAGTAATTTTATCCGCATTATAAATTATAATTACCTTTTTATCCCCTTCATAAGGTTTCTTATTAACTTCTTCTATTATTCCCTTAATCTCATCTATACCAATAGACTTCTTATTGCCATTTATCCTACATTCAACAATATCTACACATTGGGTATCACTACTTTTGCCGAGTATAAGAGCAGCTGTTTCCCGGGCAATAATACTTTTGCCTATTCCATCCTCTCCTACAATAATATGAGCATGAGAAAAATCTTTTAATTTTATTGATTTAACTATTTGATCTTTTATTTTATAATGTCCTATTATTTCATCGAAATTCAATCAAAGATTCCTCCCACTAAACTTTTATAAATTTATCTACATTTACAACAAATACTGTTGCTCCACCAACTTCTATCTCCACAGGATAAGGCATATAGATTCCTGTGGTACCTGCAACACTTGAAGGTGTGGTTATAATTTGATTCCTAGTTTTACAAACTTCTTCTATATCCCCTATTACTTTATCTACATTCTTATCTTCTACTCCTATCATCAAGGTAGTATTGCCGGATTTTAGAAATCCTCCAGTTGTAGCAAGTTTAGTCACCCTAAAGCCATCTTCTGTCAATCCTTCTATCAAATCACTAGTATCATCATCTTGAACAATAGCTATAATCAATTTCATTAAAAATCTCCTCCCCAACATAGTTATTTCACATAATCAGCCATCTAATATGCTGAATTTTTTGAAATTATACATAATTATCTAATTTGATTTTATCATAATTTATACTGAAATTACTTCTTTTTTTACTATTGAATATATAATATCATGTATTTCATCTACGGTTTTAATTTTATTGTCTTCTATACATTTTATTTTATTCCAATTTCCCCTATTGGCTATATAAAGTGAGTTATTATAACATCTCTTTAAGTACTCATAATTTTTTTCATGTATATCCTTTTTTTCATTTCCAGTAAACTTGTTAATTCTATTTTCTATAAGTTTATTACTATACTGTGGAGGCATATCTAAAAAAATAACACAATCAGGTTTTGGAAGTTTATATAAATTATACTCAAGATTGCTTATCCACTCTAAAAATTCATCTCTTTTTTTCTCATCATTTATTTTAGAAGCCTGATGAACCATATTTGAAGTAGTATATCTATCTGCTATAATAATATCTCCAGCTTTGTAAAATTCCTCCCATTCAGTTTTGTATGATGCAAATCTATCTACTGCATAAAAAGTAGATGCAGCATAAGCATTTACATCTTCCGGATTACTACCAAACTCTCCATTTAAATACATCTTAACAAGCGCCGATGAATTACTTTTATAATTAGGAAATTCAATTTTTCTAACTTTATAATTTTCATCATATAGTCTATTAAATAATTTTTGGGATTGAGTAGCCTTACCACTTCCATCAGAACCACTTTCTATGACTATTAACTTTCCTCTCATATTTGTCCTCCCAGCTTTAATCTGATATTACTTGTATATAATTTTTACTTATTCCTATTAAATCTATATTATTATGTTTATAATATTTTATAGTTTCTAAAACATTTAAATCTATAATCTCTCCTGCACATATTATAGGTATTCCTGGTGGATATGGTATCACACTGTCACCACAAATTCTTCCTAATGAATAATTTAAATCCATAAATTCCTTTTTCCTAAAAATAACTTCATAAGGCAGCAGTTTCATTTTAGGTATTTCATAATTTGTAATCTTTATACTATCAGTTCTCAAATTCTCCAATTTACAAGTATTTAAAACTTGATATAATTTTTCAAATTCACTTCTATTGTTAAATGGAGAAAAAATTAATACAACATTGGAACTATCACTCATTTCACACTGTATCTTATTTTTCCTCAGATATTTCAACAATAGATGTGCACTATAATATTTATCTAAATTTATTACATATCTTGTTGAATCTATATCCCATGCAAAATCTAAATTATCAATATACCGCTTATCTAACACCCTCATTCCATCTATTGTATTTATTTTATTTTTGTAATAATCAAGCTCACAGATAAGTTTTTTATACTTATCTTTACCATATGTAGCAAGATAAAATCTTGCATAATCCATAGAGCAAAGTGCAAGATATGAGGGGCTTGTACTTATAAATACATTAAAATAAAAATTTACTTTGTTAATATCACAGTTATTATTCACATGAAGATATGCTGTCTGAGTAAAACTTGGTAATGTCTTATGAGCGCTCATAACCACCATATCTGCGCCTAATTTTACTGCATTTTCAGGTAACTCATTACATATCCCAAAATGTGCACCATGAGCTGAATCTACTAGTACTTTCATATTATACTTTCTGGATATATCTATTACATATCTTAAATTGGTACATATTCCATAGTAATTAGGATAGGTAATAATTACAGCTTTTGCATCCTTATTTGCCTGTATAGTTTTTAAAAAATGCTCCAAATCCAAAGCTCCAGGAGCATTTATTTTAGTATCCACAACATTTTGTACATATATAGGAACAGCTTTTCTCATAATCAAGGCATTTAAAATAGATCTATGACAATTTCTTTCAACTATTACTTTATCACCTTCATTTAAACTGGAGAATATCATAATCATATTACCTGAAGTGCTTCCATTAACTAAGAAATATGACTTTTCACTACAATAAAGTTCAGAAAGTTTTTTGCTTGCCTCTAAAATTATTCCACTCTGATCATGTAGATTATCTACTCCATCTACCTCTGTAACATCAAATTTAGTTATATTTTTCAAAAATTCCCTTCCTATGGAAGTATTGAAAAACCCTTTGCCATTTTTATGACCGGGCATACAAAATGATATATTGTTTTCCTTGATATAATCCAGTACACCTTCTAAAAGTGGTAATTCTGACAATTCCATTCCTCTTCTCTTATAATTAAAGGCACTATAAATCTCTTTATACATGTTTTATAATATTTATAAAAGTCGGTATCATGTTTAACATTAATTAATCTTTCTTCACATGATTTACATATACCTCTATTATCTATAATTATACCATCATTTAAAGGTCTGCCGCATATAATACAACGTTTTTTATTCACAAAAATTCCCCCAATTAAAATATCTTATTAAAATTATTGACTTCAAAACAAATAATATTCAAGTTTATTATATTTTTTTATTTAGTGTAATAATATTTAATCCACGGGGTTAGTTTTCATTTTCTATATATATTTGTAAATTTATCTCCATTAATAGTATATTCATATTTTAAAATAAATTTATTATAATAAATAATTATTTTTATCACATATTCAAAAGTTTATTATATAAGCTATAATATAATAGGATATTTTTTATTTATAAAATAGTATTTTAATCACTTTCAACATCATTCCTAATAATAAGATGTATTACATTACTTACATAGGAGGAAATTAAATGATTTCAATATATAAAACTATAGATCAATCGCGGACTCTTGAAGCACTTGACACTATTCAGCATGGTTGCTGGATAAATATTGTTGCTCCTTCTGAAGAAGAATTACAAATTGTATCAAGCGAATCCGAAGTACCTATGGAATTTCTAAAATCAGCTCTAGATGAAGAAGAAACCTCTCGTATAGATATAGAGGATAACAATTTATTGGTTATAGTGGATATACCTTTTACCGAAATGGAAGATAATTCATTAACGTATGATTCCTATCCTTTGGCTATAATCCATACAGAATCCACTATAATAACTATATGTTTAAAGAACAGTAAAATATTAACTGACTTTATAAATAATAAAATTAAATCTTTTTATACATTTAAACGCTCAAGGTTCATTTTACAAATTCTTTATAGAATATCAGTATATTACCTTTTATATTTGCGACAGATAGATAAAAAAAGTGTCCTCATAGAACAAAAACTTCATAAGTCGATGAGAAATAAGGAATTTATTCAACTTCTGTCTCTGGAGAAATCATTAGTCTATTTTTCTACTTCATTAAAAGCTAATGAAATAACTCTTGAAAAGATGTTAAAATTAGAATTATTAAAGAAGTATCCAGAAGATCAGGATATACTCGAAGATGTTATAATTGAAAACAAACAGGCTATAGAGATGACTAATATATACAGTAATATACTAAATGGAACTATGGATGCCTTTGGTTCACTTATATCAAATAATCTAAATATTGTAATGAAACTTCTCGCTTCAATAACAATAGTTATGGCAATACCTAATATAATATTCGGTTCTTTTGGTATGAATCTTATGGGTATTCCACTATATAAAAATCCTCATGGTTTTTGGTATATATATGGTGTTACAGCTTTAATATGTATAGCATGTGTAATTTTCTTAAAGAAAAAAGATTTATTTTAAGGATGTGATAATTTTGTTAGGTAACAGACTTGTAAAAAATAGTACTATAGGGCTTGTATCTCCTGCGGGTCCTCTAAAATATGAAGATATTCAAGAAAGTGTAGAATTCCTAAAGAAATTGGGATTTAATGTAAAAGGGGGAAAACATATATATGATAAATGGGGATATTTAGCTGGAAAAGATGAAGATAGGGCTCAAGACCTCATGGATATGTTTTTGGATACTACTGTTGATATGATATTGTGTGTAAGAGGTGGTTATGGAACTATGAGAATCCTTCCTCTTATAGATTTTAATATTATAAAAAATAATCCAAAAATATTTGCTGGTTTTAGTGATATAACTACATTAATAAATAACATATATCAGAAATGCGGTATTATAACTTTCCATTCCCCTATGTGTAATTCAAACTTTCAAGACAAAATAACTTTGGAAAGTTTTTTAAATGTCTTAACTTATGGATACAAACCTTTCACTATAAAGAACCCTGAAGAAAAATCTTGTAATTATTTTATAAATTCTAATTACTTCAACGAACCTTCAGCTAATGGAATTTTGGTTGGTGGAAATCTTTCTCTCCTATCAAGTACTATTGGTACACCTTATGAAATTGATACTAGAAACAAGATATTATTCATAGAGGATATAAGTGAAGATCCTTATAAAATTGACAGAATGATGACTCAACTTATTCTCAGTGGAAAAATTAAAGCATGCAACGGTATAATATTAGGACAATTTCACAATTGCACACTTCCAAATTACAATCGCAGTCTAACATTAGATGAAGTGTTAGAAGACAGAATTCTAAGTTTTAATAAACCTACTATAGTTAATTTTCAATGTGGACATTCTTATCCAAGATTAACTCTTCCAATTGGTGCTAATGTAAAAATGGATTGTGTTAATCAAACAATTCATGTACTTGAACCAGTTGTAAAGTAATATCTATAAAATAAATACACTTATGATATAATATTGACTAAGAGGTGAACAACATGAGTTATGAAAAACTAAAATCTGCTATAGACTCAAGTGATAATATCGTATTTTTTGGGGGGGCTGGAGTTTCTACAGAATCTAATATACCTGATTTCAGATCTGAAGCAGGATTATATAAAACTAAAAATAATTTTTCCTATCCTCCTGAAGTTATGTTAAGCCATAGTTTCTTCAAATCTCATCCAGAGGATTTTTTTGATTTTTACAGAGCTAAAATGGTATACAAAAATGCAAAACCTAATAATGCACATTATGCTTTGGCCGAACTTGAAAAACGTGGTAAACTAAAAGCTATTGTGACTCAAAATATAGATGGTTTACATCAAATGGCTGGTTCAAAAAATGTACTGGAACTTCACGGATCAATTCATAGAAATCACTGCACCAAGTGTGGAAAATTTTTTGATTTAGACTATGTACTAAATAATAGTAGTATACCCAAATGTGATGATTGTGGAGGGCTAGTAAAGCCTGATGTGGTTCTGTATGAAGAAGGGCTTGACATGGACATATTAAACAGTGCCATTCAATATATCAAAAATGCAGATGTTTTAATAGTAGGGGGAACATCACTTGTAGTATATCCAGCAGCTGGATTAGTAGACTATTTTAAAGGAAAATATCTTGTACTTATAAACAAATCTTCTACACAATACGACTATAAAGCCAATATTGCAATACATGACAGTATAGGTAAAGTTCTCAAAAGTGCAATTTAATAATCAAGTATAAAAAACGCTAAACATAAATGTTTAGCGTTTAAAAAATTACCTGGCAACTACCTACCCTGCCA
>NZ_APMH01000029.1 GCF_000359585.1 Clostridium tyrobutyricum DSM 2637 = ATCC 25755 = JCM 11008 | reverse complement strand
ATCTATTTTACACAAATCTATCTATATTCTCTCATAAGAAGGTAGTTTTTTATTCTTTCGTATTATAACAATTACAATGATTAAAATAATTGCTGCTGATATTCGAATAATAGGATACCAATTAATATCAGATTTGTTTACATCTATCTATAAATGAGAAAAATCAGATACAAATATTTACAGTAGACATTTATATTAACTTGATTTCGACGCAGTATGATTCCTTTGCCAAAGGAATCATTGGCATCTTTCTCTATTAAGCAATAAGTATAGGTTAATAAGTATAGGTTAAAGAAGCCAATAATAGTATTCTATCAATAGCTTTGGAAGATCTAACCTGATATTTATTAATTCCAAGATTATTTTTTGTCTGTCTAAAAAATATTTCTATAGGCCACCTTATATTGAGTAAATTGTTTAATTTGAATGCCGTACCCTTTCGGGTAAATAATACGATTGGTTTTTAAAGCACCTATAAGATGATATCCTCTTTTAAAATGAGCATTTATAATTTTCTCATTTGTAAACCATGAATCACAAAGGCCGTAGGCTGCGCCTTTTGGCGTTGGAAGAGTTTCTGCAATATTACAGACCATCTGTATCTTACTCTTTTTACCTTTTTTATAACGCTCAATGGAATATGGAAGCACTTTTTTGCCACATGAAAGCATGGCAGCAAGTAGTTGATGTCCGTATACCTGCTTTCCCTTTAAGTGTGAGTAATGAAAACTAGCTTCTTGAATTGGATTCCTTGCCTTTAACTGGGGCTTGGTTTTTTCAGAAATAGTATCATCATAAATTGCAAATATAGGTAAGTTACTGATTCTTGAACATCTATAAATAATATTTATAACAAACTTTCTTAGTGCTTTCCATGCATAATTTGTATTCCATACACCCTCGCTTAAAAATTTACCAAAGGTGGTTCTGTGACAACTTGTAAGGTTTAACAGGACAATATCTGTTATTTTTCCTCTGTATCCCTTTTGTGTAGATCCTTTTATAAATTCCTCAATATGCTTTAATACTGGCTTAGAGAAGTATAGGAAAAATCCAAGTTTAAATAGGAATTGATTTATTGGTGATTTTTCTGTTAAAATACTTCTATGAGACATATTCTTCACTCCCGTTGTTAAAGTTGTTGTGGTAAATAATTTATACAACAAAAAGTGAGTTTTGTCTCTATTTTTTATGAAATTTTTATTATTGTAAATATATGTTATGAAATCTTCTCATTTATAGTCTATAAATATTAATAAAGAAGGAATAAAATTTTGGCATAAAAGTTTCAAAATATGAATAAAAGTTTTTTGATATCCAAGAAAACTATAATGTTAAAATTTTAAATACAATAGCAAAAATAAATATACTAGATAAAAATATTAATAGTCCATCTAATTTTTTATTTTGTTTATAAAAATATAAGCCATTAAAAAATTGGAAAATACCTAAACAAATAAGTATAAAAGGTATTATTATTTTAGTATTATTAGCATCTATTAATATACTTATAGATAATATAATTATTAATATTCCAAGTATAAATCTAATTATTGAATATTTGTTTTTCAAATTTATTCACTCCTAAATTCTTATATCATAACTTGACCCATTAAAATAATCTAATTTTAAGAGAAGAGCTGTTTTTAACTTAGATTATATAAAAAGCAAAAAGAGTAAAAGCACTCTTTTGCTAATAGACTTGCTGGCTATCTAACTGTTACATGAGTCAATTGAGCCCAAGATGGATCACCAAGATAATATGCTATTGAACCTCTCCCATTTGAAGCTCCTTGTGATGCTAAAGCAGACCAGTAAGCCATTGTTGCAGAACTAGCTCCGCATACGAAAGAAACGCCTGGTATCACACTTCCTACAACACCTCCTGCAGCTAATACTGCAGAATATTGAGCAAGCTTAGCAGAAAAAATACCGGAATTAGAAGCATTCATTATAAAATCAAACCCATACCAGTGCCAAATGTAAGTACCAGCTACTTTTGTAGCAGTTGCTTGTATCATATTTGGATTTTTAATTAAGAGGTTATTATTTTCATTATATTTCAATGTTTTATTCTTATCATATATTAAAGTTCCACTTTTTATACTTGAGTTTATTTGTTCAGAACCTTTCTTTATCTGTTCTAAAACATTTGAATCAATATATTTACTAGCTTGTTCATTTATTGTTGTTGTCCCATCTGAATTTCTGATTAAAAAATTTTTTTCTATTAATTTTATAGCTTCACTAGTATCTGTTATTTTTGTTATGGTCTTTACATCTTGAATTTGTTGGACAGATTGAGCCTTTACTGTTGTGGAAGATATTGCAGCTGTACCAGAAGCTAATATTAATGCACCTAAAACAACACTTATTGTTTTTTTCGAATGTTTAATCATAATATTCTCCTTTTTATTAAAAATATTTTTTAAGTATAACATTTAAATACAAAGAAATTAATCTTTAAATGAATAGTATAAAGATATTTATTTAAACTTTCTAATGCTAAAGGGATAACTATAACAAATTTTATTAACCTAGGTTTTTGTAAATTTAAAAAGCTAATAATTTGTTATTGGATATAGTGTACCATATAATTTTTAAATATATTGTTATAATTTGTCACATGATCTAAATTTTTTTATTAAGTTAATTAAAAGAACAGTAAAATCATTACTAAATATGGCAATACAAGATTAATATAAATAATTCAGATACTTTTACTACCATTAAACTGTAGTGATTTATGTATGTTAGAATTATTTATAAAATAATAATAATTATGTTAATTAAAACTAAAAGTAAACAAAAACAATTTTCAATTTTGTTTCACTTGAAAATCACTTTAGTAAAATCAAAATTAAAAAACAAAAGTAAAAAGTAAAATCTTATATTTAATAAAGAATAACTTAAAGCAACTTATAACTTTGAATTACCCTTTATTAATACTACAATTTTTAAAAACCTGGATTGCCCATACTTGATATAGCAGTAACAGCAACATCAAAGACTATTTTTAACAACATACATGCTCCTAAAGAAAACAATATAAGCATAATACCGTCCTTTTTTTCTAAGATGTTTTCAAAAGTAATTTTCCTTGATTTTTCTATATTTGAATTATTATTTTCTAAATTATATATCGTTGATTTGGTATCACTTTCCTCTATTTGTCTTAATACTGATACTAATTTTAATATAGGCTTATACTTACTCTGATTTAAGAATTCCCTATATGTCTCATTCCTATTTATAAGATAATTGGTCTTAAATTTTTGTAGATAAGGTTTTAAGTAATTAGAATTTTCTATTAGAGCATCAAGAATATTTCTAGATGTAATATTAGGATTACTGCTGATTATAATAATTAAGTTTGTTAAACTGTTTAATTACTCGGTTTTTCTCTTGACAATTATAATAGAGTATATGTATAGTATAAAATCAGGAACCATAAAGAATAGTAATACATATAACATGTATTTTATTTTTCTAGAAAAAACATATAAAGATTTTGAAGCAATTATATGGAATGTCAACATTTTTCTAGACAACTTTTTTAAGGTTATTTAACTTAAATTGATATGGAGTTACATACCCAAGAGATGAATGAATTCTATGGTTATTGAACCAGTTAACATAATCTGCAAGCTGCCATTTCAACTCATCAAGTGATTCAAATACTTTTCCACGTACAAATTCTGTTTTTATAATTTTAAATGTTGCTTCTGCAACTGCGTTATCATAAGGACATCCTTTCATACTAAGTGAACGTTTAATTTGAAAGGCCAGCATTGCCTCATCTATAATTTTGTTTTTAAACTCATTACCTCTATCTGTATGAAAAATTTCAATATTCCTTAGATTGCCATTTACTTTTGCAAAAGCTTTTCTTACTAATGCTGCATCTTTATGGTCTCCTGCACTGTAACCTATAATCTCACGGTTAAAAAGGTCAACAAGTATGCAGATATACTCCCATCTTTCTCTAACTCTGACATATGTAAGATCACTTACTACAACATTCCTGTATGGTTGATTCTTAAATTCCCGTTTAACCAGATTATCTATTTTTGATTCATTGAATTTATCCACATGTGGTTTGAACTTTAATTTTGTATAACTGGATACAAGAGTATTTTGTTTCATTATTCTGCCTATTTTTCGTCTTGAAACTCTGTATCCTTTTTTCTGTAACTCAACCTTGATTTTTCGTGTTCCATAATTATTCCGGCTTGAGTTAAATATGTCCTTAATCATAGATATAAGAGCATCTTCACTGCTTTTATTTCTAATTTTATAATAGTAGATACTTCTTGAAATCTGCAGGACTTTGCACATTGCTGATACAGAGTATTTGTGGGAATTCTTCCTTATCACATTTACTTTCGTCCCAAAATCAGCGCTGCTTGTTTTAAAATATCATTCTCCATCATAAGTTGTTTGTTCTTCCTGCGCAGTTCTATAAGTTCCTGTTCTTCCCTGCTTCGATTATCCTTTTCCTTAAATGACCCCGTATTTTCAGACTGCCTTATCCATCTACTCACCATTGATAATGATAAACTATATTCTCTGGCAATCTCACTTTTCATCTTACCATTATGATAAAGTTCCACTATTTGATTTTTAAATTCCGTTGTATAATTATGTCTCTTCTTTGTTTCCTTTTTTTCAGACATGACCAATTTCCCCTTTTTTATAATTATTTTATTATATCATGTTCTTAAAAAAGTTGTTTTATTTATTGTAGCCTATCCAAGGAATGTATAGCTTGGAGTGTTAGAAAGTATCCTATTTTTTATTGACTGTATAAGATTTTCTAAATTCATAATGTTCATCTCCTATAATTATCTCATGTAGTTATTTTAAAATATCTTTTTGATTCTTTAAATTTGAATTTTTATCATAAGCTGTGCTCTATATCTTGTAGATATACTTACTATATTCACCTATTTTATGGGGAGTGAGTGTTAAGTTTGAGTAATATGAATATATTTTTTTATATATAGGATTTCCACTTAGTGCGTCTTTAAAGAAGTTATCTACATCTGACCAGTCTACATCAAAAGAATAAAACATTGCTATCATTACCTCATCCTCAGATTTGATGCCTTTTATGTATTGGATATTGAAATCGCCAGGATTATTTTTATTATCTATAAAAATAATCCTTTCAAATTTGGAAATATAATTTTCTAAAGTATTTTTTCGATTTAAACCTGTATTTACAGGAAAATCGTTACTATTAAGAACATATATGTTAAATCCATCAACTTTAATGAAATTTAAATCATATAAAATTAATATATAAAAATACAGACTATTACCTTCATTGTCTTTACACTTAAATTTCCACCGTATACTAACAGATTTAAATTTATCTAGTTCATCAATATTATCAAAAATTAGTGGGATACCTATACTACAAGTTTTCTTACCATATTTCATACCTGCTACCGATACGTTTTTATTAAGACAAGGGTTTATTGAATTTATCGGATAATCTTCAAGTTCATCCTCATAAAAACAACTCATATATACTTCTTTGTGCATGTATTTAAAAGGAAAATACATTTTTGATTTTATAAGAAATATTATCTTATCATCCAAATTAGTTTCGGGATATATTTCTTGAATAGCTTTTAATTCTTCACATTTTTTCATTCACATTCATCCTTTCTTTTTGCTTTTTTACCTCCAAAAGTTCCATAAAATAAAGAGCAATATTTAGAAGATACCACAAGATTAAACCGATAGAACATACTTTATCACCTGTTACAGTGAACTCATAAATATGGAGTTTAAATAAATATCCTAAAAAAATATACACATAAATTATTGGTCTAAAAAGGGCTATGATTAAATGTTTCAGAGTTACAATTATATATCTTGCAGGGCACTTGTAAACCAAGAAAAACATCATTATATGCATTATGTTTAATATAGTCAGAGCAGTGGTTGCCCATATAAAATTCTCAAGCTTTGAAGCATCAGGTATTTGTAAAAAAAAGAATACGAAACCTATAAAAAGAAATACTTTTTCTGCAATTGGATTTAATTTTTCATTTAATTCAGCATTCCAAAACAATTTTAAATATTTCAATTTCTAATCTTCTCCTTTGAAGCATCTATATTAAAATAAACTGTTTTTTCCTGATCTTCTACAGTAAAATTTGTTTTGACTCTCCAGGTACCTTTGTCCGAAAAACTTATATTACCTGTATATTCTCCATTTTTATTTGTAGGACTAAATTTGATGGATTTAGGTGTAGAATGAGCCATCTTCATGTTCTCCATGTTATCTCCTGGCATATCTGCAGTGACTTTGACATTTGCATTTTCCAGAGGCTGATTTTTATTATCATAAAACTTAATTGTCAATTTATTAATTCCAGTTTTTATCCCATTATTATCTAAAATCAATTCAACATTTATTCCATCTATGATTTTTTTAGTTTTAGATGCATTGGTATCTGCCAGTACAGTTGTAGATAATACAAGTATAAAAATTGCTAATATAGATAGAATGCTAATGCGTCTTTTTATCATAATGATAATTCCTCCTTCAAAATTTAAATCTTTTAAGACTTAGTGAATTCAATAAAACAGATATAGAACTGAATGACATAGCAGCAGCTCCAATTACAGGATTTAAATGGCCTGTTACAGCAACTGGTATTGCAATTATATTGTAAATAAACGCCCAAAATAAATTTTGTCTTATTTTTCTCATGGTTGCTTTTGAAAGCTTTATTGCATCTAGCAAGGCTGTAAGATCTTCTTTTAATATTACTATATCTCCAGTTTCGATTGCAGTATCAGTGCCTGTTCCCATAGCAAAACCTACATCTGAAGTAGCAAGGGCAGGTGAATCATTTATTCCATCTCCAACCATAGCTACTATATGTCCATTTGTTTTTAATTTAGAGATTTCTTCTGCTTTATTTTCAGGCTGAACCTCTGCTATTACATTTTTTATGCCAACTTTATTTGCCACTGAAAGAGCCGTATATTTGTTGTCTCCCGTAAGCATATAAACTTCTATATTAATCTTTTTTAGAGAACTAATAACTTTTGCTGAATTATCTTTTATTTTATCAGACAGGGCAATAGTTCCAGCTAGAACTCCATTAACTGCTACTAATATAGCCGTTTTACTTTGGTCTTGAAATTTGTTTAAAGTGTCTTTAAGCTCTAATAAATCTACAGAATACTTTTTTAAAAAATTTGAAGTTCCTATAATTAATGTTTTATTATCTACAACCGCAGTTATACCTTTTCCAGGAAAAGCTTCAAACTTGTCTGCAGTTTTCAGATCATCTCCATATTTATGTTTTGCATACCTATATATGGCCTCTCCAATGGGATGTTCAGATAGCTTTTCAGCTGATGCAGCTAAAACCAGTAGGTCTTTTTGATTATTTAAATTTAAAGCTTTTTCATTGAATAAAATAATATCTGTGATATCAAGTTCTCCTGTGGTAAGAGTTCCTGTCTTGTCGAATACTATAGTATCTATTTTACAAGCTTGTTCTAATTTAGTACCATTTTTAATTAATATGCCATTTTCAGCACCTTTTCCCATTCCAACCATTAGTGCTGCAGGGGTTGCAAGCCCAAGTGCACATGGACAGGATACAACCAATACTGATACAGCATGGATTATAGCAATGTCTATGATAAAAGGCTGATGATGTAGAATAATAAAATACCATATAAGAAATGTAGAAACTGATATACTGAGTACAGCAGGTATAAATAATCCAGATACTTCATCTGCAATTTTCTGTATTGGAGCTTTGCTTTCCTGAGCTTCTTCAACAAGCCGTATAATATTTGAAAATACAGTATCACTTCCAATTTTAGTAGCTTTGAAAGTAAATGTACCATTTTTGTTTATTGAAGCACCTGTTACAAAATCATCTTTTTTCTTTTCTACAGGTATGCTTTCACCTGTAAGCATGGATTCATCAACGGAGGAATAGCCATTAAGTACAACTCCATCTACAGGTATTTTTTCACCAGGTTTTACCATTAGAATATCTCCTATGGATACTTTTTCAATAGGAACAGGATATTCAATATTATTTTTTAGAACTCTAGCTGTTTTGGGCTGTAGTTTGCTAAGTTCCTTCATAGAATTAGCGGTTCTGTTTTTAGCAATGGACTCCAGGTATCTTCCAAGAAGTACAAGGGTAATTATAGTGACTGACGATTCAAAATATAAATTTACCATTCCCAAAGTGTAAGTTAAAGTTTTAAACAGTGAAGTGTACAAACTGTAAAAATATGCTGCTGTAGTTCCTATTACAACTAATAAATCCATAGTGAAAGTTTTAGACATTAGTGCATAAAATGAACTTTTATAGAATCTGAAACCTATTATAAATTGAACTATAGTTGCCAGGGTGAGCTGAAGTTTCCAGTTGTGAAGTACCCAGGCTTTCCATCTTAAAGTTTCAATAAAAGTTCCCCACTTATTGGCTGAATCAGGATTGAAATCACTATGGCAGAAACCTGTACCTCCAAGTATCATTCCTAGTATTAATGGAGCACTTAGAATTGCGGATATTATGAATAGGTTTCTAAGTTTGTTTCTTTCAATTTCTTCTCTTGTAAGGCCATTGCTGGTGTTTTTTTCATTTTCTTCACCTACTGAGAAGCCAAGCAATTCTATTTTTTCTTTTATGTTGTCTAAGGTTGTCTCCTTATTATCGTATTGTAATTTCGCTTTTTCTGCGGCATAACTTACGTTTATTTTATTTATACCTTCAATTTCATTAACAGCAGTTTCTATTGTAATAGCACATAAAGTACAAGTCATGCCGTATATTTTCAATGAACTATTCTTAATCATTATTTAACACCCACCCCTCATAATTTAAATAAAAATAAAGGCTAATAATCCTGTACAGGATTATTAGCCTCCAGTTATCTGGTCAACTTTTTAGATAATTAAATATAATATATTGTATTTTAGCATGTTGATAAAGCTATGTCAATGATTTGCAATAGCCAGAATATTCAATATGAAAGTTAATAATTGATTGACAAGTATAGAAAACTGAATTATTATGAATGCAAATATTTAAAGATTAACTTGGGTCAACTGGAAAACTAGAGACTAAGGATATATTTTGAGTTATTGAAATAATCCTTAGTATTTTTTTATGATTTTTGAGAGGAGTAATAAAAATGAAAATCAGTTTGAGAATGAGATTAACAGCATCATATGTTCTTGTTACAATAGTTTGTGTATTTTTAATAAGTATATTGATGAATGCACTTCTTGAAAAGCAATTCAGGTTGTATACCATACATAATCAGGAACTTTCAAATCAGGAAATGCTTAATCTTATAAAAAATCAATATAATAATGGATCATGGAATCACGATGTTATTGAAAATATAGGAATTGGATACCTTGAACGTGGAATGATTATCAAAGTAAGCGATGTACATAACAGAATAATATGGGATGCAGCTGTTCATAATAATGGTTTATGTAAGCAGATGCTTGATGATATGTCAAAAAATATGAACAAGTATTATCCTAATTGGAGTGGAAAGTATAAGACTAAATCATATCCAGTTTATCATGATGAAAGCAAAATAGGAACAGTAATTGTGGGATATTACGGACCGTTTTATTACAACAATACTGATATTGGTTTTATTTATACATTAAAAAATAGAATACTTATATTTGCATTTATATTTTCTCTATTTTTTGCTCAAATAATGGGAATTTTTATGGCGCAGATATTAAGTAGACCTATTGCAAGGGTAGTTAGAGCAGCAGAAAGCATTTCCAAGGGATATTTTAAAAATAGAGTTGATGAAAAATCTAATACTAAAGAAATTTATATATTGATTTCTACTATTAACAACATGGCTAAAACTTTGGAATCACATAAAGTATTAAAAGAAAGGATGTCTGATGATATAGCTCATGAATTAAGGACTCCTCTTGCAACTCTTCAAAGTCATATGGAGGCAATGATAGATGGTATATGGGAACCTGATAAAAAGAGATTGCAAAGTTACTATGAAGAAATAATTAGAATCACTAGTTTAGTCAATCAATTAGGGATGTTAGGAAAATATCAAAACAGCAAATTGAATAGGATAAAGTATGATTTATGTGAACAAATAAAAAATGTAATATTTAATTTTCAGGCAGAATTTAAAAATAAGGAAGTAAGAATAAAATTTCATGGAAATAAATGCTATATATCTGCTGAAAAGGACAAAATAAGTCAGGTTATAGTAAATCTCATGTCTAATGCTCTTAAATATACTCCAAAAGGTGGTATTGTAATAATAAATTTAAAAGGGACAAGTAATACAGCAGAAATAAGTGTGAAAGATACTGGTATAGGTATTTCTGATGATGATATACCATTTATATTTGATCGATTTTATCGTGCTGATAAATCAAGAAATAGATTAACAGGTGGAAATGGAATTGGATTAGCCATAACAAAGACTATTGTGGAACTTCATGGAGGTAAAATAATAGTAAAGAGCAGAGTCAATGAGGGTAGTGAGTTTGTAGTGTCATTGCCCATCAATATATAAGTTAACAAAATATTAATATTTTATACATCTAATCTACAATAAAAAAGTATTGACAATATATACAATCTATATTACTATGTATTCAACAATAAATAGTTAATTTTAAAGCTAACTAGAAAGCTAGAGGCTAGGATTTTCCTTAGAATAAAAGGAGAATTCTGGCCTTTTTTATTTATAAAAATTAAGGGGGAATAAGTTGTGAAAAATAAGAAATTAGTATCTTTAGTACTTTTAGCAAGTTTGACAACAACGATTTTAGGAAGTGGCATTAATTCAACAGATGTTAGTGCATCATCTTTAGTTCAGGTAACAAGAATAAGTGGCAAGGACAGATATGAAACGGCAGTAAATGCTGCTAAAGCAAATTGGACTGATGGCAGTGATAATGCTGTTATTGTAAATGGAAATAGTTATGCAGATGCAATAAGCGCTTCAACATTAGCTAAAAAATTAGATGCGCCAATATTGTTTACAGGTAAAAATTCACTTGATTCAAATACTATAAGTGAATTGAAACAGTTAAAACCTAAGAACATATATATAATTGGTGGAACAGGTGTGGTTTCATCACAAATTGAAACTAAATTAAGTGAAAGTTGTGATAAAGTAATCAGGATTGGTGGAGTAAGTAGATATGAAACTAACTTAAATGTAGCTAAGGAATTAGTTGATAAATTGGGAACAAGCAAAGAGAATGTAATAGCTGTATCAGGAAATGGATTTGCAGATGCACTTTCTGTGGCACCTATTGCAGCAGCTGAGAATCAAATATTGTTGCTTACCAATAATAATCAGTCATCTATACAGGATACTATTAATTTTGCCAGGGATTCATATGTGACAGTGGTTGGTACTACCAATTCGATAAATAAAACAATATATGATGCTATACATGCAGATAAGAGAATCAATGGGGGCTCAGACAGATTTGCTACAAATTTAAATATATTGAATCAATTCAAAAGTTATTTAAAATACGACAAAGCATATGTAGCCAATGCTTCAAAGAATATCCTTGACAACCAATTTTCAGATGCACTAGTAGCATCTGTACTGGCAGGAAAGAATAATTCTCCACTTGTATTATTGGATAAACAGACATCAAGTACTACAGTAAATGCTATTAATTATTTAAAAACAAATTTAACTTCTTCATCAGAAGTGGATATTTTAGGGGGAAATGGTGTAATACCTGAAACAATTATAAATTCTATAAAAACAGCCATATCTTCTGATAATGTTCCAGTTGAACAGACTTTTACAGGATATATAACTACAGAAGATGATTATGCAGCATCACTTGGTGAAGATACAGCATATATGATATATATGAAAATGATGGCACTATCTGGACTTGGTATAACATATAAGGACAAGGATGGCAAATGGGTTTTTTATTATTTTGATGGAAACATTGCTACAGATAATAAGGATGGAGATAATGGTAAATGGAAGTTTAATGGTACAGGATCACAACTAAATGCATGGAATATTGTTGAAAATCAGATTAAACGAAACAATGGTTCAGACAGTAAAAAAGCCGTACCTGTTACCTTAACGGGTACATTAGATGGAACTACACGAACCAATCCAGGACCTGATGCTGATGGAATTAATTATCCTGTAATAAAAGTACAATCCATAACTGCAAATTAGAAAAATCAAACTATAAACGAAACTATCCAGAATGTTTCGTTTATAGTATTTTTACTGACAGGTCTTGAGGAGGGGAAAATTTGAAAGTAGATATATTGGAAAACACAACTAATAATAAATTGAATAAACAAAAAAATAAAAACATATGGATTATAATCTCAATTATGGTAGTTGTGTTGTTTATAATAATTTTAAAGAGTATTTTCAAGATAAACATACTAGAAGTTCTTAAAAACCTGTTTATGCTAAAATATTTGCCTCGGCTGGGTAATAATACTAGTTATGCACTTCTTTTTATATTTGGAGTAATGACATCTTTTCACTGCATAGGAATGTGTGGAGGAATAACATTATCTCAGACTATTAATAAAAGTGAAAGGAAAATCAAAAATACAATATTCAGATCTTCTTTATTTTATAATGCAGGGAGAATTTTATCTTATACTATTGTTGGAGGAATTGTAGGAGGGTTAGGAAGTGTAATAAGCCTATCAGGTACGCTCAGGGGCATTGTCCCAATTATTGGTGGCATATTTATGATTATAATGTCAATAAACCTATTGGGTATTTTCAAAGTGTTGAGAAGGATAAACATTACCATGCCATCTTTTGTTGCCAGAAAAGTACGAAGAAAAAACAATTATAGTCCTATTATTGTTGGATTTTTAACAGGATTGATGCCCTGTGGTCCACTTCAAATAATACAGTTATATGCACTTGGGACAAAAAGTATATTATTAGGTGCTGTATCCATGTTCTTTTTTTCTATTGGAACAATTCCTCTATTGTTTACATTTGGTATATTAAATACATTTATAACTAAAAATTTCTCTAAAATCATATTAAAATTCAGTGCTGTTCTTGTACTTTCTCTTGGAGTTATTATGATTGGAAGAGGACTTTCACTTTATGGTATATCAATGGGCATGAAAAGTATGGTTAGTATATCTGGAGAAGGATTTTCAACCATCGAAGGCAAAAATCAAAATATAAAGACAGAATTGGGAAGTGATACTTTTCCACCTATTGAGGTAGTAAAAGGCGTACCTGTTAAATGGAATCTACATGTTGATGAAAAAAATCTAAATGAGTGCAATAAAGCCATTCAAATACCAAAATATAAAATCAAAAAAAACCTGAAGGTTGGAGATAATATAATTGAATTTATTCCTTATGAAAAAGGGGAATTTATGTATACATGCTGGATGGGTATGATAAAAAGCAAGATAACAGTAGTTGATAATTTCAGCAAATTAAAACAAGATCAAATTAAAAGTCCTACAAATTAAATTTTAAAAATAACTCAGAAAGAAGGTGAAAACCGCTATAATTTTAGTAGCGGTAAACACATGAAAATAAAAAAGAAAATTTTAATTGGAGTAATTATAGTAATATGTATAGTTTTAATTGGAGCTATATGGAGTATAAAAGATAGAACTTTAAAATCAGCTGGACAAAACAGCAACGAAGTTTCTGCCGGCAAAGATAAAATAAAGAATGATAAGTCAGTACAATCAAGGGATAATAAAACAAGTTTACAACCACAAAATAAATCAAAAAATGAAGGCCAAAATAAATCTGAAACTAAATCCAACATGGAACCAAAGCATCAAGATATGCATCAGGGACAATTTGAAACTAAATCCAATATAGAATCAAAGTCTCAGACTAAATCTCAAGTAGTGGGAGTAAAAATTTCCAACACACAGAAGACTAAAGAAAATAATTCCAAAAATTCCACACCTAAAATACAGAACTTTGAAGGGTATGTTACTTCAGAGGATGATTTCGCAGCGGGACTTAAAGAAGATACGGCGGATATGATATATATGAGGTTGATGGCATTGTCGGGACTTGGAATAACTTTTCAACAGGATGGAAAATGGTTTTTCTATTATTTCGATGGCACATTTTCTACAGATAATAAAAAAGGTTCTGATGGAAAATGGGCTTTTGATGGTACGGATTCTCAACTAAGTGCATGGCAACTGGTTGAACAAAAAGTTAAAAGTGGAAAAGGTAAAAGTCCTGTTCCTGTTAAAATTACAGGAGTTTTGAATGGAAATACAAAAACTAATTTAGGACCTGATGCCGATGGCAGAAAATTTTCTGTAATAACTGTAAAATCTATAATTGAAAAATAAAATTCAACTTGTAAAAAATTATTGAATTTGAACGGAGTTTGAATTATGAAAATGCATAAACAGAAAAAGAGAATACTTGTAGTAGATGATGAAACCAAGATTGTAGAAGTTATCAAATCATATCTTGAAAAAGCGGAGTATTTTGTATACTCCGCATATGATGGAATAACTGTTATGAAGTTATTTGATAAAATAAATCCTGATCTTATGATATTGGACTTGATGCTTCCTGATATTAATGGAGAGAATTTATGCAGAATACTGAGAGAAAAGTCAAAAATACCTATTATAATGCTTACAGCTAAAACATCTGAAGGCGATATAATTAATGGACTTGATATAGGCGCAGATGATTATGTAACCAAGCCTTTCAGTCCAAGACAATTAGTAGCTAGAGTAAAAGCACTGATTAGAAGAACAGAAGGTGATAAACTTCGCAAGGAAGGTCTAATTTCATTTAATAATGGTAAATTGATAATTGATACTCTAAAATATGAAGTTAAAAAATCAGGCACTATAGTTAATCTTACTCCAATAGAATACAATATACTTAAAACAATGGCTTCATATCCTGAAAAGAATTTTACCAGGGAAGAATTGATATCTATTGTATTAGAAAAAAGTTT
The DNA here is from genome assembly GCF_000359585.1 of Clostridium tyrobutyricum DSM 2637 = ATCC 25755 = JCM 11008. GTDB lineage: Bacteria > Bacillota > Clostridia > Clostridiales > Clostridiaceae > Clostridium_B > Clostridium_B tyrobutyricum. The sequence continues at coordinate 38,392 of NZ_APMH01000029.1, read as the reverse complement.
TGATGGATATGACAGGGCTATTGATTCTCATATAAAAAATTTAAGACAAAAACTAGAGGATAATCCTAAAAATTCCCTATATATTTTGACTGTAAGAGGTATAGGCTATCGCTTCATAGGAATTAAGGATAAATAAAATATAAAGAACACTGGATATTAAATTAATGATGATTTATTAAATATCCAGTGTTCTTAAATTAATGTTTCCTTGCTATATGCAGTTTTTCCAATATTTCTTTTCTGAGTTCAACAAATTTGTGAGCGGTTCTATTTCTAGGTCTTTCAAGTTCAATTTTTACAATTTCCTCTATCTTACCAGGACGTGGTGTCATAATTACTACTCTATTACTTAAATAAATTGCCTCATCTACATCATGGGTAACCAATACCATAGTTGTTTTTCTTTGCTGCCATAATTCAATTAATTTATCCTGAAGATCCATTCTTGTAAAAGCATCTAATGCTCCTAAAGGTTCATCTAGCAGTAATACTTTGGGATTATTAATAAGTGCACGAGCAAGAGAGGCTCTTTGAGCCATACCACCAGAAACTTGATGGGGATAAGAATTTTCAAATCCTTCAAGGCCGGTAAGTTTTATATATTCCTTTACTTCATTTTTGTGCTCTTTATAAATTTTTCTAGCTTTCAAGCCTGCGGCAATGTTATTTTCAATAGTTTCCCATGGAAATAAATTTGCCTGTTGAAATACATAACCTCTTTCGAAGTTAGTATTTTCTATCTTTTCATTATCTAAAAACAATTCTCCAGATTGAGGTTTATCAAGACCTGCTATAAGCCTCATAAGTGTAGTTTTGCCACAACCTGATGGACCTATAAATGAAATGAATTCTCCAGCTCTGATATTTAAATTTATATCTCTTAAAGCTTCAACCAGGTTTCCATTTGCATCTATATATATTCTGTTTACATTATTTATTTTAATGGAAGCATTGTTTGTAGTCTGAGTTTCTATCATTTCAACAACCCCTTTTGCCATATAAGCACTCTATCTCTAATTTTAAATATAATTGCCAGTACAATAGAAAAAACTACTGCCATTATAACTATAGCTGCATATACTTTTGCATAATTAGACCATCCTTTAGCCCAATTTATATACCATCCAAGACCTGCTTTTGCACCTAGCATTTCAGAAACTACCAATGTGGTAAATGACAAGCCTGTAGCAGTATAAATGCCTGTAAATATAGATGGCATGGCACCTGGTATTGCAATTTTAAATATTAAAAATTTTTCATCTGCTCCAAGAGTTTTTGCTGCTTCAAAATATGATTTAGGTATATTTTCTATACCTCCACAAGCCATAAAGGCTACAGGAAACCATACGCAGAGGACGATAAGGAATACCTGGGAAACCAAAGTAGATGGAAACACTATCATTGCTATAGGTATCCATGCAACAGCTGGTACTACTCCTATAATTTTAAGTATGGGGAAAAACCAGTAATACCACTGTCTATACCATCCCATTAAGATTCCTGATACTAAACCCAGAATTGTACCTGCAATAAAACCAAGTACTAGAAGTCTCATGGAGTATGCTGTACTTATCAAGAGTGTATTAATATCTTCTACTAATACTTGAACTATCTGAGCTGCTCCAGGAAAAAATGGGAGTGGTAATATATTGGTTTTGGTAGATAATATATCCCAAGCAATAAATCCAATTCCTATGGCAAAATAAAATTGAGATTTATGATTCACTTTTACACTAATCGTTTCGTTAAAAAATGAAATAATATATTGCACTCCTAAGTATATTATAAAAAGTATTAAAAATATTCTATATGGAAAATTATTAACAATTTGTTCTGTAGGCATCAAAGTATTTTCAATTAAAGCTGCAGCAAAGGCAACAATTTGCAAAATTGGCCAAACCTTCGATTTAGGTTTCCAATTTATTGTATCTGGTGCTTTAACAAGAGGTAATTTATTATCTACATTTGATAATTCATTAGATTTTGATATGCCTTTTAAATTTACAGATTCACTCAAAGTATTCACCCCTAATATGTCATTTATTTTTTGAACTACCTAATGCATCATAATATACATCATTAGTAAATTTAGTAGGATCTGTGTTCTTTTTCAAGAATCCGGTTTTATTCAATTGTCCTACAAAATATTTAACGTCATCTTTGGCAGCGTCAGTAGTATATTCAAAATCATAACTCTTTATAAGTTCAGTAATTAACTTTAAATCACCACCTGATATATATTTCTTATCAAGTTCAATTTTGGCAGTTTCTTCTGGATGTTTTGATATCCATTCATCTGCAGCTTTATATGCTCTTACAAGAGCTGCAATTTTTTCAGGATTATTCTTAATCTCTTTATTTGATGCATATAAGAAACAGCAGGACTTTCCTTTGAATAATGGATCTTGAGCAATATCTGTTACAACTCTGTAATTATTATTCTTTTCTGCCAATGTGGCAAAAGGATCCCATGCTGCAAAAGCATCAACATCACCTTTATCTACAGCTTTTGTTAACTGATCCAGAGGATATGGAACCCATTTGACTCCTTTTGTTGGATCAATATTGTGATTTGCAAGAACTACACTTGTTATAGCCATAGGTGTCCCGCCTATTTCATCTACTCCTATTTTTTTCCCTTTTAAATCTTTTGCAGTTTTTATTGGTGAATTAGGAGGTACAACTAATTTTATACAACCTTTATGCAGTCCTCCTATAACTTTAATGTCAAGTCCCTGTTGAACTGAAGGAAAAAACTGAAAGTCACCGTTTGTAACGGTAAATTTACCACTGGCAAGTCCAGTTTTTTGATCTTCAAATGTTCCACTTACAAGAGTTACATCAAATCCCTCTTTGGCAAAGAATCCTTTTTCTTTTGCTATATAAGCAGGAGCACCACAAACCCCACCTCCCAGGGCTTCGATTTCAAGTTTTCCATATTTGTATTTTCCTGTTTGAGTGGAAGAAGTAGAAGTACTTTTTCCACATGAAGCGAGAGTTGGTACTGCTGCTACAAGCAATAGAGCAGCAACTATTCTAGTAATTTTATTCATAATTAAGTTCCCCGTCTTTCTATATTAGATTTATGAAATTATTATTTGATAATATCTTTACTTTCTATTTTTTCAGATTCAAAAGCTTTTTCAAATGCCTGATTCAGATCATGTATAAGATCCTCTGCATCTTCAAGCCCTATTGAAAGCCTTATTGTATTAGGCAATATATTTGATAGTTGTTTTTCTTCCGGTGTAAGTTCACTATGGGTTGTTTTAGGAGAATTCACGATTAAAGATCTTGAATCTCCTACATTTGTATGATAGCTGAATATTTTTAAAGAGTTTATAAATTTGTCTATTTGGGAATCGGTTCCCTTGAATCCAAATGTAAATATTGATCCAGCTCCTTTAGGCAGATACTTATCTGCAAGTTTTTTGTAAGGATTATTTTCTAGTGTAGGGTACTTTATCCATGAAACTTTAGTGCTATTTTTAAGATAATTTATTATTTTTTCTGTATTTTCAATTTGTTTTTTTACTCTTTCAGATAAAGTCTCAATGCCTAAAAGTGCGAGATATGCATCAAAAGGACTTAAAGCTGATCCAAAGTAATTAAGATAATTTAACCTTATCCTTGTGGTAAATGGAAAGTCTGGAAATACCTCAAGAAAATTTCTGGCATCATCATTATTATCTCTAAGAGTATAATACGGTTCTAAAAATTGATTGAATTTACCGTTTCCCCAGTTGAATTTACCACTTTCCAAAATCAATCCTGCAATAACATTCCCATGACCGTTAAGTGCTTTAGTAGCTGAATAAATTACAATATCAGCACCATATTTAATTGGATTTAAAAGGTACGGTGTAGCAAATGTATTGTCTACAACAAGTGGAATATCATGTTCATGAGCTACCTTTGCAATTGTTTCTATATCTGATACTGAGGTGTTTGGATTGCTTATACTTTCAATAAATATAGCTTTGGTATCCGGTTTTATTTCTTTGGATATAGCTTCAGGATTATTGAAATCATGAAATTTGTCTATATCTATTCCAAATTTTGGGTATAATTTTTTAAAACCATCAAGTGTTCCTCCGTATAGATAAGGTGTAGTAAGTATCCTGCCACCATCTTCAGCTAAGTTGAGCAGAGTATAAGTTATTGCTGCCATTCCAGAACTAAGTGCAATTGCACCGGAAGCTCCATCTAATGCGGCAACTCTTTGTTCCAATACTTCAACAGTAGGATTACTTAATCTGGTATAAATAAATCCAGGTTCTGAAAAGGAAAACAATCTTTTTGCCCTGTCCGTACTTCCCAAATCGAATGCTGCCGTTTCATAAATTGGTACTGAAACTGAATGATTGTGTTTACTGGAATCATAGCCTCCTCTTACTTTTAATGTATCGAATTTTAACTCTTCTTTTTTAACTTCTGACATTTTAAATTCCCCCTTAATAAAATTTTGTATAAAGAAAACCGGAGGTTACACTTTTAACAAATGTAACCTCCGGTTCACCGGTCAGTTAATTATAATTAAATTTAATGTTTAATTTATAATACTATATGATTGATATAATAGTATACGCTTATCTTTTTGTCAATAATTTTATACAATTAATTTTTATTAAATAGAAAAAGTATTTTAATCGACTGGAAAGCCAGAGATTTTATTAACTAAATCTCTGGCTTTAATTTTTTATTATTGAGTTCTCAGGAGGTAGATTATATGTCATTGAATTTAAAAAATCCCACTGCTCCATCAAGGGAAAGTCGTTTAGGTGCAATTACAGGTTATGAAGGAAATCTCAATGACCTCGCAAGCAGATATAAAGATGGAAAGTTAAATAATAGAGAAAGATGTTTTAGTCAGTCCAGTTCTTGTAATGCGGGTTGTGCATTGGGACAATTATCAGGCATAAAAGATGTGGCTGTAATAAACCATGCTCCATCAGGTTGTATGTACTGCAATGGCAGCTAAAAGAGGAATTATCAATAATACAGTATTTGTTGGAACTGATATGAATGAAAAGGATACTGTATTTGGTGCTTCTGAGAGCCTTGGAGATATTACAAAAAAAGTATATGAGAGGTATAAACCAAAAGCCATATTTATAGGAACATCATGTGTATCTGGCATTATAGGATAAGATGTAGACAGTTTAGTTGAAAAATTGAAAAAAGAAATACCAGTTCCCATAGCATCAGTGCATTGTGAGGAATTCAGGTCTAGAGTATTGGCGTCGGGCTTTGATGCTTCAGAATTTTGCATTCAGGACCTGGGTGCGCAGAAAAACTTGAAAGGGATTTTGGAAGCTCTGGATATTTTTCATCTCATATATTTCCATGTACAAATATGAGTGAAAAAGAAGTAATATTTGGTGGAGAAAGAAAATTGAAAGAGACAATAGAAAATGCCCTGAAGGTAGTAGATGCAGATTTATATGTAGTTTTAACCAGCTGTAGTTCAGAAATAGTTGGAGATGATTCCGAGGAGATAGTGAAGTCATTTAAAAACTCGGATAAATATGAAACTTTTAAAAGACAAATTTGGTACTCCGTATTTTCATTATCCAGTTCTTCCTATAGAAGCTTTTGAAACAAGCAAATTTTTAAGAAAACTAGGTAAATTTGCAGGATTAGATAGTGAAAAAGTTGATAAAATTATTAATGATCATAAACAAGAATATTATCATTATATAGAAAGATTTGCCGATGTTTTTTTGGAAACACGCGTTATGTCCAAAAGATTTGTAGTAGTTTCAGATTCACAATATACTCTTGCAGTAACAAAATTTTTAGTAAATGACTTAGGGCTGTTTCCTTCAAAGCAGTATATAATTGATGACGCTCCTTTAAAATATCAGGATGATATAAAACGATATTTTAAAGAATTGAATGATGGAATAGAAGCAGAAGTTGAATTTACTACTGATGGCTATAAAATAGATGAAGAAATCAAGAGCACAGATTTTTATGAATATCCACTGATAATAGGTAGCTCATGGGAGAAAAAGATTGCTAATGAAACGAAAGCACACTACATTGCAATTTCGTGGCCTGTTTTTTAGAGACTTATAATAAATAGCTTTTACGTTGGATATGATGGGGGACTTAAATTATTAGAGGATATTTATTCTGTGGTTCTTACACGATTTAATTAAAAATAAAAATTTATATTGACAAGATTATTACAAAGATGTATTATGAATACAATATAATTAAAAATTAATAGCTTATTTTCTTATCTAGAGAAACAGAGGGTCTGGCCCGATGAAGTTTCAGCAACCAGTATATATCATTTATATATACAAGGTGCTAAGTCCTGCAGGTTTAATTCTGAGAGATGAGGAAGAGAGATGCTTGTGTATATTTGAGACATAAAGCCTTCTTCATTGTAGAAGAAGGCTTTTATTATGTTTTAGCTGACTGGAAAACCAGAGGTTTTGAATAATAAATTTATTTCAAAACCTCTGATTTTTTATGTTTAGAAGAATTATAGGAAGGTGATAAAATGATAAATATTAAAACACCAGATAGTTATGTCAGTGGTGAATATGTTTTAGAAAAATGTGGAAAATATATCTCAAAATTAGGAAAATATGCTTTAATAATTTGTGGAAAAACTGCGTGGTCTAAAACACAAATAAAAATTTTATCAAGTCTTACTAAAGAAAGAATTGAATATAAAATAGAAAAGTATGAAGGGTATTGTACATTTAATTCTATAGAAAAATATGCTGAAATAGCAAAACAGTTAAAAGTGGATATAATAGTAGGTGTAGGTGGAGGAAAGATAATGGATTTGGCAAAAGCTGTAGGAGAAATGACAAAACTATCTGTAATTACAATACCTACCATTGCTGCAACTTGTGCTGCCTGGTCAGCCTTATCGGTAATATATGATAATAATGGACAATATACAGATTATATTATTTTATCAAAAGCACCTAAGATTATTTTAGTTGATATAAATGTAATTTTAGACGCACCAATAAGATACTTGAATTCTGGAATAGCTGATTCTATTGTAAAATGGTACGAAATACTGCCTAATTTACACAGCAACGATGATATTAGTTTAAAAATAGGATTGCAGACGGCAAAATTGGCACTGATAATATTAGAAAAATATACTACAGGATTATATGTAGAGTCAAATAATAATTATATTACAAATGGGCAATATAAAGATGTAATTGATTCTATTATAATTTTAGCTGGACTTGCAGGAAGTTTTAGAAGTCAAAAAAATATTATATCAATAAGCCATTCTATACATGATAGTTTGACATATATACCGGAAACAAAATATGCTTTGCATGGACAGAAAGTTATTTTTGGATTGATTGTGCAATTTATCCTTGAAAAAAAGACTGATAAGGAAATATATAAACTTATTGATTTTGCAAACGCATTAAGTCTTCCTGTTACTTTAAAACAACTTGGAATAAAATATGACGTATCAAACAGTATATCAAATATAGCCAGTGGAGTTCATATAAATTCCTGTACTGAAAATGATCTTAATTTTAATGTGAATTATAAGTTGATTAAACAAGCAATAGCAAAGGCAGATCAATTAGGCACTAAAAGTCTTAAAAGAAAATATAATAAGGAAAATGAACCTTTAAGTGCAATTGTTTGATTTTGATATAATACCTATATACATTGGAGGTATAAAGTATGAGTGAGATATTAAATGATGCAATAAAATATGTAGAAAAAGCAAAAAATGCTCTATTGTTTATAATGAAAAAAAATAGTAAAACTAAGAAAACGAATATAAATGCATTTTTAGTTAATGAAACAAATATATATTTTATTGTAAATAAATACAATACTGATATTTGTAAAATAAAAGACTATTCAAAAGCAGGTCTTTATTTTGAAAATGATTTGCAAAGTTGTGATATTTTTAAAAATATCACTGTAATAGGAGAACTATCGGAGATTTTATTGGGAAAAGAGTTTTACAATATACTAAAGATAATGATTAATAGACATGATATTGTAAGAAGATATATAAAAAATGGATTGCTTGAAGAATATTCCATATACAAATTAAAACCTGAATTTATAAGGTTAACTGATTATATTGAAACTCTGGAAGAAATAAAAAAAATAATATAAAATTAATATTGACAGTATTCATAATATTCTGTATAATATATAAAAATGATATTTGATTATTTAGGTTTGGTCGACTGGAAAACCAGAGGCTTTAAAACAAAATGTTTTGTTTTAAAGCCTCTGGTTTTTGTTATTAATATCTAAGGAGAGAATTTAATAGAAGGTATTTACAATAAAATATTATCAAAACACAACTGAATATATAATTGGTTAAGTTGACCAGAAATACTGGAGGCTAAGCATTATCAAATGTTTGGTCTTTTATTTATAATTCAGTAAAACTACTTTTATGAAAGGAATGTTTTTATGTCAATTAATATAAAGAGCATTGAAGCAGCAAATAGAGAGAGCAGGCTTAACTCAATCACTGGATATACTGGTACAGTTAAAGATCTTGTTAAAAAGGCACAATGTGGGACACTTAAAAACAGGGAAAGATGCTTTAGTCAGGCCAGTAATTGCAGTTCTGGCTGTGCACAGGGATATTTATCAAGTATAGTAGATGCTGCTATTGTAAACCATGGGGCAATTGGTTGTTCTGCAGATGTGATAGGGGAGACCACAGGATTAAAATGGGGCCAAAATATAAGAGATTGGGAAAAGACAAATGTAAAGTTGATAAATACAAATATGACTGAAAATTCCACAGTATTTGGTGGCAAAAATAAATTGAGGGAAGGTATAAGAGAAGCCTACAGAAGATTCAATCCTAAAGCTATATTTATAACAACATCATGTGCTTCAGCAATAATTGGTGATGATGTTAAAGCCATTGCAGATGAGCTGGAAGAAGAAATAAAAATTCCAGTAGTTCCGGTTTTATGTGAAGGATTTAGATCCAAAATATGGGCATCAGGTTTTGATTCAGCATTTCATGCACTGCTGACACGTATAGTAAAGTCCCCAAGAAAGAAATGTCCTGAACTTATAAACATGATACAATTTAGCGGAAGTGGTAGAAAATATATAACTGAAATATTATCAAATTTAGGGCTTGTTCCTCAGTTTGGAATTCCATATTCTACTATAGAACAAATATCTAGAATGTCTGAAGCTGCAGCTACAATTAGTGTATGTGGGACACTTGGAAGTTACTTTGGAAATGGATTGGAGCAAAAATATGGAGTTCCTTATGTAAAGACCATACAACCTCATGGAATTAAAGCTATGGATAGCTGGCTTAGAGAACTTGGAAAAGTAGTTGGAAAAGAAAAAGAAGTTGAGGATTATATAGTGAAAGCAAAGAAAGAAATAAAACCAGAACTTGAAGATATCAGAAAAAAACTAAAGGGTAAAAAAGCTGTAGTAGGTATGGGCCCAAGCTTTTCACACAATTATATAAGAGTTTTGAAAGAGCTTGGAATCGAAGTAGTATGGGGTATTTCATGGCATTTCGATCAACATTATGATCATGGAAGTGTACCAGAATCCTCTATTGCACTATCTAACAGGGATAAGGATATTCCTATAAGTGTTTGTGATGGACAGAATTTTGAGGTGTTAAACTTGTTGAATAAAATAAAACCGGATTTATATATATCAAGACATCCAGGTACAACAGTATGGCCAACCAAGATGGGAATTCCATCTGTAATGGTAGCAGATGAATATACGGCTTTTGGATATAGAGGAATTATAAATTTTGGGTATAGGATAATAGATGCTTTAGAGAACAATAGCCTGGCTGAAGAATTGTCAAAGAGAATAAAATTTCCATATAATCCATGGTGGTTTAAACAGGATGCATTTAAATTTCTTGAAGATGAGGTGAAATAATGAGTAATATAGTGGAACAATTGAGACATGCTTGTGCCCTTGGAAGCTATGAATCAGTACTTGCAATAGATAGGGCAGTTCCAATTATACATTCCGGACCTGGTTGTGCAGCTAAAATATGGGCAACGCTGGGCTTGCAAAATGGATGTCAGGGAACAGGTTATATAGGAGGACATTCAATACCCTGCACAGATGCAGGAGAAAAAGAAGTAATATTTGGAGGAACAGATAGATTAGAAAAAGTTATTTCAAACTCCTTCAAGGTAATGGATGCTGATTTATATGTAGTGCTGACTGGCTGCACATCAGATATAGTAGGTGACTATGTAGGAGAAGTAGTAGACAGGTTTAAAGCACAGGGAAAACCTATAGTATATGCAGAAACAGGAGGATTTAAAGGGAGTAATTTTATAGGGCATGAATTGGTTATTGATGCAATAATAGATCAGTACCTGAAACCATCAGATAAAATTGATGAAGGACTTGTGAATATATGGGCTACTGTTCCATATCAGGACACATTTTGGTCTGGAAATTTGGAAACTATCGAAAAGTTATTAAATTCCATTGGTGTAAGAACAAATATAATTTTTGGTCATGGAAGGGGAATAAATGCTTTAAATAAAGTACCTAAAGCACAATATAACTTACTTATATCACCTTGGATTGGACTTAAAAATGTAAAACACCTTAAAGAAAAATTTGGAACTGAATTTTTACAATATCCAGTTCTTCCTATAGGACCTAAAGAAACAGGAAAGTTTTTGAGAACTATAGGGGAATTCCTAGGAATAGACAAAAGTATTATTGAAAGGGAAATTGAAAAACAGGAAGACAGATATTTTTATTATTTGGAGAGAGCAGCAGATGTTTTACTTGAAACCAGATTGCTTCCCAAGCATTTTGTTACTATAGCAGATAGTACATATGCTCTGGCTATATCCAAATTTTTGATAAATGATCTGGGACTTCTTCCAGCTAGGCAATTTATAACAGAAGATGTTTCAAAACAATATGAAAAAAAGGTAAAAGAAAGTTTTTCAGGATTTTATAATAACATTGTTCCTGAAATTCAATTTACAAGTGATAGTGGAGACATAAACAGTTATCTTAAAGATACTGATTTTAGAACAAAACCATTAATTTTAGGAAGTGGATGGGATAGAGTTATATCTAAAGATATAAAAGGATATGAACTTTCGATATCTGCACCGGTAAGCGACAGAATGGTACTTGATCGTTCATATTTAGGGTATGATGGTGGAATGAGGTTGATAGAGGATATTTATACTGTTGTACTTCAAGATTTTCAATAAATATAAATTTTGTTTCAGGGGGATGTATCAAATGATTAAAAAATCGTCTAAGAAAAAAATTATACTATTATTTATTTCATTAATTTGTATAGCTAGTTTTGCATTAACTGCTTGTGGAAAAAGCACCGCTACTTCTAGCAATGGGTCTTCCTCATCAACAAAAGATAAATTAAAACCAGATAAAGATGGATTGGTTGCTATAAAAACCTCATCTAAACTGGATTGTTCATCTACACCCTGGGTTGTTGCTGATAAAAAAGGATATCTCAAGAAATATGGTTTAAAAGTAGTTTATACTGGTGAAACTCAGTCAACTCAGCAAATCCCGGCAATTTTAAAAGGTGATAATTATGTAGAATCATTTCATCCAAACACATTTGCACCAGCTATAGCCGGTGGAGCAGATCTCATAGGTATAGGACCTGAAGGAATAGATCCTGTTGCAAACATAGATCCTAAATACAGGCATATGTGGTGGTTTGTAAGTGCAAAGGCCAATAAAGCCGGCGTTAAAACTTTCAAAGATTTGGTGAATTACAAGAAAGGTCAGAAATTGAAATTTACTACAGGAGCAGCTAATATTTGTACTGATTTCATAGGTAGTACTTTGGCAGAAAAATATGGACTTTCAAAAGACAGGATAGAATGGGTTACAATGCCGGATGTTCAAGCACTACAGGCTCTTTCACAGGGAACAGTTGATGTTTCTGCAGTACATCCACCATATTATACAGGGATGCAAAAAGCGGGAAATATAAAGATAGCAGATACAATGGAATCAGGTCTTGGACCAACAGCAGGTTTGTCGTACTGGGTTGTAAACAAAACCTGGGCAAAAGAAAACCCTAATGTAACTAGAAAGTTTCTTAAGGCTATGACAGAAGCTGAAACTTGGGCAAATCATAATCCAAAAGAAGCGGCAAAATTGACTGCAGAACACATAAAGCAGCCTGTTAGCGGCAATCACTATTATACTGAAAAATTAGATATAGATAATACAGCTTACTTAAAACCATGGTTGAAGTTTTCAGAAGAAGTTGGTTCCATACCTAAAGGCAAGATTAAAGTTTCAGATATGGTTACAGATGAATATTACAAATAAAAATTATTTTAGAAATAGGGGGATAGATGTATGACAGCTATAACAATTAAGAAGAGTAGCAAGGCTAATTCAATTAAAAAAGAATCAAATTGGATAAATAAGTTGATTGTTTTTGGAAGAAGATCTATTGCATTGATAGTGTTCTTTGCTCTGTGGGAAATAGCACCTAATATAGGATTAATAAATAAGCAGTTTATACCACCTATATCCGATATTTTAGTTTATCTTGTACAAATGGCAGTAGATGGAGATCTATTTGTTCATGTAGGAGCAAGTTTAACAAGGGCATTGGAAGGTTTTGCACTAGCTGTATTAGTAGGTGTGCCGCTTGGATTTTTATTAGGTGGATGGTTCAAGAAGTTTGAGGAAATACTTGATCCATTACTGCAGGTGTTTGCAAAAGTTAATCCATTTACACTTTTTCCTATATTTATATTGTTTTTTGGAATTGGCGAAGTTTCAAAAGTTGCAATAATCTTTTGGGTAGCACTATGGCCAGTACTCTTTCAAACCATTAATGGAATTAAAAACATTGATCCATTGTTGATAAAAGGCGCACGAGTTATGGCTACACCTAAATTTACACTTTTCTATAAAGTTGTTTTACCAGGAGCAGCACCTTTGATTTTTGCAGGTCTTAAATCAGCTGTTGGCACTGCATTTTTAATGCTTGTTGCTGCTGAAATGATAGGAGCAAGTAAGGGATTGGGATGGTTAATATTAAATGCAGAAAATAATTATAATATTGTTAGACTATATTCAGCAGCAATTACTATTGCAGCACTTGGACTATTGGTGTCAAAACTTTTGACGGTATTGGAGCATTTGGTAATAACATGGAAGGAAGATTCACCAACTATGTAATAAAATAATTTATTTGAAAAATAAAGGGGAGTGTTTGTGTGGGTAGTGAAAATGTAATATTGAAAAATTTTGATAAAAAGAATAAAAATACAACAGAAACTAAGATTTTAGCTAGAAATATAACACGCACATTTACAGTCAGGGATTCAGAAAAGAGAGGATTTAAAAAATTTACTGCAATCAAGGATATAAATTTAGAAGTAAGCTCAGGTGAATTTATTACTATTGTCGGACCAAGTGGATGTGGAAAATCAACTTTTTTGGATATTCTTTCTGGTCTTTCAAAGCCTACATCTGGTGAATTGTATATTGATGGAAAATTAGTAACTGGACCAGCCCTGGATAGAGGAATGGTTCTGCAGGGATATGGACTATTTCCATGGAGAAATGTTCGCAAAAACATTGAGTATGGATTGGAATTAAAGAAAATTCCTAAAAAAGATAGAAGAGAAATAAGCCAAAAATATATAGAATTAGTTGGTTTGAATGGTTTTGAAGATAGGTACATTCATGAAATCTCAGGTGGTATGAAACAGAGAGTTGCAATAGCCAGATCATTGGCTTATAATCCAGAAATTCTGTTGATGGATGAACCATTTGCAGCTGTTGATGCACAAACAAGGGAAACTATGCAGGAAGAACTTTTAAAGATATGGGAAAAGACCAGCAAAACTATAATTTTTATAACACATAGTATTGATGAAGCTGTATTTCTTGCAGATAGAGTTGTAGTTTTATCATCTAATCCCGGCGCTGTAAAGGAAATTATAGATGTGAATTTACCAAGACCAAGAAAGCTTGGTGAAATAAAAAATACTCCTAGATTTAATGATTTAAGTCATAGAGTTTGGAAACTTCTTCATGGTATTAATGATGAAAATATAACTAATACTGCTACTGCAAGTTTATAAAGTTCTGCACAACCTTTCAAACTATCTAATTAGTCTGATTATTAGACTGTTTGAAAGGTTAATTTTATAAGAAATATTAATTGGAGGAATGTTTAGTGGCTGAAAAATATAATAATATTTATAAGATTGTAATTGAAAATGTAAAAAAACTCTATAATGTGGTCTCTGAAGATGAAAAAAGCAGTAAAAAATTTTTGGCCATGGAGAATTTTAATCTTAATATAAAAAAAGGAGAATTTGTAACTATAGTAGGACCAAGTGGTTGTGGAAAATCAACTATTTTGGATATTCTGGCTGGTTTATCAAAACCTACATCTGGAAAGGTATATATTGATGGCAAACTAGTTACTGGTCCGGATCTTGATAGAGGGATTATTTTACAGGGTTATGCACTATTTCCCTGGTTAAATGTGAAGCAGAATATTGAATTTGGGCTTGACATAAAAGGTATTTCAAAAGTAGAAAGGAAAAAAATAAGTAAAAAGTATATTGATCTTGTGGGATTAAATAAATTTGAAAACAGGTATCCACATGAATTATCAGGTGGTATGAAACAAAGAGTGGCAATTGCAAGAGCTCTAGCTTATGATCCAGAAATTTTACTCATGGATGAACCATTTGCAGCTGTAGATGCCCAGAACAGGGAATTGCTTCAAGAAGAACTGTTGTCTATTTGGAACAAGACAAAAAAAACTATTGTATTTGTAACCCATAGTATTGAAGAGGCCATATTTTTAGCGGATAAAGTAGTGGTAATGACTAATAATCCGGGAAAAATTAAAGAAATTATCAAATTAAATTTAAAGAGACCAAGAAATGCTGTAAATATGAGAATTTCCAAAGAATATAATGATATTTGGAATAGAATATGGCAGCTTCTTCACAGTAATAGTAATAAAGAAGGAGAAAGAAAGTTAGACTATGGTGGAATTTTATGAGTAAGACAAAAAAATTCTGGACCTATTATATTCTAAGATATAGTGGAGTTGCAGTACTTTTAATATTATGGGAATTACTTCCCGCAATTGGAGCATTTAATCCTCAATTCATTCCATCTTTTTCTACTGTTCTTGGACAAATTCATGTATTATGGTTTAATAATGCCCTATTTACAAATATAATGGTAAGCTTATGGAGAGTTGCGTTAGGCCTTATTATAGCATCTATTATTGCTGTACCACTTGGACTCATACTTGGAGGTTGGTTTAATAGAGCTGCTGATCTTATGGATCCACTTTTTAGAATACTTGGTCAAGTAAATCCTTTTTCTTTGTTGCCTGCATTTATATTGTTCTTTGGGACAGGTGAAATTACAAAGTTGGCAGTAATTACATGGACAAGTATATGGCCGATTTTATATAACACTATACAGGGAGCTAAAAGTATTGATAAGCTTTTAATAAAGACGGCCATTTCTATGAAGGCATCAAATTGGCAGTTGTTTAAAAAAATAATGATACCATCTGCAGAACCATCTATTTTTGCAGGATTGAGAGTTGGAGCAGAGATGTCATTTTTTATAGTGATTGCTGCAGAAATGATAAGTTCCAATGCAGGATTGGGGTGGCTTTTTCACAATGCATCTATGAACAATCAAATTCCAAGAATGTATTCAGCAGGACTATTTATTATAATACTTGGAGTGTTGTTGAATAGGTTTTTGATATATGTTCAAAATAAAATATTTTTTTGGAAAGAGGCAAGTCAGAATTCTAGCTTTATTAAATTTAGAAAATTAAAAACCAAGTTTAGAAAACGTCAAATTGTTGCATTAATCGTAGTTGTAATTGTTATTTTAGGAATTGGAAGCTATGAAGTTAATTATTCTAATACGTCGGAATTTAATAATAGATTCAGCAATAGCAACGCTGCTGGGCATATGGAAATGAATATGGAAGATGAGGACAATTCTTCTGAACACATGAATATGACAAAATAAATTTTTTTGGAGATATTAAACAATGAAAAAAAGAAAAATAGATATTGTTTATAAATTATTGATTATAGTTATATTTATTTTAATATGGGAGGTATTAAGCAGAGTAGAAATATTAAATCCTCAATTTATACCATCTTTCTCTAGTATAATTGAAACTTTATTTGATACATTTCTTTCCCAAAATTTTATTTTAAGTGTTGGTACAAGTATAGAAAGAGCTTTACTGGGATTTGCAGTTTCAATTATAATTGGCATACCTTTAGGATTTTTACTGGGTGGCTGGTTTCCAAAAGTGGATTTAATAACAGAGCCGGTTGTAGAAATTTTTTCCCAGGTTAATCCATTTATATTATTTCATGTTTTTATTTTGCTGCTTGGTATTGGAGAAAGTACAAAAATAGCAGTGATTGCATGGACATGTATATGGCCTATAATGTTTAATACTATTTATGGTATAAGGCATGTAGATCCCTTAATCTTAAAAGAAGCCAGATCTTTTGGAATTGGGCGCAGAAAACTTTTTTATAAAGTAGTAATGCCATCTACACTCCCATCAATTTTTGTAGGAATTAGAATTAGTGCAGGATACTCCTTTTTTATGCTTATTGCAGCTGAAATGATGGGTGCCAGCTCAGGATTGGGATGGTTATTGTTGAGTTATCAACAAATTTATGATATAAAGAGAATATTTGCAACAGCCATTGTTATAGCTTTTCTTGGATTACTTTTAGATGTTTTGATAAAATTTATTGAAAATAGATTTGTGATAAATAGAGAAAATAGTTAATAGGAGAGTTACTATTAAAAAATTGGATTGTCATAAAAATCAAAAACCTTTGATTATAGAAAGTTTTTGGGATAAAAACATAATTTCTGAATTAACTTTAACTGAGGATATATACAACAATATTTTGCACAATTATTGATATATTAATAAAAAAGTTCAACTTTATATTAAATATTATTAATAAAATAAAAAGTCATTGACAGCAATGAATGCGTTATTTATAATATATGTAAATATAATTTATAATAATAAATTTTAGTTGACTGGAAAAACCAGAGACTTTAAATAAAAGTACTTTTATTTAAAGTCTCTGGTTTTCTTTATTTTAATTTTAGGAGGAAGACATATGAGACAGGTAGCAATTTATGGAAAGGGTGGAATAGGCAAATCCACAACAACACAAAATTTAACAGCAGGATTGGCTGAACTAGGTAAGAAAATAATGGTAGTAGGTTGTGACCCGAAGGCAGATTCAACTAGATTGCTTTTAGGTGGACTAGCTCAGAAAACTGTTTTGGATACATTGAGAGAAGAAGGGGACGATGTAGATTTAAGCACAATACTTAAAAACGGATATGGCAATATAAAATGTGTTGAATCAGGTGGACCAGAACCAGGAGTTGGATGCGCAGGAAGAGGTATAATAACCTCAATTAATATGCTGGAACAATTAGGAGCTTATACTGATGACTTGGATTATGTTTTCTATGATGTATTAGGTGATGTTGTTTGCGGTGGTTTCGCAATGCCAATACGCGAGGGTAAAGCTCAGGAAATATATATAGTGGCCAGTGGAGAAATGATGGCAATGTATGCAGCAAACAATATATCAAAAGGTATAAAAAAATTCGCCAATGCAGGTGGAGTTAGACTAGGTGGAATTATATGCAACAGTAGAAAAGTTGAAAATGAAAAGGCACTATTGGAAAATTTTGCAAAGAAATTAGGAACTCAACTTATTTATTTTGTACCACGCAGCTTGGATGTTCAAAAAGCAGAAATAAACAAACAAACTGTTATACAATATAGTCCAGAAGTTGAACAGGCAGATGAATATAGAGCATTGGCTAAAGCAATAGATGGAAATGACATGTTTGTAGTACCAAATCCAATGTCACAAGAAGAGTTAGAGAGTATACTTCTAGAACATGGACTTATAGAATAAAATTAGCTCCCAATTAATATTTAATGTATAAAGATATCCCAAAATAACTTTAAAAGATTATTTAGGGATATCATTTTTTCTGATAATAATTTATTTTATAGAATCCAATTTGTTTAAAAATATATCTATTCTATCCTCTTCAAGGTATACATATCCAGGTAAAGAGCCGTGTTTTGAATTATTACTATCTAATCCATGGAAATCAGATCCTGCAGATATAATCTTATTATATTTACTTGCATAGTTTATAAACTTTATTGTGTCGTCTTGTGTATTTGCAGGATAGATAGCTTCTATTCCATCAAAAGGAAGTTTAATTACATCTTCTACATTAACTTTTCTTATTAATACAGGATGTGCAAGTACTACCATAGCCTTCATTGATTTTAAGACAGCTATACCATCTTCGGTGGATATTTTTTTATTTGGAACATATGCGGGACTGTCTTCACCTATAAATTTTGAAAATATATAATCAAAGGTATAATCATATCCTGCATCTATTATAGCTCTAGCTATGTGAGGCCTTGCTATTATTCCATTTGCTTTTTTTAATATATCATCATAATCTAGTTTGATATTAAAAAATTTATACAGATTTTCTACTATTTCTCTTGCTCTATTCACTCTATAGTCATTCATTTTCTTAAGAAAAGTCCTAAAGTTATTATCTATATTATCTATATTTTTAAAATATCCTAAAACGTGAACACTACGTCCTTTATACAAAGTTGATAGTTCTATACCCGGAATGAATTTAATTCCAATTTTAGTACTTTGAGAAATAGCATCATCTATTCCTGATATTGTGTCATGATCCGTTAAAGCCATAATATCCAAATGCTGATCTTTGGCAAGGTTAACTAAATCTATAGGGGAAAACTTTCCATCTGATGCTGTAGAGTGTAAGTGAAAATCGCCTTTTTTATACAATAAAACCACCTGCCTATAAAATATTTAATGTACTTATTATACTATTTAAAAAAAGTTGTGCAAAATAATTATAGAATTATTTCTATTATAGAATTAAATTTCTAATTATGATAGAAACTACACTATTTTCATATAATTTTATAGAGTAATAAATGCAAAAAAGAACAAACTTATAATGCAAGGCAAAATTATATAGACAAAAAACAAATTAAATTTTAGGAGGGATTACTTATGGCAAGCAGATCAAATAGAGTATTAGTACCACAGGCAAAAGAAGGATTAAACAGATTTAAAATGGAATCAGCACGAGAAGTAGGTGTAAACTTAAAAGAAGGATACAATGGTGATCTTACTTCAAGAGAAGCCGGATCAATAGGTGGAAACATGGTTAAAAAGATGGTAGAAGCTTATGAACAAGGATTAAAATAGAGTTATACAGAGATTAAAATAAAATTTTAGTTTAAAATGAGTCCCGATAAGTGGATACGGTTAAAAATTATTTTAACATCAACTTATCGGGGCTATTTATATATAATATGTATGAATAACTTGAGTTAAAAAATAATTAGAGTTAACATATATTAATAATAAGATATTAAGGAGTCTGGAAATGAATAAAAATTATTTGGAGAAATATGCAAAAGTTATTGTTGAAATAGGCATAAATATTCAAGACAATCAAATTCTTGTTATCAATTCACCTATTGAATGTGCTGAATTTACCAGAATGATTTCAGAAGTTGCTTATAAAAAAGGAGCTAGGGATGTAGTTGTAAATTGGAGTGATGAAAAATTCGCAAAAATTAAATATATAAATGGAAAAGAAGAAATATTTGATAATTTCCCTGAATGGAAAAAAGATCTATATACTAACTATGCAAGAGAAAATGCTGCATTTTTAAGTGTTTATGCTTCTGACCCGGAACTTATGAAAGATGTAGATCCAAAGAGAATAATGAGGGCTAGCAAGGCATCAAATGTAGCTTTATCAGAATACAGAGAAAGAATGATGAGTGACAGGAATGTGTGGTGTGTTGTATCTATACCTACAAGAGCATGGGCAAAGAAGGTTTTTCCAGGTATTTCAGAGAGTGAAGCACTAGAAAAACTTTGGGATACTATATTTAAAACAGTGAGAGTTAATGGAAATGAACCAGTAGAGGCATGGAATAAACATAAAATTAATTTAAGGAAAAGCATGGAATTTTTGAATAATAACAATTTTAGATATCTTAAATATAAAAACCAATTGGGAACAGACTTGAAAATAGAACTTCCTCAAGGACATATTTGGCTTGGAGGATCATCTATTAGTGAAAAAGGTATAGAGTTTATGCCTAATATGCCGACAGAGGAAGTATTCACATTACCTTTAAAGACTGGTGTAAATGGAAAAGTGGTGAGTTCCAGACCTTTAAACTATAATGGAAATATAATTAATAATTTTTCCATTATTTTCAGGAAAGGAAAAATAGTAGATTTTACAGCTGATCAAGGGTATGAGACGTTAAAACATATTATTCAAACAGATGAAGGGTCTCATTATCTTGGAGAAGTGGCATTGGTACCATTTGATTCACCAATTTCAAATTTAAATATATTATTTTATAATACATTGTTTGATGAAAATGCATCCTGCCATTTAGCAATAGGAGAGGCCTATCCTGTTTGTCTTAAAGAAGGTAAAAATATGTCTAAAGAAGCTCTTAAAGCTGCTGGAGTAAATCATTCACTTGAACATGTAGATTTTATGATAGGGACTGAAGATTTAGGTATAATCGGTATAACACAGGAAGGTAAAGAAGTAGAGGTGTTCAAAAATGGAAACTTTATCTATTGACAGAGTATACTTGATTTGATATTATAGTAATAATATTTATTTTGAAAACGAAAATTAAAGCATTATTTTGTAAGAGAGTTTTTTGATTTTATATAAAATATAAAAGTTGACTAGAAACACTAGAGACTTATTCCTGTTTTAGGAGTATGAGTATCTAGTGTTTTTTCATTGTCTTTAATTTTTTAAGGGGGA
Source organism: Clostridium tyrobutyricum DSM 2637 = ATCC 25755 = JCM 11008 (assembly GCF_000359585.1). Lineage (GTDB taxonomy): Bacteria > Bacillota > Clostridia > Clostridiales > Clostridiaceae > Clostridium_B > Clostridium_B tyrobutyricum. The sequence goes on along the minus strand of NZ_APMH01000029.1, from coordinate 17,434 downwards.
GTTATACTATGTCACACGAAATAAACTACGGGTTTGAAACTCTTCAAATTAGAGGAGGATATGATCCTAAGAAACATAATTATGCATGTACTGTACCTATTTATCAGACTGCATCTTTTAATTTGGGGGATACAGATAGATTAGAAAGAATAAAGTCCAAGGAGGAACATGGTTTTCTTTATACAAGAAGTGGAAACCCAACTCTTGATATACTTGAAAAGAGGATAACGGCACTTGAAGGAGGCACCGCTTCATTAGCAGTAGCGTCAGATATGGCAGCAGTGGCATATTCCATATTGAATTTAACTGAAGGAGGAGGTGAAATAGTAGCGGTAAAGTCACTATATGCAGGATCTTATAATCTTTTGACTCATACGCTCCCAAAGTTTGGAATTAGAGTAAACTGGGTGGAGGATCATGGAAATGTTGAATCATTTAAAAGGGCAATAACAGAAAATACAAAAGGGATATTTATAGAAAGCATAGGCAATCCTCTTATGAATATATTGGATATAGAAAATATAGCTAATATTGCACATGAACAATTTATACCACTTGTAGTAGATAATACTTTTGCGACTCCATATCTCTTAAAACCATTTGATTTTGGTGCAGATATAGTTGTATATTCTTCTACTAAAGCATTAGGAGGGCATGGTTCTACTATTGGAGGACTAATCGTTGAAAGTGGAAAATTTGACTGGAGCAGTGGAAAATTTTCACATTTCACTGAACCGGATTATAAATTGGATAATGAAAATTTGGTTGAAAAATTTCCTGAAGTTGCATTTACTACTAGGGCAAGAACACATTACTTATCTGAATTTGGAGCGGTTTTGAGTCCTTTTGATGCATTTTTAATACTTGAGGGGCTTGAATCTTTGTCGATTAGAGTTGAAAGAGAAGTGAGAAATACCCATATAATAGTTAATTATCTACTTAATCATTCTCTAGTTGAATGGGTTAATTATCCTGCTGCTCCAAGTAATATAAATCCAAATAACAGAGAGCTTGTAGAAAAATATTTTCCAAAAGGACCTGGAACTATGTTTACTTTTGGATTTAAGGGCAATCAGAATAATATCAATAAATTTCTAAACAGTTTAAAAATATTTAGTTTTCTTGTAAATGTTGGAGATTCCAAGTCACTTATTGTTCAGCCTTTTGAGACAACACATTCTTCTCTTAGTGAAGAAGATAAAATAAAAGCAGGAGTTTTTGAAAATGCATTGAGGATATCTATCGGATTGGAAAATGTTGAGGACTTAATTTCAGATCTAGATCAGGCATTTAAGAAATCTATAGATTAAATTGTATTAATAGTGAACATTGAGTTATAATTATAAAAAAGGAGGATTTTACATATGAGTGAAGTATTAAATGAGTCAATAAAATATATAGAACAATCAAAGACAGGTTTACTTATTACAACAGGTGAGGACGGTTATCCTTATGTAAGAATCATGGGGGCTTTTTCAAATGATGGAGCAAATTTATATTTTGAGACAGGAAAAAATTCAAATAAAGTAAAGCATATTAAGAACAACCCAGTAGTTACATTTTATTTCCAAAATGAAAATCAAGCCTATGATACCTTTAAAAGTGTTTCTGTAACAGGAGAGGCATCAGAAGTTTTACAAGGTGACGATGATTTTAATAAGGCAGTGGATGGAATAAGTATTAGATATCCGATATTAAAGGAAAATGTATCTAAAGGGAAAATTGGGGAATCAGCTATATATAGAATAAAAACAAAATTTATTAAGTTAGCTGATTATACTAAAAATCCTAAAGAAGTAAAAGAATTTGTATAATATATAATGAAGAAAAGACTAACATTGATAATGTTGGCCTTTTTTATTTATAAAAATTTATCTTTAATATAAATAATATATATTATGTTAATAACATTAAAAAGTAAACTTAAAATTGTAATATAATAGTTTATTTGTAAATATTTTAAAGACATAATCGTAAAGTGTGAATAATATTTATTCCAATACACAATATTATAATGAGGTGATAATATATGTCATTAAAAAATGCTATGACTGCAGATTTTCTCCGTTCAGCTTATGGAGGAGAAAGTATGGCTCACATAAGATATTTGGTATGGGCGGAAAGTGCAGAAAAAAATGGTTTTCCAAACATAGGTAGATTATTTAGAGCTATTTCCTATGCAGAATGGGTTCATGCGAGAAACCATTTTAATGTTTTAAAAGATCAAGTTGGTGATGCTACAGTAGCCGCAGGTGGAGTGTTTGGATTAACTAATATAGTTGAAAATCTCCAAGGAGCGTTTGATGGAGAAGTTCATGAGATAGATCAAATGTATCCTGTATATTTAGAAACTGCTAGATTTCAGGGAGAAAAAGATGCAGAAAGATCATTTCATTATGCTCTTAGTGCAGAAAAAGAACATGCTAAATTATTTAAGAAAGCTCAAGATTTAGCAAAACAAGATAAAGATACAGACAATAGTAAAATATATGTCTGTCCAATATGTGGTTTTACAGTAGAAGAAGAAGCACCGGAAAAGTGCCCAATATGTGGAGTTAAAAAAGATTTATTTAAAGAATTTTAAAATAGCATATTAGTTAAAGTATAAAAAAGGTATATATTTTTAAAAGAGTTTATGTGCCTTTTTTATAATAAAAAATTTTTTTATGAATAAATATTTTTTTGAATTTAGGTAAAGCTATAATTATCACAGCTATTTAATATAAATAGTATGTTTGTATCTAGATTATAACATATAGTGAGGAGTGATTAGTATGAACGATACCAATAATAATACTAATGATAATGGGCAAAAAGGATCTTCAATATCCAGATATCTTTTAAGATTAGTTTTTACTGTAATAATATTGGCTATAACATCTTTTTTAACACCAGGTTTTTCTATAGTGGGATTATGGTCATATATAATAGCAGCTGTAGTAATAAGTGTAGTGGATTATCTCATAGAAAAATTTATGGGAGTAGATGCATCTCCTTTTGGTAAGGGAATAAAAGGATTTATTGTTGCAGCCATAATATTATATTTAGCTCAATTTATAGTTCCTAATATGTCAGTAACTATAATTGGAGCTATAATAGCCGCTTTAATTATTGGAATATTAGATGCAATATTACCAAGTGCTGTTATGTAGAAAATAGTTCTAACTATAATGAAATTTTAAGATATAACTATTAAAAGTTCGTATTATAAATAAAGGCGATATTTAAATTTTATAATTTAGATATTGTCTTTATTTTTGTATTGTATTATTATGATATAATTTATTTATTAAAGTTTATTATAATATAAGGAGTATGATAATATGTTCGAGTGGAAGGATAAATACAGTTGTGGAATAAAAAGAGTAGATGATGAACATAAAAAGTTATTTGAGATTGGACAATCGATATATAGTATGATAAAAAAGGAAGATAATCAAATATTTTATATAGATGAAATTTTAGATTCTATTGATGAACTCAGAAAATATACTATATATCATTTTGAAGATGAGGAAAGATTGATGCAGCTATATGAATATCCTGGATATAAACAACAAAAATTAGTTCATGACAAATTTATTGAAAAAATTGAGAGTATAGATGAAAGTGATATAGAAAAAAATCCTGAAGAAGAAGTTATTAAACTTTTAGATTTTGTATACAAATGGATAAGTGAACATATATTAGGCATGGATTTGAAACTAAAAGATTATTTTGACAATTTAAGACCGTCTAAGTTGGTAAAAAACACAAAAAAATTTTAGAAGAGGTTAAACAATTGAAAAATATAAGAGATATCTATACTAGAAGAAAAAATCATTATAATTCACTATTAAAAAGGCAAAATAAATATATTAAACTTGTCAGTAGATTTAGATTAGCTGTATTTTTATTAGGAGTAATTGGTACTATATATTTATATACAAGACACTATATTTATATGAGTTTAAGTTGTTTTCTTGTATTTTTAATATTATTCATAGTATTCGTAAAAATACATGAAAGGTTAAATAAAAACTTAAAGTTTACTGAAAAGCTTAGTAGTATAAATAAGACTTGCATTGATAGAATAGATGGGAAATGGAACAAATTTAAAGAAAATGGAAAAGAGTTTAAAGACGAAAATCATGCATATAGCTATGATTTGGATTTATTTGGTGAAAATTCTATCTTTCAATGGATAAATACTACTGAAACTTATCTAGGAAAGAAAAAGTTGTTTGAAATATTGACATCTAAACCAGATACTAAAAACACTATAATAAAAAGACAAAAAGCTATAGATGAGTTATCAAGTAAAATAAAATTTAGACAAAGATTACAGGCAGAAGGATATTTTGCAAAAGATGATGAAAATAAGTTGGAAAGTTTAATTAATGTTATAAAGCCTTTAGATAATAGTATTTATAGTAATGGATTTATAATTGCATTATTTAAGATACTTCCTGTTATAATAATAGGATCCCTTGTTATGACTTTCGTGTTAAAAATATTTAGCAGTTATATTGGATACAGTACAATTTTGATATCCATATTAATACTTTTTATAGGTTCTAAAAATAGATTTAAACAGCTTGATACAGTTTTTAAACTTAAAAAAGGTATTAAAGCTTATGAAAGCATGATAAATATTATATATAACACTAATTTTAGTTCACAATATTTAAATCAAATTAAAACTGTTTTTAAAAATGACAATACTAAGAAGAAATCAAACAAAAAAAGTAATTTTAGACAGATGACTGAACTTACTAAAATAGCTAATAATATCTCAGATAGAAGAAATATGGCATATATAATTTTAAATATATTGTTTTTATGGGATTATCAATGTATGTTCGCTATTGAAAAGTGGAGAAGAAAAAATGGTCCATATGTATATAGTTGGATTAATGCAGTTGCTGAAATTGAAATGCTATCCAGTCTTTCTGTTATAAATTTTGATCATTCTAATTGGACTATACCTAAGATTTATGATGAATCACTTAAAATTAGAGCTAAATCTATGGCACATCCACTTATTAGAGGAAAGGCTATAAGTAATAATTTAGATATAGACAGCAATTCCAGAGTACTTTTAATTACTGGATCAAATATGTCAGGAAAAAGTACATTTTTGAGGACAACAGGAGTAAATTTATTGTTGGCATATTTAGGTACTCGTGTGTGTGCAGAGTATTTTAATTGCTCTATAATGAACTTATATACATGTATGAGGATAAGCGATAATTTGGAAAAAAATATTTCATCTTTTTATGGAGAAATCATTAGAATAAAATCTATAGTGGAAGCTGCTAAAAGGGGAGAAAGGATATTTTTCCTGTTAGATGAAATATTTAAAGGAACTAATTCGATAGATAGGCATACAGGTGCTAAAATACTTATAAATGAATTAAAAAGTTTAAATACATGTGGTATGGTATCTACTCATGATTTAGAATTGTGTGATATGGAAAATGAAGATAATGGTCATATAAAAAATTATTATTTTAGGGAATACTATAAAAATAATAAAATATTTTTTGACTATAAACTTCAAAGAGGTATATCAAAAACCAGGAATGCACTGTATCTAATGAAAATGGCAGGTATAGATATTCCAGATACAGAATATTAAAAAGTCGGGTGAAAATAATTTTCCCGACTTTTTAATAAAAATTTTTTTATTAGAAGTTGTCTGCGAGCAATTCAAAATATGATTGAGGATGAGCACAGGCAGGACAAGCCTTAGGTGCACAAGTGCCTTCATATATATATCCACAATTACTGCATTTCCATTTATATACTTTGTCTTTAGTAAATACTTTACCTTCTTCTATATTTTTAAGAAGAGCTTTATATCTTTCTTCATGATGTTTTTCAACTTCAGCAATCTTCCTAAATACCGTAGCTATAACAGGAAAACCTTCTTGATCAGCAACTTTTGCAAATTCAGGATATAATTGAGTCCATTCTTCATTTTCACCATCTGCAGCTGCTTTTAAATTTAATTTTGTGTCTCCAAGAGCTACTGGGTAAGAAGCATTTATTTCTACCGCTTCACCACATAAATCTTCATTTGCAAATTTAAAAAATCTCTTTGCATGTTCTTTTTCATTTTCAGCAGTTTCTAAAAATATGTTGGCTATTTGAACATACCCTTCCTTTTTTGCTTGAGAAGCATAAAAAGTGTATCTATTTCTAGCTTGTGACTCCCCAGCAAAAGATTTCATTAAGTTTTCTGCAGTCTTTGTACCTTTTAAAGATCCCATAAAATACCTCCTAAAAATATTTTGTTAATTTATATTACTAACTAATATTTTATATTCAATAAAAATTTGATTATTCCTGCTTAAATTTAAAAAAAGTTGAAATAAAGATTGAAAAAAGAATCTTAATGATAAAAATTGTATTTGCCTAAAATATATTGACTAATACCATCTTATAGTTCATAATATATACATAATTGTATAATCGGATAGAGGTGCGATATTTATAAGTAGAATGGTGGAGGTGAGCACTATGAAACCGTTTGAAAGGAGATATTGCCGAAACTTATAGTAAGGCTACTTTATTATAAGTTGGTTATATATATAATATATATATAACTGTCACATAAGATGTGGGGAGCTATCAAACGTTGAAGTAATTATATTATACTTTATGCGCCTTGAGTTATGCTCAAGGTATTTTTATTTTGTCTTAAAATATTAAGAAACATTAGGAGTGGTAAAATGCAAAATACTTTGGAAGAATCAGATAATAATTCACATAAGCTGAAAAGAGGGCTTAAAGCTAGACATATGAATATGATTGCTCTTGGAGGTTCTATTGGTACAGGCATATTTTTGGCTTTGGGAGATACTATAAAACAAGCCGGTCCTGGTGGAGCAATAGTGGCTTACTGTTGTATAGGAATAATGGTTTATTTTTTAATGACAAGTCTTGGAGAAATGGCAACCTTTATGCCTGATTCAGGATCTTTTGGAACTTATGCAACTAAATTTGTTGATCCAGCTTTAGGTTTTGCTCTAGGGTGGAACTATTGGTATAATTGGGCTATTACAGTAGCTGCAGAGATGGTAGCAGGAGCATTAATAATGAAATTTTGGTTTCCTTTTGTTCCATCAGTAATATGGAGTGTTTTATTTCTATCACTTATAGTAATATTAAATTTATTGTCTGCAAGGGCTTATGGTGAGTCTGAATTTTGGTTTGCAGGAATTAAAGTAGCTACTGTTATAGTATTTTTGGTAACAGGAGTTGCGATGATAGTTGGGATTTTTAATGGAAATCCAATAGGACTTAAAAATTTTACTATTGGTGAAGCACCTTTTGTAGGAGGCCCTAAATCTATATTTTTAGTATTTTTGATTGCAGGGTTTTCATTTCAGGGTACAGAACTTATTGGTATTGCTGCAGGAGAGAGTGAAAATCCAGAGAAAACTATACCTAAGGCAATAAATACTATATTTTGGAGAATAATACTATTTTATCTTGGAACCATATTTGTAGTTGGTGCATTAATTCCATATACCAGGGCAGGAGTTCAAACCAGCCCATTTACTATGATATTTCAAAAAGCAGGAGTAGCTGGGGCAGCTTCACTTATGAATGCAGTCATATTGACTTCTGTATTATCTTGTGGTAATTCAGGATTGTATGCTTCTACAAGGATGCTGTATTCTATGGCAAACGATAAAAAGGCTCCTAGAATTTTTGGAAGAGTTAATACAAAGGGTGTTCCTGTAAATGCAGTTATACTAACAACAGTAGTAGCTTCTGCCTGCTTTTTAACAGGATTGTATGCCGAGACTTCTGTTTATGTGTGGCTTGTAGCAGCTTCTGGGCTTTCAGGATTTATAGCATGGCTTGGAATAGCAATATGCCATTATAGGTTTAGAAAAGCTTGCATAGCTCAACATAAAGATATGAGTATTCTCAAATATAAGGCAAAATTATTTCCACTAGGACCTATAATTGCATTTTTACTTTGTGCAGTTGTAATATTGGGACAGGGTATTACGTATTTTCAACAGGCAAAAATAGACTGGGGAGGAGTAATATCTTCTTATATAGGACTTCCTATATTTTTGTTACTATTTATAATATATAAGAAAAAATTCAAGACAAAAATAATTAAATTAAGAGATGTAGATTTTAAAAAAATCATGTAGAATTGTATAAAAAATAATAATGATATATTGACAACTTAAAGTTTATTGATTATAATATAAATTATAAAATTTATATTAGTCTTATCAAGAGAGGCGGAGGGAATGGCCCTATGATGCCCAGCAACCTGAATGAAATTTTAATTCAAGGTGCCAATTCCTACAGGAATATACCTGAAAGATGAGAGAATAGAAAATTACCTTCTTTGCATCTATCAGCAGGAAGGTTTTGTTTTTTGAGTCCTTATCTATAAAATGAGGAGTGATAATGGTGGATAAGAAAAAATTATCTACTGGTATTTCGCAAAAAGATTTAAACAGGTTACTGGAAATGCTTAAAGTAATGAAGTATGGTTCCATAACCTTAGTTGTTCAAGATGGTAGAGTAATACAGATAGAGAAAAATGAAAAAGTTAGATTGGTGTAAATATATAATATTATTATATTAGTTGACCAGATAAACTGGAGACTAAGCGAGTCATTGTTATTGTGACTTATGCTTGGTCTTTTTTTATTTTTCTTATCAAAGGTAAATTGAGTATTAGGAGGGAATTATTTTGAGTATTAATATAAAATCACCAGAGGTAAAAATCAGAGAAAATAGACTTGGTTCGATTACTGGGTTTTCAGGAAGTGCATCTGAATTATGTGAAATGTCTAAAGGAAAAAGGTTGTGTGATAGGAAGCATTCTTTTAGCCAATGCCTTGGATGTAGCTCAGGACAGGCACTGTGTCAGTTGGTTATGATACAAGATGCGGTTGTGATAAATCATGCACCGCTTGGATGTTCAGCAGATTTTTCAGATTTTAATTTTACAAACAGAGTTGGACAGAGAAAGAGAAATTTCAAACCTAAAAATGCTAGATTATTAAGTACAAATTTGGATGAAAAAGACACTATATACGGTGGAGGTGAAAAACTAAAGGCTACAATAAATGAAGCTTTTGAAAGATTTAATCCTAAAGCAATTTTTATAACAGCTTCTTGTGCATCAGGTATAATAGGCGATGATATAGATACAATAGCTCAAGAAGCAGAAAAAAAGCTTAAGATACCAATAGTATATATTCCTTGTGAAGGTTTCAAATCAAAAATATGGACAACTGGTTTTGATGCCGCCTATCATGGAATAATTAGAAAGATAGTAAAACCGCCTGTTAAAAAAAGAAAAGATTTAATAAATGTAATTAACTTTTGGGGAAGTGATATTTTTACTGGTCTTTTTGGAAAAATAGGATTAAAACCAAATTATATTGTTCCTTTTTCTACAATAGATCAGCTTCAAAAGATATCGGAAGCTGCAGCTACCGTTCAAATATGTCCTACTCTTGGCACCTATTTGGCAGCTGCTTTGGAACAGGAATATGGAGTACCTGAAGTAAAAGCTCCACCTGCATATGGAATAAAAGGAACAGATGAGTGGTTTAGAGAACTGGGCAGAATAACTGATAAAGAAACTGAAGTTGAAGAACTACTTAAATCTGAAAAAGAAAGAATATATCCAGAACTTGAAAAATTGAGAAAAAAGTTAAAGGGAAAAAGAGCATATGTTACAGCTGGAGCAGCTCATGGGCATAGTTTAATAGCACTTTTAGAAGATTTGGGCTTGGAAGTTGTTGGTGCCTCAATATTTCATCATGATCCTTGCTATGATAATAGATCTGAATCAGGCAAAAGTTTGGATCATGCAGTTAACACATATGGGGATATTAAAAATTTCAGTGTATGTGACAAACAGGCTTATGAACTTGTGAATTCACTTAACAGACTGAAACCGGATATTTTTATTGCACGTCATGGTGGTATGTCTATATGGGGTGCAAAACTTGGAATACCTACATTTTTAATGGGAGATGAGCACTTTGGATTAGGATATCAAGGATTGATAAATTATGGAAATAAGGTTTTGGATGTACTTGAAACTCCAGAGTTTGTAAAGAATATTTCAGCCCATGCCAAATTCCCATATACTGATTGGTGGTTTAAACAAAGACCTGATACTTTTTTAAAGGAGGGCAAGTAATATGCTAAAAATAATAGAACAACCCAGACATTACTGCACTCTTGGAGCTCAGCAATCTGTAATTGCCATAAAAGGTGCAATGCCAATACTTCATTCTGGACCAGGATGCGGCGTAAAATTATTCAGAGGACTTAGTACCGATTCAGGATATCAGGGAACAGGATATTCAGGAGGTGGCGTAATTCCGTGTACAAATTCTACTGAAAAAGAAGTAGTATTTGGTGGCAGCAAGAGATTGAAAGAAGTTATTGATGGAACACTAAAAGTTCTAAAGGGAGATCTATTTGTAGTATTAACAGGCTGCACATCTGACATAGTTGGAGATGATATAGGCCAGATAGTTGGAGAATATAAAAAAAATGGAGTACCAATAGTTTTTGCGGAAACAGGAGGATTTAAAGGTACTAATTTTAAGGGACATGAATTGGTATTAAAAGCTATTATAGATCAATTTATTGGAGACAGAAAGCCAAAAATTAAAAAAAATTTGGTGAATGTTTTTGCTTCAGTACCATTTCAAGATAGCTTTTGGGCGGGAAATTTAAGTATAATAAAGCATTTATTAGAAGGAATAGGTCTGGAAGTTAATATATTATTTGGACCTGAGTCTGGCGGAGTAGAAGAGTTGCAAACAATACCTGATGCTGAATTTAATATAGTAGCCTCACCATGGGTTGGAGTGGAAACAGCAAAATTATTGAAGCAGAAATATGGAACTCCATATTTGCATTATGCCGTTCCACCTATAGGAGCTAAGGAGACAAGTAAATTTTTAAGATCAGTTAAAGAATTCGCAGATCTGGACAATGATGTAGTAGAAAATTATATTAAGAAAGAAGAGGACAAATTCTATTATTATTTAGAAAGAGCTGCAGATTTCTTTTTGGAATTTAGATATAGTATACCAGACAGGTTTTTTAATATAACAGATTCATTTTATGCTCTTGGAATTAGTCAATTTCTATTGAATGAACTTGGAATTGTTCCTGGAGAGCAGTATATAACAGATGATGTTCCCAAAAAATATCAGGAGTATATAATAGAAAAGTTTAATAGCTTATCAGATACTAGAGATTTTAAAGTGTTTTTCGAGGTTGATTCAGGAAAGATCCATCAGAGATTGAGAGAATATGATGTTGGAACCCATATACCTTTAATATTAGGCAGCTCATGGGATAGAGACATAGCTGATGAGATTAATGCATTTAAAATTAATATATCTATTCCAATTATGCATAGATTGGTATTAAATGGGGGATATTTAGGGTATAATGGAGGTATGCGACTTATTGAGGATATATATGGCAATATATTAGAAACGTACAAATAAAATTAGCTATTAGTTGATCAGAAATCTGAAGGCTAAGGTAAATTTATTTAATTTACCTTGGCCTTTTTTATATTTTTTTATATATGGAAGGAGAAAATAAGATTATGAGTATAGACATTGCAAGTCCAATAAAAAGTATAGAGAAGAGAACATTAAGTCATCCATGCTACAATTGTATTGCACATAAATATGCAAGAATGCATATACCAGTAGCACCTAAATGTAATGTTAGTTGTAATTTCTGCAGCAGAAAATACGATTGTGTAAATGAAAGTAGACCAGGAGTTACCAGTCAGATTTTAACACCTGAAGAAGCTAGAGATAAATTTAATATAGTAAAAGAAAAAGTAAAGAATTTAACTGTAGTTGGCATAGCAGGACCTGGAGATCCACTTGCCAATTTTGAAGAAGTTAAAAAGTCTATAGAATTAATAAAAGAAGAATCTCCTGATATTACTTTTTGTTTATCTACTAATGGCTTGATGCTTCCTTTTTACGCTGATGAAATAGTGAAATTGGGAATAAGTCATGTTACTATAACTATAAATGCAGTAGATCCTAAAATAGGAGGTAGAGTTTATAAATTTATCAATTACTTAGGGAAAAATTTTTCAGGGGAAGAAGCTGGAGATATAATATTAAATAATCAACTGTCTGGACTAAGATATATCTCGCAAAAAGGGATTATATCTAAAGTAAATATTGTAATGATAAAAGGTATTAATGATACACATGTTCCTGAAATAGTTAAAAAGGTAAAAGAGTGTGGTGCATATATGACTAATATCATACCTCTCATTCCAATTCCAGGTACAGTATTTGAAAATTTGCCTGCTACAGATGAAAAAGAATTAAATAACATGAGAAAAAAGTGCCAGCTGGATTTAAAACAAATGTTCCATTGTAAGCAATGTAGGGCAGATGCCATAGGAACTTTAGAAAATGATATATCTAAGAAATTTAGAAACAATAAAAATAATTATAGAATTGCAGTTTCAAGTAAAACAGGAGTGAATATAGATCAACATTTTGGACATGCATCAGAATTCTATATATATGATGTAATAAATGGACAGATCAAATTTAAAGAAAAGAGAAATGTAAATAAATACTGTAATGGTATAGAAGACTGTGAAAAACAGGAAGATAAAATATTGGATATTATAAAGACTATAGAGGATTGTAATGCAGTTCTAGTATTGAGAGCAGGTTTTGAGCCTGCAAATAGGCTAAAGAAAAGTGGCATACGAATATTTCAGATGTATGATGAAATAAATAGTGGAATAGAAAAGACTGTAAAATTGCTGGAAAACAACTAGAAAAGTAACTAGAAAAGTAATGACCATTGTTTTGCGTAATAAGCAAATCCATGGTCATTACTAATTCATCCGAATATAAAAAATATAACTGAAAATAAAAATTTTCAGTTATATAAAATTAAATCAAATCTATTTTACAAATGTTTATATTATCATTCTATTAAGGGTTTCTAGATAAAGTCTTATTTCCATTTTCAGATATTTGTGAGTAAAGATTCTTGCTGAAATATCTATCTCCTCTATCTGGGAAAACAGTTACTATATTTCCACTATCTATAGTATCAGCTAATTTCAATGCTGCTGCTAATGCTGCACCAGAGGAGGAACCGACTATGAGACCTTCTCTCTTAGCTAATTCCCGTACCATAATAAAAGCCTCATCATCATTTACTTTTATAACTTTATCTACCAGATTCATATTCATGGTATCAGGTACAAAATCATTTCCTATACCTTCAATTGCATATTTTTCTTCAGTTCCACCTCCTAAAGTGGAACCTTCTGGATCAGCTAAAATAGCCTTTATAGCATTATTTTGTTCCTTTAGATACTTTACTATGCCAGTAAATGTACCTCCACTACCAGCACCGGCTACAAAATAATCTATTTTGCCATCTAATTGTTTATATATTTCAGGACCTGTTGTAAGATAGTGTGCCTTAGGATTGTCCTTATTTTGAAATTGGCCTAAAGATATAGAATTTGGTATTTTCCCTAGAAGTTCCTGAGCTTTTTCTATGGCTCCTCTCATTCCTTTTTCTTCTGGTGTATGCACTATTTCTGCACCAAGAGCTTTCATAAGCACTTGTTTTTCTATAGAAAATTTTTCCGGAACGGCAAATATAACTTTGTAACCTTTATTTAGCGCTCCAAGTGCAATTCCAAGGCCCGTGTTTCCTGCAGTAGCTTCTACTATGGTATAGCCATTTTTTAATCTATTACTTTTTTCTGCCTCGTCTATCATATATGCTCCAATTCTATCTTTTACACTTCCTCCAGGATTAAAATTTTCAAGCTTTGCATATATATTAACTCCAGCTTTTAATTTAAATCTACTTATTTTTAATACTGGAGTATTTCCTATCATCTCTTTTATATCATTAAAAACATCCATAAAAGTAGTCTCCCCTTAATTTTATAATATTATAATAGTTTAATTGCAGATGTTAAATCCTCTATCAAGTCTTCTTTATTTTCTATTCCCACTGATAATCTAGCTAGATTATCTACTATTCCAACCTTTTGCCTTATTTCATATGGTATAGCAGCATGAGTCATACTGGCGGGATGGCACATTAATGATTCTACTCCACCAAGACTTTCACCAAATGTTATAAGTTTTAACTTTTTGAAAAAGTCATTTATATTGATAGTGTCTTTTAATACAAATGAAATTATTGCACCATATCCTTTTGCCTGTTTCTTTTGTATATCATGTCCTATATGACTTTCAAGTCCTGGATAATACACTTTTTCTACAAGTGGGTTTTCATTTAAAAATTTTGCTATATATTGGGCATTTTCTTCATGTCTGTCCATCCTAACAGATAAAGTTTTTATTCCTCTTATTAAAAGCCAACTGTCAAATGGATTTAATATTCCACCTGTGGAATTCTGTATAAAGTGAAGTCTTTTTGATAAATCTTCATTATTTACTACAACAAGTCCTGCTACTAGATCACTGTGTCCTCCTAAATATTTGGTGGCACTGTGAATTACTATATCTGCACCAAGTTCTATAGGTTTTTGAAGATATGGAGTCATGAAAGTATTATCTACAATTGTAAGAAGTTTATTTTTCTTGGCAATCTGTGATATCTTTTTTATATCAGTTATTGTCATGAGGGGATTAGTTGGTGTTTCAATATATATTGCTTTTACATCATCTGTAATACTATCCTCGACATTTTTTATATTGCTCGTATCAACTAATTCAAAATTTAAATTAAAATTTTTAAATACCTTGGCCAGTACTCTGTAAGTTCCACCATAAACATTATCTGACAGTATTATTTTATCGCCGCTTTTAAATAACGTTAGTACTGCTGTTATAGCTGCCATACCTGATGCAAAGGCAAGACCACTGTATCCAGCTTCAATATCTGATATTAATTTTTCCAATGCTTCTCTAGTTGGATTTCCAGTTCTTGAGTATTCATAACCATTATTTTCTCCCAAACCATTTTGTCTATAGGTAGATGTTTGGTATATGGGTACGCTAACTGCTCCTGTCTGTTTATCTCCATCTATTCCTCCGTGTATTAACAATGATTCAATATTCATTTTATATCTCCTTTCGTATACCTCTTGCCATAAATATTCCTGTTTCTGTATATTCTCCCTTGCTTGAATATCCTTTGCATTTTAATCCAGTACTTTTTATAATTATGTCTGAAAATCCAGCTTTTTTTGCCCAGCTATTTATTTGTTCATTAGAGAAACCGAGCCATTCATCATGCATTTCAATTTTTGCCCACTCTCCATTGTGCTGTTCAACATCACATATAACAAAAGTACCATTCTTTTTTAAAACTCTGAAGAGTTCTTTAAAAGCACCTTCTGCATCTACTACATGGTGAAGTGCCATGTTTATGAATACAGCATCTATTGATTCATCAAAAAGTGGTAGATTTGATATAGATCCTTTTATTGGATATATATTTTTAATTTCTCTATTGACAGTAGAATTGTGGAGTTGTCTCAACATGTTCTTTGAATTATCTATAGAGAATACAAGCTTTGCATCTGTAGAAAGTGCAAGTGAAATAAATCCAGTACCGCATCCTAAATCAGCACAAATCTTGTCTTTTATATCAAACTGTGAAAGAGCTATATATTTTAATTTATCTTCAAAATACTCTTCTCGTATTACATTCCATTTATCTGCAATCGAATCAAAATAGCCTATAGAATTCATAACTATTCCTCCTATTTAAATGATTTTAAACTTTAATAATAAAAATGGTCCTTAGATTCCGGATTCCAAAAACCAAAAAACCTTCTGCCTCAATTCAGAGGCAGAAGGTTACTTCCGCGGTTCCACTCTGTTTATAATATATAACATGATAATATGGAATAATTAACATGAATATAATACAACTCTTGTTTTGGTACAATCATACCTCAATGCTTTAACGGGCATACCCGCTGAAGTCTACTAAACTTCAATTCAGTACTCAAGGATGCACTTCAATCAGTATTGGCTAAGATATCCTTTCACCCAAGGGAAATCCTCGCTTATAGTCAAATACTAATTTACTCTTCCTATCATCGCAATAATAAATATTTGCTGTGATTAATTAATATTTATAATACTATAAAAAAATCATTTAATCAAGAATAATTTAATAATTTTTTTATTTAATATTAAACACTTGATTTATAATATTCATATGGAAAAAATATGTGAAGATAAAATATTTAAAAATTTTTTATTGACAAATAAATTAAAAAACAGTATAGTAATTATAAATTAAATACGGAAAATCTTATCAAGAGAGGTAGAGGGACTGGCCCAATGATGCCCGGCAACCTGAATATATGTTTATTGTATTCAATGGTGCCAATTCCAGCAGTTGAAATCTGAGAGATGAGAAAAAGTTTAAACCTTTTTGTACTCGTCTACATAAAGGTTTTTATATTTCTTTGAATATGTAAAATTGGAATATATAAGGGGGATCATGAATTGGAAAACAAAAAAAATTTACGCTCTAGTATTTTAAAAAAAATGTCAGTGAACTGCTTTCTATACTCGGGGAGATAAAATATGGTTCTATAACTATGGTAATTCAAGATGGAAAATTAGTTCAAATAGAAACAAAGGAAAAAATCAGATTAGTATAAATTTTTAATTATTATAGAAATTAATATACAATATACTGATAATTAAAAACATTAAAAAAATTATAAAAATTATCTTGACATATTAAATAAAAGGTTGTATAGTGTAATCATAAATTAAATATGAAAGTTCTTATCGAGAGAGGCAGAGGGACTGGCCCGATGATGCCCGGCAACCTGAATATAGAATATTCAACGGTGCCAATTCCAGCAGGTAATAAAACCTGGTAGATGAGAGACAATAGGATATTGCTTCCTACAGTTTCTCTGTAGGAAGTTTTTATATTTCTTTAATAAATTATAAATTTAATTATTTTATAAATTGAGAAAGGAGAATTATATATGTCAGAATACATAAAATATTGCCAAAAATGCATATTTTAAAGTTATTACGTCAAATGAAGATTGGATGTGATTATGGTGAAAACAGTATTTAAAAATTGTTAATTGCTTATTATATAGAATAATTAAAATTAAGTCATATAAATATTAATTAAATGAAGGAGAGATTAATTATGAGTGAAGAGAGAAAATATAGTTTTGAAACATTACAGGTACATGCAGGGCAGGTTCCTGATCCGGCAACAGGAGCAAGAGCAGTTCCAATATATCAGACTACTTCCTATGTTTTTAAGGATGCAGATGAGGCAGCAGACTTTTTTCAATTAAAAAGACCGGGGAATGTATATGGAAGAATAATGAACCCGACTGAAGATGTTTTTGAAAAAAGAGTGGCAGAGCTTGAAGGGGGAGCTGCGGGACTGG
>NZ_APMH01000028.1 GCF_000359585.1 Clostridium tyrobutyricum DSM 2637 = ATCC 25755 = JCM 11008 | reverse complement strand
TGTTATAACCACATTATACAAGGAGGAATAAATATTACTTATGTTTTTTTAATTCAAATAGTATTTTTTATGTATATAGGTGGGGTTGCTATTAAATATTTATTTTTTAAATCTAAAACAAAAGTTTCCTGAAAATATTTCTGCTAAATTTATTATGGATTAATTATCTATTGTAATCATTATCATAATTATATATAATAGTAGTTGAAGGCTCCATTGTTAAGCTTTAACTCTAATTAGCAAGGGCCTAGTTAATTCTAGGACCTTGTCATAGTTCTTGTACATAAAAAAGCCAGGAATAAAAATCTATGGTATGATAATTAATCAATAGAAGGTAATGAATGTACACTAATAGTATTTACAATATCTGATCTACTGTACTGAAATTTATGACGTATCTATATTTAAGGAGTTATCGATCTATTCTATAACAATTAAATAAAAACCAGTCTGTATTTTCTTAACCAAATGTTTCTATAAGTTTATCATAAAAAGAATTGGCATTAATAACTTTGGGAGTGTTTATTGCTATGTCATACATCACTTCAAAAGTTATGTATTGAATATACTTTAAAAACTCCTACATATAAACGATTGTATAAAATTATTAGTTATAATATTAAAAATATAAAATAAAAATAAGTATCGCTTCGTCGGTACTTATTTTCAATATATTTTACAAAAAATAGTGATGCTAGTTAAAAGATGAGAATGAAGATTGGTAATTAATGAAATGAATGATTTCACATACTTAAGTCATATAAATATTTACTATTAAATATCATGAATTTATTAATATAAATTTTCTATTTAGTATTTTTGTTATTGGTTTGAGGTGTATCTACAGTCCAATTATTTATATAAGTGTCTTCATCTATATTATTATCTAAACTATTATTGAAAACCAAATTTACAGATGCTGATGAATTTATATTTATATTTTCCTTGTTTTTAATTGTATGCCTATAATTCATAAGAAAACACTCCTTTACTTAATTAGTGTTCCCAAATAATTAATTTTAATACAATTATATTTAATAATAATTAATATAATGATTTTAGTATGTTTATTTTTAATGTTGCCATAATATAATAGTATTAGAGAGGGGAGGAGCGACTTTGAGCAAGACGTATGTTTTAGATACTAATGTTATTCTTTATTCACCTGTCTCCATACTAAGTTTTGGAGAGTGTGATGTAGTGATTCCAGAAGTTGTTTTAGAAGAATTAGATAATTTTAAAAAAAATAAAAATGATCTAGGTGCAAATGCCAGAAATGCGGCTAGACTAATAGATGATTTAAGAAAAAATGGAAAGCTTGATAAGGGGGTTCAATTGCCTGGTGGCGGAAGCCTTAGAGTTGAAATGAATCACTATAATATTAAGATTCCTCAATCATGGGATAAGTTTAAGCCTGATAATAGAATAATACAAGTTTGTATGGGACTTAAAGAACAGGGAGAAGATGTTTGTTTAATAACGAAAGATACTTTTGAAAGAATTAAAGCAGATACTGTAGATATACCGGTAGATGATTTTTATGAGAAAATAGTACCTGAAGATGAAAGTCAATATACCGGAAGGACAGAAGTATATACATCACGGGATAATATGGCAGAATTTTATAAAAATAAATATTTAGAGATGGATAAAATAAATTGTTATATAGAATCAAAAAATGAGTATTTTACGCCTAAACTTTATAATAATGAGTTTGTTACAATTCGATGTTTTGATAATCCAAAACAAAGTGCATTAGGAATATTTGATGGAAAAAAGATTGTACAACTTAATTTTAAGGATAGTTCAGCTATAGGCATAAGTGCCAGGAATGTAGGACAAAAATTTATGCTTGAGTCATTGTTTACAGGAGCGGATAAGGCACCACTTGTAATAATAAAAGGTCCAGCAGGAACTGCCAAGACTTTATTCTCACTGGCAGTTGGACTTCATAATATATTGGAAGAAAATATGAGTCAATACAGGAGAATATTGATATGCAGGCCCAATATAACTATGGATGAAGATATAGGTTATTTACCGGGTACTGAGCAAGAAAAAATATCCCCATTTATGAGACCAGTACTGGATAATTTAGAAATATTGGTGGATTCTGATGAAAAAGAACGATATAAAAACGAAAAAGAACTTGCAGATAAGATTAGAGAATTATTTGACAGAAGAATAATAGCTACTGAGGCTGTTGGATATTTGCGAGGAAGATCTATAGTCAGGAACTGGATTATAATAGATGAAGCTCAAAATCTTACTCCAAAGCAAGTCAAAGCCATTGTAACTAGAGTAGGTATAGGAACAAAACTTTTACTTGTAGGAGATCCTGAACAAATAGATCAGCCGTTTTTGGATTCTAGATCCAATGGATTAAGTTATGCATCGGAAAAGATGAAAGGCAGCAAATTATGTTATCAAGTTACTTTAAAACATAGTGAATGTGAACGTTCACCACTTGCATATGAGGCATCTAAGAAATTATAGAAATTTAAAAATTTATAGTATTATTTAATAAAATTATGGAATTATAATTATAAAGTATTTAAAATTATAATTCCATAATTTTATTATTTTTTAACTGATATGTATTTGTTAACAAAATTTTTAGTAAATTTGTAATTATTTCTATTTAAAAAATGACATATTTATTGTACAATATTGAGTGACATACTTTTAGAAAGGAAAATTGTAGAATGGGCAGGAGAGAAATACCAGGTAAAACTAGAAAATCAATATGGAAAATTGTATTACTATTTTTAATTTTTGAATTCGTATTCACTGGAATTACGGCACCATTTCTGATATTTCGAGGACCTTTTAAAAATGTTACAAGGACAATGGTAGGCGCAGCCATGACTACGCTGAGCCATCAATACATTGCAAAAATATTTTTATCTGATGTAGAAATAAAGCAAATATTAGGTGAAAGTCAGATAGACAATATAAAACAACAAAGTGTTGATGTTTCTAAATTTAGCAGTAAACATGATAGCAGTATAGAAAGAGAAGATATAAGTGATGGCAAGAAATTTAAAGGATATATACTTATAGTGCATGATCCAACTAGAGTTAAAGTTGGTTATACAAACAGGCTGGGAGTATCTGGAGAATTAACCAGCAGAATAGCTAAAGACAACAATGCTGTAGCTGCCATAAATGGTGGAGGATTTACTGATAGTTCCTCTGAAAATAGTGCATGGACAGGCACTGGAGGAAAACCTGTAGGACTTCTTATGAGTAATAGTAAAATAGTATATAATGATATAAAAAACATGAACTCAAAAAAAGAAATTATGGGAATCACAAATAAAGGTGAATTATTAGTAGGAAAATACAGTATAAATGAAATTAAAAAACTTGGAGTAAGAGATGCCATATCTTTTGGACCAGCTCTTGTAGTCAATGGAGAAGGGACTATAAAATCAGGTGATGGTAATTGGGGAATAGCACCTAGAACTGCTATAGGACAAAGAAGTGATGGGGCTATATTATTACTTGTTATAGATGGCAGACAAACTAAAAGTGTTGGAGCTTCTCTAAAAGATGTCCAGAATATAATGCTTAAATATGGGGCTGTAAATGCTACAAATCTGGACGGTGGTTCTTCATCTACTATGTATTATGAAGGAGAAATAATAAATAATCCCTGCGATCCGTTGGGAGAAAGGTCTGTAGCTTCTATAATATATGTAGAGAAATAGTAGAAGAATAATTATGAAGGGAAGTATGATATGAAAATTTTTAGAAGAATTGTAATATGGGCTCTCATATCCTTAGTTGTACAATTTGCTGGATTATTTTATATAAATAATTATTTCTTGTCTTCAAATACTAAACTAGAAACAAAAAAAGTTTTAAAAAGCGAACCTAAAAAATCAAATGTCGTTATAAAAATACCACAAGATGCCAATAATATTAAAGTATCTTTTGATGGTAAGTATGCATCTTATTATGCTCAAAATGTACTTACGGTTATAGACACAGAAACTGGTTATGAAAAACGGATAGAATTCAAATCAGGAGTAGATTTGTCATTTTACAAATGGCTTAAAGATAGAAATAGAATACTCATAGCAGAGAAGCAAAGTTCAGATAGTGACTATAGTTTTAATATGGAATATTATGATGTAGATAAAGATATAAAGGAAAACATTAAAAAAATTGATGGCTTTAACAGTAAAACTCAAATTTCGGATATACAAGAATCTCCACTTACAAATGTTATATACATAAAAATGGTAAGTACGGGTAAGGGTACCAATATATATAGAGTTAACATAATGAGTGAAGTACAGAAAGTTCAGACTCAGTCTTATATGATTGGAGATATAGGTATATTATCATTAAAAGATGCACTAATATACGAAGATAGTTTGTACAACCGTATTTATGTAAGTGGACAGGATAAATCACTTAATATACCAGGAGTTGAAAATCCAACGTGGGTAGGTGTAGATGAAGAAGATAGGATATATTTGGGAGATTTGAAAAATGGGAAAATTACAAAGCTATATTATGGAAATGTGGATGGACAAACAAACAAATATAGTGTTGTAGATTTGAGGGAAGAAGTTGATAAAAAAGATGTATATGTGTCCAATAATGGTGATATATATGTAAATGACAATCTACAGGGTATAGTAAGGAATGTTATAAATGGAAAACAATATAAGTACTATGGAAAATTTGTTCAGATGTATGAAGGTGGAATTGTATCTATAGACAATGAAAAATTAGAAAAAGTTTTAATACAATAATACATAAAGTTAATTGATTTATATTATATTGAAAGGAGGGATTGTTTGAATAGTATAAATATATTAAATAAAGTACTTATTATACCTGGCATACTTATAGGACTTACATTTCATGAATATGCCCATGCTTTTGTGGCAGATCGTTTAGGGGATAAGACTCCTAAGTTTCAGGGAAGGTTGACCTTAAATCCATTTGCACATATAGACATAATTGGTTTTATAATGATACTTTTAGTTGGATTTGGATGGGCGAAACCAGTTGAGACAAATCCAAGTGCCTATAGGAATAGAAATAGAGCTGATCTTAAAGTATCTATAGCAGGGCCTATAGCTAATTTGATTGTGGCATTTGTACTTGGATTTTTAGCTGTTTTATTATATAAATTTGTATCTTACAATAGTTCGAATTATGTATCGGTTTCAAATATAATAATTATTGTGCTTATGCAGGCTGTAAGTATAAATTGTATGTTGTTTGTATTCAATCTTATACCGTTGCCAGGCTTGGATGGCTTTCATATATTGAGGGATATATTTCCTTCTATTTATTATAAGGTATCTGATAAAATTTATAAATATCAAATTATAATACTGCTTTTGTTTGTTGCTACTCCAATTGCGAGATATGTAGTAGGAGTTCCGTCAAATTATTTGTATAACTTGATTAAGAGTATAGCTCAAAGTATTATATTGTAACTGTATTTCTATAATCATATGGAGGAATATATGAGGTATTGTATGAATGAACAAAAATAGGAAAGGAGAAGGTTTGTCGAAATATATAATATAAAAGGACAATATATATGACCATATGAAAACCAAATTTTTAATATGGTCATATTTTATGTGTAAATTTAGATAGTTATAGGTTTTTATATTATTTTGACACCATGTAATGAATTATGAGATTAAGGAAAAAGTGGTGGGCTAGGCCGGAGATGGGATCTAGTCGTTTAACAGTAGTAAAACCTCAAGAATATAAGGGAAAATGGAGAGAAGAGTTTAAAAATTCTCAAGATATATATTTAGAACTAGGGTGTGGAAGAGGAAGATTTCTATGTGATAATGCAAGTAATAATAAAGATATTAATTATATAGGAATTGATTTAAAAGATGAGGTATTAATATATGCACTTAGAAGAGCTATAGATATGGAAATGGAGAATGTAAGAATAGTACCTATGAATATAAACAATATTGAAGAAGTATTTGATAGAGATGAAATAAGTAGAATATACGTAAATTTTTGCAATCCATGGCCTAAAGAAAGACATAAAAAAAGAAGGCTTACTCACACAAGGCTTTTAGAAAAATACAAAATATTTTTAAAACCGGAAGGTGAAATATGGTTTAAAACTGATAATTTAGAGTTGTTTAATGAATCACAAAATTATTTTAAAGAAAGTGGATTTAATATACAATATTTAACTTATGATTTGCATAAGAGTAATTTTAAAGGTAATATAACTACTGAATATGAACAAAAATTTATTGGATTAGGTATGAAAATCATGTTTTTAATAGTTAAGATGCTTTAGTATATATCATAATAATAAAATTAGGAGTGTTTTCGTTGATAGATGAAACTAAAATTAAAAAGGCAGTCAGAATGATAATTGAAGCTATAGGGGAGAATCCAGACAGGGAGGGACTTCTACAGACTCCGGATAGAATTGCAAGAATGTATAAAGAAGTTTTTAAAGGATTAAATCAAGATCCGGAAAAGCATTTAAGCAAGATGTTTACTTTGGAAAGTGATGATATTGTTTTGGAGAAAGACATAATCTTTTATTCTATGTGTGAACATCACTTTCTTCCGTTTTATGGTAAGGCCCATATTGCGTATATTTCATCTGGAAAAGTAGTAGGATTAAGTAAACTTGCAAGGACTGTAGAAGTCTTTGCAAAACGTCCACAGCTGCAGGAGAGAATGACAAGACAAATAGCTGATGCCATATTTAAATATTTGAATGCAAAGGGTGTTATGGTAATAGTAGAAGCTGAGCATATGTGTATGACAATGAGAGGAATTAAAAAACCTGGCAGTAAGACCGTCACTGCAGTTACACTTGGAACTTTTAATGGTGATCCAAAATTGATAGATCAAGTATATTCTATGATTAATATGGGTAAATAGTGTGAGAGGATAATATGAAAAAGATAAATTTTATATTGAATAATAAAATGTTCAAAGAAAGTCTAAAAAAAAATAGGAAATGTGAAGAGAGTAGAAAATTTTGTCATCATGATTTATCTCATATGCTTGATACTGCACGAATTGCATACATAATAAGTCTTGAAGATAAATTAAATCTTGAAAAAGAAAGTATATATGCAGTTGCCTTGTTACACGATATTGGAAGACATAAACAGTATAAAGAAAATATCCCTCATGATATTGCAAGTGTTGAAATTGCAGAAGAAATACTTAAAGAATGTGGATTTGAAAATTGTGAGATTTTTAATATAATTAGAGCTATTAAAAATCATAGGAATGGACATATAGAAAAAGATATTTTATCACAAATTATGTACAGAGCTGATAAGCTTTCTAGAAGATGTTTTTGTTGTAATGCTTTAGAGGAATGTAACTGGTCTCAAGAAAAGAAAAATTATAAATTGATGTATTAGGGGTGGATTAATTGAAAAGAAAAATGAAAATTGGAAATAAAATTTTTGATATCGGGAGCAGAACATATGTTATGGGTATTTTAAATGTAACTCCAGATTCATTTTCAGACGGAGGCAAGTTTAATAGTTTGGATAAAGCTGTATATCATGCAGGCGAGATGATAAAAAATGGAGTTGACATTATTGATGTAGGAGGAGAGTCTACAAGACCAAATTGTACTCCTATTGATAAGAATGAGGAAATAGACAGGGTTATGCCTATAATAGAGATATTAAAAAGGGAATTTGATATACCGATTTCAATAGATACATATAAAAGTAAAGTTGCTGAGTGTTCTATCAAGGCAGGTGCAGACATGATAAATGATGTGTGGGGATTTAAGAGAGATAGTAATATGGTAAAGATTGCAGCTAAATATGAAACTCCGTGCTGTATTATGCACAATAGAAATAATAATGAATATAAAAATTTAATCCAAGATGTTTTATATGATCTGAGAGAGTCCATAGATATTGCAATAAATAATGGAGTCAAAAAAGAAAATATAATTATAGATCCGGGTATAGGTTTTGCTAAAAATTATAAACAAAATCTTGAGGTAATGAATAAACTTGAAAGTCTTACTGAATTGGGATATCCAGTTTTATTAGGAACTTCAAGAAAATCAATGATTGGAAATGCACTTAACCTTCCCGTAAGTGAAAGAGTTGAAGGTACATTAGCTACTACGGCAATAGGAATATTAAAAGGCTGTGATTTTATAAGAGTTCATGATGTGCTTGAGAATAAGAGAGCATGCCTTATTTCTGATGCGATTGTGAGGGGGAGATAGATATGGATAGTATATTAATAAATAATCTTGAAATATATGCTTTTCACGGCGTAAATCAACAGGAAAAGGAACTTGGGCAAAAATTTCTTTTGTCCGCTAAAATATTTATTGACATAAAAGAAGCGTCTCAAAATGATGATTTATCTAAAACAGTTAATTATGCCAAATTATGCATTGATATTGAAAATGAGTTTAAAAAATGCAAATATAATTTAATTGAAACTGCAGGAGATAAACTGGCAGAATTTGTTATTTTAAAATATGATTTTATAAAGGGAATAAGACTTACTATAAAAAAACCATGGGCTCCAATTGGAAGACCCGTTTCCTATGTAGCTGTAGAAATAAATAAACTCTGGCATAATGTATATGTTAGTTTAGGATCAAATATGGGAAATAAGCAGGAGAATATAAGCAAATCTATTACTATGATAGATAATTCTAAATATTGTAAGGTTATAGACATTTCCAGCAATTATGAAACTAAGCCTGTAGGATATTTGGATCAGCATAATTTTTTAAATTGTGCAATACATGTTAGAACAATACTAACCCCTGAACAATTGATAAAATTTTTTATGAATATTGAAAAAATATTGAAAAGAAAGCGGATTATCAAATGGGGACCTAGAACTATAGATTTGGATATATTACTTTATGACAATATAATTTCAGATTCAAGAGAAATAACAATACCTCATCCAAGAATGCATGAAAGAATGTTTGTTTTAAAACCACTTTCTGAAATAGCACCATATGTTTTACATCCAATTTTAAAAAAGAGAATTTTTGAAATTGAAAATGAATTATCAAAAAAACAGAAATTGATATAATAATGTTGATTTGTGAAAAGGATATAAGTGGCGTATTGATGCAATTCTCTAAAAATCATTCTGTAGACAGCATGAAAATAAAGATTATATTAACAAAATGTTAATATAATAAGGTGGTCATACCATGTTATTATAGTGTTATTATAGTAGTGTTAATTATAGTAATGAAAAGAGGTGTGAACTACTTGAAACTATTAAGGGAACTTTGCATAATACTTATAATTAGTTTTATAGGTAATGTTATTAACAAAGTGTTAAAATTATCTATCCCGGGAAATGTAATAGGGATATTCATTTTGCTTGCTATATTATGTTTAGGAGTAATTAAAGTAGAAGATATAGAACATGTTAGCAGTTTCTTGCTTAAAAATTTGGCATTCTTTTTTGTGCCTGCAGCAGTACAATTAATGACATGTTTTAAAACAATCAGTAAAGTTGTGTTTCCTATTTTGGCAGTCCTGGTAATATCAAGCATAATTGTAATAGTGGTTACTGCATTAACTGTAAGAATTATTAAAAAGAGACAAGACATTAAAACTTCGAAATCTATTCAGAAAGGACCAAGAGAAGAAAATGAGACAATTAATAACAACTCCACTGTTTAGTATTATGATTTCATTGTTTACTTTTGAGATAGGAACCATTCTATATAATAAAACTAAAATTCCAATATTAAATCCGCTGCTTATAAGTCAAACGCTTATAATTATTTTCCTATTAAGGTTTCATATTAGCTTTAACACTTATAATCAGGGTGGACAATATATAACATTTTTCTTAACTCCTGCTACTGTAATTTTAGCAGTACCAATATATAAAAAGTTAAGACTTTTAAAAGAAAATGCGCTTCCTATATTTGTAGGGATTTCCGTAGGTTCAGTTTGTGGAATTGTAAGTACATTAATATTATCCAGGTTATTTGGATTAAGTAGGGTTATTATGGATTCCATGGTAGCAAAGTCGATAACTACACCAATTGGTATAGAAATATCAAAACAAGTAGGTGGAATACCTGCAGTAACTGTAGCTGCAATTGTATTAACTGGAATAGTAGGATCAATAATAGGACCTATTATATTTAAGCTTCTTAAAATTAATGATAGAGTTGCAAAGGGTATTGCATTGGGAACATCTTCTCATGCTGTTGGTACTGCTAAGGCTATTGAAATGGGAGAAGTTGAAGGTTCTATGAGTGGGCTTTCTATAGGAATTGCCGGAATTATAACTGTAATTATAGCTCCAATTATAGTCAAATTTATTGGCCCAATTATTGGAGGTTAGATATATATTGTAAAAATACACTATAGTAATTACCATAAAAAGTGGACTTACTATAGTGTATTTAATTTAATTTTTAAAGCTGTGAATTGGAGCTGGAATTCTTCCACCCCTATCTATAAAGGCCTTACTTGAAAATGTATTTACCTTCATTATAGGAGCTTTTCCAAGAAGCCCCCCAAAATTGGCTTCATCTCCAACACCTTTACCATAAACAGGTATTACTCTTACAGCTGTTGTCTTTGCATTTATCATACCAATAGCAGCTTCATCTGCAATTATGGCAGATATAGTTGATTCAGGAGTATCTCCTGGAATACCTATCATGTCAAGACCTACTGAACATACACATGTCATTGCTTCTAATTTTTCCAAATTAAGTGCACCTATGTTAACAGCATTTATCATTCCTTCATCTTCACTTACAGGTATAAAAGCACCACTTAGACCTCCAACTTGAGAGGCTGCCATTATACCACCCTTTTTAACTGCATCATTTAGCATTGCCAAAGCAGCGGTAGTTCCAGAACATCCACAACTTTCCAAACCGATTTCTTCAAGAACCCTTGCAACACTGTCACCTACAGCTGGTGTTGGGGCAAGGGATAAATCTACTATACCAAAAGGCGTATTTAGCCTTTTTGAAGCTTCCTCTGCTACTAGCTGGCCCATTCTAGTAATTTTAAAAGCAGTTTTCTTTATGGTTTCTGCTACTACGTTAAAACTTCTGCCTTTTACTTCTTCAAGAGCACATTTGACAACTCCCGGTCCACTTACACCTACATTTATTATTGATTCAGCTTCACCAACTCCATGAAAAGCACCTGCCATAAATGGATTGTCTTCAACAGCATTACAGAATATAACCAGTTTAGCACAGCCAATACTTTCATTGTCTCTTGTAAGATAAGCCGCTTTTTTTACTATTCTTCCCATATCTTTTACTGCGTCCATATTAATACCTGACTTTGTACTGCCTACGTTTACGGAAGAACATACCTTTTCGGTTACAGCCAGGGCCTCGGGTAAAGATTCTATAAGTATTCTATCTCCTTTTGAATAACCTTTATGTACAAGAGCTGAAAAACCTCCGATAAAATCTATTCCTAAAGTTTTAGTAGCTCTATCCAAAGTTTTTGCAAATTCGACATAGTTAGTATCAGAACTTGCTTGGGCTATTAGGGATATAGGAGTTACAGATACTCTCTTATGTATTATAGGAATCCCATATTCAGTTTCAATCTCTTCAGCTGTTTTTACTAGATTTTCGGCATATTTGGTAATTTTATCGTAAATTTTAGTCCTTGCTTTTTTACCATCACTTTCTATGCAGTCTAGAAGAGATATTCCCATAGTAATAGTTCTTATATCAAGATTTTCTTTTTCAATCATGTTTATTGTTTCCATTATGTTTTTAGAATTAATCATTTCAAACACCTCGTATATATTATTTTAATAATTTAAAGTTTCTAAATCTCATGCATGGAGGTGAAGATATCTTCTCTTTGAATTTTAATGGAAACCTCAATTTCATTAGCTTTAGAATCAAGTATAGCTTTTAATTGTTTAAAATCTACATTCATTTTTGATATATTTACCAGCATTACCATGGTAAAATAACCTTTTATCAAAGTTTGATTTATATCTAAAATATTTATATTATTTTTAGATAATATGGAAGTTATTTCATGTATAATCCCGACTTTATCATGCCCAAGTACAGTTATAATTGCCTTCATATGTTACATCTCCTTGTCTAATTGTGTAATTAAAAATAAAAGAGACTAAGTTATTAGTCTCTGGGAAATCAATTCGATGGCAAGATAATTATTAGTCAATGCAACCCAATAAACATCTTACTATAAAATCTCTGTCCTTTTACCTGAGAGTTTCGCTGGAACAAAGCTTTCCCCTTCGGCGCTCAATAGAGTCTCTCCAGAGTTTCGTCCAATAATAGTCTATGCAAATTCAATTATCTTCATCCGAAATCTTATAATTATACGAAAATTATATCATATTGTAAATTTCAAAGCAAATAAAAAAGTAAACAGGCTATTGAGGCAATATTAACAACCTATTTACTTTATATAAATATTATTTTGCTTTTTTTGCAGCATTTAAAATTTCATCGTAATCAGGATAATCTGTTACTTCTTCAAGATAATTTACATATGTAACTTTATTATTGCTGTCTACTACAAATGCAGTTCTTGCAAGAAGGCCCAAGTCTACTATATAGGTTCCAAAATTTTTTCCAAAACTCCTATCCTTATAATCAGAAGCTGTTGTTACGTTTTTAACTCCATGAGCTGCACACCAACGACTTTGTGCAAATGGTAGGTCCATTGATATTGTATATACAGTAACTCCTGGAATTTCAGAAGCTTTTTCATTAAAAGTTCTTGTTTCTAAATCACATACAGGTGTGTCAATAGATGGAACTGTTAAAAGTATTCTTACTCCCTTTGTATCTTTTAAAGATATTGGATTAAGGTTGTTATCAATTACAGTAAAGTCAGGTACAGTATCACCTACTTTAACAGTATTACCAGAAAGTGTTACGGGTTTTCCTTGAAATTTTAATTGCATATAAATCCCTCCAAACAAAACATATTAATCAATAATTATTATTATGATAACACAATATAATATAATATGCAATATAAGGTATAAATATTTACGATAATATATGGTGTATAATAAAATAGTAAAATTTAAATATGAGAGGTGTAGTTTTAATTGGTTGATTTAAGCGGGAAAGTTGCAGTAGTAACAGGTGGATCTGGAGATATAGGAAGAGCTATATCAATTGAACTTGCAAAATGTGGAGCCAATATTATTGTTAACTATAGGAAAAATGAAATAGAGGCAAGGAGGACTTTGGATAACATAAAGAAGTATGGTGTTACTGGGATTATATTTCAAGGAGATGTAAGTAATTATAATAGTGCTAAAAAATTAATAGATTGTGCAGTAGATAATATGGGCAAAATCGATATATTGGTAAATAATGCAGGTGTTTCTAATATAGGACTTTTTATAGATGCTGATGAAGATCAGTGGAATAGAATAATTGATGTAGATTTAAAAGGAGTATTAAACTGTACTCACTGTGCATTAAAATATATGATATCCAAAAAAAATGGAATTATAGTGAACATATCATCAATATGGGGCAGCGAAGGAGCTTCTTGTGAGTCAATCTATTCTGCAGCTAAAGGGGCTGTGAATTCATTTACAAAAGCAATTGCTAAAGAAATGGCTCCTTCAAATATAAGAGTAAATGCAGTTGCACCTGGTGTAATTGATACAAAAATGAATAAATGGCTGAGCAATGATGAAAGAAATGCTCTAATTGATGAAATACCATCAGGAAGATTTGGAAAAACTGAGGACATAAGTAATATAGTATCTTTTTTGTGCAGTGAATCATCCAGATATATAACAGGTCAAATTATAACTGTGGATGGAGGAATGTTTTAATATAATTTTACCTATTAAAATATTGTAATAGTATACGATAATAAGAGTATAATACAAAATATTGAATAATAGGATGAATTGATATGAATAAAATTATAATATTAGATGATATGCCATATGTAAGATATAGGGTCAAAGATATAATGGAAAGTGTAGGAATAGAAATATATGAATCAAGCAGTTCTTTTGATTTTTTTAAAAAATTATCTGATAATAAAGATGATATAAGTTTAATTATATTGGAGATAGGTCTTGTTAGAGAAGATGGACTTGAAATACTTAGGAAGATTAAAGCTAGAAAATTAAAAATCCCCATTATGATACTTACTAAATTAAATACAAGAAGTATGTTTATAAAATGTATAAAAGAAGGTGCCTCAGAATATATATTAAAACCATTTAGTTCTAAAACATTAATTCATAGAACAAAACAACTTATATCTACATATGAAAATAATAATGATTCAGGAGAAATAATATACTTGAATTTTCAAGAATATATTAATAAACAGATAGATGAGGCTAAATTAAAAAATAAAAAATTATCACTTATGATGCTGAGTTTAATAAAAATAAATGCCAGGGAATCAGAAGAAAAAATAGAAGTTAAAGATAGTTATTTGGCATTATTGGATATACTTTATGAAAATATGAAGAATTTTTTTAAAAAGCCTGATTTGTTTGAAAAGTATGGGATATCAACATTCATATCAGTTCTTCCAAACTGTGATGAAAATGTTGTAGTAGAAAAATCGAGTAAGATTATGAACTATTACAAAAATATTAGAGATAATGATTTAAGGTATTTAAAATACAAAATAGTAACTTCTTCGGTTACATTTCCTGAAGATGGAACTGATAAAAATCAACTTCTAGATAAATTGTCACTTGAAATGAAATATAAAATTAACGAATAATGTTTTATAATAAAAAGTGGGTTCAAAAGAATCCACTTTTTTACATGATTATAATTGTATATAATCTGAATGAACATATCCTATAGTTGATCCTACAGAAACCTTGTACCATCTACCAGTTGAACTTAAAATTGTAACTTTAGTACCATTCTTAAGAGATGATACTACACGTCCTGTCCATGCACTGTTTCTCAAATTTAAAGTTGAGGATGAATTTTGAAGCTTGACTGTGCCTGTTTTCCCAGAAACAGTATTAACTGGACTACTTGTTTTAACTGCAGCAGTATTAGCAGATACGTAAGCTGAGGATATATAACCTGTTTTACCATTTACAGAAACCTTATACCAGTTTCCGCTTTTTCCCAGTAACGATATTTTGGTACCATTTGATAAAAATCCAATAATGGCTCCATTAGGGGTACTTCTTAAATTTAAGATGGAGGAACTGTCAGTTAATTTTACATAAGCTGATGTTGAACTTATGTTAGGCGAGCCTACAGTATTTGAATTTACTGTTACTGAATTAGTAGGTACTGTAGTTGATACGTAAGCAGAAGATACATAACCTGTTTGACCAGTTGAAGTAGTAACTTTATACCAATTACCATTTTTACCCACTAATGACAAGCTTTGACCGTTTGATAAAGATCCAATAACGGCTCCATTAGGATTACTTCTTAAATTTAAGGAAGAAGACACATCACTTAATTTGACATAAGCTTTTGTTTGGGAAATTGAGGTAGTATTATCGAAATTTCCACCTGCTCCCTGTGCAATCTGCTGTGAAGAACCTATTTTTATGTAGCTTGAATTAACATATCCATAACTGGAATTGAATTTGACTTTATACCAGTTTCCAACAGTTCCTAATATTTGAACTGATTGACCATTTTTAAAATTTCCAATGGTTCCAAAAGAAGTTCCAGCTCCACTTCGTACATTTAGGCTCGAACCTGAACTGGATATGCTAACTATACCAGAATTGATAACTTTTAGATTTTCTGTTGTTGCAGAAGCTGGAATACTTGCAGATTTGCCAGACCCAACATATATATATCCTTTCAGAAATATATTTCCTCTATTTTGCATTTGAGACTTTGTCATGACTTTTACATTTCCGTCATATGATCCTCTAACGTTGAAGTTTCCCTCATTTAAATATACAGAGTTACCTTCTACTTTTTCTACAAAACCTACATGACCATAACCTTTTGGGCCTCCATACCATACTGCAATGGAATTATCCCTCGGCTCTGTTCCATATGAATATATATTATCCCTAGCATTGGCATACCACCAGTCAACAGCATTACCATAAAATTCTGAAGGTAATGCTATACCTAATTTTTCTAGAGTCCTTCCATATGTAAACCAAGTGCATTCGCCAGTATAACCACTTTTTGAAAATATATTTCCAACATTGTTATAAGCGGTACTTTGAATGTTTGGTAAATTTCCAGCAGCATGGACACTATTAGACATAACAACACTAGTATTTATAACAGAAGCTGAAATAAAAAAAGAAAATATTAGTTTTTTAGATCCGTTCATGCTTACCTCCTAAATATATAATAAATTTTAGAATTATAATACAATATAATTATTATCGTATATATTTAAAAATAATTTATAGAACAATTTAGATTAATTATACTATATTTTTGTATAATAATCTACCAAATAGAAATAAATATATAAAAATATATAATTTTACAGTAAAGGGAGTACATTGTATTGAATTTGTAAAAATAAATTAGATATTATCAATTGTATATAGTAAAATAATATAATATATTGAGTTTTGAAAGAGTTGATTTTATGGATCAGGATGTAATAAAGATATCCGTGAGAAATCTTGTAGAATTTGTACTTAGGCAGGGTGATCTAGACAACAGGTTTACCAGCAATGTTAGAGCATTGGAAGGTACCAGAGTACATCAAAAGATACAGCAGCAGTACAAAGATAAGATAATAGGAGACAAAAGCGCCACTTATAATTGTGAGGTATCACTAAAATATGAAATAATATATAGGAAATTTAAATTTTTAATAGAGGGTAGAGCAGATGGAATAATTTTAGAAGACGATTGTGTAACTATAGATGAAATAAAAACAGTGACAAGACCTCTTGAAATGATAGATGCAACTTACAATCCCTTGCATTTAGCACAGGTAAAATGCTATGCCTATATATATGCATATGAAAATAAACTTGATTATATATGTGTACAACTTACATATTATAATATAAATGACCATAAAGTTAAATTTATAAAAGAAAAGATCAACATAGAGGATCTTAGGCGTTTTTTTATTGATATTTTGGATAAATATTATAAATGGGTTGAACTTAAAAAAGATTGGAATGATATTAGAAATAAATCCATAGATGATTTAAAGTTTCCATTTAAGAGCTATAGAACTGGTCAGAGAAAGTTGGCAGCAGTAGTTTATGGAACAATAAGGGATAAAAAAAGATTGTTTGTTCAGGCACCTACGGGTATAGGTAAAACAATATCTACAATTTTCCCGTCAATAAAGGCCCTGGCTACCCAAAAGCTTTCTACAATATTTTACCTGACAGCTAAAACTACAACAAGAGCTACAGCAGAAGAAACTTTAAAAATTATGTTTGAACGTGGTCTTAGATTAAAAAGTATAACTATTACGGCAAAAGAAAAAGTATGCTTAAATGATGATACGGCGTGTAATCCGGAACACTGTGAATATGCTAGAGGTCATTATAACAGAGTCAATGAAGCTATATTTGAAATTATAAATTCAGAGGATTTGATAACTAGGGACAAAATCATAAAATATTCTAAAAAGTTCCAAATTTGTCCTTTTGAATTTTGCCTAGATACTGCCCTATTCTGTGACTATGTAATATGCGACTATAATTATGCCTTTAATCCCAGGGTATATTTAAGGAGATTTTTTGATGAATCATCGGAAAAAAATGTACTTTTAATTGATGAAGCGCATAATTTAGTAGATAGATCAAGAGATATGTTTTCAGCGGAAATTTATAAAAAATCATTTTTGCATATAAAAAAGTTTATTAAAAAAGAAGATAATAAAATATTAAAGTGTCTGAATAAAATAAATTCTTATATGCTTGATTTAAAGAAAAATTGTAATTTGGAATTCAAAGATTTAAAAGATAAGTTGTCTGGTGATATAGTATATATTAAAAAAAACATATATGCGCAAAAGAGTAAAATGTCAGAAATCTATTTTTTGCTTAAAAACTTTTCTTCACAAATAGAAGAATGGATGATTAAAAATGCTGGTCAAACAGGATATGATGAAATTTTAGATGAATATTTTACTGTAAATAACTTTATTAGAATATATGAGATATATAATGATAATTTTATAACTTATATAGAAAATATGGCAGGTGACTTAAAGGTTAAAATATTGTGTATTGATCCATCAACTCTACTTGATGAGAGAATGAAAAGTGCAGAAGCTTCCATACTTTTTTCAGCTACATTATCTCCAATGAATTATTTTAAAGATATACTTGGAGGCAGAGCAGAGGATTATAATATGACACTTTTATGCCCGTTTGAAAGAAGAAATAGGGAAATCCTGATATCTAGTAATATTTCAACAGTTTATAGAAGCAGGGAAGAAAGTTGTCTGCCAATTATAAACTACATAAAGACTGTTGTTTCCAGGAGAACAGGCAATTATATAGTTTTTTTCCCTTCTTATGGGTATATGGATAGAGTATATGAACTTTTTATAGAAAAGTTTCCTGATGTAAAGACTTCAATCCAGAAATCTGGCATGAGTGAATCTGAAAGAGAAAAATTTTTAAATGATTTCAAAGAGGACTCAAAAGAAAGTTTCATATCATTTGCAGTACTTGGAGGATTGTTTTCAGAAGGTATAGATCTTAAAGGGGATAAATTGATAGGAAGTATAATAGTAGGAGTAGGACTTCCAAAAATATCTTTTGAAAGAGATATAATAATGGACTTTTTTAATAAAAAGAATGGCTTGGGATACGAGTATTCTTATATGTATCCTGGTATGAATAAAATACTCCAGGCGGCAGGTAGAGTTATAAGGACAGAAAGCGATAGAGGTGTTATACTCTTAATAGACAAGAGGTTTATGACAGTTAAGTATAAGAAATTATTTCCAAGGGAATGGTATCCAAATCATATAATAGATTGTGAACACGATATAGAAAGTATTTTGAAAGTATTTTGGGACGAATAGTTAAGTATTTAATTATCAGGAGGTATTGGTATGAGTGATCTTTATGGACTTATAGGAGGAAAATTGGGACATAGCTTCTCACCTATAATACACCATCTTATTTTAAAGAAAATCAATAAAGAGGGAAATTATAATCTTTTTGAAATAGAGAGTGGAAATTTAAAGAAGAGTGTAGAAGCTTTGAAAACTTTAAAATGTAGAGGCGTCAATGTAACTATACCGCATAAAATTAAGATAATGCAGTATATAGATGAAGTATCTATGGAAGCAGAAAAAATAGGAGCAGTAAACACAATAGAATTTTGCAATGATAGATTAAAAGGATATAATACAGACTATTATGGTTTTGGTTTGACATTAAAAAAATATAATATAGATATATCCAATAAAAATATAGTTATATTAGGTACAGGCGGAGCTTCTAAAGCAGCAGTTAGATATCTTATAGACAATAATTGCAGTGACATTACATATGTAAGTAGAAATCCTGAAAAAACTAGTGAAAATGATTGTAAAATCATATCTTACAAAGAACTCTACAATATAAATAATTCAGATATTATAATAAATTGTACTCCTTGTGGTATGTATCCAAATGTGGAAGTTTCTCCAGTTGACAAGGAAATATTAAATAATTTTAGTGCGGCTGTAGACTTGATATATAATCCCAATTACACTTTATTTCTAAAGTACGGGAGGGAATTGGGCATTAAAACAGTTAATGGATTATATATGCTGGTAGCTCAAGCTGTAGCATCTCAACAGATTTGGCAGAAAAAAAGCATATCTATGAGTGTTATAGATGAGATTTATAATGAGTTATCAAAATAATATTAAAGTATATTTTATAGTAGAAGGAATGTATATAATATGAGGTTGAAAAATAAAAATATAGTTCTTATAGGTATGCCAGGCTGCGGCAAAACTACAATTGGAAGAAGTATTTCTTCTAAATTAAATAAAAAATTTATAGATGTAGATGAATACATTGAATGTAAATACAATAAGAGTATTCCACAAATATTTAAAGAAAATGGGGAGGAATACTTCAGAAATATAGAATTAAAGTCTGTAGAAGAGATTAGTAATAAAGAAGATAGTATAATATCCACAGGCGGAGGAGTAATAAAGAATGAACAGAATATAATAAATTTAAAACAAAATGGAATTGTAATTTTTATAGATAGAAAAATAGAGGACATAGTTAGCGATGTAGACATATCAAATAGACCACTTTTAAAAAATGGTACTGAAGAAATAGAAAAAATTTTTAAGGAGAGATATGATTTATATAGAAAGTATGCTGATTTTTTAGTGGAGAATAATTGTAATATAGAAGAATTAATAAATGAAATAATTTCAACATATTATAAATTTATAAATATTAAACAGTATACTTCCATTAAAGTTAAAAATGTTGTAATTGGAGTTGGATATCCTAAGATATGTGTACCAATGGTAGGTAGGACTACTGATGATATTATTGATGAAGCAAATTTTCTAAAAAAGATTGATCCGGATGTTGTAGAGTGGCGTGTAGATTTTTTTGAGTATGTTAAAAATATAGATAAGGTTAAAGAAGTATTAAAGATGATTAGAGAGATACTTTACGACAAACCTATAATTTTTACATTTCGAAGCTATAGTGAAGGTGGGGAAATAGAAGCTACGAGAGAATTCTATATTGAATTGAATACCTCTATGATTGATACAAAATTTGTTGATATTGTTGATATTGAATTGTTTAATCATACTGAAGATATAAAACAATTGATAAAAAGAGCTCACGAAAATAGTGTATCAATAATTATATCAAATCATGATTTCAATAAAACACCGACTAAGGATGAAATAATATCTCGCTTATGCAGAGCTCAACAGTTAGGTGCTGATATTTCTAAAATTGCGGTTATGCCAAACTGTCCCAAGGATGTTATAACATTGCTGGATGCAACTCGTATTATGAAGGAGAAATATGCAAAACGGCCTATTATTACTATGTCTATGGCAGGCAAAGGTGTTATAAGTAGATTGTCAGGAGAATTGTTTGGAAGTGATATGACATTTGGATCAGCTAAAAATATTTCAGCGCCAGGTCAGATTCCAATAAGGGAATTACGTAAAATTATAAATTTACTTCACAATAATCTATAAATATGCGGCAAATATAAATAGCATTATATGGTATTAAAACAATAAAATGTTAGACAATCCATAAGTGACATGATAAAATAACAATATAGTTAATTTATTTAAAAGGGGAATGTATTAATACGAAAAGGCCACTTATGGAAAAAATAAAAAACATTTTAATCGAATTGATAATTGCCATTAGTATTTTTTCTATTATAATTATCGCTGACTTAGTAGATATTCAAATTAAAAATTCATCCAGTAATTTTAAGATTGTACAAAGTGCCAAAAACGACATTAACAGGGGTAGGAAGAATGTATATGAGTTAGGCGATAATATGATAGAGCTTAACAATAAACTTACAGTTGTTTATGATAACAAATTAAAGGACCATACTCAAAAAGTAAAAAGTATAATTAGGTGATCAAATGAAGAATAAAAATATAATTTTTCCTGTGATATTTTTGATATTTGGCATAATTTTAATGCTTTTGATTTCTGGGCTATCCATAAGAAATTATGTTAAAATCAATAATACCAATAAAATAATATCTGTAAATTCGAAAAATATAACAAATCAAAAAAAGGTATTTTTTAAAAAACCTTTAAATGAACCTGTAAATACTTCTATATCAATATACAAAAGCAAAAAAATTATGGAATTGTATGCTGATAAAAAACTCATAGGAAGATTTAAAATAGGATTGGGAAGGCAAATTGAAGGCAAAAAAGAAAGAGAAGGGGATAACAAGACTCCAGAAGGTAGTTATTACGTATGTTATATAAATACAAACAGCAAGTATAAATATTTTTTTGGAATAAGCTATCCTAATATAAAAGATGCAGAAAATGGTTTGAATAAAAATTTAATAAACAAAATTACATATAATAAAATAAAGGACGCTATTGATGAGAAAATTTCACCACCATGGCATACTCCTTTGGGAGGAGAAATAGGAATTCATGGAGGAGGAACAAAATATGACTGGACGTACGGATGCATTGCAATGTCTGATGAGGATATTTATAGAGCAAAGGAATATATAAGATTGGGAACTTGTGTAAATATATACAAGTAACAAAATTTCATTAAATACTATGAAAAATTAAAATTAAGTAGTATAATAAGATGAGAAATGAGAATCATTATTATTTATTTAAAGTAAATTTAAACATCAGTGTTTAAATTTATATTTTTTACTATATAGCACCCTACAGGGGTGGGGAGGATATAATATGGATTGTTGCATGAATGAAGATAAGAAAAGAGCTTTGCAAGCGTTAAAAACATCAAAGGGACAGATTGATGGAATAATAAAAATGATACAGGATGGCAGATATTGTATAGATATATCCAATCAAATAATAGCTGCTCAGGCAGTATTGAAGAGAGCAAATCTTATGATACTTAGACAGCACTTGGACAATTGCGTAAAGGATGCATTTTTAAATAATAAAGGTGAAGAAAAGGTTGATGAAATAATGAGCCTTTTAAAAAAATTATTGGATTAGTAAATTTAAATAGAGGGAGGCATAAAATTGACAAGTAAAATTTTACAAGTACAAGGCATGACGTGTGCTGCATGTGCTAGAAATATAGAAAAAGCAGCCTCGAGGGTAGAAGGTGTAAGTGAAGCAAACGTAAATTTTGCAGCAGAAAAGCTAAAAATAAGTTACGATCCTGAAAAAGCTAAAATTGAAGATGTTAAAAAGTCTATAGAGAAGGCTGGTTATAAGGCATTAGAAGATTGGGAACAAGCGGATGATGATAAACAAAGGAAGGAGAAGGAAATATCTGAATTAAAGAATAGATTTATAATGTCTGCAGTATTTGCAATACCATTATTGATTGTAGCCATGGGACCGATGATCCTCGAAAAAACTGGCAATATGCTTCCGGATTATATGGATCCCATGATCCATACCAGGGTTTATGGATTGATACAGTTGATTTTAGTAGTACCTGTAATGATTATAGGAAAAAGATATTTTAGTGTAGGATACAAATCTTTATTTAGGAGAAGTCCCAATATGGATTCACTTATAGCTATTGGTACTTCGGCAGCATTTTTATACAGTACAGTGTCTGTTGTCAAGACATTTATTGATGGGATGCAGTATCATATGTATTTTGAATCAGCAGGAGTAATACTTACACTTATAACTTTAGGAAAGTATTTTGAATCAGTAGCCAAGGGAAAGACATCAGAGGCAATAAAAAAGCTTATGGGACTTGCACCTAAAACTGCCAAGGTAATTAAAAATGATGCTGAAGTTGAGATTTCCATTGATGAAGTAAAAGTAGGAGATATAATAGTAGTAAGACCTGGAGAGAAGATTCCAGTAGATGGAGAAATAGTTGAAGGGGTAACATCTATTGATGAATCAATGCTTACAGGAGAGAGTATACCTATAGAAAAGATAGCAGGCAACAAAGTTATTGGAGCAAGTATAAACAAAAATGGATTTATTAAATATAAGGCTACTAAAATAGGGAAGGATACGGTACTTTCACAAATAATAAGGTTAGTAGAGGAAGCACAAGGCTCAAAAGCCCCTATAGAAAAACTTGCAGACGTAATAGCAGGTTATTTTGTACCTGTGGTTATAACACTTGCTATTCTATCTTCTGCTGCCTGGTTTATATATGGTGAATCTTTTGTATTTGCTATAACTATATTTATATCCGTTCTTGTAATTGCATGTCCATGTGCACTTGGGCTGGCTACACCTACGGCAATAATGGTAGGTACAGGGAAAGGCGCAGAAAATGGAGTACTTATAAAAAGTGGAGTTGCACTTGAATCTGCTCATAAAATTCAAACAGTGGTTTTTGATAAAACAGGTACTATAACCGATGGTAAACCTAAGGTAACTGATATATATACAGTTGGAAATACTGATGAAAACTATTTGCTTGGAATTGCCGCTTCTTGTGAAAAGGCATCTGAACACCCGCTTGGAGAAGCTATTGTAAAAGAAGCAGAAAATAGAAAAATTACTATTGAAAAGTTGGATTCATTTCATGCTGTTCCAGGTCATGGTATTGTATCAGTTATAAATAATAAAAGTATTCTTTTGGGAAACAGAAAATTTATGATTGACAATAACATTCTTCTGGATGATATGGAATCAAAGTTTCATAAATTGGCATCCCATGGAAAAACTCCAATGTATATATCTATTGATAATAAACTTGCAGGAATAATAGCAGTAGCTGATACCGTAAAAGAAAGCAGCAAAGCAGCTATTGAAAAACTTCATTCTCTTGGAATAGAGGTAGCCATGATAACTGGTGACAACAAAAAAACTGCAGATTCTATAGCAAGACAAATAGGTATAGATACTGTTTTGGCAGAAGTACTTCCAGAAGATAAGGCAAATGAAATTAAAAAGCTTCAGAAACAAAACAGAAAAGTTGCAATGGTGGGGGATGGAATAAATGATGCACCTGCCCTTGCACAGGCTGATATAGGCATGGCAATAGGTTCCGGTACTGATGTGGCTATTGAATCAGCAGATATAGTACTTATAAAAAGTGATTTAATGGATGTAGTTACTGCTATAGATTTAAGTAAAAAGACCATAAAGAATATAAAAGAAAATCTTTTTTGGGCCTTTGGATATAATACATTGGGAATACCTGTTGCAATGGGAGTACTTTTTATATTTGGAGGACCACTTCTAAATCCTATGATAGCTGCTCTTGCTATGAGTTTTAGTTCAGTTTCAGTACTATTAAATGCATTGAGGCTTAAAAGGTATAAACCTGTCCAAGTAATATGATTAAATTGTCAATTATCAATTGTAAAATATAAATTGAATAAAATATGAAAGGAGTAATATTATGTTTTTTGGTAGTAAAATAAAGAAAACAGTACATGTGGAGGGAATGACTTGTCAGCACTGCGTGCAGCATGTCAAGAAATCGCTGGAAGGTATAAATGGAGTTTCAAGTGTAAAAGTGGATTTGAACAGCAAAACTGCTGTTATAAAATCTTCAAATGATATAGATGACGATCTTATAAAAACAGCTGTTAAAGATGCAGGATATGAAGTAACTAAAATAGAGTAAAGTTGAAAAATAGAGGTATCTTGAAATTAATTTTAAGATACCTCTATTTTTTTTATAGTATTGACAATTAAATTTTATTGAACTATACTTATATCATAACATATGAACATATGTTCATATGTTATGATAACGTCAAATACTGCGGGGGGGAAAATATAATGAATGATATTCTTGGAGTGGACTTAAAAGATAGCAATATAAAAGAAAAAATGACTTCAAGCGAAACGGCAATTATTGA
The DNA here is from genome assembly GCF_000359585.1 of Clostridium tyrobutyricum DSM 2637 = ATCC 25755 = JCM 11008. Classification (GTDB taxonomy): domain Bacteria; phylum Bacillota; class Clostridia; order Clostridiales; family Clostridiaceae; genus Clostridium_B; species Clostridium_B tyrobutyricum. Next base: position 29,028 of record NZ_APMH01000028.1, on the reverse strand, counting down.
TGGGTTGGATTGTGCACATTGTGCAGCGAAGATAGAGGATAAAGTAAAAAAAATGCCAGAAATAAAAAATGCATCTCTAGATTTCCTGTCAAAAAAACTTAAATTTGAACTCTATGATGATTCGAATGTTGCTTCTATTATTGAAAATATAAAATCCATAGTAGGTAAAATAGAACCTGATGCAGAAGTTATATATGGTTTAAATGAAGCAGTAATAGATAACGAAGAGTGTGACGAGGGAACCGGTAAAATTGAAAAAATGATACTTGTATCAGGAATAATAATTTATGCTATTGCCATTATTTTTAACTTTTCACATTGGACTGAATTTACACTTTATCTTATAAGTTATTTAATGATAGGAAAAAATGTATTGCTGCAGTCATGCAAAAATATTTCTCATGGTCAAGTGTTTGATGAAAATTTTTTAATGTCCATTGCAAGCATAGGTGCCTTTTCAATTGGACAATTTCCAGAATCCATAGCAGTAATGCTTTTTTATAGAATAGGAGAATATTTTCAGGATAAAGCAGTGGATAGATCGAGAAAATCCATATCTGAACTTATGAATATAAAGCCTGATTTTGCAAATTTAAAAACACTAGATGGCATAAAAAAGGTAAAGCCTGAATATGTGAATATAGGTGACTTGATATTGGTTAAGCCTGGGGAAAAAGTTCCTATAGATGGAGAAATAACAGAAGGAAATTCTATGGTGGATACTTCAGCATTGACAGGTGAATCCGTACCAAGGGATGTATCATATGGAGACACTGTACTTGGAGGATATATAAATAAAAATGGACTTTTAACTGTAAAGGTAAATAAAAAGTTTGGAGAATCTACGGTATCCAAAATACTGGATCTGGTTCAAAATGCCAGCAGTAAAAAATCACCTACAGAAAATTTTATTACAAAATTTGCTAAATACTATACTCCTATAGTAGTGGGGCTGGCAATAGCCTTAGCTGTATTGCCACCATTGATTGTACCTGGTGAAATCTTTTCAAAATGGCTCTATAGAGCTCTTGGATTTTTAGTAGTATCTTGTCCATGTGCATTGGTTATATCAGTGCCATTAGGATTCTTTGGAGGGATAGGAGGAGCATCTAAAAAAGGAATCCTAATAAAGGGAGGAAATTATCTAGAAGCTTTAAATAGTGTAGATACAGTTATTTTTGATAAAACAGGTACTCTTACCAAGGGAATATTTAAAGTTACAGATATTAAATCCTGTGACGGTTTTGAAAAAGAGGATATTTTAAGATATGCAGCTTATGCAGAAGTCTATTCCAATCATCCAATAGCTGTTTCAATATTAAAAGCCTATAATTCGGATATAAATAGAGATTTAATTGAAGATTATACTGAGATATCAGGAAAAGGTATTAAGGCTATTGTTGCTGGAAAGGAAATTCTGGCAGGAAATTCAGTATTCATGGATGATCAGGATATATCCTGCAATCATATTAATGCTATTGGAACTGTAATTCATATAGCTGTAGATAAAACTTATGTTGGACTTATAATAATATCAGATGAAATAAAAAAAGATGCAAAAACGGCAATTGATGCATTGAAAAGTATAGGAATAAGAAAAACTGTAATGCTTACAGGGGATAACAAAAAAATAGGAGAATCAATAGGACATAAATTAGGCATTGATGAAGTATATGCCGAGCTTTTGCCTGATGAGAAGGTTAAAAAATTGGAGTATATAGACGGACAAAAACAAAAGAATAAAAAGATAGCTTATGTAGGAGATGGAATAAATGATGCTCCTGTACTTGCAAGGGCCGATGTAGGAATTGCCATGGGTGGTATAGGATCAGATGCAGCTATTGAGGCAGCAGATGTAGTTATTATGACGGATGAACCTTCAAAAATAGCTACGGTTGTTAAGATAGCAAAAAGAACTAATAAAATAGTATATCAAAATATTGTATTTGCATTAGGGGTAAAGGTTATTATTCTAATTTTAGAGGCTTTAGGTATAGCAAATATGTGGATGGCGGTTTTTGGGGATGTTGGAGTTGCACTTATAGCAGTTCTAAATTCCATGAGAGCATTAAAAGTTAAAAGTAAATAGTACAGTATATTAATCTGTACTATTTATGCTAAGAAAATATTATAAAATAAACACAAAATATATTGATACAGAACTTAAATTATTATATAATAGTATTATAAATTGTTGTTTCGTATGATTATTTATAATGCCCACAATCTTATAATTAAATAATATAACATATAAGTATACCCGTTGAAAAATTCAACGGGTATACTTATATATTATAGAGTACAGAAAATTATTCATTTGATTAAGTTATACTAATTGTAAAATTTAGAGTATACAATGTAAAAATAATATATTATAATTATATTAGTATAGCATAAATATTAAATAAATTTATACAGGGAGAACTGCATTATGGAAATAAAAGATAGCTTGATTGAAAAGGATTTACGTTATTTAAAACTCCTTTCTAAGGAGTACCCAACAATATCCAGTGCAAGTACTGAAATTATAAATCTTCAGGCAATACTTAATTTGCCAAAGGCTACGGAACATTTTATAAGTGATATACATGGAGAATATGAATCTTTTACCCATATGTTGAGAAATGCTTCAGGAGTAATAAAAAGGAAAATAGACGACGTATTTTTAGATACTCTTACGCAAAAAGAAAAGGCGGAACTTTCAACTATTGTATATTATCCTGAAGAAAAACTTAAAATTATTCAAAGTAAGAATTATAACTTGGATAAATGGTATTCAGTAACTCTATATCAGCTTGTACAGCTGTGCAAAAATGTTTGTTCCAAATACACACGTTCAAAGGTAAGAAAGGCGCTTCCTAAAGATTTTGCCTATATAATAGAAGAACTTTTACATGAACAAGGTGATAAAATAGATAAAAAGGCATACTATAGAGAAATAATAAAGACAATAGTTAGGATAGGAAGAGCAGACAAGTTTATTATAACTATTTCTAAACTTATACAGTATTTATCAGTAGACAGACTGCATATTATAGGGGATATATATGATAGAGGACCTGGTGCTGAAATAATAGTTGATGCTTTAATGAAACACCATTCTGTAGATATTCAATGGGGTAATCACGATATTCTATGGATGGGGGCTGCAGCTGGTTGTGAAGCTTGTGTAGCAAATGTATTGAGAATATCTTTAAGATATGCTAATTTGCTTACTGTTGAAGATGGATATGGAATAAATTTACTTCCACTTGCCACATTTGCCATGGATACTTATGCTGATGACCCATGCAGTGAGTTTAGTCCAAAAACATTAGATAAAAATATAAATAAAAGTGATTTTGAGCTTTTTGCTAAGATGCACAAAGCAATAGCTATAATACAGTTTAAACTTGAAGGTAATATAATAAAAAATCATCCAGAATTTAATATGAATAACAGATTGCTTTTAGATAAAATAGATATAGATAAGAGTCAAGTAAATATTGATGGAAAGATGTATGAGATAAATGACACTAATTTTCCAACTGTAGATTGGAAAAATCCATATAAACTTACAGATCCAGAAAAATATATTATAAAAAGATTGACCAAATCTTTTGTAAACAGTGAAAAACTTCAAAGACATATTAAATTTTTATATAATAATGGAAGTATGTATCTAGTATACAATTCAAATGTAATGTATCATGGATGTATACCTTTAAATGAAGATGGAAGCTTTAAAAAAGTTAAAATAGGGAAATTTATTTACAGTGGAAGAAGACTTTTAGATAGATATGATAAATTAGCAAGGGAAGCATACTTTCTAAACAATAATATTAAAAATAAAAAATATAGTATGGATATGATGTGGTATATGTGGTGCGGTGAGAACTCACCACTATTTGGAAAAATGAAAATGACAACTTTTGAAAGATATTTTATAGATGACAAAAGTACCCATCATGAAGAAAAAATTTATTATTACAAATATAGAGATGATGAAAAAGTATGTGAAAATATACTTAAAGAATTTAATCTCAAAGTTGAAGGTTCACATATTATAAATGGTCACATACCTGTAAAAACCAAGAATGGTGAAAGCCCTGTAAAAGCAAATGGCAAACTGCTTGTAATTGATGGAGGATTTTGTAAAGCATATCAACCTGAAACTGGAATTGCAGGATATACACTTATATATAATTCCTATGGATTCCTGCTGACTTCACATGAGCCATTTACATCTATTAAAGATGCTGTTGAAAATGATAAAGATATTATATCATCAACTATAATATTGGAGCAGGCGGCAAAGCGAAAAAGTGTAGGAGATACTGACATTGGTATTGAACTTAAAAAACAGGTGTTGGATTTAGAGACACTGTTAATTGCATATAGAAAAGGATATATCAAAGAACAGTAAGTTAAAGTAGTGCTGAAAACATTCTACAGAAAGCTTCGAAGGCTTTTATAAAAGGGGACAGACTAATAAAATATTCTTCTGTTACCTTTTTACTCTTTAGTATATCTTTAAAAAATAAATCTTCTAATTCCTCTGTAGTATCCTGGTCATATATAACAGCATTTATTTCATAATTCAGTTCGAAACTACGTATATCCATATTAGCAGTACCTATAGTACACAATTTTCCATCTATAGAAACGGTTTTTGCATGTACAAAAGAGTTTTTATCATAAAAGTATATTTTAACATTGTTCTTTACCAATTCCTCCAAATAAGTCCTGGAAGCATAGTAAACTAATATGTGATCATATCTTCCAGGAAACAGTATACGAACGTCTACACCAGTTAATGATGCTATCTTTATAGAATTCAATATACTTTGTGTGGGTATGAAATATGGAGTAGTTATATATATGTGATCTTTAGCCATGCCTATCATTTTGAGAATTGCCTGTTCAATAGCTGGAAATTCAGAATCGGGGCCACTCTTCACAAGTTGCATTAATTTATTATTTATATTTGATGTTTTTGGAAAAAACTCTTCAAAGTTTCCACTATAGAAGAAATAATCTCTATTTGCATTTTTTATAGTAGTAAAATCATCTAAAAATACAGCTTGAAGACCGAATACAAAATCTCCCTTTACCATAATATGAGTATCTCTCCAATATCCAAATTTACTATTTCCAAGATATTCATCACCAATATTTATACCACCTACAAAGCCTACTTTACCATCTATAACTACTATTTTTCTATGATTCCTGTAGTTTATCTGTGTATTTATGTGTTTTAAAAGAGGTGCTAGAAAATAAGAATATTGCACTACTTTTACTCCAGCATCCTTTAATTCCTGTATGAATTCCTTTTTTAATTTTATACATCCAACTCTATCAAGTATTATTCTTACAACTACACCTTGATGAGATTTTTTAATTAAAATATTTTTTATTTTATTGCCTATTATATCATCTTTCATAATAAAGTATTCCATATGAATATGATACTTTGCTTTTGAAAGTTCTTCTTCCAAATATGCAAATTTTTCCATCCCATCTCTAAATATCTTTATGTTGTTATTTGTAAAAAGTGGTGATTCACTATTTTTAGACAGAAGTTCTATTAAGGGTTTATAGGTGTCGTCTTCTAATTTCTTAATTGCTTCATTTATTAATTTTTCGATTTTAATACTTATTTCATTATTGAGTTTGTGCTTTTTCCAGTTCCTTCCTAAAAATATGTAGGCTATTAGGCCAAAAGGAGGAAGAAGTATAAAAATAGCCAGCCAGGCAATAGTTTTTTCGGGATTTTTTCTTTCAAGTATTATAACTATAATTGAAACTAATATATTGACTTCAAATATTAAAAATAGAATATTTTTCATAACCTTCATCCTAACGCTAAAGTTTGTTTTATTATTTTAGATGTCTATTATATCATATTGTATAAACTGATAATTATAAATTTGATTTTAGATGTAAAATTTGAAATAATGATTAAAATATACTTTATCATAGTTATATTTTAGATAACAATTAATATTCTGTAAAATACTTATATTATGGACTTAAAATACAATATTTATATGTGAAATAATTTTTAAGTTATGATATAATGAATTTAAATTAATTACAAGTAAGTGGACAAGTAATACTTATAAGATATAATATCTCTATATAATTTAATATTTTAAAATTTTTAGGAGGTAAGCTATTGTTCAAATGCGAGATTTGTGGTAAACTAGCTGATAAACATCATATAGTTTATAGAAGTCAAGGAGGAGTTGATTTTCCATTAAATTTCAAATATCTTTGTTCAGAACATCATAGGGGAAAGAATGGACCACATAAGAGTAGAAAGATTGATTTGGAGTATAAGCTTGAATTACAGAATAAACTTGAAAAATTATTATATAAGGAGTTTTATACTTTAGATGAATTGGTTAAATTGATTCAAATAAATAAAGGTATGCTAAAAAAGCTTCTAAGAGAGTATAAATTATATAAAGAAGGATACAAAAGTTCAGATATAATATTCAGACTAATGGGAAGAAAGAAATACACACAATATATGCTTGAAGAATATTATGATTTTATAGCAAGATGTTAATAGTTTTTTGAAAATATAATATTGATTGAATATATGACTTATGCAAATGACAAGTGAGGTAGACTGAACACTTGTCATTTATTGCAAATCAATATTTTTATTTAAATTAATAAAAATTTATAGTTAGGTAAAGGGGGCTGTTTAATATGAAGGAAAACATACTCATGTTACTAACATTGGAGGAAATAAGCAATATAACGAAGGGGTTAAAGATTGCAGTAAATTCTGTATCCGAGGGTGGTACAAAAATAGATGAAAAATTAGAAAATAATATAGAGGATGTATTAAAGAAGTTACTACAAGTTGAGGCTGAATGTTCTAGATAGTATCTGAAATCTCTGGTTTAATTTTGAATACCTCCATTGTTCATATTAAAATTAAAAAAGGTTTTTTGAATTTAGGGGAGTGTTTGCTTCCCTAAATTTGAGGCTGTGCCGATTTTTACTTTTAATACTTACAGTTCCAATGGATACCAATAATTATATATTACTTATAATATAAACAAATGTATTTGTGGAGCAGATTTGTTCTACAAATACGAAACAAAATATTGAGGAGAATGATACTTTGAATATAGCATTTTTTATTACACCGAAAAAAGATGTTGTCTGTGAAACTCCAAATTCTACTATGAGACAGGCGTTGGAGAGAATGGAAGAACATAGGTATACAGCAATCCCATTAATAGATAAATTTGGAAAATACGTAGGAACTCTTACAGAGGGTGATTTACTTTGGAAACTTAAAAATACTCCTGATTTGAATTTTAAAAATACAAGTAAGGTAATTTTGAAGGATATACCAAGGCATATGAATAATAAACCAGTTAGTATTAATTCAGATATGAAGGATTTAATATCAATTGCGGTAAATCAAAACTTTGTACCTGTAGTAGATGATAATGATATATTTATAGGGATTATAAAAAGAAGTGATATAATAAATTATTGCTATGAAGAAATATTTAAAAATCAAAAAAATGATGATGTAAAAAAATAATTGTATTGACAATATTAAAATTAAATGATACTATAATCATAGTATAAATATCCTTTGATAGGGAAGAGTAACTATTTAGTTTAGTTCAAGAGAGTTTAGAATGGTGGAATCTAAGCACAGTAACGAATAGTGAATGGGCCTTTTAGGAGTAAAGCGAAATCTTTGGAGAGTAGTAGTTACCGTAATCCATACGTTATAATGGACGGAACATGTTAGTGTTTTAGATTAAGAGGTGCTTTTATAGCACAACTTAGGTGGTACCGCGGATTATCCCGTCCTAATTTTTAGGATGGGTTTTTATTTTTTATATTTTATTAATATTTGAAATTATATTTTAATTTTAGGAGAGTGTTGTTCATGAATTTAAAAAAGATGATTATAAATTCTATATTACTTGCTATAGGTGCAATATTACATCAGATATCACCACCACTTTTACTTGGAATGAAACCGGATATATCTTTGGCTATGCTTTTTATAATAGTTATACTTAATAAAAATTATAAAGTCTGCCTTTGTGCTGGTATAGTAGCCGGATTATTGGCGGCAGCAACTACAACTATACCAGGTGGACAGTATGCCAATGTAATAGACAAATTTATAACAGTAAATGTTATGTTCTTATTTTTAAAACCACTTAGAGACAGAGTAAACAATCAAATAAATATAGCATTGACTACAGCTTTGGGAACTATAGTAAGTGGATCTATATTTTTAACAATTATTCTAATTACAGTAGGTCTTGCTTCTGGATTTAATGTAATGTTTGTAACAGTAGTATTACCAGCCGCTGTTATAAATACCATAGTAGCTGTAATATTGTTCAACATAATAAATGTGGCATTAAAAAGAGGAGCTATTAAACAAATTTAAATAATTTAAAACTTTCCTTGTGTTGCAAATAGGGAAAGTTTTTTTATGTATATTTATGCAAAAATTTTCTTGATTTCAATTAATTTTATAGTTTATAAATTTGAAAAATGCACAAACTTTAAGTACACAAAATATAAAATGCTTTAATCAAAAAATTTGTTGAAACAAGGAGGAATTAATTATGTCAAGAAGAAATAGAGTATTAGTTCCAGAGGCAAAGCCAGGTTTGGATAGATTTAAGATAGAAGCAGCAAGAGAAGTTGGAGTAACTTTAAAGGATGACTATAATGGAGACATAACCTCCAGGGAAGCTGGATCCATAGGTGGCCAGATGGTTAAAAAGATGATAGAAGCATATGAAAATAATTTGAAATAATAGTTGAAATAAAAGACTGGATGATTTGAATCATCTAGTCTTTTGTTAAAAATAACAAATTCAGAGGGGATAGTTGTATGCCAGAAAAGTATTGGCCTGAAACTATTGTACTCTGGGGTGCCGGAGCTACAAAATATTTAGGCCTTCATGGAACTAAACAATTGATAGAATTAATCTTAAAAATAACTAAAGATGATTTTTCTTTTTTATATGGTAAAGATGAGAAATTGATAAATGCATTTAAAAAACTGATAAATTATGATTTAATTAATGATAAAAGACTTTCAAAAATATATGATATAAAAGCTTTGAAGATTATAATAAAAACAAATGCAAAACTTGACATGCATGAATTATTTACTATGATGGATCAACTTATAGAAAATAATATGGGATATAATGCATTTTTAAATGGCAATAATCATTTTTTGAGAGTAGAAAGAATACAGGCTGCAAAAAGATGTCTCATTCTTATTATTGAAGAATTGGAAAGAATAAGTGTACAAAATAAACCTGGATATTTTGACAAAGAGAATATAAGCCCTTATTATGAATTTTCTAAAGTTTTAACTGAACTTATGGTGGAAGAAGGGAAAGAATTTGAAAGAAGAGGATATAAGAGAGATAGCAGAAGATTTTATCTATATTCTTATGCAATAATTTCTTTCAATTGGGATCCGGTCTTATTGTGGAATTTGTGTAATACAAATAGAGAAATAAATAAAAAAAATATAAAATTAAAAGACGGTTTGAATTTAAAATTATACGAGGATTTTGGAATACAAACAGCATTTATTGGATCAAATTATAGTGAATCGGAAATAAAATATACAGTAGATGAATCCCAGTGTAAAGGGATAAATGACTATAATTATCCATCTCGAATAATCCGTATGGGAAAAATGTTGTTTCCACATGGAATGTTTGGCTCCAGAATTTGCCCGGAATGCGGCAAGTATATAATAAATTTATCTAACAGCTGTAATAAAATGTCAACTAATATATTTGGGCCATCACTTTTAAAAGACCTTCAAATTGGCTGGCAGTATAGAACTTCTAAAGAAAAAACTTATGAAAGAGGTTCGATAGAATGCCCATATTGTGGACAAATAACATATCCCTATGACATGCCCATTATAATGCAAACATTGGCTAATAGTAAGAAAGTTTCCTGTCTTAGAGAAATTAAAACTGAAATGGGACTTATTATAAAGCATGCTAAACACATAGTATTTGCAGGATACAGTCTGCCTATAGATGATATAATGGTAAAAACTTTTTTTATGTCATCTATATCCGGAAATGATAAAAAAACTTTAAAATGTTCATTGATAAATTATGATTCTGATTATTGTGGAGGAAAAAGCTGGCTGACAGGACAAAATATATCAGAGTATTTAAATGTGAATAAAGATAGTTCTAAAGTGGAGTGTATTAAAAATATATGTGATATATTCAATATTGATAATGTAAGGATATCACTTAAGGGTATACCGGATATATTTATGGAAAATGGTAAATGCAGTAGAGAGAAAGTAATAGATTTATTGTATCCACGAAAATTTTTCAGAGAAGGTTTTCCAATAATAAGAGATTGATAATTGTATATTGTGTTTTTTTTAACTAAGTGTATTGAAAATATAATTAAATATGATAGAATAAAATTGTCGGTATCTAATAAACTGAACTAATTATAAAAAAGGAGGTTCCGAGTTATATCCTTATGAGGAATAACAGCGGAGAGGATTATGGAAAAACAAATAAAAATTTGGCATAAGTTAACTGTTAAACAATTGACTGTAATAGGTATGTTGTCTGCAATTTCTATTGTGCTTGGGGTAACTGGACTTGGATTTATACCAATTCCACCTGTCAAAGCTACTATAATGCATATACCGGTTATAATAGGAGCAATTTTAGAAGGACCATTGGTTGGAGCATTAGTTGGATTGATATTTGGAGTGTTTAGTATAATTCAGTCTATTACAAGTCCAACACCTATTTCATTTGTATTCATGAATCCAATAGTATCTGTTTTACCGCGAATATGTATTGGCATAGCATCCTATTATGTATATTACTTAATAAAGAAGAGAAAAAAATCTGTTTCTATTCCAATAGCTGCTGCAATAGGATCAATTATAAATACTGTTGGGGTTTTGGGATTCATATTTGTTATTTATGTAACACCCTATGCAAAAGCTTTAAACATAAGTGTATCCGCAGCAAAGAAAGGCATTATAACAGTAGGAGCAATAAATGGAATACCAGAAGCTATACTTTCTGTAATAATTACTACTGCCGTTGTAAGTGCTGTTACTAGAATTAGACGTAGGTGATTATGAAATATAAAACTCTAAGCGTTGTTTTTTGCTTGGAGTTTTAATTATTAATAAAGGAAAATATGAGGTTATATATATGAAAGAAATTTTACTTAATGAAATAGATGGAATAAATATAGGAAATGCACAAAGTCTAAAAGGACAAACGGGATGTACCGTTATAATTTGCAAGGATGGTGCAACTGCAGGAGTGGATGTTAGAGGAGGATCTCCAGGTACTCGTGAAACGGATTTATTGGATCCGGTAAATTTTGTAGATAGAATCCATGCTGTAATACTTTCTGGAGGAAGTGCATTTGGATTGGATGCAGCAGGTGGCGTTATGCAATATTTGGAAGAAAAGAACGTGGGATTTGACGTAACTGTTACCAAGGTACCTATAGTATGTAGCGCGGTACTATTTGACCTCGTGGTAGGAGATTATAGGATAAGGCCCGACAAATCAATGGGTTATGAAGCATGTAAGAATTCAGAAATAAATGTGTGTAAAAATGGAAATATAGGAGCTGGAACAGGTGCTACTATAGGCAAGATACTCGGACCCGAACATTCAATGAAAGGTGGTTTGGGAACCTATGCTGTCCAGGTAGGAGATTTAAAAATAGGTGCAGTTGTTGCAGTTAATTGCCTTGGGGATATAATAGATCCCAAAAACGGAAAAATAATAGCAGGGGCATTGAAAGAAGATGGCAGATCTTTTGCAAATACCCAGCAAATAATGTTGAATAGATATAATGAAAAGAGAAATTTATTTAGTGGAAATACTACCATTGGAACCGTAATAACTAATGGAAAATTTAACAAATCAGAGATGAATAAGATTGCATCCATGGCGCATAATGGATATGGCAGAACTATGAGGCCTGCACATTCAGTATTTGATGGAGATACCATATTCACCATGGCTACAGATGAAGTAGATGCAGATATAAGTACAGTCGGATTTCTAGCTGCTGAAGTAATGGAAAAGGCCATTATAAGAGCTGTAAAAAGTGCGGAGTCAATTTCAGGTCGTAAATCATATAAAGAATTGGCAACTCAAAGTTGACAGTAATTGATTTTACTGTCAACTTTTAAATATTTAACTTTTCAATTATATCTTTTAGTGTATCAGCTGAAGTTTGCAAAGCTGTTTTTTCTGCACTGTTTAGTGGAACACGGAGGGTTTTTTGAATTCCTTCAGATCCTATTACTGCAGGAAGGCCCATGTAAACATTATCTATATCGTATTCACCACTAAATAGTGCAGAAACTGTCATTATTGAATTTTCATCTCTTGACAGTGCTTCTACAATTCGTCTAACGGCTAGAGCAACAGCAAAATAAGTTGATCCCTTTCGTTCTATTACCTCATAAGCTGCATTTCTTACATTATTTATTATCCTATCCTGATAATCCGAATCGCAACTGGCATCCATCAAATTGCAATATTGTTCTAGAGGTATTCCGGCAATAGAAGTAGAACTCCATGTAGCTATTTCAGAATCTCCATGTTCTCCTATTATATAGCTGTGAATATTTCTTGCATCTATATTGAAATTTTCACTTATCATATATCTGAGTCTTGAGGTGTCTAGAACGGTACCAGAACCTATTATTCTTTCAGGTGGAAATCCAGATAATTTATAGGTTATGTAAGTCAGTATATCCACGGGATTTGAAACTACCAAAAGTATAGATTTAGGGCTGTATTTTACAACTTCAGGTACTATGGATTTAAAGATAGAATAATTTCTATTAATTAAATCCAATCTGCTTTCACCAGGTTTTTGACCGGAACCTGCTGTTATTATAACAATATTCGATTCTTCTGTATCCTTGTAATCGCCAGATTTTATATCAACAGGTTTTACAAATGACACTCCGTGAGCTAGATCCATTGCTTCTCCTTCAGCCTTATCTTTATTTACATCTACGATTACTATTTCTGAAGCCAAGCCAGAACTCATAATTGAGAAAGCAGTAGTCGAACCTACAAAACCAGCACCAATTATGGATATTTTTATACCTCTAATTTTCATAAAGTAATTACCTCCATTATAAATTTCAGTCCGTACTAATAGAATTTTTACCAATTATATAAATATTATTCTTTATTATACTTTATATAATAAATGGAAACAATATCAATAATTAATAGCATCTATTTTATAATCCATATTTGTGATAAAATTAAGGTATAACATAATAATGACAAGGAGTGTAATAATGACCAATAATGAAGAAAATCTAATGAATAAATATATCAATGGAATAAATTCAACTATGGACAATATTAAAATTGGAGAGATAGTTTCTGGAAAAGTGATTTCCATATCAGATGAGAATGTAATTGTAAACATAGGATATATGTATGATGGTATACTAAATAAAAAAGATATATCTAAGGAAAATTTGAAGCCGGCTGAAATGTTTAAACCAGGTGATGAAATTGACGTTTATATAGAAAAAATTAATGATAAAGAGGGACTTCTGATTTTATCAAAAATAAGGGCTGACAAAAAAATACATTGGAATAATTTAAAAAATGCATTTGAAAATGAAGAGAATGTTGAATGTAAGATAAAAGAAGTAGTAAAAGGAGGAGTTGCAGCTTACTTAGGTGAAATTAGAGGATTTATACCAACATCTCAACTTTCTGTAAAGTATGTAGAAAATTTAAATGAATTTGTAGATAGAAAACTAGAAGTAAGAATAATAGACATAAATGAAGCAAAAAATAATATAGTTTTGTCACGAAAAAAGGTAGAAGAAGTTGAACTTGAAGAAAAGAAAAATGATACTTTGAATAAAATCAAGCCTGGTGATAAGGTAAAGGGGAAAGTAACTAAATTGATGAAATTTGGAGCTTTTGTAGATTTAGGCGGAGTAGAAGGCTTGATACATATATCGGAGCTTTCGTGGGAAAGAGTAAAAAATCCTTCGGATGTAGTTTCCATTGGAGATGAAGTAGAAGTGTATATATTGGATATAGACAGAGGAAAATCCAGAATTTCACTCTCCCTAAAAGATATAACCCCTAATCCATGGGATAATATTGATAAAAAGTATAAAATAGACGACATTATAAAGGGAAAGATCGTAAAAATTATAAATATAGGGGCTTTTGTACAAATTGAACCGGGGGTAGAGGGCTTAGTGCATGTTTCTGAAATATCAGATGAACATATTGCAAAACCTGAAGATGTACTTCAAGTTGGAAATAATGTAAATGTAAAAATATTAAGCATAGATTCTAATGCAAAGAAAATATCTTTAAGTATAAAGGATGCAGAAAATACTTCTAAAGAAGATTATAGTGAATATACTAATAATAGCGAAGAAGGATTTTCTATAGGAGAAGTTTTTAATGGAAAATTGAAAAATTTGAAATTGAATTGAGATTATTCACAATATATATAAAAGTTGGTGTAAATTATGGAATCTAATTTCTCAAAGGTTATTGATTCATATGAAGTTAAAACTTTACTTCACAGTTTTTATAGTTTAATGGGTATAAAATGTTTGATAAAGTATAGGGAAAAAACTTTTTATAAGCATCCAGAGTTTAGGCCTTTAACGGACTTTGGATTTAAAAAATATGATGAAAATATTGTGAAACAAATTAAAGAAAACAGAAAATATGGTATTTTTAAAAGTAAAACTGGATTGATGTATTTTGGTGTTCCTATATATATAGATAATAATACTGTAGCTATAATGTTTACCTCTCCTATATTGTATCAAAAACTTAATTTAAAGTATTTGAGCGGAGAAATTAGTGATTTCAAGGCTCATCAAAATGATATTGTAGATGTAGTAAAACATATACCTTGCTTTTCAAAAGAAGTAATTGCAAAAATAATAGAGTATTTTTGCAATATATCGTATATTATAAATAAAAACATAAGAACATATAGTAAATATAGTGAATTGCTTGAAAGCAAAAAAAGACTTGAATCAAATTATAATACTATGGTTAAAATGGCATATTACGATGAACTTACAGGATTGGGAAATTGTAATTACTTGAAAACGGAAATGAAAAAGAGTATTGAATCATATCCTGAAAGAAGTTTTATATTATTTCATGTAGAGTTATCAAATTTTAAAAATGTGAATGACATACTTGGTTATAAATATGGAGATAGGCTTTTGCAAAAGATAGGGAATACTATAAGGAAATTGTATAGCAATGATATAGTTTCTAGAAATTACGGAAATGAGTTTTTGATTCTTAAAAAACTAGAAAATCATAAAATTAATTTACATACAGAAGCTAAATATTTACTCCATTCACTATGTGATGTATGGGATTTGGATGATATTGAAGTACCAATATCAGTAAGTATAGGTATGACGGTATATCCAAAGGACGGTAAAGATGCAACTGTCATGATGAGAAATGCGGATATAGCTTTAAACAAAGCTAAATCCAATGGAAAGAATTCCTATATAATGTTTGAAAATTATATGTATGATGAAATATTGATTAAGAGTGAAATGGAAAAGGAATTGAGAAAGGCCATAAAAAATGAAGAATTTGAATTGTATTATCAACCTCAGGTAGAAGTATGTAATAATAAAGTAGTTGGTTTTGAAGCACTTATTAGATGGAATAGTTCTAAATTAGGATGGGTTATGCCGGGAGAATTTATAAGCTTGGCAGAAGAGACGGGAATTATAACATCCATAGGAGAATGGGTTTTTGAAAAAGCATGTTTTCAAATTATGCAGTGGAAAAATAAAGGATATGATTATGATTTTATATCCATAAATGTTTCACCAGTTCAAATTAGGAAAAATGGATTTGTTGATATGATTAAGAGAGTAATTAAGAAAACGGGAGTTGATACCAATTTAATCGAACTTGAAATAACAGAAAGTGTAGTAATGGAATCTCTTGAGAGAAGCTGTGGTGTTATTGATGAATTGAAGAGAATGGGAATAAGAATTGCATTGGATGATTTTGGAAGCGGATATTCTTCACTGAATTATCTGAAAAGTTTACCTATAAACACTATTAAGATTGATAAAACTTTCATAGATGGAATATGCAAATACTCTTATGAAAATATAATAGTAGACAGTATAATAAATCTTGCTCATATAATGAAACTTGATGTAGTAGCAGAAGGAGTGGAATCTGAAGAACAATTTATATCATTAAGAGAAAAAAGATGCAACAAAATTCAGGGCTACTATTTCGGAAAACCAATGCCTTGTAAAGAGGCAGAAAAAATGCTGGAATTCACCTCATTGAGATAAATGAGGGAATTCTAATATTTAACCAACACCAAAATCAGTATTATTCCAGAGAACTTCTATATTTCTTTCATTTTGAAGGAAAGAAAAATTTTCATAAAACCAATTCACCAGGTTTTCATCTCTTTTTATATTTGTGGAATTTTCTATAAATACATTTACACATCCATATTCAAAGTATTTAAGTAAGTACTCAATATCCCTTTTTATAATGTCTTTTGTCTGACCTTTAATTCCTACTAAAAGACATATGGATTTAAAATACTTTGCTACTTCCTGGGGACTGGAAAATATCGCCCCTTTATTTAAAAATGTGTTTCTAAAGTCATTGTCAAATGACTCTATACCACATTTAAATATTATGGGAATGTTAAAGAGACTCTTAAATTCATGAAGCCTGTTTCTATATAACCAGTGACTTTCAAAAAATAATTTTTTTATATTTTTGGAAGTTGATACATACTTTATATCAGTTAAAGTTTCTTTTGGCAATTCAAAACAGCTGCCTGAGTTTATTACTTCTAGGGAGTTGTATTTTCCTGTAACATTTTTTAATATAGTTTTATTTAAATAAATATTCTTGTTAATATCTAAATCATTATCATCTATATAATCGCAAAAGGAACATTTTCCCCATATACATGGTGATGATTTTAAAAGTACAATTTCTCTTTTATTTTTAGAATCAACAGTACTGTAGCGTATCATAAGATTAATTCCTCCTTTTATATTTTCTTATATATTACTACATAATTGATGTTTTTTACATTAATATTGGTATTTAAGCTAAAAATTTTTCAAAAAGGTGTTGACTTTAGAGGTACCCTGGAGTAAAATCTATAAATGTGTGATACACAAAATATTTTGGGGTGTAGCCAAGTGGTAAGGCAATGGACTTTGACTCCATCATTCGTAGGTTCAAATCCTGCCATCCCAGCCAGAATGGTTCACTAGCTCAGTTGGTAGAGCACATGACTTTTAATCATGTTGTCCGGGGTTCAATTCCCCGGTGAGCCACCATATTTTTAGCTATTAGGCTATTAATTATATATTTTACTTTTGTGCAGGTGTGGCGGAATTGGCAGACGCACTAGACTTAGGATCTAGCGCCTTTGGCGTGGGGGTTCGACTCCCTTCATCTGCACCAATTATTAACAATTTTAAATTGCATTGGCTTAATAGAATTAGATATATATCTAATTCTTTATTTTATTTGATAGTAATATGTTAATTGAAAGGTAGGAAGAAAGTAATGGATTTAGATAAAATATTTTATAGAAAATTTCTTAAAGGAGCATTTTCAGATCCCGTTAAAGTAAGATATTGGGATGGAACTGAGGAAGACTATGGCGATGGACAACCTAAATTTGAAATTATATTCAATTCTCATATTCCTAAAAAGAAAATTTTAAGAGACCCATTTTTAACACTTGGGGAATCATATATGGATAAAACCCTTGATTTTAAGGGAAATATTAGGGAAATTATTGAATCTGTTTATAAAAGCAATGGAAGTTTTTTACATAATGCTGGAGCATTTTCAAGATTATACAAGGTAATTCCAAATACGATTAAGAAGAGTAGAGAAGATATACAATATCACTATGATGTAGGAAATGATTTTTATAGTCTTTGGTTGGATAAAACCATGACTTATTCCTGCGCATATTTTAAAAATGAAGATGACTCTTTATATGATGCACAGATAAATAAAGTAAATCATATATTGAAAAAAATGGATTTGAAAGAAGGGCAAAGGCTTCTTGATATAGGATGCGGTTGGGGTGAACTTATAATAGCAGCTGCAAAACAGTATGGAGTTAATGCTGTTGGTATAACTTTAAGTGAAGAACAATACAGCAAGGTTAAACAGAGAATAAAGGAAAATAATTTAGAAGATAAAGTAGAAGTAAGATTATCAGACTACAGAGAATTAGTAAAAAATAAAGAAAAATTTGATAGAATAGTAAGTGTAGGAATGATTGAACATGTAGGAAGAAAAAATTTGCACTATTATATGGAGGGTGTAAATTCAATGCTTGTACAGGGAGGAGTATCACTTCTTCACTGTATAACTGCACAAACAGAATCAGAAGTAAACGAGTGGATAAAAAGATATATATTCCCAGGTGGATATATTCCATCCATAAGAGAACTTGTAAGTTTGATGGCTGATAATAACCTTCATCTTGTGGATGTTGAAAGTTTAAGACTTCATTATTATAAAACGCTTAAGATATGGGCTGAAAATTTTGAAAATGCTCTTGACGAAGTTAGTAAAATTAAAGATGATAGATTTATAAGAATGTGGGATCTCTATTTAAATGCTTGTTCTGCATCATTCCACTATGGGGTAATGGACGTTCATCAATTTTTATTTACCAAGGGATTGAATAATGAATTACCAATGACACGAAAAAAATTGTATGAAGACTAAATATGTTGTAAAATCAGGGTTATAGACCCTGATTTTTTTTGCATAAACAAGAATTTATGGTGGGAGGGTGATGAAAATAAAATATAGTGAATTAAAAAATATAATTTTAGAAAATAATTTTCATGGAAAGAATTTAATTGTAGAAGGTACAGGTGGAAGCGGCAAAACCACTCTTGCCCAGGAAAAGTACATAAATATGATAGAAAAAGAAAAAATTAAAAGTGAAAATATTATGGTATTTGTACTTAATTCTCATCAGAAGGTGGACTGGACAAGTAAAATGCAATTTGATTTATGGGGACAGTTTAAAATAGATACATACAATAATTTTATAATTAAAGAACTAACAAAATACTGGCCTATAGTAGAGAAAAATTGTGATGAAGTCAAAGAATATATGATAAAACCGGAAATTATATATCAAGATACAGCTGTATATATGATGGAAATGTTAGTTGATTATTTTAGAAAGAATAGAGGATATTTTTTAGATATAGCTGAACAGTCAAAAAAAATTGCAGAAGAATTTATAAATAGCATGAATATTTCAGTACTTTCTCTAAAAGAATTAAAAAATATAGGAAAAACAATATATTCTTCAATAAGACTTAAAGAAAATAAAAATACAGATAACTACATACATATGGATGAAATAATAGAGCATTATACAAAAAGTCTATTGTCTTCGGGAAGTATGGATATGTCTATAGCTATTTATTTATATAATAAGTATCTTTTAAATGATAAAATATATATAGAACGTTTAAGCAGCATAAAATATCTAATTGTTGATGATGTGGACCAGATATCAAAAGCTCAATTAAAACTTTTAGAACTAATACAGGAAAGGGCGGAAAATATCTACTTGTTTTTTAATCCACAAGGAGGATTTTGCAATTATTATGGGGCAGATATAGAATATTTGGATAAATGTAAGTTGTTAAGCTCGGAAAGATTGAAATTGGAGGAACATTTTTTGTGCAGCGATAATCTATATTTGTTTTCCAATACATTGAAGTTGAATTGTGCTAGTGTTCATATAGATTTATCCTCTATATTTAGAAGTGAAATGATTAATAAGATATCAGAAAAGGTGTTTAACCTTATGGAAAATGGGATTGATTCTGATGATATATGTATTATCTCTCCAGTTAACGATGACATTTTAAATTATGAGATGAAGACAAGATTTGCATCTGAATCCTTAAATATAAAAAATCTTTCTAAAAAGAACAGGCTTATTGATAATATATATATTATCAGTATTATAATAATATTGAGTAAGTGTATAGGATGTATTAAGCATGATTTTACTAAAGATGATTATAGAAGATTTTTTTCTTTCGTTCTTGGTATAGATGCATTAAAAGCATATAAACTTGTTGAAAATATCATGAATTTTGGAGAATTTACAGATTTGCCTGATGAAATGAAAAATCTTATTGGCAGTGATGCAAGTATAAAATATTATCACATTCTGGATTTTATAAAAAAGTGTAAATATAAATATGCAAAAAATGAAGTAAATATATCAAGGATTATAAGGCTGGTATTTCTTGATGTATTAATAGATATTGATAACTCACAACAAAATATAGGCATATGTAAAAATTTAAGCGAATTTTCAGAAAAATTCATATCAAGTTTAAAAAACTTCAAAACTATAGAAAATCCACAGCAAAAATTTATAGATTTTGTGAGAAGAGAGGCAATGGATTTCTATTCTAGATATGATATTGAAAAAATGCATATTGAGGATAGAGGGATAATTATAGGTACCCCTTATAGTTTTTTAACAAGTAACATGAAGTGTTCTGTACAAATATGGACAGATATTCAAAGTAATATGTGGTGTCCAAGAAATATAAAAGAATTTTCAAATAGCTATTTATTTAAAGCAAACTGGGAAAATGGATATATATACACAGAACAAATAGAAGAAAAAAATAGATTGCATCTCTTGAAATTGCTGACAAAAGCTCTAATTAAAAAGTGCAGCAAAAGTATATACTTGTATGGAAGTGAATATTCTGTAAATGGATATGAACAGAGGGGACTCCTTTATAATCTAATAACTGGTGAATGATGCTCATTACAAATTTAAGAAAAGGTGAAATATTATGAGATTTAGAGAAGATCAGATTCCCATACTTGAATACAATGGCGGAACTATGGCTGTTTCGGCAGTACCTGGTGCGGGAAAAACTTTTATTGTATCCCACTTGGCATCTAAAATAATAGAAAAAAAATCAGATAAAGGAAAAGTTCTGATAGTAACTTATATGAATAGTGCGGTAAATAATTTCAAAAGCAGAATCTCTCAAGTATTGGAAAGCCATGGAATACACTCAAGTAGAAGTTATGAAGTAATGACAATACACAGCCTGGCTATGAAAATAATTCAAGAAAGGCCGGATGTAGTTGGATTAGATGAAAATATAAAAGTTTTGGATGATATCAACAAGTCAATTTATATTGATAGATGTATAGATTTATGGAGAAGGCGAGGAGGGGAAAATACATTTAAAAATTTGCTTAATGATTATGGAATCAAGAAATACCAAGAAAAGGGAATATATTGGTGGAAGAATTTCGTTTCTGTAATAGAAATAATTATAAGTGAATTGAAATTGAATTCTATATCATGTGATAAAATAGATGAAAGTTCAGAGATTTTAGGGAACAATAGTATAGTTAAAATTATAAATTATATTTATAAAGATTATGAAAAATTGCTTAAATTAAATGGATACGTGGATTATGAGGATATAATCGTGCTGGCATATAGTGCATTGAAGACAGATGAAAATTTAAAAATAAAATTTCAAAATAAATATGATTTTGTATTTGAAGATGAATGCCAGGACTCCAATATGATACAATATAATATATTATCCTTGATTTCCCAAAGTGGCAGTAATAATAATTTAGTTAGAGTTGGAGATTTAAATCAGAGTATAATGGGAAGTTTTACTTCATCAAATCCAAGGTATTTTGAAGACTTTATAGATACTGCTGATAAAAAATACATTATGAATATGGCGGGAAGAAGCAGTAGGGAAATAATAGATCTAGCCAATTATATAGTTGAATATACCCAAAAACATCATAGTGAAAAAAATTGCAGAAATGCTTTGAAAAATCAAATTATAAAGCCTATGGAAGATATGGATGCTTTAAAAAATCCACAAATGACTGAGTATGGGATTAAGACCTATTGTATGAGTTCCTGGGAAAAAGAAAAAGAGTCTACTGTAAGAGCTATAATTAATTTTAAGAAAAAACATCCTGATATGACTACAGCAGTACTTGTACCATTCAATAAACATGTATCTGAAATATCTCAAGAACTTATAAAAAATCATATAGATTGTGATGAATTATCCAGCACGTCAGGTCAAAAAATTAAAATTACAAATATATTAGGAAAACTGCTTGCATTTTTAGCTCAACCAGATAGTATAGATAAATTTAAAGATATCATATATGAAATTATTGATGGAGATATTGAAAAAAAGGATAAAATAATAGAATGTATTTCAAAATCAAGTGTAGAATATATGATTTCAGAAAACGAATTTAGAATTAGCACTGTAAATAAATTAAAAAAGATAGATGAGAAAATGACTAATACTCTTGTAGATGTTTGTTATAAGCTAAAGAACATTCTGGAAAATTCCAATAAGGATATTCTAAGCCTGTTATTATATATAGAAAATGTATTTAGGTTTAATTCCGAAGACAGCGCCATGCTTCAATTAATAGCTTCTTATATAAAGTATGAAAGATTTCAAAATCCCAATATTACTCTTGATATGATTTCAGAACAACTTTTAGATATAAAGAATCCTGTATTCAGGCATATGTCCGAAGTCATTTATAGCGTGAATGGATATGAACCGAATCCTGAAAAAGTAGCAGTTTCAACTTATCATAAATCCAAAGGACTTGAATGGGATTGCGTATTTTTACTTTATCTTAACAATTACACCTATCCTTCTTCACTTAGTGGCAAATTTAGATCTGAATACTATTTTTTCAAAGATGAATTTAAAAATCCTACAGCACTTGGAAAGGCAGAAATAGAGAAAATATTAGGTAATGAAATTATATCAGATCCTATTGTTCAGTCGCGGATTGAAATATTATGTGAAAAGATAAGAATTCTTTATGTGGCAGTAACGAGGGCTAAACGATATCTTATATGTATGGCACATTATGATAAATCAAAAAAAGATCTTCCATCTGAATATTTTAAAATAATAAAAAAATTTGCAGATAAGAAATGTGGTGATTTTTCTGGATATTAGAAAATTAGAATATTTTTATTATAGTCAAACTTCCCTGAATATTTTTAGAACATGTCCTATGAAGTTTAAATTTAAATATATAGACAACATATCATGGAAAAGAGATGACTTTATAGAAAGTGGATATTATGATAATATAGAAATAGGACTATATTTCCATTTGATATGTGAAAGATATTTTTCCAGACTTCCTATAGGAAAATTAGATAAAAATCAAAATTTATCTAAATGGGTTGATTCCTTGAAAGAAACATTTTTATTATATGATGAAAATACATATTTAACGGAGTATGAAATAAAGATGAAGTCGCATATTATAAAACTTCAGGCAAAATATGATCTTATAGTAATAAAACCTGGCGGAAAAATTGAAATTTATGACTGGAAGACGGAAAATAGAAAACTTTCACTTCAAGAAATGGAAAACAGAATACAGACTCTTGTATATCTATATGTAATATCTGAAAATGCAGAGAAATTATTTGGGATTAATACAAAATTTGAAGATATATCCATGACTTTTTGGCAGCCTCAGTATGCTGGTAATATTTTAAATATAAAGTATTCAGAGCATAAACATTCTGAAGGTGAAAAATATTTAAAAAAATTAATAGATACTATTAATTCTTATGATTTCAATTGTAATTTTAATAAAGAGGTATATAGATCCAAGTGCAAATTCTGTGAATTCAATTATATATGTAACATGCGAAAAAATAGTTATTTTTAATATGGAGGAGATTTAGTGCATAAGAGTAGAAATATAATAATTTCAGTAGTAATAATTTTAGTAGTAGTTCTTGGAGTATATTATGCCTATAATACAAAGAAGCATAATTCTGAAAATGCTAAAAGTACTCAGAGTACCAACACGGAGGTAAACAAGCCTAAGAAAGAGGATAAATCATCAGATACTAATGAAAACACAAGTAGTGAGAATAATACTAACACAGATGTCCCAAAAACAAAAAATACTGAGAAACCCGCAGATAACGTTAAAGATATCAAAGAAAATAAAACTGAAACAGATAATAAAATAACACAGGACAAGGCAGTTCAATTAGTTGAACAATCTTTGAAACAGAAAAACTCCAATACTAAAGTTACATTTGATCATGATACAACAAGGGATAATGTAGAATATTATGTTATACATAGTTTTGATAGTATGAAAGATCATATTGCCACCAGTGGTTGGTATTATGTTGACAAATCCAATGGAAAAGTATATGAATGGGATCTGACAACTGACAAATTAAATGGTATAAATTAATTACAAGCTTCAGAAGAGTTTAAACTTTTTTGAAGCTTGTAATATTTATCTGGATATTTTAAAGTGATATTCAGGAGTTTTTTCTGTAATTGTTCTAAATTCATATCCTAATTCTTTATAGTGTTTAATTATTTTAGGAAGTGCTTCACAGGTATTTTTATTTTCTCCACTGCAGTGTGCCAGTAAAAATATCTTGTTTGGATTTATACATTTTTTTGTACCTTCAGTATATAATTTGTTTACAGGGGTATTATAGTTTATACCGTCGGACAAACATAAATTCCAATCAAATATTTTATATCCGCATGAGTGCAATTTATCTAAGAGGTTTGGATTTAGATGATCTTTGCTTCCTGAAGGAAATCTTATTATTTTAGGCGAAAATCCTATTATGTTTTTTAACTCAACTCCAGATTTATTCATTTCATCTATAAATGAAGCCTCATTTGCATATATTTTTTTGTAATCGTGAGTGAATGTATGAAGACCTATGCTGTGCCCTTCCTCTTTTATTCTTTTTAAAACATCTTCTCTTCCTTCAAATTTATAGCCTATTACAAAGAATGTGGCTTTTATATTTTCATGCTTTAAAATATCAAGTATGTTATTTGTAACTGTTTCACTTGGTCCATCATCAAAAGTTAAATAAATTAATTTTGAAGGATTATTTTTTGCCATAACTTTTATTGGACTAAACAGTATGCTTATTGTTAACAGTGAAATCACAAAATACCATGCAATATTTTTAAGTCTCATGCTGAAATGCTCCTTTTTCTAGATTTTATAACTGGATTTAGTATTTGCACATATTTATTTATTATTAGATATTTTGTATAAAAAATTAAAATAAATTTTGTTATGTTGTTTAATTGTGATATTATATGTATTATTGACTATACTGAGTTTTATTTAATTCAACATGAAATAGGAGTGAATAAATTGGAAGCATATTTTGACAACAGTGCCACTACAAAACCATATTCAGAGGTTATGGATATTATGGCATATACGATGAAAAATTATTATGCAAATCCATCTTCAGCTTATTCTATTGGAATGAATGCTGAACGAAAAATAGATGAATGCAGAGATATAATAGCCCATAGTTTAAATTGCAGCAGGGATGAAATAATATTTACATCAGGTGGAAGCGAAAGCAATAATTTTCTTATAAGGGGATTTTTAAGCGCAGGTAAACATATAATAACTACTAAAATAGAGCATCCAAGTGTTATAAATACATGCAAATATCTTGAAAGCCAGGGTATAAAGGTTACATATTTAGATGTAGATAAGACTGGTAGAATAAACATAGATGAACTTTTGAAAAATGTAAACAAAGAAACAGTTCTGGTAAGTATAATGCATACTAATAATGAGACTGGGATTTTGCAGGATATAGAAAATATAGGAAAAGCTCTAAAAGAAAAGAGCAGTAGAGTAAAATTTCATGTAGATGCAGTTCAAGGATATGGAAAGTATAAAATAGATGTAAAAAGATGCAGTATAGATTTGCTTTCTGTAAGTGGACATAAAATACATGGACCTAGAGGAATAGGCATAGCTTATTTAAAAAGTGGATTAAGGCCCAAACCGCTTATATACGGTGGGGGACAAGAAAGAGGATTTAGGTCTGGAACTGAAAATCTGGCAGCTATAGCTGGTTTTGCAGAGGCAGCAGAGATTACATATAAAACATATGGGGACAATTTTAAAAAGGTAAGTAAAGTAAAGGGTTATTTTATAGATAAGCTAAAAGACATTCCCGATGTTAGGATAAACAGCAATGGACATATTTATTCACCATATGTTTTAAGTGTTTCATTTTCAGGAGTTAGGGGAGAAGTACTTTTACATATGCTGGAGGACAAGGGCATATTTGTTTCTACAGGTTCTGCCTGCTCAGCCAGGGATAATAAAGAAAGCCATGTGTTAAAGGCCATTGGATTAACTGGAGAAGAGATAAGGGGTACTATAAGATTTAGCTTTAGTCAATTTAATACAAAAGAAGAAATTGATTATACTATGGAAGTACTGGATAAATCTTTAAAATTTTTAAGGAGAATTAAAATATGAGAAAGTTGATATTAGTTAAATATGCACCGGAGATATTTTTAAAAGGATTAAACAAGGGAAAATTTGAAAGAAAACTTATGAACAATATAAAAAATGTGATGAAAGGAGTGGAATATGATTTTGTAAAAGATGAAGGCCGCTGGTTTATAGAATGTGAAAATATAGATGAAGGCGTAAATAGGATGAAAAAAGTTTTTGGTATATCTGAAGTGTGTATAGCTTATGAGATATCAAGAGATATGGAAAGTATAAAAAAGCAGGCTCTTACATGTGCACTTAAATGCATTGGAAATACCTTTAAAGTTGTTACAAAGAGGGCGGATAAAAAATTCCCTATAAATTCTATGGAAGTTAGTAGATTGATAGGGGCGTACATATTGGAAAATACTAAAAATATTTCAGTAGATGTAAAAAAACCTGATTTTTTAGTCAATATAGAAATAAGAGATAATGCATATGTTTATTCAGAAAGGATAAAAGCAGAAGGCGGAATGCCATATGGAACTAATGGAAGTACAATGCTTATGCTTTCAGGTGGAATAGACTCACCGGTAGCCGGATATATGATGGCAAGAAGAGGAGTCATATTAAATTGCGTTTATTTTCACAGTCATCCATATACTAGTGAAAGAGCAAAGGAAAAGGTAAAAGATCTTGCAAACATATTAAAAAGTTATACAGGAAGTATAAATCTTTTTGTAGCACCTTTTACTGAAATACAGATGCAGATAATTGAAAAATGCAGGGAAGATGAACTTACCATAATAATGAGAAGATTTATGATGAGAATAGCATGCAAACTTGCAGAGAAATATGATGTGGATTCTGTAACTACAGGAGAGAGTATAGGTCAGGTTGCAAGTCAGACTATGGCAGGACTTGTAGTAAGCAACGATACTGCAGACAGACCTGTATTCAGACCATTAATTGCCATGGATAAAGTTGATATAATGGACGCAGCTAGAAAAATAGGAACCTATAATACATCTATACTTCCATATGAAGATTGCTGTACTATATTTGTACCTAAACATCCAAAAACAAAACCACGGCTTGAAGAAATAAAAAAAGCTGAAAGTATTTTGGATATTGACGAATTAGTGAAAAAATCTATTGATAATACGGAATTATTTAATTAAAAAAAGTAGAGAATAGAATTTATCTATTCTCTATTTTGTCATGAGTAAACAAAAACAATATATAGGGGGTAGTGTGATTAAATAAGGATATGCACCATATCACAGTACTTAATCAAAAACGATGTTAAATAACAATTAATATCGTTTGATATAATTTATTATATTATATGCAGTATTATAAATCAATAGTTTTATTAAATTTCATCTATAATTTTAACTAATGAACTCAATACAGATTCTAGTTCTTGTTCTGAAATAACAAGAGGAGGAAGTAGTCTAACTACACTAGACCCTGCAGTTAGCACGAGAATACCATTTTCTAAAGCCTTTTTCTGAACTTCAGAGGATTTTTCCGAGTTTAGTTGAATTCCGAGCATAAGTCCAATTCCCCTAATTTCCAATACATTTTTAGAAGAAGCCTTTTTAAAGAAGTTCTTAATAAAAGCTCCCTTTTTAGCTACGTCATCTAAAAATCCCGGCTTTTTCAATGTATCAACTACACAATTTGCTCCAGCCGTACTAATAGGATTTCCTCCAAATGTTGAACCGTGATCTCCTGGAACAAATGTATTTTCAAGTTTCTTGTTACATAGTACAGCTCCAATAGGAAGACCTCCTGCCAATCCCTTTGCGGTTGACACTATATCTGGTTCTACTCCGTAATTCATATATCCAAATAATTTTCCTGTTCTCCCCATGCCACATTGAACTTCATCGAATATAACAAGTATGTCCTTTTTTTTGCTTATTTCAAATACTTTATCTATAAATTCTTTAGGTAGAGGATACACTCCACCTTCACCTTGAATTGCCTCCATCATGATTGCACAAACTGTCGGATCTATGGCAGCTTCAAGAGATTTTACATCTACATCGGTGTATTTGAAACCTTCAGTAAAAGGATCAAAATATTTGTGAAATTTTTCCTGTCCTGTAGCTTTTAATGTAGTTATAGTTCTTCCGTGGAAGCTTTTATTAAGAGTAAGTATTGTACTTCTTCCTTTTCCATATTTCAAGTAGCTGTATTTTCGTGCAAGTTTAATTGATCCTTCATTTGCTTCTGCTCCAGAGTTACCAAAGAATACTTTGCTCATACCACTTGCTTCAGTAAGTTTTTTGGCCAATGTAAGTTCCGGTATATTTAAAAATATATTTGAAATGTGAGCTAGATTTTTTGCCTGATCAGTTACGGCTTTAATCCATTCTTCATTTCCGTAGCCTAAAGATGATACTCCTATTCCTGAAGTAAGATCCAAATATTCTTTTTCTTCAGTGTCGTAAAGTTTGCAGCCTTTACCATGGGTAAATACCACGGGAAACTGGCCGTAAGTGTTCATAAGATAATTTTTTGAATAAGATAAATAATCCATATAAATTTCCTCCTTGTATAATGTGGTTATAAC
>NZ_APMH01000027.1 GCF_000359585.1 Clostridium tyrobutyricum DSM 2637 = ATCC 25755 = JCM 11008 | reverse complement strand
TTTCTATTGACTTTTACTAGCTGGTCTAAAACATTTTCAGAGCTTGAAAGTGCAGCAGCAAAATTGACTAAAAAAGATAGTTCTGGAAAAGTTACTCAATATGGATATGCAATGGCTATATACGGTTGGTTCTTTGAACAATTTATAACTAAGCAAGGTCAGGCATATGTCAATAATGATAATGGTAGAAAGGCAGCTCCAACAGCAACTGAATTTGAGAAAAATGGATCAGGACTTAAAGTATTGAGTGAATGGAACAAACTAGTTAAATCAGGTAATGCAGGAAACTTTGGAAGGAAAACAGACGATACGGCTAATGCATTTATAGCAGGAAAGACTGCAATGTATGTTGATTCCACCGCAGGATTGTCTGCTGCACTTAGTGGAGTTGGACAAAAGTTTGAAATTGGAACAGCAGCTTTACCATCATTTGATGGTATAAAAGATGGAGGAGTTTCCATAGGCGGAGCTTCACTTTGGGCACTTGATAGCAAAGATACTGAAAAAGAAAAGGCAACATGGGAGTTCATAAAATATATGGTATCACCTGATGAACAGGCTTATTGGGCTACAAAGACAGGATATTTTCCTGTAACTAAAAAGGCTTATAACTCACAACTTATGAAAGACAATTTAAAGAGCAAACCACAATTCCAGACTGCTATAAATCAGCTTCATTCCTCACCTTCAACAGCCAAAGGAGCACTTATGTCAGTATTCCCTGAAGCAAGACAGACTGTTGAAGCTAATATAGAACAGATGCTTCAGAATAAACAAACACCGGAACAAACTTTGAAGAAATCTGCAGATAGTATAAATTCAGCTATAAAAGAATATAATCAGAATAATCAAAAATAATGTATAAATTAAAAGGGAGATATTATTATATGAATAGGACTTTAAATATTGCCCATAGAGGATTCAGCGGCAAGTATCCTGAAAATACCATGATGGCTTTCAGAAAAGCAGTAGAGGTAGGTGCAGATGGTATAGAAACAGATCTCCATATGACTTCCGATGGTATTATAGTTATATGTCATGATGAAACTATAGATAGAACTACCAATGGATCTGGGTTTATAAAAGACTATACTTATGATGAAATAAGAAAATTTGATGCAGGAAAAGGAGAGAAAATTCCCAATCTAGATGAGTTGCTGAATTTTATGAAGAACAAAAACTTGCTTTTAAATCTGGAACTAAAGAATGACGTTGTAAATTACAATAATTTGGAGAAAGATACAATAAATAAAATATATGAGTATGGTTTAGAAAAGAATGTAATAATATCTTCTTTTAATCATCAGTCCATGAAGAGAGTGAAACAGTATGACAGTAGCATAAGAACAGGACTGTTGTATGGTTCACCTATTTGTAAACCAGAAGAATATGCAAAACAGATGGGTGCAGATGCACTCCATCCACTATTTTCTCTGGTTATGAATCAAGATGTGGTTCACGACATTAAAAAAAGCGGGATACTTATAAATGTCTATACTGTAAACAAGGAAGATGAGATGAAAAAGCTTATTGAATTGGGCATAGATGGTATTATAACAAATTACCCAAATATACTTAAAAAGTTATTTGGCTAATAGTCTTTTATAGAAAGGAGTATGATGAAATGTCGGGTTTATCATTAAGACATATGCGTAAAACATATCCAGGAAATGTTGAAATAATTAAGGATTTCAATCTGGAAATAAAGGATAAGGAATTTATAGTATTTGTAGGTCCTTCAGGCTGTGGAAAGTCCACTGTGCTTAGGATGATTGCAGGACTCGAGGAAATAACAGGGGGAGAATTGTATATAGGCGATGGACTTGTAAATGAAGTGACACCAAAGGACAGGGATATTGCCATGGTTTTCCAAAACTATGCATTATATCCGCATATGACTGTATATGATAATATGGCTTTCAGTCTTAAAATGAGAGGTATATCAAAATCTGAAATAGAAGAAAAAGTTAAAAAAGCAGCTGATATACTGGATATAGCTAGCTTGCTAAATAGAAAGCCAAAAGAATTGTCAGGCGGGCAAAGGCAGAGGGTTGCTATGGGAAGGGCCATTGTCAGAAATCCAAAAGTGTTTTTGATGGATGAACCTTTGTCAAATCTGGATGCCAAATTGAGAGTTCAGATGAGAACGGAAATATCAAAATTGTATAAAAAGTTGGAAACTACATTTATATATGTTACTCATGACCAAACAGAGGCAATGACCCTAGGTACAAGAATCGTTGTTATAAAAGATGGGATCATACAGCAGGTGGATACTCCAAGGGAAATATATAATCATCCGGTGAACATGTTCGTAGCAGGATTTATTGGAAGCCCACAGATGAATTTTATAGACGCTAGGTTGGAATATGTAGGTGAAAAACTTACAGCTCTATTTGGCGGGCAAAAAATAATTTTACAGGACAATATGTCTGGACTTCTGAAACATAAAGGATATGTTAATAAAGATGTGATACTAGGAGTAAGACCTGAACACATAGATTTTCCTAAAGGATATAAAGGCGAGGAATGTATAATAGAGTTTAATGTTGATCTAACAGAAATTATGGGAGCAGAAACTTATATATATTTATCTAAAAATCAAATTAGAATAACAGCCAGGATAGATGGTATAGTAAATGCTGAATTGGGGGATAAGATGGAGTTAATTGTAGATTCAAGTAAAATTCATATATTTGACAAAAATACACAAAAGATAATAGTATAGAATATGAATATTTATTTTATGATTAATTATTTGGAATTTTTTAAGATATGACAATTTAGAATAATATATTAGCAGTATATATTAAAAATAGGGACTTGTGATTTAGAAACAAATCTAATTAACAAGTCCTCTATTATATATTATGTTAATGGGGCAAATAGTTTTAGGATTGATTCCATAATTTTTTTAGAAAAATTTCTTTTTTCCCATATATGCTTTTCTATCCTTTGTGATACTGATATAGTTTCAATAAAGTCTTTATGAATATCCTTTATTATGGGCACGTTGTACATGTATGCAGCACATTCAAAATGAAGATACAGACTTCTATAATCCATATTTATTGTCCCTACTACAGCACATTCATCATCAGATAACATAACCTTGCCATGAATAAATCCAGGTGTGTATTCGTATATTTTTACTCCTGCATCCAGTAGTTTATCATAATGAGATCTTGTAAGAATTTGCACAATTTTTTTATCTGGAATAAAAGGTGTTATTATTCTTACGTCTACCCCTCGTTTTGATGCTAATGATAAACATAACATCATTTCATAACTTATAACAAGATAAGGAGTAGTAATATAGATATAATTTTTGGAACTGTTTATAATATTTAAATATATATCTTCTGCAGTACTATCCAATTTTTCAGGTTCACTTGCATATGGTACTATGAGTCCTGGACTATTTTGAATAGTATGTGTGAACTTATAGTTTTTAAAATTTTCATTTTTCTTTGTTATTGACTCCCACATTTTTAGAAACATTACGGTAAAGCTGTAAACAGCATTACCTTCTAATGAAATAGCCATGTCCTTCCAGTAGCCATATTTTTTATATCTATTTATATATTCATCTCCAATATTTATTCCACCAGTAAAGGCTATTCTTCCATCAATTATTGCAATTTTTCTATGATCCCTATAATTAAGCATAATATTAAGGAGAAGTTTTACTGGATTAAACATTTTAAACTGTATATTATTTTCCCTGAGAATTTTTTTAAAGTCACCTGGTAATACAAAAAATGAACCTATATAATCAACTAATATTCTTATTTCTACTCCATCATGGGACTTTTGCTTCAAAATTTCAAGAATTTCATCTAACATGCTACTTTTTGAAATTATAAAGAATTCAAGAAAAATAAATTTTTTGGCTTTTTTTAGCTCTTGAATAAGATTTTCATACATTAGTTCTCCACATGAAAAATAATTAATATCTGTATTTTCATAACAAGTATATCCACTAATATTTTTAATAAGCTTGATTTCGTTATATCTTGTTATATTTTTACCTCGTAAGGATTTTAACATATTTGTATTTTCCCTAGGTAATAGTTCTTTATTTAGGCTTATTTTAGTTACCCTACTAAAGTTACGTATTATACCTATTCTCGATAATATATAAAGGATTACTCCAATTACTGGAATCAAAAGTATTAATACTACCCAGCTTATTTTGTAGGACGTATTTTCATCTTTATAATTTAAATGAACTACTGCAATAGCACTTATTGCTTCGAAGAGAATAAAATAATAAATAAAAAATATATCAAATATATTATAAATTACTGACAGTACGATAAATTGAAAAACAATCCAAAATGCAAAGATCAGTAATTTAAAAAGTGCAATGAATATTTTACGTTCTCCCAATGTAAACACCGCCTTTACATTTTATTCTATCATAAATTATATTAGGTGAATAATGGCGATAAATAGAACTTATGATTTTGCTTTGAAGGATGTTCCACATTTTTTACAGGTTATAGTTATTTTACCCTTATGTCTGGGAACTCTCATTTTCTGAGAACAATTTGGGCATTTAAAAATTCTGTATTGTCTATTTTGATTTATTGAGTTAATAAAATCAGTAAATTTTTTGGTTAAAGGTGAAATAAAATTCTCATAGGACTGTAATTCACGGTGTCTTTTATAAGTGTTCTTTGAAAGGCATCTCCATGTACTGTATACGATGCACACCAATCCAAATGTAGAACTACGCCTAAACATTAAAAGTATCAAGCCTATAATATAGAGATGTTTTGATAGCTTGTCAATACCATAACTGTAATTAAAAAATCTTTTCAAATTTATCACTCCTTGTAAATTGATTTTAAGTTTACATAATACTATATTTTTTAAATAATTATACAATATAATTTTTGTATTTTATATAGTTTATATCTCAAAAGTAATATTATTCATAAGTTATTATATAAGATTATTATAAAGGCAGGCATATAATACAATATATATTTTAATAAATAATTTGAATAGTTGGGAGATATATTTTATGAAAATAGTAGATTTCAAAATAGGAAGTATGTATATTCCTCTTAAAAAACCTTTTAAAACATCACTCAGAACAGTAAAAAATTTAAAAAATGTAGTTATAAAAATTATTACCGATACAGGAAATGCAGGATATGGTGAGGCGGCTCCGACTGCTGTAATTACAGGTGATAGCCTTGGCTCAATCGAATATGCTATTGAAAAGTATATAATGCCCTGTATTATTGGAATGGATATTGAAAATATTGAGGGGATAATGCTAAACTTAGATAGATGTATTGTTAAAAATTCAAGTGCAAAAGCAGCTGTAGATATTGCAGTTTATGATTTATTTGGTCAGTTGTATAATACTCCTTTGTACAAACTTTTAGGAGGATACAGAGACAAAATAACAACTGACGTTACAGTAAGTATCGATACTCCTGATAAAATGGCATCGGATAGTATTGATGCAGTAAAAAGAGGATATAAAATTCTTAAAATTAAAGTTGGAAATGGTATAGATATGGATATTGAGAGAATAAAGGCTGTTAGAAGTGCTGTAGGAAATGATATTGTTTTAAGGATGGATGCAAATCAAGGTTGGAATCCAAAGGAAGCAGTGAATATTATTAGAAAAATTGAAGAAATGAATATTGATGTAGAATTTGTAGAACAGCCGGTTTCATGTCGTGATATGGAAGGGTTAAAATATGTTACTGATAATGTTTTGATACCTATATTGGCAGATGAAAGTATGTTTTCATCTGAAGATGCAGCTAAAATAATAGAAAATAGAGCTGCAGATTTGTTGAATATTAAACTTATGAAAACAGGAGGTATTCATAGTGCTTTAAAGATATGCTCAATTGCTGAAACCTTTGGTGTTCAATGTATGATTGGATGTATGCTTGAAAGTAAGCTGAGTGTTACAGCTGCTGTACACCTGGCTGGAGCAAAGAGTATTATTACTAAAGTTGATTTAGATGGACCTATTTTACCTAAGACAGATCCAATAAAAGGAGGTGTGGTTTTTGATAAATCCATCATTTCTATTCCCGGAACTTCTGGACTTGGTTTTGAAAGTATTGACAATATCGTGTGGAATAACTAAAGATTAAATGAGGTGTAGTTGGTTATGTTAAAAGAATTCAGGAAATTTGCAATGAAAGGAAACATAGTAGATTTAGCAGTAGGTGTAGTAATTGGTGGAGCATTTGGTAAAATAGTTTCTTCCCTTGTAAGTGATATTATAATGCCATTGGTTGGTTTGCTTATTGGAAAAGTAGACTTTTCCAATCTATTTATTACCCTTGGAAATGGCCATTTTGATACTATAGCCGAAGCTAAAAAAGCAGGGGTTCCTACATTGAATTATGGTGTATTTATAAACAATATAATAGATTTTTTAATAATATCTTTTTCTATATTTATAGTTATCAGGCAGATAACTAGGTTTACAAGTAGAAAAGAAGAGGAAGAGGCAAGCAATACTAAGAAATGTAAATATTGCTTAAGTGAAATACCATTAGAAGCAACTAGATGTCCACATTGTACTTCAAAATTGGATTAAAATGAGATACTATCAGGTTAATTTGATAGTATCTCATTTTTATATTCTATATGATGACATTGTTAAATATTTTATAAAGTTTTACTGATATTTTACAAATTATGATATATATTTTTAATAGATTATAATTAAATAAAATAAATTGTATTGGAGGATTCAAAATGTATATTTCAGATGAAACATTGGATAAGTTTATTAAGGAAGATGTACCTTATATAGATTTGACAAGTTTAGTTTTAGAGATTAAAGGTATTAGGGGAAATATAAAATTTTTTACTAGAGAAGATGCAATATTATGTGGTGCAGAAGAGGCAGCCAGAATATTTAGAAAATTAAATATAGATGTAATTAATTCAAAAACTTCTGGAACTCAAGTTAAAAAAGGGGATATTTTACTTGAAGGAATGGGAGACGTTGAGAATCTGCATATTGCATGGAAAGTGTGTCAAAATATTATTGATAATTTCTCAGGAATTGCCACTAAAACAAGGAGAATAATAGATGAGGTATCAAGTGTAAATCCTGATATAACTGTAATTACTACAAGAAAAAGTATGCCAGGAACTAGAGAGTTGTCTACCAAGGCCGTTATAGCTGGAGGTGTATTTCCTCATAGATTAGGACTATCCGAAACTATATTGGTTTTTAAACAACACTTGGATTTTTTAGGTGGAATCAAGGAATTTATTAAGAATATTGAAAGGTTTAAGAATAAAGTATGCGAGAAAAAAATTTTAGTAGAAGTAGAAAATATAGATGATGCTGTAAAACTTTGCAAAAACAATATAGATGGAATACAGTTTGATAAACTTTCACCTGAAGATTTAATATCAAATGTAAATATTTTAAGAAATATAAACCCTGATATAGTTGTACTTGCAGCTGGAGGAATAAATGAAAATAATGCAGCCAAGTATGCAAAAACAGGGGTTAATGGAATTGTAACAAGTTCTGTTTATTATACAAAACCTATAGATATAGGATGTAAAATAAAACCATTACATTAATATAAAAAAATAATAAGCTATTGACATAAACTTTAAAACTGATATAATTATTCACATCAGAAGTTAATATTTTGGAGGATTATATATTATGAAAAATATCATTGGAAAGGGAATCGAAAAACTAAACAAAAAATTCTATTTTGAATTTAGCTTTAGCTGGGGCTACTATTACTTTAGTGCTGGTTATTTGTTTTGCAAAAAAATATTTGGTTCATTTCTAATGAGTAAAAGAATAATTATAAATACATGATATAAATTATGCATATTTTAACGGTGACAGTGTATTTTAATTAACAGGGCTCATTAGAGACCCTGTTTTTTTTATATATTAAAATTAAGAAAATCCTTATGAAAGTGAAGTTACAAATTTAAAATTAAGATTGGAGAGTATAACTATGGTAATAATTATGAAGCCCCATGCACCTAAAGAGGAAATATTGGTATTGAAACACAGATTGGAAAAAGAGAATGTTCAGGTAAATGTTTCAGAGGGTCAAGATTATTGTGTACTTGGTTTAATTGGAGATACTTCAAAGATTGAGACAACTAAAATTCAGGCAAATGTATATGTTGAAGATGTTCATAAAGTTCAGCAAAATTATAAATTGGCAAATAGACTATTTCATCCTGATAATTCCGTAGTGAATATAGACGGTAGAAAAGTAGGGGGAAATGAGCTAGCTATTATAGCAGGTCCTTGTTCTGTAGAAAGTGAAGAGCAGATAGTTGAAATAGCAAAAGATGTAAAAAAGAGTGGGGCTAAATTTTTAAGAGGAGGTGCATTCAAGCCAAGAACTTCACCTTATAGTTTCCAAGGACTTAGAACTGAAGGACTGGAACTATTAAAAATAGCAAGACAGGAAACAGGACTTCCTATAGTTACAGAGATAATGTCAGCAAATATGATAGAAAAATTTGTCGAGGATGTTGATGTAATACAAGTTGGAGCAAGGAATATGCAAAACTTTGAACTCTTGAAAGAACTTGGAAAAACAAAAAAGCCAATACTTCTGAAAAGAGGGCTTTCAGCTACCATAGAAGAGCTTTTAATGTCAGCTGAATATATAATGTCAGAAGGTAATGAAAATGTAATACTCTGCGAAAGAGGAATAAGAACTTTTGAAAATTATACAAGAAATACTTTGGATTTAAGTGCAATTCCTGCAATAAAGAAATTAAGCCATCTTCCAATAATAGTTGACCCAAGTCATGCTGCTGGATTATGGTGGATGGTAGAACCACTTGCTAAAGCTGCAGTAGCTGTTGGAGCGGATGGACTTATAATTGAGGTTCATAATGATCCACAAAATGCATTATGTGATGGTCAGCAATCTATAACTCCCAATAGATTTGATAATTTGATGGGTGACTTGAATAAGTTAGTAGAATCTGGTATAAGACAGGTATACAGTACTGCTAATGTATAAAATATAGGGGGAATAAAATTGGAGGATTGTGACTTTAATAATTTAAAAATAGCTGTTGTGGGATTGGGCCTCATTGGAGGTTCCTATGCCATGGCACTAAAATCTTTGAATGCAAAACATATAGTTGGCATAGACAGAAATTTGGCAACCTTAGATAAAGCTATAGAGATGAATATAATAGATTGTGCATATGAAAAACCCGGAAAATTTTTAAAAGATATAGATTTTATTATAATAGCTCTTTATCCGAAAGATACAATTGATTTTGTAAAGCAGAATATAAAATATTTTAAATCAGGAGTACTTATAACAGATACTTCAGGGATAAAGAAAATAGTGATTGAATCTGTAGAATCAGTTTTACCTGATGATATGGAATTTGTATCAGGTCATCCTATGGCAGGTAAAGAATACAAAGGAATAGACTATGCTGATGCCAATATATTCAAAGATGCGAATTATATAATAACTCCAAGTAGTAAGAATAAAAAATCCAGTATAGCTTTTATAGCATCCATGGCCAGAAAAATTGGATGTAAAAATGTAGAATATATTTCTGCAGATGAGCATGATAAAATAATTGCCTATACAAGCCAACTTCCACATGTTATAGCTGCAGCACTTATGAATGCAAATTTGCAGGAATTCAAACCTGAGTTATTTGTAGGAGGTAGTTTTCGAGATGCTACAAGAGTTGCACTAATTAACTCGAAACTGTGGTCGGAACTATTTATGCTTAATTCTGACAAATTAGTTGATACAATAAATGGATTTCAAAAAGTTTTAGATAGAATTAAAAATGATGTTTTAAATAAAGATGTAGAGGATTTAGAAACAGTCTTTGAAAAGTCTATTAATCTTAGAAAGAGATTTAAATAAAAAGGGGATTTTGTATGAAAACTGTTAAAATCAAACCTGATAGATTGGGAGGAAAAGTAAAAGTTCCATCATCTAAAAGTGGATGCCATAGAAGTATAATATGTGCTTCATTGGCATCAGGAAAAAGTATAATAGACAATGTATATTTTTCACGCGATATAGAAGTTACAACAGAAGCCATGAGAAATTTTGGTGCTGAAATAGATAGAAAAGAAAATAGGCTTATTATAAATGGAACTGGGAAATTGGTTCTAAAGAGTAAAAATATACATTGTGGTGAATCGGGGTCTACTTTAAGATTTTTAATTCCTTTGGCAGCCTCAATGAATGAAGAGGTAATTTTAACTGGGGAGGGAAAGCTTGTAGAAAGACCCCTTGATGTATATTACAATATATTTAAAGAACAAAATATATATTATAAAAATAATTCTGGAAGATTACCCCTTGCCATAAATGGAAAGTTGAAATCCGGCAATTATGAAGTGAGAGGAGATATAAGTTCACAGTTTATAACAGGACTTATGTATGAACTTCCACTTTTAGATGGAGACTCCGAAATAAATATAACTACCAATCTGGAATCAAAACCATATGTAGATATAACTTTAGATGTTTTAAAACATTTTGGAATAAATGTAGAAAACGTTGAATATAAAAAATTTGTAATTCAAGGCAATCAAAAATATAGAAATTCAAATTATACTGTAGAAGGTGACTTCTCGCAAGTTGCATTTTTGCTGGCTATTGGAATATTGGGAGATGAAGTTTGTTGCAGTGATATTAAAATTGACTCTTCTCAAGGTGATAGGGTTATAGTGGATATATTTAAAAACATGGGTGCCAATATAGAAATAAAAGAAAATAATATAATAGCCAGATCATCAAAAACAAGTGGAATAATTTTTGATGCAGCTCAATGCCCTGATTTAGTACCTGCTGTAGCTGCATTAGCTTCAGTAAGCAATGGAACCACTCAAATAATAAATGCAGAAAGACTAAGAATAAAAGAATCCGACAGGCTTACAGCCATATCATCCCAATTGAATAAAATAGGTGCAGATGTAAAAGAAAAAAGGGATGGATTAATTATAAACGGCAGGGAAAAATTAAAAGGTGGAAGAGTTTCAAGCTTTAATGATCATAGAATAGCTATGGCTCTTGCAGAGGTGTCCTCAAAATGTTCAGATGATTTAATAATAGAGGATGCAGAATGTGTAAAAAAATCTTATCCTGATTTTTGGAAAGATTTTAAGAGTCTAGGTGGGAATATAATAATAGAGTGATTGGAGTTTTAACATGAGTGGAATTTTTGGTAATAAAATAAAGTTGTCTATTTTTGGAGAATCCCATGGAAAAGCTATAGGAATTACCATTGATGGATTAAAACCAGGAATTGAATTGGACTTGGATTATATAAAAGAACAGATGGGAAGACGGGCTCCAGGTACTAGTGAATTTACTACACCAAGAAAAGAAGCTGATGAGTTTGAAATATTAAGTGGTTGTTTTAATGGAAAAACTACTGGAACGCCTATCTGTGCAATTATAAAAAATAAGGATACTCATTCGAAGGATTATGAAAAAACAAAAAATCTTCTCAGACCAGGGCATGCTGATTTTACAGGCTTTGTAAAATATAATGGATTTAATGATTATAGAGGTGGAGGACATTTTTCTGGGAGAATTACGGCACCTTTGGTTTTTGCAGGAGCTATATGCAAGAAAATTTTAGAAGATAAAAATATAGTAATAGGAAGCCATATAAAGAGTATAGGAAATATTTCTGATGCTAGTTTATTTGATCCTGTTTTGATAAAGGAGGATGATTTAAGATTATTTTCTAAAAGTAGATTTCCAGTAATAGATAAGGAATCATGTCAAAAAATGAAAGATACCATTATAAGTGCAAAATCGGAATCAGATTCTGTAGGTGGAATTGTGGAAACTGCAGTTATAAATATTCCATCTGGTATAGGGGATCCTTTTTTTGATTCTGTAGAGAGCATACTTTCGCATTTGCTTTTTTCCATACCTGCTGTTAAAGGAGTAGAATTTGGTGAAGGATTCAATATAAGTAGTATGAAAGGTTCACAGGCAAATGATGAATACTATGTAGATGATAATAATGAAATAAAAACAAAAACTAACAACAATGGTGGAATTTTAGGCGGAATTACCAATGGTATGCCAATTTTATTTAAAACTTCTATAAAGCCTACAGCTTCAATTTCAAAGCTGCAAAAAACTGTAGATGTAGAAAAAATGCAGAATTCTGAACTTATAATACAGGGCAGGCATGATCCATGTATTGTACCTAGGGCAATTCCTGTAATTGAATCTGTTACTGCTATAGGGATATTAGATATGATGAATATTTAATCATTTTAGGAAGAGGGAAATTTTTTTGAATAGTTTTAAAAATTATAAAGTAGGTTTTTATGGAGTTGAAGCATCCTTTAGTCATGAAGCTCTACTTAAATATTTTGGAAATGACACAGATGCTTTAAGTTGTGCTGAATTTAAGGATGTATTCGATTCTCTTAGTGATGGGCATATAAAGTATGGAGTAGTTCCAATTGAAAATTCTTCTACGGGAGGCATACTTGATGTTTATGATTTAATGAGAGATTATGGATTTTACATAGTTGGTGAAAAATGCATAAAAATAAATCATAATCTACTTGGAATAAAAGGTTCAAAAATAGATGATATAGATGAAGTATATTCACATAGTCAAGCCTTTTTGCAGTGTAAAAAATTTTTAGTAGAACACGATAATTGGAAACTGACACCATATTTTAGCACAGCCAGGAGTGCAAAATTCATAAGTGAAATTAGACTAAAGAACAAAGCATGTATAGCAAGTGAAAAAGCAGCAGAGCTTTATGGACTTGACATATTAAAGCAAAACATAAATTACAATAAAAATAATTATACTAGATTTATAGTTATAGGAAAAGAAGAGATTAATTGTGAAGATAAAGATAAGATAAGTATAGTATTTACTTTAGACCATAGAGTAGGGACTTTATTTAATATACTTAGGTATTTTAAAGAAAATAATTTAAATTTGATTAAGATAGAATCGAGACCTATAATAGATGAACCATGGCAATACTTTTTCTATTTAGATTTCAACGGAAATATTATGAAAAAAGATACTAGAATAGCTATGGAAGGTATAAAAAACAACTGTAAATATTTTAGAATATTAGGTAATTATAAAGCTGATTTTTAAATGGGACTCCATAATTCATGGGGTCTCATTTATTTATATTAAAGATACAAAATATGCAATAATACAATATATATTATTCATGATTACATATAATAAACTCTAAATTTAATTTAAAAATATGCAATAATATATTATTTTATTAAAAAAAACGACTGAAAAATGCTAAACCGTATTGAAATTAATTTAAAATGGGAGTATTATAATAACAATATGCAAAACATAATAAAATGCATTATTACTTAATCTTATATTATTGTTCATTAAGGGGGAATGATTATGAAGGGTATTTTTAGAACAAAATCCATAGATGCACTTATGGATGAAACTAAAAGAGATGGTGGTCTGGAAAAAGTATTGGGTACTTTTGGACTTACTATGCTTGGAATTGGAGCTATAATTGGAACTGGTATATTCGTGCTGACGGGAGTGGCAGCGGCAAACTATTCAGGGCCTGCACTTGTAATTTCATTTATAATAGCTGGAATTGCATGTGGATGTGCAGCATTATGTTATTCAGAATTTGCTGCCATGGTACCTGCGGCAGGAAGTGCTTATACCTATGGCTATATAGCATTGGGAGAATTTTGGGCCTGGATTATAGGATGGGATCTGATACTTGAGTATGCTTTTGCAATTGGTACTGTATCTATAGGATGGTCAGGATATATAGTAAATATAATCAATGATTTTGGAATTAATTTGCCAAAAGCTATAACATCAGCACCTTTGGCAGGTGGAATTATAAATTTACCTGCAGTGCTTATAATAGCATTCATAACTTATATTAATGTAATAGGTGTAAAACAGAGTACTACAGTAAATAATATAATAGTTGCTATAAAATTGATAGTTATATTTTTATTCATAGCACTTGGGGTAGGACATGTTAATCCTACAAACTGGCATCCATTTATGCCTTATGGT
This sequence comes from Clostridium tyrobutyricum DSM 2637 = ATCC 25755 = JCM 11008, assembly GCF_000359585.1. GTDB lineage: Bacteria > Bacillota > Clostridia > Clostridiales > Clostridiaceae > Clostridium_B > Clostridium_B tyrobutyricum. The sequence goes on along the minus strand of NZ_APMH01000027.1, from coordinate 44,908 downwards.
TTTGGAGGAGTCATATCTGGTGCATCCGTAATATTTTTCGCATATATAGGATTTGATGCTGTTTCTACAGCAGCAGAGGAAGTTAAAAATCCACAGAAGTCGTTACCAAGAGGAATTATAATTTCACTTATTGTCTGCACTTTACTTTATATAGTAGTATCTGCAATATTGACAGGTATGGTTCCATATTTGAAGTTTAAGACAACTGCCGCTCCTGTTGCATTTGCACTGCAGCAAGTTGGATATCACTGGGGTGCTGCTCTTATTTCAGTTGGAGCTATATGCGGATTAACTTCTGTAATTTTAGTTATGATGTTTGGTCAGACTCGTGTACTTTTTGCAATGTCAAGAGATGGACTACTTCCTAAAGTGTTTGGACATGTACATTCAAAGTATAAGACTCCAGCCAGAAGTGCAGTTCTTATAGGAATTGTTACTGCAGTGGTTGCAGGATTTATACCTATCAATATAGTAGCTGAACTTACTAATATAGGTACATTATGTGCATTTATAATAGTATCTATAGCTGTTATAGTTTTGAGAAAGAAAGAACCTAATAGAAAAAGAGTATTTAAATGTCCATGGGTTCCAGTTGTGCCTATTTTGGCAATAATATTTTGTGGAGGACTTATAGCTAAACTTCCACATGTAACTCAAATAAGATTTTTAATTTGGCTTGTATTTGGCCTTATAATTTATTTTGGTTATGGTTACAAGCACAGCATTGTAACTTCACAGTCCAATAATGATCAGGAAAAAACTTCATAAAAATATTAACTAAAAGGGATTGAATTATTTTGATCCCTTTTTATTTACATTTATAAAATTGAAAAATATGTTGACATCTATAAATATATATATTATACTATTTGTAAGTTAAGATTAATTATAAACTATGATAGGGAAAAGTAAATTTATTAGTTTTAAAAGAGAGTGAGGAATGGTGAAAACTCATAAACATTGTAAATTGAAACTCACCCTTGAGTTGCAGGCTGAATTAAAGTAAGCTGCGCCGGCATAAGTCGTTATATATATTGAGTAATAATTTGGGTGGTACCGCGGCAGATTTTTCGCCCCATAGTGTACGATCTTTTTTTATGCATAAAATTAAGATATTATTGGAATAAAAATAAATATAGGTTAAAAATAGTGATAGGAAAAATTAAATTTTCAGATATTTTAAAGAGAGTGAGGAATGGTGAAAACTCATAAATACTGTAAATTGAAACTCATCCTTGAATTGCAGGCTGAATTATAGTAAGCTGTGTCGGCATAAGTCGTTATATATTATTGAGTAATAATTTGGGTGGTACCGCGGCATTCTTTTCGCCCCATAGCGAGAAGAATGCCTTTTTGCATTTAAAATTAAAAATTGGAGGGATTAATATGAAAAATAATAAAGTTTATATATTTGATACTACTATGAGAGATGGAGAACAGACTCCTAGAGTTAACTTGAATATTAAGGATAAAATAGAAATAGCAAAGCAACTGGAGAAAATGAATGTAGATGTTATAGAGGCTGGATTTCCAATAGCTTCTGAAGGAGATTTTGAGGCAGTTAGAGCTGTAGCCAAGACTGTAAAAAAACCAGTAATTGTAGCACTTTCAAGAGCAGTAAAAAAGGATATTGATAGGGCATGGGAGGCAGTCCAATATGCAGTAAAACCTAGAATACACACATTTATAGCTACTTCTGATATTCATATGAAATATAAATTAAAAATGACACCAGAGGAAGTTTGTAAAAGAGCAATAGATATGGTTAAGTATGCAAAGTCAATTTGCCCAAGTGTTGAATTCTCGGCGGAAGATTCAACCAGGACGAATCCTGAATTTTTATACAAGGTACTGGAAGGTGTAATAGATGCAGGAGCTGATATAGTAAATATACCAGATACCGTTGGCTATGATATTCCAGAAGAATATGGAAAGTTTATTAGAGGAATCAAGGAAAATGTACCTAATATAGATAAAGCTATTATAAGCGTTCATTGTCATGATGATTTGGGTATGGCGGTTGCAAATTCAATAGCAGCAGTTAAGAATGGTGCAAGGCAGGTAGAATGTGCTGTTAATGGAATTGGAGAAAGAGCAGGAAATGCTGCATTGGAAGAAGTTGTTATGGCCATTAAGACCAGGGAAGTTTATTTTGGGTGCAAGACGGATATCATAACTGAAGAAATAGCTAAAACAAGCAAGATAGTAAGTCATGCAACAGGAATGAACATACCAAATAATAAAGCTATAGTTGGAGCTAATGCTTTTGCACATGAAGCTGGAATTCATCAGCATGGAGTACTTGCCTGCAGTGAAACTTATGAGATAATGACTCCGGAATCCGTTGGAATTAAGAAAAGTACTTTGGTAATAGGTAAACATTCAGGAAGGCATGGATTTGCAGAACATTTAAAGGAACTAGGATATGATAATTTAAGTGATGATAAGATAAATGAAGCATTTAGCAAATTTAAAGATTTAACAGGCAAGAAGAAAATAGTGTCAGATGAAGATATAGAAACAATAATGAATCATGAAATATTTCAGGTGCCAGAAGCATATAGTCTAGACTATTTCCAATTTTCAAGCGGAAATACAATGATATCAACTGCTACTGTAGAAATTGAATTTAAAGGTGAAAAGATAAGAAAAGCTGCCTATGGAGATGGACCTGTTGATGCTTCATTTAAAGCAATTGAAAAAGCATCAGGAATGCATCTGAAACTTAAAGATTATTTTATAAAATCCATAGGAAGTGGAAAAGATGCCATAGGAGAAGTAACCGTACAAATACAAAAAGAAGGTGATAACAAGGTATTTAATGCTAGAGGAATGAGTACAGATGTAGTAGAAGCAAGTGCAAGAGCACTCGTAAATGCCATAAACAGAATATATGATGAAGCCATAAAATATTCAAAAGTAGCAGATAATTAAAATTAGTAGTTTTATTAAATTTAATATATAATAAATAAATTAAAGTTAAAATATCTAAGTAATCGAAACAATAGGAGGAGATACGCAAATGGGAATGACTATGACACAAAAGATTTTAGCAAAACATTCAGGATTAGATAGCGTAAGGGCTGGCCAACTGATTAATTGTAAATTAGATTTGGTTTTAGGAAATGATATAACAACACCTGTTGCTGCAAGGGAATTTAAAAAGACAGGATTAGATAAGGTCTTTGACAAGAAGAAAATTGCAATTGTGCCAGACCATTTTTCACCTACTAAGGATATAAAATCTGCTGAACAGTGTAAATGTGTCAGGGAATTTGCAAGAGATAAAGATATAGAGAATTATTTTGAAGTAGGACAGATGGGAATTGAACATGCACTATTGCCAGAAAAGGGACTTGTAGTAGCAGGTGAAGTAATTATAGGAGCTGACTCACATACTTGTACTTATGGTGCACTTGGAGCTTTTTCCACAGGAGTAGGAAGTACAGATATGGCAGCCGGCATGGCAACAGGAGAAGCATGGTTCAAGGTACCATCAGCAATTAAGTTTGTATTAAAAGGAAAGCTTTCAAAATGGGTAAGTGGAAAAGACGTAATCCTTCATATTATAGGCCAGATAGGAGTAGATGGAGCTCTTTACAAATCCATGGAATTTACAGGAGATGGGGTAAGTGAGCTATCTATGGATGATAGATTTACAATTACAAATATGGCCATTGAAGCAGGAGCCAAAAATGGTATTTTTGAAGTTGATGAAAACACCATTGAATATATGAAAGAACATTCTACAAAAAAATATACTGTATATACTGCAGATAATGATGCAGAATATGAACAGACCATAGAGATTGATCTGTCATCTATAAAACCTACAGTTTCATTCCCTCATCTTCCTGAAAATACAAGAACTATTGATGAAGTTGGAGATATAGCTATAGATCAGTCCGTTATAGGTTCATGTACAAATGGAAGAATAAGTGATTTGAGAATAGCGGCTAAAGTGCTTAAAGGCAAAAAGGTGCATAAAAATGTAAGAGCAATTATAATTCCAGCAACTCAGAAGATTTATCTTCAAGCATTAAAAGAAGGTCTTATTGAAACATTTATAAAATCAGGGGCAGTAGTAAGTACTCCAACCTGTGGACCTTGTCTTGGAGGATATATGGGGATACTTGCTAAAGGTGAAAGAGCAATATCCACTACAAATAGAAACTTTGTTGGAAGAATGGGAGATCCAGAAAGTGAAGTATATTTGGCTAGTCCAGCAGTAGCGGCAGCATCTGCAATAACTGGAAAAATTTCATCACCTGAGGAGGTAAAATAATGATAGAAGGAAAAGTAATTAAATATAAAGATAATGTGGATACAGATGTAATAATACCTGCAAGATACTTAAATACAAGTGATCCTAAAGAATTAGCTTCTCATTGTATGGAAGATTTGGATAGCCAGTTTAATGAAAAAACCAAGGAGAAATCCATAATTGTAGCAGGAAGAAATTTTGGATGTGGTTCTTCAAGAGAACATGCACCAATAGCTATAAAGGCAGCAGGAGTTGGATGCGTAATTGCAGAAAGTTTTGCAAGAATTTTCTTTAGAAATTCAATAAATATAGGCCTTCCAATAATGGAATGTGAAGAAGCAGCCAAGGATATAGAAGATAAGGATGAAGTTTCAATAGATGTAGCTACAGGTATTATAAAAAATATTACCAAGGGAAAAACTTATAAAGCTGCACCATTTCCACCATTCATGCAAAAAATCATAGATTCAGATGGATTGATAAATTATGTTAAAAAGGAAGTGTCAAACAAGTGAAGATAGCAGTTATAAGAGGCGATGGAATAGGCAAGGAAATAGTAGGTGAAGCACTTAAAGTATTAAATGCTGTTTCTAAAAAATATAAAGTAAATTTTAACTTGAATGAGGTACTGTTAGGAGGAATAGCTATAGATAAAACTGGAGGACCTATTCCTCAGGAAACTATAGATGTATGTAAAGCTAGTGATGCAGTTCTTCTAGGTGCTGTTGGAGGACCAAAGTGGGATAACATACCAAGTAATTTGAGGCCGGAGATAGGACTTTTAGGTATAAGAAAAGCACTTGGAGTATTTGCAAATTTAAGGCCTGCCATTTTATTTCCACAGCTTAAAGAAGCTTCTAATTTAAAGCCTGAAGTTCTAGGTAATGGATTGGATATAATGATTGTAAGAGAGCTAATTGGAGGAGCTTATTTTGGGGAGAAGAAACGTATAGATATACCAGGAGGGCAAAAGGCCTGGGATACACTATCCTATTCAACTCCGGAAATTGACAGAATTGCACGCAAGGCTTTTGAAATAGCAGGCAAGAGAGGTAAAAAACTTACATTGGTAGACAAGGCAAATGTTCTTGAAAGTTCAAGGCTTTGGAGAGAAACTGTAACTGAAATTGCAAAAGAATATAAGGATATAGATTTACAATATATGTATGTAGATAATGCATCCATGCAGCTTATAAGAGATCCAAAGCAATTTGATGTAATTGTAACTGAAAATACTTTCGGGGACATTTTAAGTGATGAGGCGTCAATGCTTACAGGCTCTCTTGGAATGCTTCCATCTGCAAGTGTTGGCGATGGAAAAGTAGGTATATATGAACCTATACATGGATCTGCACCGGATATTGCAGGACAGGACAAAGCCAATCCGATAGCTACAATTATGAGCGCTGCCATGATGCTTAGATATAGTTTTAATATGAATGAAGCAGCTGATGATATAGAAAATGCTGTTTCAAAAGTTTTGGATAAAGGATATCGTACTCCAGATATTATGAGAGAAGGAAAACAATTAGTTGGAACTGTAAAGATGGGAGATCTTATTGCAGAATCCATATAAGATAAAAGAGCAGTTGTTCAAATATGAAATTTGAGACAGCCGCTCTTTTATTTTTTGCAATTTAGTATATAATAAACTTAATTTCTAATTGAAAGGAAGTATATATATGAAAAAAATTGTTCTTGCAGGAGGATGTTTTTGGGGAGTACAGTCATACTTTGATTCAATGAAAGGAGTTTCAAAGACAGTAGTGGGATATGCAAATGGAAAGACTAAAAATCCTACTTATGAAGAAGTTTGTAATTACAATACCGGTTTTGCAGAAGCTTGCTTTATAGAATACGATGAAAACCTTACAACACTTACGGAATTATTGGAGTCATACTGGAAGATAGTTAATCCAACTTTAAAAGATAGACAGGGTAATGATGTAGGAAATCAGTATAGAACGGGAATTTACTATCTAAATGAGGAAGATATAGAAGAAATAGATAAATCCAAGAAAGATGAGCAGAAAAAATACAAAGATCCAATAGTTACTGAAGTAGAACATCTTGAGAATTTTCATGAGGCAGAGGAATATCATCAAAACTATCTTCATAAAAATCCAAATGGATACTGTCATATACCAAGAGATCTGTTTGAATAAAATAAATTCTAATATTAATTATAAAATCAGGTAAAAATCTATTTGAAATGTAATTTTCAGGTAGATTTTTTAATTTCAAGCATATTTTCTGATATAATAAAAACATGTCAATTTTAACATGAGGAGGTATACAGTTGATTGCGATAATAGGATACTTGATAATAGTTGTAATAATAATTGCTGCAGTTTCTATTGTATCAAATTTAAGAAATAATGAAGATACCAAAAGAAGAGTGGAAGAACAGTGGGGTAAAAAGTCGGATAAAAAATATAATACAGAAGAACTTAATGATATATCAGGATATTTTGATAATATAAAGCAATATGGAAAAGGCAGTTCTTTTATCGATGAAATTACATGGAATGATTTGGAGATGGATGAGGTATTTAGAGATATAGATACCACTTTCAGTACTGCTGGAGAAGAGATATTTTATGCCATGTTGAGAGAACCCATATATAATGATGAAAAACTACAATATAGAAACAAGGCCATAGAGTATTTTAGAAAAAACTCTGATAAGAGGAAGGCTGTACAATACATAATTGCTAAATTGGGAAGAAAAAGAGGAAGCTCAATAACCAATTATTTTTATAATCAGGATGAAAATGAAAAATCAACATCATATTTAAATTTATATAGAATTTTTAGAATTTTACCTATTGCATCAGTTGCATTGATATTCTTAAACAAGTATTTAGGAGTATTATGTATAATTTTGTGCTTTGTAATAAATATTATTCTTCATTACTTTTTTAAAAAAGGATTGGATTATAAACTTAGAGATTTCACCTATATAACTAAAGTAGTAAAGTGTGGTAATGCAATATTAAGAACTAATTTAGATGAATTAGGACAGTATAATGACAGACTGAAGAATTCTATTAAATCTATAAAAAATATTAAAAATCTCTCCTTCAATTTAGAAAATAATGGATCAGATATAGGTTTGATGATGGAATATATGAATATATTGTTTTTAACGGACTTAATTAATTATGAAAAAATGAATAGTGCTCTAAGACAAAAAAGTGATGATTTTAGAACCATATATTCCATAATCGGTAATATAGATAGTTATATATCCATTGCATCCTATAGAGATAGAGTGAAAAACTATGTTGTTCCTAAATTACATAAATGCAATAATAAAAAAGGCGGTACTATTATAATCAAGGATATGGTTCACCCGCTTATAGACAAGGCTATAGCCAATTCTTTGAAAATTGAGGATTCCATCTTAATTACAGGATCTAATGCATCTGGAAAGTCAACATTCTTGAAGACTTTAGCTTTAAATATAATATTTTCACAAACCATATGTACATGTACTGCCAGTTATTTCAAAGGATGCTATCTGAAGATTTATACCTCCATGGCGCTGCGGGACAATATATTCAGTAAAGAGAGTTATTACGTAGCAGAGACAAAATCTCTGAAGAGAATCATAGATAGTGTAGGTGAAGATATACCAACTATATGTTTTGTAGATGAAATACTCAGAGGAACTAATACAATTGAGAGAATAGCAGCATCATCACAAATACTTAAATATCTTACATTGAGCAATTGCATATGTATAGCCGCTACTCACGATATAGAACTTACTCATATACTTGAGGATTATTTTGAGAATTATAATTTTCAGGAAAATATAGTTGATAATGAAATAATGTTTGACTATAAAATTCATGATGGACGTTCTACAACTCAAAATGCTATAAAACTTTTAAGCATTTTAGGATATAAACAGGATATTGTAAATAAGGCTGAAGAAAAAGCGAAAGCATTTTTAAAAGATGGCATATGGGAGACGGAGTAATAAATAATATGATAATATATAATTGTATTTTAATTTGATAAAGTTTCAATGTGTAAAACAACAATAGTAGGAGGAGAAAAAATGACATACACTAAAGTTAAATATGAAGAATTAAAAAAAATGTGTGATCTTGTTTTTGAAAAATTTGGTTTTCATTTAGAAGATAGTGAAACTATAACAGATGTTTTGTTATTGTCGGATTTATTTGGCATTGAATCTCATGGAATCCAGAGACTGGTAAAATATTACACTGAAATAAAAAGTGGATTAATAAATGTGAAATCTGAACCTAAAATAGTTAAGGAAACACCAGTATCTGTCACATTGGATGGTCAAGCTGGAATGGGACAGCTAATAGCTAAGAAGGCAATGAATATGGCCATTGAGAAGGCTAAGACTTCTGGAATAGGAATGGTAACAGTTAGAAATTCAAATCATTATGGAATTGCAGGGTATTATGCTAGAATGGCGGAACAAAAAGGATTAATGGGAATTTCAATGACAAATTCTCCAGCAGTTATAGTACCAACTTTTGGAAAAGAGGCTATGCTTGGCACAAATCCCATTGCTATAGCTATGCCTGCAGAGCCATATCCATTTTTAATGGATATGGCTACAAGCGTAGTTACGAGAGGAAAAGTTGAAGTATACAATAAAAGACAAGAACCTCTTCCAAAAGGTTGGGCGTTAAATGCAAATGGAGAAGATACCACAGATCCTAAGGATATTTTATATAATGTTCCAAGACATTTAGGTGGAGGCATAGTACCTTTGGGTGGATCAGGCGAATTGACAGGAGGACATAAGGGATATGGATTTGCTCTTGTAGTTGAGATGTTTACAGCTATTTTATCCGGTGGATTGACAGGAAATTATGTTCATCTAGATGGTAAAGACGGATCAGGTACTTGTCATTATTTTTGTGCAGTGGACTATGGGATGTTTGGAGACAAGAAATCAATTGAAAACAGTTTTTCAAAATATTTGGATGAACTTAGGAATTCAAAGAAAGCAAAAGGTGCAGTTAAAATATATACTCATGGACAAAAAGAAGTTGAGGCTTATAATGATAAGATGAAAAATGGAATTCCTATGAATGACAGTACTCTAAAAGAAATATATGATATATGCAAATATTTTGATATAGATCCTAAAAAATATATATCAAAAATAGAATAATTTTTTATTGACAATATAATTTTTGTATCTTAATATAAAAGATGAATTTTCAATAATCAAAATCTAAGAAGAGGATTAGTAAAATCATATCTTTTTTAGAGAGGAAACGGAAGGTGAAAGTTTCCAAAGAATGTTTTGAACCTACCTTGGAGTTCTGTAATATAAAATTACAGCGGCAGAGCTGTCGTTATGACTTGAGAGAATATATTTTAAAGCTTGGAATATATTAATCAGGGTGGTATCGCCGATATAACCTCGGTCCCTATTATAGGGATCGAGGTTTTTTATATTTTAAAAACATAACTAGGAGGAAAAATAATGTCAAAAAAGTCAAAAAAATTAGTAGAACAGATAACATCACGAGATGAAGATTTTGCACAGTGGTATACTGATATAGTAAAAAAAGCGGAGCTAGCGGATTATTCAAGTGTAAAGGGATGCATGATAATACGACCATATGCTTATGCAATGTGGGAGAGTATACAAGGTTATCTTGATAAAAGATTCAAGGAAACAGGGCACGAAAATGTATATATGCCTGTATTCATACCTGAAAGTCTTCTTCAAAAAGAAAAGGATCATGTAGAGGGATTTGCACCGGAAGTTGCATGGGTAACTCATGGAGGAGATGAAGAGCTCACTGAAAAACTATGTGTTCGTCCTACTTCTGAAACATTATTTTGTGAACACTATGCAAAAATAGTTCAATCCTATAAGGATCTTCCTAAACTTTATAATCAATGGTGTTCTGTAGTAAGATGGGAAAAGACTACACGTCCATTTTTAAGAACTACAGAATTTTTATGGCAGGAAGGTCATACAATTCATGAAACTAAAGAACAAGCAGAATCAGAAACTAAGAGAATGTTGAATATATATGCAGAACTTTGTGAAAATGTTCTGGCAATGCCAGTTTTAAAAGGACAAAAAACTGAAAAAGAAAAATTCGCAGGAGGAGAAGCTACCTATACAATAGAAGCATTGATGCATGATGGTAAGGCCCTTCAGGCAGGAACATCCCATTTCTTGGGACAAAACTTTGCAAAGTCTTTTGGCATGCAGTATTCAGATAGAGATGGAAAACTTCAATATGTATATCAGACTTCCTGGGGAATTACTACACGTCTTATAGGAGCAATTATAATGGTTCATGGAGATGACAATGGGCTTGTAGTTCCACCAAGAATAGCACCAGTACAGGTTATTATAGTACCAGTAGCCCAGCATAAAGAGGGAGTACTTGAAAAGGCAAATGAATTAAAAGATAGAATATCAAAAATTGCCAGGGCAAAATTAGACGATAGTGATAAAATGCCAGGTTGGAAATTTAGTGAATATGAGATGAAAGGCGTACCTATTCGTCTTGAAGTAGGGCCTAAAGATATTGAAAAAAATCAAGTGGTTCTTGCAAGAAGAGATACAGGAGAAAAGATATTTGTTCCAATGGAAGATTTAGAAAATAAAATTCCTGAACTTTTAGATGATATTCATAATAATATGTTTAATAGGGCAAAACAATCTGTAGAAGAAAAAACTCATGCAGCAGTAAATATGAAAGAATTTAAAGATATAGTAGAAAATAAAACAGGATTTGTAAAAGCAATGTGGTGCGGCGACAGAGAATGCGAAGATAAAATAAGAGAGGAAACAGGGGCAACTTCAAGGTGCATGCCATTTGAACAGGAAGAAGTTTCAGATACTTGTGTGTATTGTGGAAAGAAGGCTAAAAAGTTAGTTTATTGGGGAAGAGCCTACTAAAATTTCAGAGTAAAAAGAACAAAATGCAAATAATTGAGATATTTGGTATCAACTGAATAGCTACAATATTTGCATTTTGATATCTGAGATTTGATATTTAAACAGAGTGGAGGTTTAATTATGGGAATAAATGATAGAGTTGAAGAAATAAAAGATGAAATGATAAAATCTATTAAGGAAATTGTTCAAATAAAAAGTGTAACAGATGAGAAAAAACCAGGTAAGCCTTTTGGAGAAGGTGTGTCAAAAGCATTGGATAAGGCACTTGAAATTTCTGAAAGACTGGGATTCAAGACTAAAAATCTAGATGGTTATGTAGGTTATGCAGAGTATGGTGAAGGAGAAGACTATGTTGCTGTTTTGGGGCACCTTGATGTAGTCCCTGAAGGAAAGGGGTGGGAATTTCCACCTTATGGTGCTGAAATTCACGATGGAAAAATGTATGGACGTGGAACTATGGATGATAAAGGGCCTATTATAACTACTCTTTACTCCCTTAAAGTTATAAAAGATTTAAAACTTCCTCTTTCCAAGAGAGTTAGAATAATTTTTGGAACTAATGAGGAAAATGGATGTTCTGAAATTCAATATTATAAAGATAGGGAAAAACCTCCTATAATGGGTTTTACGCCAGATGGAGACTATCCTATTATATATGCTGAAAAGGGTATAGTAACATTTGATTTGGTTAAAAATATTAAGGTAAAGTCTCGTGGAGATATATCTATAGAATATATAGAAGGCGGCGAACGTGCCAATGTGGTTCCAAACCATTGTGAGGCTGGGTTAAAAGTTAAGAATCCAGAAGATATTATAAAGTCTATAAATAAATTTTGTAATGAAAATAGTATAGAAGCAAAAGTAGAATGTAAAAAAGGATTAGTTGTAATAACCGTTACTGGATTGGCAGCTCACGGGAGTACTCCAGAACTTGGCAAGAATGCAGTAATGCAGATTTTTAAGATATTAGGGGCATTAAAAATTGAAAAATCAGATATATCCGATGTAATAGATTTTTTCAATAGATATGTAGGTTATGAAACAGATGGAAAATCTTTTGGATTATCACTTGAAGATAAAGAATCAGGTAAGCTTACATTTAATATAGGAGCAGCCCATATGAAGGATAATAAAATTTCTATAGCATTTAATCTCAGATATCCAGTAACTTTTAAATATGAAGATATGATGGGACCGTTTAATAATAGAATATCTGGATTAGGATTTGGAATTCAAAATATGATGCATCAGAAACCCTTATTTTTCCCAGAGAAACATCCTTTAATTAAGATATTGCAGAAAGTTTATACTGAACAAACTGGAGAAGAAGCTAAACTTCTTGCTATAGGCGGGGGAACTTATGCAAAGGATATGCCCAATATGGTTGCCTTTGGGCCAATGATATTGGGAGAACCGGAGACAATTCACAATTCAAATGAATATATAAAAATAGACCACATAATTAGAAATGCCAAGATATATGCTCATGCAATATATGAATTGGCTAAATAAAATAAAGAAAATCCCTAAAATTTATTGCCGCAAATTTTAGAGATTTTCATAATATTTTCAATATGTTCATGGAAATATATAAAAATTTTTATTAATGCTATTCGGAAAAAGTCTATTTATTGTTATAATATAAATATATATGAAATAAAGTGGAGGATAAATATGCCCAATAATAAGAAATTTAACGGCAATAAATGGAAGTATACTATATATTATGCTTTAGCTGTTATTGTAATAATATTTGTATTAAATGATTACATAAGCGGTATGAAATCTCAGCATATACAATATAGTGATTTTATGAATTATGTTAATCAGAATAAAGTTGCTGAAGTACAAATAAGCAGGGATAAATTAATGATTATTCCTAAACAGGATAACAACGGAAAAATTTTATATACTGAAAGAATTAATGATCCAGATCTAGTTGAAAAATTAGATAAGGCTAAAGTTAAATATGGAGGTATTCAACAGGAAAATTCAGCAGTAAAAAACTTTTTTACAGTTTGGGTAATACCAATTATAATATTAGGTTTGATGTGGAGACTTTTTCTTGGTGTATTTGGTAAAAAGATGGGAAGCGGAGTTATGTCATTTGGTAAGAATACCGCCAAGATATATGCGGAGAATGAAACCGGTGTAAATTTTGGAGATGTGGCAGGGCAAGAGGAAGCAAAAGAGTCTCTAGTTGAAATAGTAGATTTTCTTCATAATTCTCAAAAATATGTAGCAATAGGAGCTAAATTACCTAAAGGTGCACTCCTTGTAGGGCCTCCAGGAACGGGAAAAACGCTCCTTGCTAAGGCAGTTGCAGGAGAAGCAAAGGTACCATTTTTTTCTATTTCGGGATCTGGATTTGTAGAGATGTTTGTTGGAATGGGTGCAGCTAGAGTCAGAGATCTTTTTAAACAGGCACAGGAAAAGGCACCTTGTATAGTATTTATTGATGAAATTGATGCAATAGGTAAAAGTAGAGATGGCAATATATCTGGTGGGAATGACGAAAGAGAACAAACTTTAAATCAGCTTCTAGCTGAAATGGATGGATTCGACTCATCTAAGGGTGTAGTTATACTGGCAGCTACCAATAGACCGGAAGTACTTGATAAAGCGCTTTTAAGACCGGGCAGATTTGATAGGAGGGTAATAGTTGACAGACCTGATTTAAAAGGTAGAGAAGAAATATTAAAAGTTCATATAAAAGGTGTAAGGGTTTCTACTGATGTTGATTTGAATGATATAGCGAAGGCTACTCCAGGTGCAGTAGGAGCTGATTTGGCCAATATGATAAATGAGGCTGCTCTAAGAGCTGTAAAAAATGGAAGAATGTCTGTGAAACAGGAAGATTTGGAAGAAGCAGTTGAAGTTATTATAGCTGGTAAAGAGAAAAAAGATAGAATACTTTCTTCGGAGGAAAAGCAAAAGGTTGCTTTTCATGAAGTAGGTCATGCGCTTATAGCTGCTCTTTTAAAACATACGGATCCTGTTCACAAGATAACCATAGTCCCAAGAACTATGGGAGCACTAGGTTATACAATGCAACTTCCAGAAGAAGAAAAATACTTGAATACGAAGCAGGAAATGTTAGATAAGATATGTGTCATGTTAGGGGGAAGGTCAGCAGAGGAAGTTAAATTCAGTAGTATATCAACAGGAGCAGCAAATGATATAGAAAGAGCCACTCAAATGGCTAGAAGCATGGTAACTATGTATGGAATGACAGACAGATTTGATATGATGGGTTTGGAATCCATGCAGAATAAATATCTAGATGGAAGACCAGTTCAAAACTGTAGTGCTCAAACAGCGGCTATTATTGATGAGGAAACTTTAAATATAATTAAAAAATGCCATGAGGATGCTGTCAGTATACTTGAGAATAATATGGATCTTTTGGAGGAAATATCGAATTTACTTATTGAAAAAGAAACTCTTATGGGTGATGAGTTTATGGATATAGTAAAAAATTATAAGAAACAACTTCCATTGAATTCAGATTAAGATATATTTTGTGAAAATGGGGATAGATTTATGAAGAATACAGAATTGGAAAAAGAGCTTTTGAAGGAAATTGAGATAAATAAAGAAAAAGAAAAATTAGATGATACTATTAAAGAAATTAATAATCAGATCTTGAAGTTTATAGATACTAGAAAAAAGGTAGTTGACTTTATCTTAAAATATAGAGAAAAAAATCTTGAAGAATATAGAGATGATGAAGATAAAAAGATAGATTATTTTAATCATGAGATATTTGTAAAAGAAGAACAATTTAAATTAATAGATATGAAGCTCAAACAATTTACAATTTTAAAAGATTCACCATATTTCGGAAAAATAGACTTTGTTGATAAATATGGCGAAGAAATAATATATATAGGAAGATTTGGAGTAACTAGTGAAGATGAATATGAGCCGATAGTAGTTGATTGGAGATCTCCTGTAAGTTCATTATTTTATGAGGGAAAATTGGGAGATGTAGAATATACTGCACCTGAAGGAAGAGAAAAGGCAAATATCTTATCTAAAAGACAATTTATAATAAAAGATGGAAAATTGAAAGGCATGTTTGATTCAAGCTTAAATGTTAAGGATGAAATACTGCAAGCTGTTTTGAGTCAAAATTCCAATCAAAAATTAAAAAATATAGTTATGACCATACAAAAAGAACAGGATGAACTTATAAGACAACCTAGAAAGAGCATTATGGTTGTAAATGGAGCTGCGGGTAGTGGTAAAACTACAATAGCTCTCCATAGAATAGCGTATCTTTTATATAATTATAGAGCTGAACTGAAAGGGAAGGTGCTCATACTTGGACCCAACAGTATATTTATGGACTATATCTCTACAGTCCTACCAAGCCTTGGAGAAGAAGGAGTAATGCAGACGACTTTTAGAGAATTTGCTTCTGGCATTGCCGGTATAGATAATATTTTGGATTTTAAGGAATATATGGAAGATATATTGTGGAACAAAAATAATTTCAAAGACGAAATTATGTATAAAAGATCAACTGAGTATATTAATGACCTTGATTCATTAATTTCTGATATTGAAAATAACTATTTTAAAGTTGAAGATGTGAAATTCTATGATGAGATAATAGTTAAAAAATCAGAAATACAAGATATGTTAAATATACATTTTAAATATATGCCTCTTTTTAAGAGAAGTGACAGAATAATTCGCGTGATATATTCCAAAATACGAGATAAAAGGAATAAAATTGTAAGAAAAATAAATGAAGATTATAAAAAAAGTATATCTAATTTGGCAGAGAGCGAGTTAAATACTAGAGCTACTAATTTAGAATTTAGAAGAAAAAATGCAATAAAAAATGTAATTGAAGAAGTTATAAAAGTTAAAAATGAAAAATTGTCTTGGTTTAAAAATCCAGATATAATTAATATATATAATGATTTTAATAATAATCACAAAATTATATATGAAGATTTAGCACCTATATTATATCTTAAAATAAAACTAGAAGGATTAAAATATAATTTGAATTTAAGGCACATAGTAATAGATGAGGCACAGGATTATTCTAGTTTGGAATTTATAGTTATAAAACAAATTACAAATTGTAAATCATTTACTATAGTAGGAGATACAAATCAGAGAATTATCCCAGTGTCAGATAAATGTGACATGATGAGTTTGAAAAAAATATTTAATAATGAACATATTAAATATTTTTCAATGAAAACTAGCTATAGATCTACAAGTCAGATTATTGAATATGCAAATAAATATTTAGATAATAGTATAGATTCCATATCTTCAGTTAGATCTGGAAAGGAAGTTAAGGATATACAAGTCCATGGCATAAATGATCTTATAGATAATATTGTCCATGATATAGTTCAACTAAAGCAGGATGGATATGAAAGTATAGCTGTGGTATGTAGATCCATGAGAGAAGTAAAGTTGATAGATGGATTTCTCAAAAATAAAATCCATATAGATACATTTGATAGGGAAAATATGATATATTCTAAGGGAGAGGTAATACTTCCAAGCTATTTTGCAAAGGGTTTGGAATTTGATGCAGTTCTGATGATAGATAATTTTTCAATATCCTCACAAAATGAGAATAAACTTAAATATATAATGGCAACAAGAGCGCTTCACCAGCTGCATGTATATAAGACTTTTGATATATTTTAGTTTTCAGAAGGGATTTGAATTAGTATGAAAGACGACTTGCTGGATGTAATAAAAAATGCAGAAGAGCTACACTATATGGAAAAGAAAGATATGGTATCTTTATTTAGAGAAAGTAAATATGATGAAGCTCTTTTTAGGGCAGCTGATAGAGTGAGAAAGAAATATGTAGGTGACAAAGTGCATTTAAGAGGTCTTATAGAATTTTCAAATATATGCAAGAGAAACTGCATGTATTGTGGATTAAGACACTCAAACAAGAGTATAGAAAGATATAGAATTCCACCGGATAAAATTATAGAATTGGCTAAAAAGGCCGTTGGATATGGATATAGAACTGTAGTTATGCAATCTGGTGAAGATGACTATTATACTGTTGATATGATGAAGTATATTATATCAAATATAAAGAAAATGGATATTGCCATCACTTTGAGTATAGGGGAAAAGACTTTTGAAGAATATGAGGCATATAAAGAGGCAGGAGCTGACAGATATCTTATAAGAATAGAAACTACGGATCCTGAATTATATGAAAATATGGATCCAGGAATGAGTCATGAGAATAGAAAGAGATGCCTTGATGATTTGAAAAAACTGGGTTATGAAGTTGGGACAGGATGTTTGATAGGACTTCCAGGTCAAAGTTTAGAGTCATTGGCAGATGATATATTGTTTTTTAAAGACATAGATGCGGATATGGTAGGAGTAGGTCCATTTATACCAAATGCAGATACACCCCTTAAGGAAGCTGAGGGAGGTAGTTTTAAATTAGCACTAAAAGTAGTAGCTATGACAAGGCTTTTAATGCCAGATATAAACATACCAGCTACTACTGCCATGGAGACTTTGAATCCAAATGGCAGAACTATAGCATTGAATAGTGGATCAAATGTTGTTATGCCTAATGTGACTGAAGGGATTTATAGAAAACTATATGCACTTTATCCTGGAAAAATATGTACTGGAGATACTCCTGCACACTGTGTAAATTGTATTACGGGAAAGATAGTTATGATAGGAAGAGAAGTTGCTTCAGACAAAGGATTTAGAGTAAAAAGTATATGAAAATGGGGTGAGAGTGTGGAATATGCTGATATTAAAGAGGTACAGGAACTTATAGATTATATATATGCAAGCCCTACTGCATACCATGCAGTAAAAAATGCATCATTATTGCTTCAAAGATCAGGTTTTACTGAAATTAAAGAAGAAGAGCCATGGAATCTTGAAAAAGGCGGTAAATATTTTATAGTAAAAAATCAATCTGCACTAATTGCATTTATAGTAGGAAGTGAAGATCTAGAAAATCATGGATTTAAAATAATAGCAGCTCATACTGATTCTCCAGGTTTTAGAATAAAACCAAATGCAGATATAGAAGTAGAAAATTCATATGTAAAATTAAACACAGAAGTGTATGGAGGACCAATATTAAATACCTGGATGGATAGGCCTCTTTCCATAGCTGGAAGAGTTGTTTTAAAAGGACAGGATCCGTTTTCACCTGATATAAGGCTTTTAAATATGGAAAAACCACTTGTGGTAATACCAAATCTTGCAATACATATGAATAGGGATGTGAATTCTGGTATAAAACTAAACAGGCAGAAGCATTTACTTCCACTTCTAGCTCTTGTAAATGATAAATTTGAAAAGGGGGAATATCTTCTTGGAATTATTTCACAACAGCTTTCTGTAAATAAAGAGGATATATTGGATTTTGATTTATATCTATATGAATTTGAAAAGGGAAAAATAGTGGGTGCAGACAGCGAGTTTATATCTTCAGGAAGGCTGGATGATCTCAGTATGGTATATTCAGGGATAAAATCAATATGCGGTGCAAAACCTCAAAAAACTACCAGTATAATGGTATGTTTTGATAATGAAGAAGTTGGAAGTATGACAAAACAAGGTGCAGATTCCCCTATGCTGTCATCTATTCTTGAAAGGATAGCAATTAATCTTGGAAAAGATAAAGATGAGTTCTATAGATCTATAGCTAAATCTTTTATAATATCCTGTGATTTAGGACATGCACTTCATCCTAATTATCAAGAAAAATCAGATCCTGTAAACAGACCTATAATAAATGAAGGTCCTATTATAAAGATAAGTGCCAGTCAAAGTTATACTACTGATGGTGTGTCTGGTGCTGTATACAAAGAAGTGTGTCATAATGCTGGTATTCCTGTACAAACATTTGTAAATAGATCAGATGAAAGAGGAGGATCAACTATAGGGCCTATATCTTCAAGTCATGTGAATATTATGTCTGTTGATATGGGACTTGCAATATTGTCAATGCATTCCATAAGAGAACTTGGTGGTGTAAAAGATTATATATATGCATTAAGATCATTCAAAGAATTTTATGATTTATAAAAATATAGTTGAAATATGTAAATATTTATGTTAAACTTAGAGAAATTTAAAAATTTGACCTACCTAGGGTAGAGGTGCTGTAATTAAGAGTATTTGATTTTAGCTGGCAGGTGTTATTAAATTCAAAGAAAGGAATTACAGCCGAAGGAGATAATTTGGCGGGATTATCTTTTGGACTTGTATAGAATATATTCAGGTCTGTCACTAGATTTAAATTATTTTTAGTGGAGAGCTACAAAGGTAACACGGCATTGCATGATTTTTGCAGTAGAGGTGTTCCTTTGCTGCATTTATTTTATAAAGTTTTAAGGAGTGGTATTGTGGCAATTGTTGTTCAAAAATATGGAGGAAGTTCTGTTAGTACAGTAGAAAAAATAAAAAATATAGCAAAAACTGTAATAGATAGAAAAAAATCTGGAAATAGTATGGTAGTTGTAGTATCAGCTATGGGTGATACTACAGATGAATTGATAGATCTTGCAAATCAAGTTACCGACAATCCAGATAAAAGAGAATTGGATGCCTTATTATCTACTGGAGAGATGAGATCTGCAGCATTACTTGCCATGGCTATTAAAGCATCAGGTGAGGATGCTATAAGTTATACTGCATATCAAATCGGTATAAAGACTAGCGGACAGTATGGAAAATCGCTTATAGAAGATATAAATAAAGACAGATTAAAAAAGAGTATTGATGATGGAAAAATAATAATTGTAGCTGGATTTCAAGGTATAAATGAAGAGGGAAACATAACTACACTTGGAAGAGGAGGATCCGATACTACTGCTGTAGCTATAGCTGCAAAGCTGGACGGTGTCTGTGAAATTTATACTGATGTTGACGGAATATACAGTGTAGATCCAAGAGAATACAAAAAAGCAAGAAAACTTGATGAAATAGATTATGAAGAAATGCTTGAACTTTCGAGCCTTGGAGCACAGGTAATGCATCCTAGATCAATAGAACTTGGACAAAAATACAATATACCCATATATGTTGGACTAAGCAACAGTAAAATAAAGGGAACCATTATAAAGGGGGAAAGCAATATGAATATGGAAAATAAGCCTGTAACAGGAGTTGCTACTAGTGATGATGATGTAGCTGTAACTATAAAAAATATCAATGGGGAAATAAATTTGATTTCAAATTTATTTGAAAGTATTGCAAGCAAAAAGATTAATATAGACATGATAAGTCAGACTGCACCTATAGATGATAAAATAAATATATCATTTACAATACCAAAGCTTGAATTAGACGAATGTTTAAATATATTAAAAGATCATTGTAATGTAAAAACTCAAGTAGATGTAGATGAAGATATAACTAAATTTTCTATAGTTGGTATAGGAATGAAAACTACATCTGGAGTAGCAGCTAAAATGTTTAAGCTTTTTAGAGAAAATAACATACAAGTAAAAATGATAACTACATCTGAAATAAGAGTAACTTGTGCAATAAAGCATGAGGATAAACTTAGAACTGTCAAAATAGTAGCAAAAGAATTTAATCTATAAATCACAATAGAAATGAAATGTTTAGGAGGAAACTTTCTTGAAATTATTCAACAATATGAAAGTTAAGGACAACACTCTATACATTGATGGGGTTAGTACGTTAGACTTGGTAAATAAATTTGGAACACCTCTTTATGTTATTGATGAAAAATTAGTTAGAGATAAATGCAGTAGATATTATAAATCCTTTAAGGCCGATAAAGGTCTAAATAAAGTGGCCTATGCAGGTAAGGCATTTTTGACTTTGTCCATGTGTCAACTTATAAAAAGTGAAGGATTGTGTCTTGATGTAGTATCTGGTGGAGAATTATATACTGCATATAAAAGTAAATTCCCTATGGAAAAGATTTATTTTCATGGAAATAATAAAACTTTGGATGAAATTAAAATGGCAGTAAGGCTGGGAGTCGGAAGATTTGTAGTTGATAATATAGAAGAAATGGAAAAAATAAATTCTGTTGCCATAGAGGAAAATAAGATTCAGGATATATTACTTAGAATTACTCCAGGCATAGAAGCACATACACATGATTATATAAAGACAGGACAGATAGATTCTAAGTTTGGTTTCAGCATTTTGGGCAATAAAGCTGAAGATGCAGTAAAAAAAGCATTGGAACTTTCGAATATAAAATTTACAGGTTTGCATTCTCATATAGGATCACAGATATTTGAAGTAGTTCCGTATTGCCACGAAGTTGAAGTAATGTTGTCACTAGTAAAAGATATACAATACAAATTTAAATGCGATGTTGAAGAGCTGGATTTAGGCGGAGGTTTTGGAATATACTATAGTGATGGTGATAATCCAAAGCCTATAGAAGAATTTTGTTCTATTATATTGGAAAGTGCAGAAAAAAAGGCTAAGGATTTAAATATAAAACTCCCAGCATTGGTAATTGAACCGGGAAGATCCATAATTGGAAATGCTGGTACCACATTATATACAGTTGGGGCTATAAAAAATATTCCCAATATAAGAAAGTATGTATCTGTAGATGGAGGAATGGCTGATAATATAAGGCCGTCACTTTATAGAGCAGATTATGAATGTGCAGTGGCAAATAATATGAGCTCAGATTATACAGAAAAAGTAACTATAGCCGGTAAATTTTGTGAATCTGGAGATATATTAATAAATGAAGTAGAGCTTCCTAAAATCAACAGTGGGGATATTTTAGCGGTATTTAGTACTGGAGCATATGGTTATTCCATGGCCAGTAATTATAATAAGGCTGAGAGGCCTGCAGTAGTATTTGTTAATGAAGGAATGACCTCATTAGTTTGTAAAAGACAGAGTTTACAGGATATAATAAGTGGAGAATTAATGATTTAATAAATTGTAAAAAGTATATTTGATTTCTAAAATTCATCCTTTTGTGAATTAATATTTTGCAGGTTATTGGGA
The DNA here is from genome assembly GCF_000359585.1 of Clostridium tyrobutyricum DSM 2637 = ATCC 25755 = JCM 11008. GTDB lineage: Bacteria > Bacillota > Clostridia > Clostridiales > Clostridiaceae > Clostridium_B > Clostridium_B tyrobutyricum. The sequence continues at coordinate 22,718 of NZ_APMH01000027.1, read as the reverse complement.
ACAATAATCAAAGTGAAGTATTCTCTTCACAAGAAAGGATGAATTTTTTTATGCTGTTGTATATCAGTATTTTAACGACTATAATATTGATTTTATTATTAATATATATTATATTAAATAAGTTTAGTTGTGACGATGAAAATATCATGGAGGATATGAGTACTGTAGATCAAGACAGGGAAAATTTAAAAATACATGCACATAAAATAGCATCCATGCCTTCTGATGTTAAAATAAAAAATTGTAAAAGAAAATTAATAAAAAATTTGAATCTATGTTATAGAAATATAGAGGAAGGATATAATTTTTTAAACGAACAATTTGAAAACAGAAAAGAGATAGTTCAATGTGCTAGATGGATACTTGATAATTTTTATCTAGTTCAAAGAGAATATAAAGATATAAGATATAATATGCCTTTGGAATATTATAAAAGCCTTCCTATTATGAAAAGGGGATATATGAAGGGATATCCAAGAATATATTATATTGCAGTAGAAATGTTATCAAGAACTTATGGAAAAACTTCTGAGGAAAATATAGAAATATTTATAAATGCATATCAGGAAAATACATTACTTACTATTGGAGAAATTTGGGCATTCCCAATAATGCTTAGAATAGCTTTGATTCAAAATATAAGTGTAATAACCAATAATATAGTTTGTGAGCAGAAAGAAAAAAATAGAGGGGAAATTATAGCAAATAGAATAATAGATATAAATAGCAAAAACAAGATAGATCAGATCCAGAATTTGAAAGATGAAAATATAAAATTTACCCCAGCTTTTACAGAAAGACTTATAAAAATACTTAGAGATAATTTTATACAGAACTCAGAAGTTTATAAATGGATAGATGGAGAACTTAGCAAACAAGATGGAACTATTGATTTAATGACTAATATAGATCATCAAAATCAAAGCAATTACCAAATTTCCATGAGTAACTCATTTAATGCTATAAGGGATATTTCAACACTTAATTGGAGAAAAAATTTTGAAAGATTAAGCAATGTAGAAAAAATATTAAGAAAAGATCCACTTGAAATTTATGAAAATATGGATTTCAAGTCAAGAGATTATTATAGACACTGTATAGAAAAACTATCTAAAAGATTTAGTTTATCAGAAGGCTTTATAGCTAAAAAGTCTATAGAATGTGCTGAAGAAGCTTTAAATCAGAAGAAAAATGGATTAAACGTAGAAGAGTATAAAATGCATGTAGGATACTATATAATTGATAAGGGATTCGAATGTCTTAAAAATAAGATAAAAGATTCGGGAAAAAATTACAAATGTTCATATAGAAACAATATAGTACTAACCATAGGTGAATATATATGGAGCATAATAGCTGTGACTGTAATTGCAAGTGCCTTTATAAGTTATATGGATATATACAACCCAACCTATAATAATGTATGGAAGTATATAATAACATTTATACTTCTTGCTGTACCAATAAGTGAGATATTTATATCACTTTTTAATTATAGTATAAATAAGCTTGTAGAGCCTAAATTCATACCTAAGTTGGAATTCAAATCTGGAATACCAGATAAATATACAACTATGGTAGTTATACCTACAATTTTAAATAATGTAAATGAACTTAAAAATATTATTGAAGAAATAGAAGTATACTATCTTGCAAATCAAGAAAAAAATTTATACTTTGCCATTCTCTCAGATTTTAAAGATAGTATCAACCAGCATGAACAAGATGATAAATTAATAGTTGACACTGCAATTGACATGATCAAAAAATTAAACATGAGGTATTGTGGAAATAATGATGATAAATTTTATTTCTTTTCAAGGTATAGAAGATACAATGAATGTGAAAAAAAGTGGATTGGATGGGAAAGAAAACGTGGAAAAATTATGGAATTTAGTTATCTCATGAGAGGTAGTGATTCTACTAGTTATGATGTTATGAGTGGAGATATAAAAAAACTAAACAAAGTAAAATATATTATAACTCTTGATGCAGACACCAAACTTCCTAAAGATACTGCAAAAGTACTTATAGGTGCTATGGCACATGTCCTAAACAGACCTTATTTGATAAATGGAAAAGTTATAAGGGGACATGGATTAATGCAACCTAGAATAAGTGTAGGAACTCTTAGTGCGAATAAGACTATTTATTCCAATATTTTTTCTGGAGAAACCGGAATAGATTTATATACCAATGCAATTTCAAATGTATATGAAGATCTTTTTGATGAAGGTATATTTACTGGAAAGGGAATTTATGATATAGATACTTTTATAACTGTCTTAAAAGACAAAATACCGGAAAATTCAGTATTAAGTCATGATTTACTTGAAGGATGTTATGTAAGAGGAGCACTAGTTACGGATATAGAACTTATAGATGGATATCCTGCATATTATAATGCAAGTTCAAAAAGACTCCACAGGTGGGTTAGAGGGGATTGGCAGCTGATTCCATGGATATTTAAAAATAAAGGACTAAATAAATTATCCATATGGAAGATAATTGACAATTTAAGAAGGAGCTTGATATCTCCTTCAATAATAGCCCTTATTTTTTGGTCTCTTATAGTATTTAAAAATCCAGATAAAGGTCTTTCTATAGCATTGATAACTCTTATATGTCCTGTATTTTTCAATGTATCCGATTCAGTGGTGTTACCATCTAGAGGAATAAGTCTATCAGGCAGAGTCAATAGTTTTAAAATTACCGCAGAACAATTTATTCTTATATTTATATTCATACCATATAAAGCATACTTAATGATGGATGCTATTTTTAGGACACTATATAGAATGTTTATAAGCAAGCAGCATTTGCTTGAATGGCAGACTGCAGCGGATGTAGAATTAAAATCAGGTAAAAAGTTTATTGACTATATAAAGTCTATGTATTCAGGCAGCACTATAGCAGTACTTATAGAAGTACTGGCGTTCTATAATTCTCAAGTTACAGGATTTTTACTTCTTCCTTCATGTATTGTATGGGCTTTATCACCATATATTGCATATAAAATAAGCCAAGACAAAAATGTTAGGTATGATGAACTAAGCTCGGAAGAAATTGGAACTCTGAGAGAAATTTCAAGAAGGACCTGGGCTTATTTTGAAGATTTTATTACGGAGAAAAGTAATTGGTTAGCTCCAGATAATTATCAGGAAGATCCTCCTGTAGGTCTGGCATACAGGACTTCCCCAACTAATATTGCTATGGGTATAACATCAAATTTAGTTGCCTATGATTTGGGATATATTACTATAGGTAAGCTTCAATACAGGTTGGAAAATATAGTATCTGCTATGGAAACACTTGATAGATTCAATGGGCATTTTTATAATTGGTATGACATAAAAACTAAAGAACCGCTTAATAAGTATATCTCAACGGTAGATAGCGGTAATCTGGTTTGTTATATATGTCTTACAGAAGAAACCCTTTGTGAATATTTGAAATCACCTATTATAAATAAAGATTATATTAATGGAATTGAAGATACTATTAAATTAGCAAATTATGAAATCAATAAATCAGTTGGTGTGAAAAATGTATATGAAGAAAATATGGAACAATTAAAAAGAAATATGAATATTTATAATCTGCAGGAGATATTGAAAGATTTAAGGGAGAAATCAAACTATATTTTACATAAATATGATGATTTCTATTGGAGTAAAAAGGTTAAAAATACTGCTGAAGATTTTTTGGAATTTATTGATAGTTATGTAAGTTGGATTAATGAGGATTTTTATAAAAATTCAGAAGATTTTTTAGAAATAAAAGCTCAGTTTTATAAAAGTCTCTATGATATTCCACTTCAAGATATACCTAAATACATGAATCAGTTAATAGAAAATTTAGATAAAAAACATAGTGAGGATAGTTCTATATCAAGATTTAAAACTTGTCTGAAATCAAGTAGTAATAATATAGATATTTTGATAAACAAACTCAAGCAAATAGTAAAAAGATTTAAGAGCATTGAAGAATCTCATGATTTTGGAATACTATATGACAAAAGAAGACAGCTTTTTTCTATTGGATATAATGCAGATAAAAATTTACAGGATAAAAGCCATTATGATCTTTTAGCTTCTGAAGCAAGACAGGCAAGTTTTATAGCTATTGCTAAAAATCAAATAGATAAAAATCATTGGTTTAAGTTGAGTAGATCCATGGCACTGGCATCAAGAGAGAAACTCTTGATATCATGGTCGGGAACTATGTTTGAATATTTAATGCCTCTTATTATAATGAAATCTTTTCCAAATACGCTTTTAAGTGAAACCTATAAAAATGTAATCAAGGTACAAATGAACTATGCCAGGAGAAAGGGAATTCCATGGGGAATATCAGAAAGTGCATATTATAGATTTGATGTTAATTCCATATATCAATACAAGGCAATTGGGGTTCCGGAAATAGCACTTGACAGGAATACGGCAAATGAGATTGTAGTTGCACCATATGCATCCATTATGGCACTTCAAGTTGATATACATCAAACTATATATAATATAAAAAGATTAATTGATGTTGGTGCTAAAGGTATATATGGTTTTTATGAGGCAGTGGATTATACTAAAAAAATGAAATTAGTTAAATGTTTTATGGTGCATCATCAAGGTATGAGCCTTATGTCATTAAATAATGTTTTAAAAAATAATATATTTCAGAATAGATTTCATAACATACCTAGGGTAAAGGCTGTAGAATTACTGCTTCAAGAAAAGGTTCCTAAATCCATAGTCTATAATAGAACAGAGAAAAACAACAATAAAAACAAAGTAGAAGAAATAGCATATAATATGCTTGAAAGAGAGTACACAACAGCTAATACAAAATTTCCTGAATCAAATATTATGTCAAATGGAAAATATTCTGTTATGGTGACAAACAGCGGAAGTGGATATAGCAAAAAGGGTGAAATGACCATTTACAGATGGAGGGAAGATGCTGTTTGTGACAATACAGGAATGTTCTTTTATATAAAAAATATAAATTCCAATGAATATTGGAGTGCTTCATATGAACCATGCAGATATGAAGGAGAAGAATATAAAGTTAAGTTTTCTGAGAATAGATCTGAATTTAAAAGAAAAGATGGAAATTTAAAAACAGATATGGAAATTACCGTATCACAGGAAGATGATGCAGAAGTCAGAAAAATTTCAGTTACAAATAACAGCAATCATGTTAGGCAAATTGAAATTACCAGTTATTTAGAAGTTACATTGGCTCCTTATGATGCGGATTTAGTTCATCCTGCATTTAGTAATCTATTTATACAAACAGAATTTTTGGAAAATCCAATGTGTTTAATTGCCAGTAGAAGACCTAGAACAAAGAATGCTGAAAAAAATTGGCTTATGCAGACAGTTGCAATTGAAGGTATTCAGATAGGTTCATTTGAATATGAGACCAGTAGAGAAAATTTTATAGGGAGAGATAGAGACGTTTCCAATCCTAGAGCGATGGATAGTGATAAACAATTAAGTATGACAATAGGTTCTGTAATTGATCCTGTAATAAGTATAAGAGTTAGAGTAATAATAGAACCTGGAAAAACATGTAGGGCTGCATATACTACAGCTGTGACTAATTCAAGAGAAGGTGTGGTTAAACTAGCTGAAAAATATAGAGATATAGCAACTGTAAATAGAATATTTGAACTGTCTTCCAGTGAATCAAATATGCAGATGCAGTATCTTGGTTTAACATCATCAAAGATAAATATGTATCAGATTATGGCATCTAGAATACTGTTCTTAAATGAACTTATGAAAAAGAGAAGTGAATATATTAAAAACATACAAAAAAGTCAGTCTTCACTTTGGTCTTATGGAATTTCAGGAGATTTACCTATAATGACTATTATAATTAAGCAAGAAAAATATATATCTGTTGTAAGACAAATTTTAGGAGCTCATGAATATTTTTGTTTAAAAGGATTAAAGGTGGATTTAGTTATATTTAATTTGGAAGAAAGTTCTTATACTGCTCCTGTTCAATTGCAATTGAGGGAACTTATAGATTCAAGTTATCTTAGAAATAAACAGAATGAACCTGGAGGTGTATTTGTATACAATAGTGGTAACATGCCAAAAGAAGACATGAATTTTATAAAGGGAATATCAAGGCTTGTTATAGATAGTGAAAATGGAGAACTGTTTAAACAAATCAAAGAAAATATAATTTATAAAAAAGAAAACAACAAATTTTTATCACAAAACAATAGTGAACAAAAGAGTATAGATTTTAAAAGAGAAAATAATTTTAATTGGAAAGTTGATACTAAAAAGCTTTATTATTTTAATGGGTTGGGGGGATTTTCCCAGAGTGGAAAGTCATATATTATAGTTCTTAAAGACTATAGCAATACTCCAGCTCCATGGATAAATGTTATTTCAAATAGTAGTTTTGGATTTCATGTATCAGAATCAGGTATAGCTTATACATGGAATAAAAATAGCAGAGAAAATAAATTAACAGCATGGACTAATGATGCCGTATCAGATGGGGAAGCTGAGGCTATATATATAAAAGACAGGGAAACAGGAAATATCTGGAGTATATCACCAGCACCTATAAGGGATTCAGGGGAATATATAATAGAACATGGATTTGGATATTCAATTTTTAAACATTATGCATATGACATAGCAGGAGAAATTACTATGTTTGTAGATATGAATGAAAGTGTAAAATTATGTAGATTAAAACTTAAGAATAATAGTAAAAGCATGAGAAAACTTTCCATAACTTACTACGCGAAATTAGTTATGGGGGTTTCGCATGAGAAGACGGCTCAGTATATATTTACAAATTTCAACAATAAAAATGAATATATCTATTCAAGGAATCCTTACAGCGAACATTTTGGCAATCTCATATGTTATTTAAAAATTATTGGTGGTAAGGATTATTCCTATACAGGAAATAGAGAAGAGTTTATAGGTAGAGGCAGTGGTATAGATAATCCTCAATGTTTTACAAAAGATAAATTGTCAAATACTTCAGGTGCTGGATTCGATCCTTGCCTGGCCGAAAGTTCAAATTTGGATTTAGATCCTAATTCTGAGAAAGAGGTACTTATTCTATTTGGTCAGGAAGATAGCCTTGAAAATATAGATAGAGTTATAGAAAAATATAATAAGATGGATAAGTGGGAAGAAGAATTTGAAAATTGTAAGGCTTTCTGGAATAATTTTCTTGAAACCATACAAATAAAAACACCGGATAAATCAATGGATATAATGCTCAATGGATGGCTTATGTATCAATCACTAGCATGTCGATATTGGGCAAGAACTGCTTTTTACCAGTCTGGTGGGGCATATGGTTTTAGAGATCAGCTTCAGGATGTTATGGCAATAGGTTATTTAAACCCAGATATAACAAGAAGGCACATACTATATAGTACAACAAGACAATACTTGGAAGGTGATGTTCAGCATTGGTGGCATCCTATTGTAGATAGTGGTATAAGGACTAGATTTTCGGATGATCTTCTATGGCTACCGTATGTTACGGCTGACTATATAAATAATACGGGAGATTACAGTATTTTAAAAGAAGAAACTAACTATTTAGAGGATGATCCTTTAAAACAAGATGAAGATGAAAGATATAATATATCTAGAATTTCTCAGAAAAAGGGAACTGTATATGAACACTGTATCAAGAGCATAGAAAGAGCATCTAAATTTGGAAGTCACAATATTCCCTTAATGGGTTCAGGTGATTGGAATGATGGCATGAGTACAGTTGGAAATAAGGGAAAAGGAGAAAGTGTATGGCTTGGATGGTTTTTATATAGTATATTAGATAAATTCATACCAATCTGCAGGCATGAATCAGATAATGAAAATGTGGAAAAATTTAGCGAGCTTAAAGAATTTGTACGTGAAAACCTAGAAAAAAATGCATGGGATGGCAGTTGGTATAGAAGAGCTTACTTCGATGATGGCACACCTCTTGGTTCTATAGAAAATGATGAATGTAGAATAGATTGTATAGCTCAAGCCTGGGCAGTAATATCAAAGGCTGCTAAAGAATCAAGAGCGAGAGAGGCCATGGAAGCACTGAATAAAAATTTGGTTAAAAAGGATAAGGGAATGGTATTACTACTAACACCAGCTTTTAATAATTCTCCTTTAGAACCGGGTTATATAAAAGGCTATCTTCCTGGAATAAGAGAAAATGGCGGCCAATATACTCATGGTGCAATATGGTCAATATTTGCATTTGCTGAACTTGGATACAATAACAAGGCATATAGTATATTCAGCATGTTGAATCCAATAAATCACAGTAAATCATATATAAATGCTGAAACATACAAACTGGAGCCATATGTAATTGCTGCAGACATATATGCTTCAAGAAATAATTTTGGAAGGGGAGGATGGAGCTGGTATACTGGCGCTGCTGGATGGATGTATAGAGCAGGTATTGAAAGTATACTCGGATTTAAGTTCAAAAATAATAGAGGTTTTACAATAGATCCATGTATTCCTGAAAATTGGAATGAGTATGATATAAAATATAAAAGAAATGGATGTATATATAATATAAAAGTAACTAAAAATTCCAATAAGGGAATTTGGCTGGATGATAATATTGTAGATGATAATATAATTCCATTTTTAAAAGAAGGAGTTCACAAAATAATTGTCAATATTTAAATCCTGTTAGCAGGAATTTTTATAGTAATGTAGAATTTTATAATTGAGTAAATAAATTATACTTAATGAGGAGGGATTAGGAATAATGGAAATTAAACAAGTTTATAAATGTGAATTATGTGGAAATATAGTAGAGGTGCTGAATGTTGGTGGAGGTATTTTGACCTGTTGTGGCAAACCAATGAAGCTTCTTGAAGCAAATACTGTAGATGCCGCGTTGGAAAAGCATGTACCAGTAATTGAAAAAACTGATGATGGTGTATTGGTAAAGGTTGGTTCAGTTGAACATCCAATGACAAAAGATCATTATATTCAGTGGATTGAGGTTCACACTGACAATAACAAGATTTATAGAAAATATTTAACTCCAGATGATAAGCCACAAGCTGAATTCAAGTTAAACGAAAAGGTTGTATTTGCAAGAGAATATTGCAATCTTCATGGACTTTGGAAAACAAAATAATTTTATTGACAAATCTCCTATATCCTATAGGAGATTTACTATTAGGAGATTTACTATATATTCATTTTTATGATATAATAAATCAATAATTAATTATACATATATTTTTATGATAGAGTTAAGAAAGCAGGAATTATATTATGGAAGAAAAAAAGAAAATAATATTTAGTGGTATTCAGCCATCAGGTAATCTTACTATAGGTAATTATTTAGGGGCCTTGAAAAACTGGGTGAAACTTCAAGATAAATATGATTGTTATTTTTGTGTAGTTGACTTACATGCTATAACAGTAAGACAACAGCCTAAGGATTTAAGAAGAAGGACTTTAGAAGTGCTTGCCATATATCTTGCTGCAGGCATAGATCCAGAAAGAAATACTATATTTATTCAGTCTCACGTTCCAACTCATTGTGAAGCTGCATGGCTTTTGAATTGTTTTACATATGTAGGTGAACTTAGCCGAATGACACAATATAAAAACAAATCTCAAAAATATAGTGATTCAGGGGATCCGATAAGTGCAGGACTTTTAAATTATCCTGTACTAATGGCTGCAGATATACTTTTGTATAATGCAGATCTTGTGCCAGTTGGAAAAGATCAGACCCAGCATATAGAGCTTACACGTGATATAGCTCAAAGATTCAATAATATTTATAGTCCTACTTTTACTATTCCGGAAGGATATATACCTGAAAGCGGAGCAAAGGTTATGGATCTTCAAGAACCTACCAAGAAGATGTCGAAGTCCTCTGGTAATCCAAATAGTTTTATACTTATCATGGATCCACCAGAAGTTATAAGAAGAAAAATAAATAGATGTGTAACTGATAGTATAGGAAAAGTAAAGTATAGTGATGATCAACCTGGAATAAAAAATCTTATAAATATACTTATAGCCCTTCAGGGTACTACAGCTGAGGAAGTAGAGAAGAAATACGAGAATTTAGGGTATGCAGAGTTTAAAAATGATGTAGCAGAGGCTATAGTACAAGAACTTAAACCAATACAGGATAAAGTCAAACATTATTTGGAAAACAAATATTATTTAGAAGAAATTTATAAAAAAGGTGCAGAAAAGGCACATTATGTATCAAATAAAGTGCTGAGAAAAATGCAGAAAAAAATAGGATTTATTCCTCCTGCAAGATAATATTTGGACTATAAAGAGTGTAGTAAAATTCATCAATTGATTTTACTACACTCTTTATCATTTATCAAATATAAATTTATTTATAGCGTAAGCTACACCATTTTCTTCATTTGTCTTCGTGATATAATCTGCATGAGATTTTATTTCAGGCAAGGCATTTTTCATAGCCACTCCAAGGCCTGCATATTTTATCATGTGAATATCATTGAATGAATCACCGATACATATTACTTCGCTTCTATCTATTCCAAATTTTTTACCTAAGGTTTTAACTCCTTCAGCCTTGTTGGCAGATTTGTTCATAAATTCCAATATCCAAGGTTCACTTCTGACTACAGTATATTTTTCATATATATCTTTAGGAAGATTGGGTATGCCATGTGACAGTTTGTAATCATCATCCATAAACATAGCTTTTAGAATGTGCTCATCTTCAGATATATTTTCAAAATTATCTATATAGAGATTTATATTATTTAATCGGGCATCTAGTTCACTGTATTTATTTCGTACTGGTGTTATGCTGGATTCTTTTAATGCTATTTGAATATTTACATTTATTGCCCTGCCTAGCTTATGTATATATTTGATGTCATCAGGTGATAATAAAATTTCAGATATAACTTTATGATTTTTGGTGTTTTCAACTACTGCTCCATTGAATCCTACGGCATAATTTGAGTCGGAAATCAGATTAAGCTGTTTTAAATATTTTTCAATTCCCTTAATAGGTCTTCCAGTAGCTAAAGCTATTTTAACACCATTGTCGGTTGCTTTTTTTATAGCGGCGATATTTTCATCTGATATAGTTTTATCATCTTTTAATAAAGTGCCATCCATGTCTATTGCAATTAATTTGTACATATTCTCCTCCGTAAATATATAGTTTAGTATAATATATAAATAATTATATCATCACTTTATTGTAATATCAGTAAATTACGGTTAAATATTTTAGACTTAACGTTGTAATAAGTTTTGTTGACATAGATGTGTAATAAAGTTAAAATCATTGTTGAGAATAAAAAATAAGAAGAGAGGGAAATCTGTGGCAGACTTAAAGAAGGAAATAGAGAGAAGGAGAACCTTTGCAATAATATCTCACCCGGATGCAGGTAAAACTACACTTACAGAGAAATTACTGCTATATGGTGGTGCCATAAGACTTGCAGGTTCAGTTAAAGCTAGAAAAGCTTCAAAACATGCAGTATCAGATTGGATGGATATAGAAAAGAAGAGAGGAATCTCTGTCACATCATCAGTTATGCAGTTTAATTATAATGATTACTGTATAAATATATTGGATACACCTGGACATCAAGATTTCAGTGAAGATACATATAGAACTTTAATGGCAGCAGATAGTGCTGTTATGGTAATAGATGCAGCTAAAGGAGTAGAGGAACAGACTAAAAAATTATTTCACGTATGTAGTTTAAGGGGCATTCCTATATTTACATTTGTAAATAAAATGGATAGAGAAAGTAAAGATCCATTCGAACTTATGGAGGATATAGAAAATGTACTTGGAATAAGATCATATCCTATGAACTGGCCTATAGGATCTGGTGCACAGTTCAAGGGAGTTTTTGATAGAAATAGAAATTTAATAGAGGCCTTTAATGGTGGAAATCACGGGCAGACTGCTGTAAAGTCTGTTGAAGGTACTGTGGATGATACTATATTTAAGGATCTTATTGGTGAGGGACTTCATTCTAAACTTAAAGAAGATATAGAACTTTTGGATATTGCAGGAGATCAGTTTGACATGCAAAAAGTAAGTTGCGGAGAGCTCACTCCAGTATTTTTTGGAAGTGCTTTGACAAATTTTGGAGTAGAGCCTTTTTTAAAAGAGTTCCTGGATTTGACTCCTCCTCCTCTATCTAGAACTTCAGACAATGGAGAAATAGATGTTTACAGTGAGCCATTTTCTGCCTTTGTATTTAAAATACAGGCAAATATGAATCCTGCTCATAGAGATAGAATTGCTTTTATGAGAATATGTTCTGGAAAATTCAAAAAAGGCATGGAAGTTTTTCATGTTCAAGGTAATAGTAAGGTTAAACTTGCTCAACCACAGCAATTTCTAGCTCAAAATAGAGAAATAGTTGAAGAGGCATATGCAGGAGATATAATAGGTGTATTTGATCCTGGAATTTTTAATATAGGCGATACATTGTGTTCATCCCAGAAAAAATTTAAATTTGAAGGAATACCTATATTTGCACCAGAGCATTTTGCGAGAGTAAGAACAGTAGATACCATGAAAAGAAAACAATTTATAAAGGGTATAAATGAAATATCAGAAGAAGGTGCAATTCAAGTATTTAAGGAATTACATATAGGTATAGAGGAAATAATTGTTGGAGTAGTTGGTGTGCTTCAATTTGAAGTATTGGAATATAGAATGAAAAATGAATATAATGTAGATATAAAAGTTGAGAGGTTGCCTTATAGGGCAATAAGGTGGATAGAAGAATGGAATAGTGACGTGGAAACTCTTGTTCTAACTAGTGATACTAAAAAAGTTAAGGATCTAAGAGATAGAAATCTTTTGATATTCCAGAATGAATGGTCGATTAGTTGGGCTCTTGAGCACAATAAAGGACTTGTGCTTTCAGATATAGCTAAAGCATAACAATTTAATTATTGACACAAAATATAAATAGTAATATAATAATTTCATATTTGTAATATAATAAAAGACTATGACAGGAAATAAGTAAATGTATGGTAACTTTAAAAAGAGAGTGAAGTTTGGTGAAAATTCACAGTAGCTGTATGTTGAAACTCATCCCTGAGTTATAAGTTGAAATTAAGTAGGCTTTATCGGCGAAAGTCGTTATTATTAAATCAAGAGATAATTTTGGATGGTAATGCGGCAGTTTTCTCGCTCCAAGAGAAAACTGCCGCTTTGTTTATGCTTGCTTTTACTACTATAAAGGAAGTTATTCATCTATCATTAAATAATCAACAATTTGGGTGGTACCGCGGCAGACTTTTCGCCCCAACGAAAAGTCTGCCTTTTTATATTATGAACTAATATTATTTTATTATCAAATGGAGGTTTTAATATCTATGTCTGAAATTAATTATGTTTCTGGAAGAATGGATAATATTCCAATATCCAGGCTTCATTACAAAATGTTGTGGCTGATTGGTCTCGGGATATTTCTAGATGGATTTGATGTTTATTTGTCAGGTGGAGTTTTAGGAGTTTTACTTAAAAGTGGCTGGTCTACAATTAATTTGAATGCTACATTTATATCAGTAACTTTTGTAGGATTATTAATAGGATCACTGCTTACGGGATTTGTAGGGGATAGTATGGGACGTAAATTTGCATATCAATTGAACCTTTTAATATTTGGGCTGGCATCATTAGTTGCAGCGGTATCTCCCAATATGATATTCCTTATAGTTTGCAGAGGTATAATGGGAATAGGATTGGGAGCAGAAATTGTAACTGGATATGCTCTCCTTGCTGAATTTGTACCATCTAAAACAAGAGGAAAATGGGTTTCAATGCTTTCACTTATAACTAATGTATCTGCTCCGGCCTCAGCTTTATTGGGATATTTGATAATACCTAGGCTTGGCTGGAGATGGATGTTCGTAATTGTAGGAGTACTTTCATTGATAGTTTGGTTTTTAAGAAGAACAATGCCTGAATCTCCAAGATGGTATGAATCAAAGGGAATGATAGAAAAAGCTGAAGAAGTTATAGAAATGTTTGAAAAGAAGGCTGAAGATGAAACTGGTATACACGTATCAAGACCGGTACTTGATATGAACAGTAAATCTAAACTGCAGAGTAAAAAAAGTGCAAGATTCTCTGATCTGTTTAAGGGCAATATACTGCCAAGAACAGTAGTAGGATGTATGATTCTTATTGCCATTAATACTCTTATATATACCTTTGTAACATGGGCACCTACATTATTCCTCAGAAATGGTATAAATGTATCAAAATCATTGGGATATACTACTATTATGATGGTAGGAGCACCACTTGGAGCATTAGTAGGAGGATTTATTGTAGATAGATGTGGACGTAAATGGTGTTTGATTATATTTATGATTCTTGCAGGGGTACTTGGATATGCCTATGCTGTTCAGCAAACTATGTGGCTAATACTTGTAATAGGTTTTTTCCTTACAATTATGATATACATATTACTAACTCTTGGACTTGCTGTCTATGTACCGGAACTATTTCCTACAGAAATAAGACTTAGAGGAACTGGTTTCTCAAATGCAATAGGAAGACTTGCTACAATTTTTACTCCATATGGAGTAGCCTGGCTTATTAATAATTATAGTGTGAAATTAGTATTTATTTCATTAGATGTACTATTATTAGTTGTAGCATTAATTATTTTCATATTTGGAGTAGAAACAAAACAAAAGTCTTTAGATCAAATATAAAAAATACAGCTGTAAATCATTGATTTACAGCTGTATTTTTTATATTAATGTTTTTTTGTAACCTCTAAATAATAATTATTTATATAAGAAGTTTTTATGCTTTTATAATAAAATTTATTTAAAGGTTTTTGAATAAGCTTTTGTGAATTTGCAAGTATGAAATCTACTAATTTTACTGTTACAAATGCTAATAGAATTCCTGCTAATACGTCCAGTACCCAGTGTACTTCCAAATATAGGGTGGAAAATATTACACTTATACAAAAAAACGACATAACAATTTTAAATGGCTTGTTCTTTTCTCGCAAAACTAATAATAAAACAGCAAAATTTATAGAGGTATGCATGGATGGAAAACAATTTAATGTTACTCCTGCTGCAGCCATTTTACTTAAATGCCTTGCTAGTCCATCTGGTTGATTTAGCACAAACCATACTTCTTGAAGATGAAAAAGCAGGTAAAAAGGTGTTATCAAAAACACTTGTACAATATGTGAAGATAGTCCATATTGTACCATTTTTTTAAAGTCTTTTATAATGGCAGATCTATATATTGCTATAAGAACAGGAAGTACGAAACCATTGTTATATACCATCCTGAAATACCAGGTTAGAGTTTCAGTTTTATAAATCCTGGCGAAAGCGCCATCATTAAAAGGTATTTTACTGAATACAGGATTTAAATTTACTACTATTTTTTTTGAAATTTCCCAACTGAGCATTTTTCCCCACATTTGGTATCCATATTTATTTAGAAAAAATACGAAAACCAAAAAAGGAATACAAAACAACAAAAAAGGAATTAATTTTATATTCTTTCTCATATCCCCATAGGCTGAAAAGCTTATAAAGGCCAATAAAAACATGTATACTTTAGTAGTTGGACTAATTGATGGATACATGCAAAGCCTTATGGCCTTTTTCAGGAGAAAGGCTCCTATTATTACAAAATAATACTCATAAATCAAGTTTAAAACTTTACTAAATATATATTGTAGATTACTTAATAAAGTTCCCTCTCTAATATTATACATAAATATCTTACCCTCCCTATACACAAAATAAATTATAACACTGGTAATATTTTAAGTACATACTGTAAAATATTAATAAATTGAAAAAAATTATCAAATATATAATTAATATAAATGTGTATAGTAATAGAGTTCGAAAATTGAATTAATGGATTTTATAAAAATTTTTTCCTTATAAATAGTATATCAACTATAAATATTGTAAAAATAGAACATAATACAATGTTTATGAATAGTCCACCTAGCTTAAAGGCAAATATAATAAGGATTAGTATTAATATTAGATTTAAAAACCATTTAAAGAGATTCATATAACAATACCTCCGTAATCAAGTATTTATTAATATTATTCTTCCCTTTATTTAGTTAAGTTATTATATAAAAAGTTCAAAATTGTACCCATACATTTTGAACTTTTTATATATGCCAATATAATGTATATTAATCGATGTACCTAGGGAAGGGAGGAGTGAGATTTATGGAACAAAAAAATCTGGAGTTAAATAGATTAAAAGTTCAGGATATGATACAAATAGCCCTTATGGCAGCTTTGACATATATAGCTACAGCTGTTATAAATATACCAAGTGGAGTTGTATTTAAGGGAGTTATACATCTTGGTGATAGTATGGTATTATTATCCGCTATTTTACTTGGCAAAAAGAAAGCATTTTTTTCAGCTGCTATAGGAATGGCATTATTTGATATGTTATCACCTTACGCCATTTGGGCTCCATTTACTTTTTTTATAAAGGGTATTATGGCATATATAGCAGGAACAATTGCATATAGGAATCATTATAATGGAGAAAAATTTTTAAATAATATAGTTGCATTTATAGCTGCAGGTATATGGATGATAGCTGCTTATTATATAGCAGGGGTAATGCTTATGCATTTTGTAACAAACATACAATTTTCAAAGGCATTTATATTATCTGCGGCTGAAATTCCAGGAAATATAGCTCAATCTATTGCAGGGGCCGTTATAGCTCTTATATTGGGGAGAATATTAAAGAAAGCAAATATTATAAGAAATAGATAAAAATAAAGGAGAGGCTAACCCTCTCCTTTTACGTTTATTACATCCTTGAATTATTTCTCTGAGCTTTTCTTTTTCTTCTGCAATCTGGACAGCGAACAGGATCATTTTCAAACCCTTTTTCCTTATAGAATTCCTGCTCACCTTCCGAGAATACAAATTCTTTTCCACAATCTTTACATACTATAGTTTTATCTGCCATTAAAAAACCTCCTTTAAATCATAGGGCTAATTTATTCTTAACAACTGCCCCCAAGATTTAAGGAGAAATTGATCTCTTGAAAAAATTTAACCTACTATAAAATATATATTTAGAATATAAACCCTAAATTTATTATAGCATATGATAATAAAAAAACAATATTTAAAATATATGTTTATATGTTAGGTATATTAAGGTTATAATTAATATTAACATATAATTTATTAAGGATGTTTACTATGGATATAAAAAGATTTCTAAATTTATTGAAAAAATCAGAGGGTTCCAAACTGGATTTTAAAGAATATGTGGATCTGAATGTTGATTCTGGAAGAAAGGAATTGGCTAAAGATGTATGTGCAATAGCTAATTCAAGAGGAGGGAGAGGATATCTGATAGTAGGAGTAGAAGATAAAACCAAAAAAATAACGGGTATTCTTAAAGGGGACTTAAATGAAGAAAAAATTCAACAAATTGTAAGTTCAAGAATAGACCCTCCTGTTCCAGTATCAATAGAGTTTATAAATTATAAAAAAAAGGATATAGCAATTATAAATATATATGATGGTTCACAAAAGCCTTATCAGATGAGGGATAATGGAGCATTTTACATAAGAAGGGGATCGACTAATGATACAATGAGAAAACAGGAAATAATTTCTGTGATAAGTGAAAATCTTACATTGAATTCAGAACTATGCGGTATACCTAACACTGATATAAGATGTTTGGATGAAAAAATTGTAAACAAGTATTTTACAATTCAGGGCATAGATATTAATGAAAAAAACAGAATTCAGATTATGGAAGATGCATCAATTATATTTATGGATAAGGAACGTGATAAATATATGGTTACTCTTGGAGGACTATTGGTATTCTCTAAGACAAATAATATATATTTACCACATAATATGATAAAAATAACTAATAGGGTAAATAAACTACAAAGTGCCTTTTATATAGTTCAAGGAGATTTAATACATATATTAGATAGAACAGAAAAAATTTTATCCAATATAATTGGTAGCCACTATCCTATAGAGGCACTAAATCAAGGAATAAGGAATGTCATAATATATAGAGATTATTCTGATTTTTCTCGTGAAATAGAAATTGTTGTTGATAACAATAGTATAGTCATTACAAGCCCTGGTATACTTATAAGAAAGAAGAATGCAAAGTCCTTTGACTATATAAAAAGAAATATGTGGATATATGAAAAATTGATAACACTGGATAATAAAGGAAGGTTTATTAAATCTGGCAATGGATTTAACAGTATAAAGAAATCTTTTAAAAATAAGGGTAAAGTTAAATTTGTCAATTCTATGATAAATGATAGTTTTAAAATTATATATCCTGGTATCAATAAATTTAAATAATTGCATAACTGTTGATAAAAAAGAGCTTTAATTATATACTAATACTTATGGTAATATATATTTATATCGACAAAAAATTTGCTGCATAAGATACTTTATTTTATGATTAATTACAATATATATTGAAAGGTGGAGCAAAACTTGACTAACATTTATGATATTCTGTTAGAGCGTGGTTATATAAAACAGGCTACTCATGCAGAAGAAATAAGAGAATTACTTGGAAAAGAAAAAATAACTTTTTATATAGGATTTGATCCTACAGCAGATAGTCTTCATATAGGGCATTTTATCCAAATGATGGTTATGGCTCACATGCAAAAAGCGGGGCATAGACCAATAGCTCTTATAGGTGGAGGAACTGCTATGGTAGGGGATCCAACCGGGAAAACTGATATGAGAAAGATGCTTACCAAAGAACAAATACAGCATAATGCAGCATGCTTTAAAGCTCAATTTTCCAGACTTATAGATTTTAGTAATGATAAAAAAGCCGTAATGGAAAATAACAGTAATTGGCTTTTAAATTTAAATTATGTTGACTTCTTACGTGAAATAGGAGTTAATTTCTCTGTAAATAAAATGCTTACAGCAGAGTGTTTTAAAAAGAGGCTTGAAAAAGGATTGTCTTTTCTCGAGTTTAACTATATGCTGATGCAGGCCTATGATTTTCTTGAATTAAACAGAAAATATAATTGTATTATGGAACTTGGAGGAGATGATCAGTGGTCTAATATACTTGCAGGAGTTGATCTAATAAGAAGAAAAGAGCAAAAACCTGCATATGGTATGACATTTACTCTTTTAACTAGAAGTGATGGCAAAAAGATGGGAAAGACAGAAGGTGGAGCTATATGGCTCGATAAAGACAAAACCAGTCCTTATGATTTTTATCAATACTGGAGAAATGTAGATGATGCTGATGTGGAAAAATGTTTGGCATTATTAACTTTTATACCAATGGATGAAGTTAAAAGACTTGGTTCACTTAAAGATTCCAAGATAAATGAAGCTAAAGAAATATTGGCATATGAAGTTACGAAATTGATTCATGGAAGTGAAGAAGCAGATAAAGCTAAAAAGGCTGCAGAAGCATTGTTTTCAGGTGAAGCAAATAATATGGATAATGTGCCTACTATACAAATAAATAAAGATGATATAGAAGGCACTATAGTTGATATTATTGTTAAAACAGGAATAATGCCATCTAAAAGTGAAGTTAGAAGACTTATAAAACAGGGCGGACTTACTGTAAATGATGAAAAAGTAAAGGATACTAATGCTGTTGTTACTTTAGATGATTTTAAAGATGGAAGCATGCTTATAAGAAGAGGAAAGAAAAAATATAATAAGATAGTAGTAAAGTAATTAAAAAGGAGAGCTGCTTATTTAATTGGCAGCTCTCCTTTTTAGAAAATCAACTACCTATAAAGTATCCTCCGTTTACATGTATTGTTTCACCTGTAATATATGATGATTCAGGTGATGCAAGAAATACATAGGCCGGAGACAGCTCAACTGGCTGACCAGGTCTTCCTATGGGAGTAGCTGAGCCGAATTCTCCAACTTTTTGTTTGCTAAAGGAAGATGAAATAAGGGGTGTCCATATTGGTCCGGGTGCTACTGCATTTACTCTTATATTTCTGGTTATTAGAGATAAGGCCAAGGATCTTGTAAAAGATACAATTGCACCTTTTGTAGATGAGTAATCAATTAAATCTTTGCTGCCTTTATAAGCAGTTACTGAAGCAGTATTTATTATACAACATCCCGGATTGAAATGGGGTAGAACTGCTCTTGTAATGTAGAACATACTGAAAATATTTGTTTTAAAAGTTTTTTCAAGCTGATCATTTGTTATATCTTCAATGCTGTTTTGGGGAAATTGTACTGCTGCATTATTTACAAGGATATCTATTTTATTGTATTTATCTAGTGTGGTTTTTACTGAAGTTTTACAGAAATTATCATCTGAAACGTCTCCAGGTATTAAGAGACACTGTCTTCCAACGTTTTCTATGATTTTTTTAGTGCCTTCTGCGTCATCTTGTTCATCATAATATATTAGTGCCAGATCTGCACCTTCCTTGGCAAAAGCTATGGCAACAGATTTTCCTATTCCACTGTCTCCGCCTGAAATTAAAGCTACCTTGTCTTTTAATTTATTAGAACCTATATATTCTGGATTTTCAAATATCGGTTTCGGATTCATTTGAGATTCTATGCCGGGTTGTTTGCTCTGTGCTTGTTCAGGAACTGATTTGGGAAAATTTAAATAAAATGTATTGTTCATTAATCTACCTCCTACTATTAGTTAAAAAGTGGCTAACAATAGTATGGCCAGTTATAAAATTTATCATTCATTATAAAAAAAGGACTCTGATTTTCAGAGCCCGCTAAAATTGCAAGTTTAGTTTTCACAGGTATCAACTTTAAGAGTTTTTTCTACATATAAACTATTCCAATCAATAGTTTCATCTGTAACAATAAATTCTGCTAGCCTATGTATTGTAGTATCACCATACATAGGTACATTTTCTTCACTTTCCAAAATATACTTTATATTCTTTGTGATTGGATTTATAAGTTTTCTTAGTACCCAAATTTTACTATAGTTTTCGTTATGCTTATCTTGTTTAATATTGATATTTTCAGCATCATCATAGGTAAAGACATGTTCTTGATCTGATATTTTAATTTTCATTATTTTCCTCCTATATATTTAAAACTTTTGATATATTTTATCTCTGAAATGAGATAATTCTCTATGAAATAATAAAATGTTTTGAGAAAATAAAAAATGAAACAAAAAATCTATATAAAAAGTATACCACAAAATTAAGTGAATATTGAAATTAAATTACAAATTAAATACAAAAATTTTATCACAGAAAACTCTACTAACGCATTTAATATAAGAAAAAGAATGAGTTTAAGGAGATGGTTGTATGAGAGGAGAATTACTTAAATTTGATAATGTAAAAAAGTTAAAAGACAATAGCAAGGTATGGATAATGTGGAGAAAACAAAGTTCTGATATATATGTGATTGAAAAATTACAATATGGTATTAATTTTATTAAATATTATTCATCCAATGACTGGTTAAGCTTTTTTATGACTTATACAGCTTTAGAATATAGTATGAATAATAATATAGCAAAGATATATAGATGGATATCAAATAAAGAATATATAGAAAATAGATTAGAAATAGTAAAGAATGCTATTGAGATTTCACTAGATACAAATGATAAAGATAAATTCATGAGATTGACTATGGAATATACAGAGTTACTGAAGGAAAAACAGATAATTGATTGAATATAATTATATGAGGAGATGATTACAAATGATTATTTCAAAAAGCAAGGATGAAAAATATATTACGGAATTATTTAATGGTAATGAAAGAGTATATTCAGATGTTACAGAGAACAAAGGGGGAAAAGGAAAATATTTTAGCCCCCATGATTTTATTGAGGCGGGCTATGCTGCATGTTTGAATATCACAACAAGGATGATATTGGAGTATAAGAATATTAAATATGAAAATGTTATCGTCAATGTAGAATTGGATAAAGAAAATGAAGATAGAGCTATATTTAAATATAAAGTAGATATTGCTGGAGAAATTGATGAAAAAACTAAAAAAAGAGTTTTGAACATATTAAAAAATTGTCCTGTGAGGAAAACGCTGTCAAAAAAGACTGAGTTTGAATATTGTGAATTTGACAATGATGATTTTCATGAAAGGTTATAAAATATTCCAATAAAAGATGTTTTCACAAACCTGTGAAGGCATTGATTTCGGCAGGGATAGAAGGCTTAGAACCCTCAACCAAGCGGCTCATAAGGAATGCTTCTCTCCATCTGAATCCAGAGGTATAATATTGCTTATGCACTACTTTATGCAAGGGAAGCCGTTTAGATAGATTTTGATATAAAAGATTGGTATCTCTTAGAGGATATCAACCTTTTGTATTTTAGAATAATTAATAATACTTATACAGGCTTTATATGTTAAAATTTAAATATATTGTTATATATAGTCGAGGCAATCTCAGCAGTAATTATGATATGCACTTTTTTAATCTGGGTATAATATTCTTAAATGAAACAGGAACTAAAAAATTTATTTAATTTTATTAGAAAGGGGTAAGTAGAATGATTGATTTTATTAGAGCTGCATTTCCTTGGAGTGCATTTAGTACTGGTATTGCTATTGTTCTTAAATACAAGGACTTAAAAGAGAAAAGCATTTAGTTAGGAGAACCTAATAAATTAAAATAATTATTAGACCAGCTAGTAAAAGTCAATAGAA
>NZ_APMH01000026.1 GCF_000359585.1 Clostridium tyrobutyricum DSM 2637 = ATCC 25755 = JCM 11008 | reverse complement strand
CTGCAACCATAGCTATAAATTCTGAATTTGTTGGTTTACCTTTATCATTATGTATAGTATAACCAAAAATTTTATTTATAGTTTCAACTTGTCCCCTTGACCACGCTACTTCAATAGCATGTCTTATAGCCCTTTCAACTCTGCTGGCTGTAGTATTATATTTTTTAGCTATGGATGGATATAATTCTTTAGTAACCGCAGATAATAACTCCATATTATTTACTACCATAGTTATAGCTTCCCTTAAATACATATACCCTTTTATATGAGCTGGAACACCTATTTCGTGTATAATATTTGTTATTTCTTGTTCTAAACTATCCGGTGTACTTTTGGAATAGCTAATTTGCGGATTATCTGACATCAATACCGTTTTCTTGCTCTCACTACTATTAGCTATATCATTATTAAACATTTGTCGTATTCTTTTAGTAAATACATCCATGTCAAATGGTTTTACTACATAATAGTCTGCTCCCAGATTTATAGCCCTTTGGGTTATTTTATCCTGACCTACTGCTGAAAGCACGATTACTCTCGGTAAAGGGTTAATATCCATATTATTTAGCCTTTCAAGAACTCCTAATCCATCAAGATGGGGCATAATTATATCCAATACTACTAAGTCTGGCCTTTTTTCCTGTATTAATTCTAATGCTTCAAGCCCATCTTTAGCAGTACCTGTAACTACAATGTCCCTTTGATTTAATAAATAATCATTGAGAATATTACAAAATTCCTTATTATCATCTGCAATAACTACACTTATCTTTGATTCTTCCATATATTTTACTCCCCTTTTATTAATAAATTCCCAGTTGTTAACAAATAATAAATTCGACAAAAGAATTTTAATTCCTTCTTAATAAAAAAATTTTTTTCCATTTTTATAAAATATAAAGAATCACAAGATAGCAAAAACTGCTATCTTGTAAAATTAAGCTAGATTTTTGGAAACAATTATTTTTCCAATAAATTTGCATCATTTAACATCCATTCTATATATATACCATAACCTACATCTGGTTTATTTACAAGTACATGTGTCACTGCACCTACAATTTTTTCATTCTGAATTATAGGACTTCCACTCATACCTTGAACTATTCCGCCAGCCTTTTCGAGCAATTCTTTATCTGTAACTCGTATTACCATACTCTTAGGTCCAGGAACATCTTGAGCAAGAAGTTTTTCAATTTTAATATCGTATGATTTTACTCCTTCTTTACCTATTGTTGTCAATATTTTCGCAGGTCCTTCTTTTATTTCGCTTCTAAGTCCTATTTTCATAGGGGCCAATTTTTTATTTTCAAGTTGATTATTTCCTTTACCAAATACTCCGCACTGGGTATTTTTATATATATTTCCCAAAGTATTATTTTCATTTACAAATATTCCTTTTAACTCCCCTGGATTTCCCTTGGCACCTTTTTTTATAGATACAATTGATGAAGATACTATTTCACCAGAATTTACTTTTAGTATAGTTCCAGTATCAATATCAGTTATAGGGTGACCTAATGCAGCAAACATATTACTTTCTTTATCATAAAAAGTAAGTGTTCCAACACCCGCAGTAGAATCTCTTATCCATAGACCTATTTTGTAACCATTATCCTCCAAACTTTTCACCGGCTTTAATATTTTTTCTATTTTTTCACCTTTTCTATCTAATAAAATTTTTATATTCTTACCTTCACTTCTATCTATTTCCTCTCTTGTTTGCTCTCCACTTTTAATAGTAACATCATTTATTTTCAATATATCGTCACCTATCTGTATTCCACTTGAAGCAGCAGGGCTTATAATTTTACCATTTTTTGTAGTAACATCAGACAGAGCTACAACTAATACACCCTGAGTATTTAATTTAACACCTATAGGTTGCCCTCCTGGATATAATAACATATTTTCTTTAACTGATTTTATAGATACTGATCCTACAGGAACAACACCTAATAAGTTTACGCTTGCATTTCTATCTGTTTTTTTATTCATGCCTTTTACTTTCAAAAACATATTTTGTTTTACAGTATCATTTTCTCTTAAAAATATAGTTGCAGGTATATTTTGAGCTTCGTAAAAAGTAATTAGCATAATAAACAGGATAGGAACTAAAATATAATATAAATATCTATTTAAAAAATTTTTCATGCTCTGTTTGCCTCCTGTCTGTATCACTTTTTTCTAAGCTTAAGTTGCCCTTTTAAATATTTTATTATGCTATTATATACTTTCATTAAAAGTAAATGTATTGATTTTTAATCTAATTTTTTCAAAAAAGCAATAAAAAATCATCTCAAAAAAGGATCTACTTCTTTTATTTGAAATGATTTGTTTTATATACCTGTTAACTATATAACTTTTTTTTGGCATCAGCCATTTTTATAAGTTCTTTTGCATGTGCCAGTGTAATTTCGGTAACTTCAGAACCTCCAAGCATTTTCGCAAGTTCATGTTCTTTCTCTTCATTATTTAGCTTTTTTATTCTAGTATAAGTGTTGTTGTTATGTACATCCTTTAGAACCAAATAATGCGTATCAGATATAGCTGCTATCTGAGGTAAATGTGTTACACAAAGCACTTGATGTTTTTTGGATATGGCATACATTTTTTCCGCTGTACGCTGAGCTATTCTTCCACTTATACCTGTATCTATTTCATCAAATATTACAGAAGAAATTTTATCTTTATCTACAAAAACAGTTTTTAATGCCAGCATTATTCTCGAAAGTTCACCTCCTGATACAATTTTTTCAAGAGGTTTCAGCGGTTGCCCAGGGTTTGTAGATATATAAAACTGAACTATATCCATTCCATTTTCCATAAATTTGTCTTGTAAATCAATTTTTATTTTAAATATGCTCTTTTCCAACCCTATAAATTTCAATTCAGCTTTTACTTTGTTTTCCAATACTTTGGATACATTACATCGTTCAACATGAATTTTTCTTGCTTGTATCTTTAATTTTTCCTGTACTATATATTGACTTTTTTTTAATTCATTTATTATATCTTCGCTGTCTATAATTTCTTTATACTCATTTGATATTTTTTTTCTATACTCTAATATATCTTTTATAGTATTCCCGTATTTTTTTTTGTATCCACTAATTTCATAAAGTCTGTTATTTATATATTCCAATTCCTTTTCGTCATAACTATTATTGGCAATTATACTTCTAATTTCATCTACAGACTCTTCTATATTATAATAGGCATCTTCAAGAAGTTTATGTATATTTTCTATTTTATTATCTATGTTTTTTATAGAACTAATATCTTTTATTATATTGCCAAGCTCATCTTGAATAGACTTTTTATTTTCAAATCCGCTGTAAAGATTTGTATAACAATTATTTAATGTATTATTTATCTTTTCTGATGAAGAAAGTAATTTAAATTTTTTATTCAACTCATTTTCTTCTTCTTCTTTCAAATTTGCAGAATTTATTTCATCTATCTGATATTTTAAAAAATCACTTATTTTCTTTCTATCTCCATTATTACCAGAAAGTCTATTTATTTTGTTTTTTATTTCATATAATTTTTTATAATTTTCACTATAATTTTCTATTAAAGCCTTGATGGAATCCTCTCCATAATCATCTACATAATTAATATGATTTTCCCATAGTAATAGATTTTGATTTTCATGTTGTCCATGTATATCAAGTATTGTACAAGTTATATCTTTTAGTTCTGCAAGTAAAATTGATTTTCCATTAACTTTTGCTATACTTCTTCCAGATTGAAAAGTTTCTCTACTTATTATAAGCAAATCTTCTTCAAACTCTATTTCTTTTGAAATTAAAATTTCTTTAGTCTTTGGATTTTCAATAGTAAAAACAGCCTCTACAAAAGTCTTTTTTTCTCCTATTCTTATTAAGTCCCTATTAAACTTATTGCCAATAATATAATTTATAGCATCAATAAGTATTGATTTACCAGCCCCTGTTTCACCTGATAACACATTAAAACCAACTCCAAAAGAAACCGTAAGATTTTCTATAAGTGCAAAATTATTTATATTTAATTGGAGAAGCATAAACAATCCTCCTTATTTATAAATCATTTTCTTCATTCTCTGAGTTATATCCCTAGCCTTTTCCCGATCTCTTGCCAATACAAATATTGTATTGTCTCCAGCTATAGTACCTACAATTCCTACAAAACTTAATGAATCTATTGCTTCTGCCGCTGCATTTGCAGATCCTGAGATTGTCTTTAGCACTACAAAATTTTCTACATTTTCAACTCCTATAACTGTTTGAGAAAATATAGATGCCAGCTTATTAGGTAAAAATTTTTCTGTATGATTTATGGTAGCATATTTGTACCTTCCACTTTCAGATAATACTTTTATAAGTTTTAACTCCTTTATATCTCTGGATACAGTTGCCTGTGTTACATTCATTCCACTTTTTCTCAACTGATCTGCCAATTCTTCTTGAGTTTCTATATCTTTTAAATTAATAATCTCAAGTATTTTTGTGTGCCTAGTCATCTTCATACTTTTTAATTTCACCTTCTTCCCTACTAAAAGTAAGTTTATTTCTGAGAGTTTTAAAAAAAGAATTGTTACTGAATCTTATTAATTTTCTAGTATACTTAGATTTAGTAATATTTACATCCACTGATCCACTTATATTAATCCATTCCTGTCCATCTACAGACAGAAATATATTTCCAGTATTTTTCCTTACTTTTGCAGTAATCAAACTATTATTATTCAATACAATAGTTCTAGCAGTTAAAAATTGAGAATACATAGGTGTCAGGCAGAAGGCATCTAAAGACGGGTAAACTATAGGTCCTCCTGCAGACAAATTATATGCTGTAGATCCAGTAGACGTACATACTATAATTCCATCTGCGTTAAAACTATTATAAAATTTATTGTCTACAAAAACATCATATTTTTCAATTCTGTTTTTGATACCTTTATATAATACTACATCATTCAATCCATGATAGTGTTTAATTCCAGATTCAGTATTAAAACTACATTCAATCATGCTTCTTTCTTCCATTACATATTCTGATTTAAAAAAGCTCTTAAGTGCAGGTTCTATACTATTTACTTCTATCTGAGTCAAAAATCCAAGATGTCCTATATTTACTCCAAGTATAGGCGTATCTGATCCCAGAATTTTTCCTGAAGTATTTAATATAGTTCCATCTCCACCAAGAACTATTATTACATCTAATTTATTGCTTTCTTCTGCATTAAGTCCAACGCAGTCCTTATAAGTTTTTATATTTACATCTCTACTTACACTATAAATATTTTTTATAATAAAATCCAGCATTTTATATTGAGGATCCTTAGTTGAATTCACATTAATTCCTATATTTTTCATAGTTCCTCTCCGTTTAACTCATGATGTGCTAGATTGACCGTATATGCCACATCCGTTTTTTTAAAGGACTCACTAAAATTCTTTTCCTTTGTAAAATAAATTAAATATTCTATATTTCCCTCAGGACCTTTTATCGGTGAATAATCAAGTCCAATTATATTGAGATCAATTTGTTTTATAAAATCTACAATTGTATTTATAACTTCAATATGAGTAGATTTTTCTCTAACTACACCTTTTTTGCCAACTTTTTCCCTGCCTGCTTCAAATTGTGGCTTTATAAGGGCCATTACTTTTCCATAACTGTCCAATAAATTTAAAACTGTTGGAATGACTTTCTCAAGAGATATAAAAGATACATCAATACTTGCAAAACCTGCATATTGTCCTATATCTTCAAATTTTACATATCTTATATTTGTTCTTTCCATACAAACTACTCTCTTATCTATTCTAAGCTTCCATGCAAATTGTCCATATCCTACATCTATAGCATACACTTTAGCAGCACCATTTTGTAACATACAATCTGTAAAACCACCAGTAGACGCTCCTATATCCAAGCATATATTATTCTTTAAATCTATATTAAAATTATTGACAGCCTTTTCTAACTTTAATCCTCCTCTACTAACAAATGGCATTTTATTTCCTCTAAATTCTATATTGGAATTTATTTTAATCTTTTGTCCACATTTATCCACTCTACTACCTTCTACAAATATTTCACCTGCCATTATGCTTGCCTGTGCTCTGTGCCTTGATTCAAACATACCCTTATTTACTAAAAGTATATCCAATCTCTCTTTATTTTGCGCCATAGTTAACTCCCTCACTTACAATTTTCAATACGCTGGTCTTTATTCCTTCAGCATCCAATCCATATATTTTATACAATATTTCAGGTTTACCATGAGGTATGAATTCATCTTTAAATCCCAAATTTATGACTTTAATATGGTTTTGCAGTGAATTTATATACTCCAATATATAGGATCCCATACCTCCCCTTACTATATTATCTTCTATAGTCACTATGTCTATATTATTCTCAACTAAAGTATTTATCATTTCCTCATCTATAGGTTTTACAAAGCAGGCATTTATTACTATTACGTCTATTCCAATCTTAATTAATTTTCTCCTAGCTAGAATAGCATATTGAATCATTTTTCCTTCAGCAATTAATGCTATTTTACCATGCCCTTCTATCCTCTCCCATTTTCCAAGCTTAAATTCTTTAATAGGCTTCAAGCATACATTATCCCCACCTCTTGGATATCTTATAGCTACCGGTCCTTCTTGTTCAAGTGCAAAATCAAGCATATATCCGATCTCATCAGTACACTTAGGGCACATTACTTTCATATTTGGCATTTGAGTCAAATACGAAAGATCAAATATTCCTTGATGCGTCTCTCCGTCTGCCCCCACAATTCCAGCCCTGTCAACTGCAAATATAACAGATAATTTCTGTATACAGACATCGTGAATAATCTGATCATACGCCCTTTGGAGAAATGTAGAATATACTGCAAAAACAGGCTTAAGTCCAGTTCTTGCCATACCTGCACATAAAGTTACCGCGTGTTGTTCTGCAATTCCCACATCAAAAAATCTATCAGGGAACTTATTGGAAAAGGATTTTAATCCTGTACCATCTCTCATTGCAGCAGTTACAGCAACTAATTTACAATTTTTTTTAGCAATTTCCATAAGCTTATTTCCAAAAGCCTTAGAATACGTCTCTGTAGAAGATACTGCTATTTCACCATTAGAACAGTCAAATGGTCCTATTCCATGAAATTTTCCTGGATTCTTTTCTGCAAATTTATATCCTTTTCCCTTTTTTGTAACAACATGTATCACTACAGGTCCATTTATTTTTCTTGCCATAGTAAATACTTCAACCAAATCTTTAATGTTATGTCCATCTATAGGTCCTAAATATTTAAGTCCGATATCCTCAAAAAACATTCCAGGTACAATCATTTGTTTTATTCCATTTTTAAACTTTTCTAAATATTTTGCCATTCCCGGTCCTATATTAGGTATCTTTTTAAGTGCATTTTCAACATCCTGCTTTAATTTATTATATTTAGGATCAAGTCTCAATTTATTTAAATATCGTGATACGCCGCCTACATTATGTGCTATAGACATTTGGTTGTCATTTAATACTATAATCAATCTTGTCTTCCTGTATCCTACATCATTTAAAGCTTCCAGTGCCATTCCACCAGTAAGAGCACCATCTCCTATAACTGCAATAACATTATAATTTTTATTTTGAATATCTCTTGATCTTGCCATTCCTAAAGCTGCTGATACAGACGTACTACTATGACCTGTTTGAAAAAAGTCATATTTACTTTCAGATGTTTTTGGAAATCCACTCATTCCTCCAAACTGTCTTAAAGTATCGAAACCACCTTTCCGGCCTGTTAATATTTTATATACATATGATTGATGTCCAACATCCCAAACTATCTTATCCTTATTAAAATCAAATACGTCAAATAAACACATAGTAAGCTCTACCACACCTAAATTTGATGATAGATGCCCACCGGTTTTAGAAACTTTATCTATTAGAAACCTTCTTATTTCTTCAGCCAATTGTATTTTTTCTTTAAATCCCATATTTTTTATATCATTTATGTCTTTATATTTATCTAGCAGATTATACATATATACATCTATCCTTTTTTTAATACGTTGGTTAAAAATCATTCCTATATAATAAAAACCTGAAGCTTCATGTAAAAACCTTCAGGAGAATATACCACAGTTAATTATTATATCACAGCTGTTTTTTTTATTCAAAATAAATACTAAAATCAATTTTCCCTGTTTAGCAGAAACACAGTCAATCTTTCCAGGTCATGGGTATCTCTATTTATACCGCGTAATACTTCTACACAATCACTTGTAATGGAATTACACATTTCCATACACTTATTTAAACCATAAGTAGTTATAAAATTTGTTTTATTGTTATTTGCATCGCTTTTTACTTTTTTCCCTAATTTTTTGGTATCCCCGGTTACATCCAATATATCATCTTTTATTTGAAATGCCAATCCTATTTTTTTACCATAATAACTTAATTTGTCTATTTCATCTTCACTGGCACCGACATATACTGCTGCTGACACAATAGCAGCCTTTATAAGAGCTCCTGTTTTTTTGCTGTGCATATAGTATAACTGATCTATAGGTATTTTAGCACCTTCACTTAGTAAATCCACAGTCTGACCACCCACCATACCTTCAACTCCCGCACTCTCGGCAATAATGCTGCACGCATTTACTTTATTTTTATTAGTATCCTTTAAACAATGCTTAAACATAAGGCTCATTCCCTCATTTAAAAGGCCATCTCCTGCAAGCACTGCAATTCCTTCTCCAAAAACCTTATGATTGGTAGGCTTACCACGTCTTAGATCATCATTATCCATAGATGGAAGGTCATCATGAATTAGTGAATAAGTATGGATCATTTCAATAGCTGCAGCTATTTCCATAACATTTCTATATTCTTTTTTATAGATCATATAAGTAAGTAAAAATAATATTGGCCTTATCCTCTTTCCACCTGCATCTAAACTATACTGCATTGCTTCATATATTTTTTTATTATAAGACCCTTTTCCAGACATATATTCATGTAAATATGAATTCAGTTCTTGTCTTAAATTTTCAATCATATCATTATTCCCTTTTTTCATAATTGAATATCTCCTATATAATCTTGATTTTATTTGTCAAAGTCCTTTTCTCCTTGTTCTGTGAGGATATTTATTTTTCCTTCTGTTTCTTTTAATATTTCATACATCTTGTCACAAAGCTTTATTCCGTCTTCATATTTTTTCATACTGTCTTCCAACGACATATTATTTTTATCCATTTCATCTACTATATTTTCAAGCTTTGTCATCATATCCTCATAACTTTGAGCCTTTCTAGGCATATAGCATCTCTCCTAATTATTTTTTTCCAATCTTGAAATATCAAATCCAGCTTTTCCATCTTTCATAATTATATTAACTTTACTTTGTTTGTCTAGCTCTTTTATACAATTTACCACTTTGCCATCCTCTGCCTGTATTATAGAATATCCCTTGCTCAATATGTTAAGAGGATTATCAATATCTAGCAGTCCTTTCAGTCTGTTAAGTTTTTCCATGTTGGATAGAATTACCGACTTCATCTTTATATTCATTATATTCCTTAACTTTTCTATATTTGCATATTGATTGACCACATAGACTAAGGGACTGTTTGAGTCAAGCCTTTTTCTAGAAGTCGTAAGCCTAAGTCTTTTTTCTTCCAGAATATTTAATATATGCTTATTTAAAAAATTTTTATAATTCACTATCTTTTCCAGTAAATTATTCAAATCAAAGACTGCAATTTCTGCTGCTGCAGATGGTGTAGGTGCTCTTCTATCAGACACAAAGTCAACTATTGTATAGTCGATTTCATGTCCTACACCAGTTATTATTGGTTTCTTAGAATTATATACAGCATCAGCTACTCTTTCATCATTAAAGCACCATAAATCCTCTATGGAACCTCCACCTCTAGCTAAAATTATAACTTCTATATCATCCCTGGCATTTAATACATTTATTCCATTTATTATATCCTCTGCAGCATCTAACCCTTGAACTAGAGAAGGATAAATAACAAGATCAATACATTTATTTCTTCTTTTAGTTACATTTATTATATCACGTACAGCTGCTCCTGTAGTTGAAGTAACTATTCCTATTTTTCGTGCATATTTAGGTATATCTTTTTTATGGTTTTTATCAAATAATCCTTTGGCCTCAAGTTTTGTTTTCAATTTTTCAAAAGCTATGTACAATTCACCCAGACCATCCAATTTCATTTCATCACAATAAAACTGATATACTCCTTCTTTTTCATATACTGAAATTCTGCCCTGTAAGATTATTTTCATGCCATTTTCAGGAACAAATTTCAAACTTTTTGCAGAGCTTCTAAACATTATACAATTTATCTTGCTGGATTCATCTTTTAAAGAAAAGTATATATGACCACTGCTGTGAAACTTTATATTTGAAATCTCACCTTTTACAGAAGCATTGTTAAGTATAAAATCATTATCAAAATTTCGCTTTATATAATTATTAATATCAGATACTGTTAACACCTTTATATGCATATCAATCAT
Source organism: Clostridium tyrobutyricum DSM 2637 = ATCC 25755 = JCM 11008 (assembly GCF_000359585.1). GTDB lineage: Bacteria > Bacillota > Clostridia > Clostridiales > Clostridiaceae > Clostridium_B > Clostridium_B tyrobutyricum. The sequence continues at coordinate 41,778 of NZ_APMH01000026.1, read as the reverse complement.
TCCTTATTTATATCTTTAATCATGTTTCCAAGTACTCCATTTATAAAAGATGCAGATTTATCTTCTCCATATATCTTTCCAAGTTCTACTGCCTCATTTATAGACACATTCTTAGGTATATCCTCTTCATATAGAAATTCATAGCAACAAATTCTTAAAATTGTAATATCAATTTTAGATATTCTATTTAACTTCCAATTTTTCAAATACTTTTGTATTCTTTCATCTAATATATTCTTATTATTTTCTATTCCATTTACAACTCTTTTTAAATAATCCATATCAATATCTTTTAAACTTGAACTTTCTCCTAGAGCCTCTATGGTATCATCAAAATCCTGCTTGTTTATTGTCATCTGGAATAATAATTTCATTGCCAGTTCTCGTGATTTCTTTCTGTTCATCTTGACCTCCATCTGAATACATGTAATTTATCTCATTTCAGATATATTATACTTAAACTATTATACCAGTTCAAGTAAATAATCAGTATATAACAAAAAACACCCTCTTTAGAGGGTGTCATATTTATTTTACTCTTCTTCAATTTCTTCTATATCCTCATCTTCTTCAGACTTTGGAATTATAACATTCTGAACATGTATATTTACTGCAGAAACTTCTAATCCTGTCATTGACTCAACTGCTTTTTTAACATTTTCCTGAACCTTTAATGCAACATCTGGAATCCTAACTCCATATTCCACCACCACATAAAGATCAATAGCAGCACTACTTTCTCCTACACTTACTTTAACGCCTTTTGAAAGATTCTTCTTGCCTCTTAATATTTTTGTAATACCACCTACAAGATTTGCACTCATGCCAACTATTCCATTTATTTCTGTAGTAGCAAGTCCTGCAATTACTCCAACTACTTCATCGGATATTTTAACAATGCCCACATCGATTTCGCCACTCGTATTTTCTTCCATTACAGCACCTCCTAGTTTTCATTTATTGAAAAACTATACACTTGTATTATATCAAATGGTAAATTTTTTTACAAATAAATATGTTTTAATTATTTTTTTACTTCTATTTCTACATCACTTATTTTAGAAATACTCATAACTATGTCTTTTATTTCTCTAGTATTTTTATCTGTCAAGTCATCACTTTTTTTAATTATTACTCTAGCCTTAGTATCTTCTATAGAACATATAACATCGTCATAGCCTTTGCTCTTTAGTGTAGTTTCTATTTTTGATTCATAATCAGTATTCATAGCCAGACTTGTATATTTCTTTTCAGCTTCTATACGATTCTGTTGGGATACATTTTTATCATCAATTAGATTTTTTAGTTTCTGAAGAGTTTCTGCATCCTTTTGATCCCTATTAAGTCTTGCTTCCTCAAAGAATTGCGACTTAGAAGTTTTATTGTCGTTACTATTAAATGATACAGCACTTTTTCCACTGTTGCTGCTAATATTTGTACCATCTGTTGTATTTTCTGCAACACTAAAAGGACTATTTACCTTTGTAGCAAGCACTCCAACACAAACGATTAATGCTAAAAGAGTTACAATAATTATAGCCTGCTTTTTGTTCATTTTTATTCCCCCTTATCTTTTCTTTAAAATATATGCTATTTATCGCTTATATATACTATTTTTTCATAGGATATACATTTATCTTGTCATCAGTTATATCAAAAAGATCCATCACCGCTTTGGATATTCTAAGCTCAGTTATGTTATCTTCTGCACCCTGAGCTACTACTACTATTCCTGAAACCTTTGGTTTGTATGTTTTTACAATTAATGGTTCAGATTTATCACCATCATTTTTCATGACTACTGTACTTCCATTATTATTTTGAGTTGTATTTCTTGTTCCTCCTGAATTATCCTTTTCATTGGTAGTATTCGTAGAATCATTTACATTCATTGCAGGAACTTTTTCCTCTCCACTTTCAAAATTTATCATTACCTCCACTTTTCCAACACCATCTATCTTTTCCAAAGTGCTTTTTAATTTATTTTCCATATATTTTTCATAAGTATCCTCTGATTGATTTTGAGGGTTATTTTGCTGATTCTGAGTGTTAACATATTTATTGGCATTGGCAGTAGTAGAGCTATTGGAATCCGGGGTTTTAAAAAAACTTACAACTATAATCATGAGAATCCCCAATAAAAAAATTATCATCAGATTTACTTTATTGTTTTTATTTTTTAAGTTTTTCTTATCCAGCATTTTATTAATTTCTGAAAACCACTTTTTAAAATTCATAGTTTTTCACCTATCCATTCTAAATTAACCTTTTTTTACATGAATAATATTTTCAGATATATCTAATTGACTACCTAAATATGACCTTATTTCTTGTCCTTGTTTACCACTCAATTCATCAGAATTATCATAGTTTTCACCTTCTGTATTTATGGTTACCTTTTGTACTGTATCAACACTTCCGTCTTTAACTGTTACATATATGCCAGTTATATATATATTTCCACTTTCCTTATCATACCTGGCATTTGCTTTTACAGAATATTTTCCATCAGGATATTTTTCATCCAGCTTTTGCTTGCAATTATTCTGTAAGTTTAATTTAAACTCCTCAATAGTGGAATTTAAATTTTCCTCCTTGTACTTTTCCATATCATTTGAATTCTGATTTTTTTCAAATTGTTGAGATAATTTCAAGCTATATGAATTAATATCAAAATTCTTATTAAATAAACCCACAATTGGATTTATAAAAACAGTAATCAGTATTAAGCCAAGTACAAATTTTGAATATTTTTTAAAACTATTATTTGGCAATATCATCTCTATTGCTGTTATAAAGAAAACTGCAGTACATATTTTTATCAACCAACTTCTTAAGTATTCCAAAAGCAACAAACCACCTTTTATCTAAATCATCACTTTGCCAGAAGCAGCAATAATAGCTATCATTATAAAGAACATTGTAGAAATACAAATAAGACACGCAGTTATAAGTGTAAGGGAATCCCCTGCAGAATTTATACAATTAACCATACGGCTATCACTTATAGGTTCTATCAAGGCAGCTGTAAGTTTATACAATATTATAAGTATTCCAAGCTTAATTACAGGAAATATCAATACAAGGATCAATATTACAAGTCCTACACTACTAAGAGAATTTTTTATAAGCAGTGAATAACCAGCTATAGTAGATACAGCATCAGAAAGACTTTTCCCAACTATGGGAACGAAATTGTCAACTGCAAATTTAGCAGTCTTTGCAGTTACCTGATCTATAGTATTGGATGTAACTCCTCTTATTGTCATTATTCCTACAAATATGGTCATAATTATTCCTTGAGCCCAAAGTGCTGATTGGTTTAACAGTTTTGTAAGTTTATCTATCTTATACTCTGAGGATAGATTGTTTACAAATTGAAGAACAAATGACATACATATAAGTGGTATTATAAAATTCATAAATATTTGTGCGCTTATATTTATGGTTCCTATTACAATAGGGTCCATGACAGTTGCTTCTACTACACCCCCAACAGTAGTCAAAAGCATTATAAGTATGGGTACAAGTGCCATCATAAAATCCGTCAGGTCTTTTATAGTTGAACGCGCCAAATCAACTCCTATATAAAAACTTCTAGCCATTATTATTATTAGCAGTGAATAACATGCAAAATAAGCTATATTGGATAATCCCTCTGAACTAAATGCTCTTTGTAAATTTGTTATCAAAGCACATATTATAGCTATGATCACCAAAATTGCCAGAAGTTTTATAGAGGCAGCAAGTTCCCTTAATAAATACATGATACATGCATTTATTATTTTTTTTACTGATATTTTTCCATCTCCTGATTTCATGAAGTTTTTTACGTATTCTTTAAAATCTATATCTCTCAGCATCTCATTTTTTGTTTTCATGGTAGATATATAGTCATATAACTTATCTACTTGATCTTTCTCATAATTTACTTTGTTCTCTACATTCTCATCCCCAGTTTTTTTTATTATATTTCCTGAATTATTTATATTTGAAGTATTTGTATCTACGTTAATATCTGAAGTATCAGAAGCTTGTACGTTAAATCCCAATATGAGTACAATAAATAAACCCAATATAACATTCTTCATATGAACACCTACATAATCTTTAAAATTGACTGTAATACAGCCATCAGTATAGGAATTGCAAGACCTAATATCAAAATTTTCCCTGCAAATTCAACTTTTGCTCCTAAATTATTTTCTCCTGCATCTTTACATATCTCACTGCAAAAAGATGCCAAATATGCAATAGCGAGTATTTTAAATACAGTATTTAAATATACAAAATCTATATTTGCCTTCACCGCCAACTGTTGTATAAATTGTATTACTGCAGTTATTTTTGTAAACATAAATATAAATATTAATACACCAGCTGCAATGCTTATATAAACAGCAAAATCATCTCTTCCCTTACCCTTGAAAATAAGAGCTATGAACAATGCAATAAAAGCGAATAAAACAATTTTAATTATCTCCATAAATTCTCCTTAAAATTGAAACATAGTTCTCACTGTAGTAAACAACTTATTTACAACAGTGACAACCATTGTAAGTACTATTACAATTCCAACTATATTAATTACCACTGCATATTCACTTTTACCACTAGTTTCCAAAACCTTGTTTATTACTATTACAACTATCCCAACTGCCGCTATTTTAAATATCAAGCTTATATCTAACATATCAGTATCTCTCCTTATATTCTTTGTTAAAAGTTAAATTAGAAGTATTACTATAACAGCACCCACAGAAAATCCTAAACACCTGTACATCTTTAGATTCTTTTTTAAAATTGACTCGGATATTTTTATCTGTTTTTTCATATCTTCAATTGTTAAAGAGAATACAGCCTTTTGTCCTTCTATATCAGATTCACCTAAAGATTTAGAAAGATCTAAAATAACATCTATATCTTCATCTTTCAAATTAAGTATTTCCCTTTGTTTTAAAAAAGCATTTTTAAATGCCTGGTAAACATTATCCACCTTGTTTTCATCTAACATATGAAAAATTTCCATAAGCAGTGTTGAAATAGGTTGCTCCGCCTTGGATGCTACATTTGATACAGCTTCTGGCAATGGAGTATGAGTATATATTATATGACTTTGAATCTCATATATACATCTCTGCAATTCTTTAAGCTCTTTGGTCCTGTTTTTCAACTTCTCACCATAATTAAACCCAAAAGCTGTAGCAGAACAAAGTATCATAATACACCCTATAAGCTTAATCAATATATTCACCTATGATCTTTTTTTTATTAGGAAAATCATATACATACTCTATTGTGCCTGCTCCATTTCTACCACTTAAAACTATAGCTCTTCTAAATACTTTGTTCTCAAGTATTGTTTTAAAAACAGGTCTGTTTTCCAAATCCTGTACTCCATAACCATGTATTGTTGTTATCAGGCTTACTCCAGAATTAAGTGCTGTAACTATGCTGTCCATATCTTTATAGCTTCCGATTTCATCGCAAACAATAACATCTGGTGACATGCTTCTTATTGCCATAATTATGCCTTCGCTTTTTAAACATCCATCCAATACATCAGTTCTCATTCCTATATTCAATTGTGGAACTCCACATGAACAAGCTCCAATTTCACTTCTTTCATCTACTATGCATACCTTTTTTCCTTTAAAATCCATAGCTTTAATTCCATTTGATATATTCTTTGTTATATCTCTTATAAAAGTTGTCTTGCCACATTTAGGAGGAGAAATTATTATAGTATTTATGATTTTATTTTCACTAGCAATAAATTTCATTATCTTATTAGAACATCCAATAATTTCTCTACATATTCTTATATTTAAAGATGATACGTCCTTGATAGTTTTAACTTCGCCTTTTTCGATTACACATCTTCCACAAATTCCTATTCTATGTCCACCACTTATAGTTATATAACCACGTCTCATTTCTTCTTCAAAAGCATAAATAGAATAATTGCTCATCCTTTTAATTATTGTACTTAAATCTTGTATGCATGCCACATATTTGCATATGATTTCTCTATTTCCCACTTGAAGTATTAGCGGTTCATTTATTTTAATTCTTATTTCTTGCAACTCCTTATCCGTTATAAAATCCCTGATTTCATTTTTTAATCTTTCTGGCAGTATATTCAGAATTTCTTTAGTATCCATATTTTTTATCTCTCCTTTCTTTATATTAATTTCTATTTTTATTTACATAAAATTATTCCAGATAATCAGAAAAAAATTGCAAAACAAAAAAAGTTATTTAAATAAAATTATTTAAATAACTTTTTATACATAATTAATAATATATTGATTTATTGATTTAATTATCTTTATTATCTTTATTATCTTTAATTGGCAGTGATATTTTTCCATGACAGCTGGGGCACACTATTGCCTCTTTACTTCCCATAATATCTTTATCTACATAAACAAGATCGCCGCAGTTAGGGCAGTCCACCTCCTGAAAATTATCTTCAATATCTTCTAAGGTTTCATAATCATCATAGTTTACATTGTCCACTAAATCAGATAAATCTTCGTGAATATCGTCTAAATATTCATTCATTGTTCTCTGATTTCTAGACACTTCAGAAATTTCATCAGACATATCATAAAGTAAATTTATAATTTCTAAAAGCACCTTGCCTTCTTTACTGTCTTTGTCTATTTCAAGTCCATTAACTAATCCTTTAAGATAAGCCACTCTCGAAGTAATAGAATTCATAATATCACACCCTTAAAATCATCTTTTCTATAGTATACCATAAAATATAAATATATATTCTTCAGATATATCCAACCTGAATACTATTGAACTCTCTCCATATATTCTCCAGTTCTCGTATCAACTCTTATAGTTTCACCTTCATTTACAAATATAGGTACCTGAACAATTGCTCCAGTTTCAAGTGTAGCCGGCTTTAACACATTAGTAGCTGTATTTCCCTTTACTCCAGGTTCTGTATGTGTTATTTGAAGTTCAACAAAATTTGGTGCTTCTACAGAAAATGCCTCATTTTTGTAGAATTTTATTGTGGCAAACATGTTTTCTTTTAAGAACTTTATTGCGTCTTCTACCTTTTCATGTTCCAAAGGGATTTGTTCAAATGTTTCCTGATCCATAAAGTAGTAAAGTTCTCCATCAGAATACAGATATTGCATTTCCTTTCTCTCTATAACTGCTTCCTGAAGTTTTGCAGTTGGATTAAAAGTAGTCTCTGTAACTGCCCCAGTTATAACATTTTTAAGTTTTGTCCTTACAAAAGCTGCTCCTTTACCTGGTTTTACATGTAAAAAGTCTATTACAGTATACACTTGTCCATCTTGCTCAAAAGTTGTTCCTTTTCTTAAATCTCCTGCTGATATCATATAAATACGCCGTTATGCAAACTATAAATATATTAAAGTTTACTTCCTCATTCATAATACTTGATTTCACATCTAAAATGCTAATTATCTTTGGTCTAGTACTCCTGAGGCTTAAATTCGGATATAATTACACCCTAATTACCAACATAGAATAAAAAAATTATATCATATGCTGGTTAACGACATTTGACCCCTTTCTTGTTTTTTATTTGACCTGTTAAATTATATTTGAATATATTAGCAACACTTACTCAAATAGAATATTCTATACTAATTATCTTTCCAATATATGAAATAATTACTTAAGACTATCAATAAGTAGTGTTATAACCTAACTATAAAATATTAACCTATGCAAATCATTTCTTTAGGTGACTTTGATAATACTTTTCCTCCATCTTTGGTAACTACTAATAGATCTTCTATCCTTAGCCCTCCAAAATCTGGTATATAAATTCCCGGCTCATCTGTAACTACCATATTTTCTACTAGCTTGCTTTTATTTCTATATCCAATTACTGGTGACTCATGAATCTCTCTTCCAACTCCATGACCGAGGCTATGGCCAAAATACTCTCCATATCCCCTATTGGATATATAGTTTCTTGCAACAGCATCTACTTCCATAGCTGGTACACCAGGCTTATACTCTTTTAAAGCTAATTTTTGTGCTTCTAACACTATACTATACATTTCCACCATTTTATCAGATGGTTTTCCAATTACCAAAGTTCTTGTCATATCAGAACAATATTCTCTATATATACATCCAAAATCCAATGTTAAAAACTCGCCTCTATTTACAACTTTATTGGTAGCTTCACCATGTGGAAGACTAGATCTAACTCCAGAAGCTACTATGGATGGGAATGACAAATCCGAAGCTCCCAGCTTTTTCATATAAAACTCTAATTCCAATCCTATCTGTATTTCAGTCATTCCAGGTTTTATATAATCAATCATATGTGCAAAAGCTTTATCCGCAATTTCAGCTGCACTTTTTATTAACTTTAACTCTTCGTCATCCTTTATTATTCTTATTTTTTCAACTATACCATGCATGGGAATAAAATCACAATTTACTTTGCTCTTATAAAGTTTATAGATGCTATAGGTAATTATATTTTCCTCAAATCCTAATCTTTTAATAGATGTTTCTTGAACTAAATCTGACAAAAAATCTACAAAAGAACCGCTTTTACTATATTCAAGAACTTCATAATCTTCAACTTGCTGTTTAGCCTGTTGTGTAAATCTAGAATCTGTTATAAAAAAAGCCTGATTTTTTGTTATCAGAGAATAACTTTCATTTCCTGTAAATCCACTTAAATAATTTCTATTTGGATCTCCCAACAGTAAAACTCCGTCTAAGCCTTTTTGGTTCATAGCTTCTCTTAATTTTTCAATTCTACCTTTAAACACCCAAAATTCCCCCTAATAAGTTTTAGCAAGGTCTTTATAATTTATTCTTTCCATTTTAATACTTATTATTCTCCATAGAGGTAAAATAAATTAATAAAAATAAATATATGCTAAACAATGTTATTTTATCAAAACTTATGCTTATTTGCAAATACCATAATAAACATCTATACCTGGAAAATATCCTAATATTTTTAATTTATTTTGAAAAATTAATATTAATAATGTGACCTAAATTTTTATCTGTATAAGTATCAACTTTTATACTATCTACGCAATAAAAATTTTTTATCATTTTAATTTTTTCAAATGTGTTCTTAACTTTGTTACTATCCTTTAATGTAATACTTGCAACTGCAATATATCCTTTATTATTATTCATAAAACTCAATATTTTGATTCCTTCTATATTCTTCAAACTATTTATTGTATCGCTGTAGCTTGTTTCTTTTTTTATATTTAACCTATTAAATTTTCTCTCTATTCTAATGAGTTCATCTTGTTTTTCATTTATACTTCTTATTATATAAAAATTTTTTACAATAAATATAAAACACAGTACACTCATAGAAATTATTATATATATATATTTTGAATACTTCATAACTTTCCCACCTTATAATTTAGACTTTAATTCAATTTGCCATAAGTGCTTATCCTTATTTTTACTTTCTTCCAATGAATTTATATTAACTATTGTAAATTTATTAGAATTTTCAACTGCTTTAATGAATTTAGAAAATGAACTATCGTTTCCTACAAACTCTAATTGAATATTATTATTTTCTACACTTACATTTCTAAATTCTTCATATACATGAAAGTTGCTAAAAAAATTTAAATATGTATCCATGGACTTAACATTCTGGTTTATATTTTTACTTTTCTTCAATGTATATTGCTGTCTTTTATCCATTAAATTATTTTGGAGACTTTCCAATTTACTTTTTTGAAAAATCATACTATGAAATAATATTATATTCATGATAAAAAATACTAATATTATAAGTTTAAGCCTCTTATATTTTTTAAGTAATTTATCCTGCAAATACCACTTTGGTAAAAAATAAATATTCATATACTTAATTCTCCCAAATCATTACAATTATAATATTGCGATAATTCTTCCAATAATCCTTTATATGGCAAATTTAAAATTTCTATATGCTTAAATTCTATCCTTGGGACTAAAATATTTAACCTTAATCTAAATTCCTCAATGCAATATATTACATCCTCTTTAGATTTAACTTCAAACACATCATTAAATATAATTTTATTGTTATAACATGCAATTATATAGGCAATATTTTTGAAAAACGTCAAAAATATACATTGTTTTTTATATATCTTCTTATTATATTTTTCTAAAGCATACAACTGTACAGGAATTACCCCTTTAACATCAACTTTACTTTCAGAAAGCTTTTTAAAAAGCTCAAAATTATCCCAATTCATACATAATACATCTACATTTAACTCAAGTTTATTGTGTGAATTTATATTATAAGAGAACATTATATTATCTAATTTCTTAAACCTGTTTCTCAACTTTTCTTCTATTAATTCATATATACTCTTTTTTCTTATTTTAGGTATAATCATATTTTCTACATATATTTCTTCACCATGTACCAATATAATTATTTTTTTAGATTTCAAATTCACCTTAATTCTTTGCAATTCAGCAATCTGTAAAGTTTTATTTTTGGAGTTTAACTCAAAAATATCAGTTTTCCACATCTTATATTATCTCCTCTACAAATAAACTTATATTTTTATTTTCAATAAGAATAATTTATACATCCATATTTCATTTGACCTTTTTCTATTTTATATTCATATGATTCCTCTCTATATGGCTTGTTATTTATAATATATTCCAACTTAAATATGTCATTATCTTTATCATAATAGATATAACTTTTTTCATAATAGATTCTGAAATCCTTTAAATTTAAAAAATGTTTATTTATATCCCCCTCACTTTGATATTCTATGCTTCCATTAATATATAGATTTAATTTTGTAAGCAAATTTTCTCTACATTGTTGAATATCCTCTACTTTAAAAGCACTATTATAATTACTCATATTACTTGACTTCACAAGAGTCTCCATATTATAGCAAGTTATAGAAATAAGTACACATATAAGTCCTATAAATATAGCATAAATCAGTACAAATCCTTTCTTAGCTTTTTTCGTTCTATCCCAAAACATTTTTTATACACATTACCTTTCTCAGTTTTTATTTGCATATAACATACATTTTCCATTTGAGTAATTTTAAAATCTGATATATGTTTTAAAATTCTATTGTTTGTATAATAGTTGTTGTATCCATAAGAAAGCACCAATGTTGAATTTTTATTTTTTATATAATCCCATCCTCTGTTATCATATCTATTTAAAGCGATCATATTATCCTTAATTTCTATATATTTTGCACTATCAATTTGATTTTCTATTATCATGAAAGCCTCATCGATATAAAATTTTTCTCTGCTTGAACTTATTTCCATCCTGTTTAATTTCATATATTTAAGTATAGCTGTAATTTCAACTGTAGTTATTATTGATATTATCGATATGGTTATTAATATTTCAATAACAGTAAAACCTTTTTTTGCATTACCTTTCAAAGTTTCCTTTATAAAATTCACACTCCCTTACTCTGTTGATTCCATATAAATTTTGATTTGATTTCAATTTAATCTTAAGTATTTCACCTTTCTCTATATTTATTTCTATATAACTCCCTTTTGGTTTTATACGTGAAAACAAATTTAAAATATTATCACTTGTATAATTAAATTTCAAAAAATTATTTACTTCCATATATTTCATATTATTAGAATCCAATTTCAATATATCATCATAACTTAAATTATAAATCATGTTGTTTTTTATAGATTCTACTGTATAAGTACAATCATTTATGCTTTTATTGTATTTCTGCATTTTAAATACATTAAGTTGTATTCTAAAAGCTGTAGTAAACAGCATTATAAATATACATATACTACATAAAACTTCTATCATAGTAAAACCTTTTTTTATCTTTATACTGAATTTAATATTTGATATCTGCATAGAACGTTCCAACATTCACTGTAATACAGTGCATTTCCCCCTTTCCATCCTGAAATTTTATACTAAACGCATTTTGTATCATACCATCATTATTTATATGAACTTTATTATCTTCTGTATTGATACTTAATTTAAATTCTTCAGGCAAATTCATTTTATAGACTCTAGTTAAATTATTATAATAGATAATATTATTATTGTTTTGGTCAAAGCGTATATATCCAGATGAGTCCTTATCTTTGCAATACATTTTAGATTTAACTATAAAACTAAGTATTTTGTTATTTAATTCATCCACATATATCCTATCTTTCAAACTATTAAATCCATTAAACTTTATTAAACTAAAGCTAAATATAACAGATATGATACTTATAACAATCATTAACTCAATTAATGTAAAACCTGACTTTTTTAAAATTTTAACATTCACAATAAACAACTCCACATTATAATAAATCTATTTAGGATATATTTGAGATCCATTTTGATCCTTTACTGTATAATTATTTTCCAGTGCATCTATATAAACTGTATAATCCTTATCATCACTCTTATAATTTATACTTATACTTTGACCTTCTAAACCATTATCCAATACTTTTGGTTCTTGAGCAGAGGTCAGTTCATCTATACATTTTTGTACATCTTCTTTTAGAAACTTTCCATTATTATCACCATAACTTGCTACAGCAGCTGTTTGAAGTTGTTTAGCTGTATTTACAGCTTTAGTAGACTTCACTTTATTTTCGTATGATGAAAATTTAGGCACTAAAAATCCCATGAGAATTAAGATTATAGATACTACCAGCAATAATTCTATTAAAGTAAATCCCTTAAGCTTTCTTATATTTTTATTATTCATTGTTACCTCCTCATTCCTATGAAATTGAATCCATAATACTAAATACAGGCATAATTGCAGCTATTACAAAAATACCTATAAAAATCGATAGAAATACTATCATAACAGGTTCTACAAATTTCATTAATAAATTTAAACTTCTTTTTAGATTATCTATATATATTAGTTGTAATTTTTCAAACATTAAATCTAATTTCCCTGTTTTCTCACCTATCTCTATCATGGATACAAATAACTCATTTCCTATTTTTTCATTAGAGAATGCACTATTTATACCCTCACCATCTTTTATTCTTTTAACACACGAATCCATTTTCTTTTCCATAATATTGTTATTAAACGTTTTTGACGTTATATCCAGCGCTTTTAAAATGTTCACTCCTGCAAAATTAAGTATTTTCATGGAGGAAACTATTTTCAGAAGTATTATTTGATTATATATTCTTCCAAAGTAAGGCGTTCTCAGCTTTATTTTTTCTATAGTATTTATTCCCTTAATACTTTTAGAATACCTATATCCAGCAATAATACCAATTATGATAAAAATAATAATGTGAAAAGTATATTCTTTAGAAGCTTCAAATATTTTTATGATTAATTTAGTTAAAAGTGGAATTTCTGCATTATTCAAAGCAAGCAAATCAATAAATCCCGGCATTATACTGCTCATTAAAAATATAATAATACATATAGCTGTCGTAAACGTTATTACAGGGTATATAAGTGCAGACTTCAAATTGGAATATATTCTATGCTGATATTCATAATATTTAGATAACTCTTTCAATACGTCTTCCAGTCTTCCTGCTTCTTCTCCAATACCTATCATCTCTATCATATAGCTAGGAAATACTTTTCTAAATTTTTTCATACTGTAATATATACTATTTCCACATAAAATTTCGTATTTTATATCTCTCAAAATATATTTTAAATAAATGTTTTTTGTCTGTATTTCAATATTATCAAATATTTTAGATATACCTATACCTGAACTAAACATTATACTCAATTTACTGCATAGAATAGCTACAGTAGATATATTGGGTTTCATAAATGGCAATTTTCCACATATAAATCTAAAATCCAATTTTTTTAATAGTATCATACATATCCTTTCATTTGTATTTTATATAATTAAAGATTTAACTTGTCAATTTCAGCATAAGTGGTAATTCCTCGCTTTACTAAATTTATGGAATTTTCTTTAATTGAACATGTATCCTTATCATTATTCTTAATAAAATTTATTTCATATGTTACTGTCCTGCCCATATATCCTGTATAATTACATTTTTCACATCCATTACTTTCATATATGATTTCACTTTTTGAATCTTCATTACTTTTTTTCATGCAGTGTGGACAAAGCTTTCTAACCAATCTCTGTGATATTACTCCTATTAAAGAATCTTTTATTAGATATGATGGAATGCCCATATTCTCAAGTCTTAATATTACTTCATGTGAATCATTGGTATGAAGAGTACTAAGAACTAAATGTCCTGTTATAGCTGCTCTAATTGCTATATTCGCAGTTTCTTCATCCCTTATTTCCCCAATCATTATAATATCGGGATCCTGACGAAGCACGCTTCTCAGCACATTTGCAAATCCAAAATTTATTTTGTTATTTACATTGATCTGGTTTATACCATCCATTGTATACTCTACTGGATCTTCTATGGTTACTATATTCTTTTCATATCTATTAAAATTATCCATAAGTGAATAAAGCGTAGTTGTTTTACCTACTCCGGTTGGACCTATAACAAGAAGTATTCCATTTGGATAATTTATCATATTTTGTATTTTTATTATATCATTTTCGAGAAATCCCAATTTAGAAAGCTGCTTCATATTGCTGCCTTTGTATAATATTCTAAGAACAAATTTTTCTCCATATATGGTTGGAATAGTAGATACCCTTATATTGTAATCTTTTCCATCCTTAGTGTATTTTATATTGCCATCTTGGGGAATTCTCCTCTCTGCTATATCCAAATCCGACATTATTTTAATTCTAGTACATATAAGAGGATATATCTTATTAGGCATCTTTATATACTCATATATTACTCCATCTATTCTAAATCTTACATTTATACTATACTGAAATGGTTCTATATGGATATCACTTGCCCTATCCTCTATTGCTCTGTCAATTATATGATTTGCTGTCTTTACTACGGGAGAATCTGATACTTCAACCTCATATTCTTTTTGTCTGTTTCTGTCTATAAATTCATAATTTTGATTAACATACTTTATTCTTTCTTTACAATAATATCTTTCTATGAGTCTTAAAATATATTTTCGTTTTGCCTTGAAAAAAACTATATTCTTTTTTAAAATAAATTTTAATTTTTCTACAACTTGAAAATCAGGAATTTTATCTACAGCTGCATACACTTTATCTTCAAATTTTTTAAATACTAAAACACAATTTTCTCTTGCTATTTCTTCTGGTATCATTCCTATCAATTTCGTATCAAATTTAATATTTGGCAAATCTAAATTTTCAGTTTCTTTGCACTCCAAAAACATTCACCTCTTTTTATATACTATATGTATCTAACATTATTTCCACAAAACTGATTTTTAAACATAATTTTATTCTTATTTTAGATTTTTATAAATAATCTGTATATTTTCTATATTGAAATTATTAAGATCGTAAGAGCTGTCTCAAAATTTTGAGACAGCTCTATTTCATAACAATACAACTAGTTTTCACTTCCATATATTTTATATAAAGACTCATGATTAGATAAAAGATTTATAGACTTTTGTTTTATATTATACATATAGACATCCATATTGTTTTCATTTTCCTCAGTATCATAACCTGTAAAATAAATATTTTCATCTCTATCTTCTGCAATTCCATAAGATGCGCCTATAAATTTAGGAAAATCATAAGTAATCCTGTTTAAAGTAAGATTTTCATAAGAGAATTCATATAATGCACATACATTATTTCTCTGTTTAGCTATAAAAAATATCTTTTTTCTTTTATCATCTTTTATAGATTTGTATATTCCTGTTATATTTTTGTCTAAAACCCTGGTAGTATTATTAGTCTTGTCATAGTAATAAAGAAATTGATTATCTCCAATTCCTGATACATACAATATATTATTATTTACAGGAAAAACATACATGCAATATCCATTTATATTGTCATAATACTGACTTTCTTTATTATTCTCTATATTGTATGCATATATTTTAGTAGAATTTTTTTCTCCTGCCTTACTACCATAATAAATTATTCTATTTTCATCCAACCATGCATATAGATTACCTGAGACCAGTACATTAGATTTTAAATTTATATATTTATTATTTTTTATATCATATATTTTCATTCCCTGTGCACTGGATGTAGAATCTGTTTTATAAATTCTAAAAGCAATTTTATCTCCAGATTGATTTAATTTTATATCAGATGCAGAAAAAAAATCATTTAATTCTATTTTAGAATTTTTGTTAATTATTTGAATTTTATTTTCATTACCTTTTTTACTCAATAAATATACATAAACAGATTTTGACAAATTATAGTTTAAATCCAATATATCCACATAAGAATTATTTTCGTTTAATGCATCATTTTCTATATTAAAAATTCTCTTTTTACCTTTATTACTTTCCAGTACAATTACATTAGAATATTTAGGCACTGAAAATTTATCAATTTCTTCCTTTTTGACTCCACAGCCAACCAATATCAACACCGCAAAAAATACAATTATTAAAAGCATATTCTTTACAAAGTCTTTCATTACATTTTGCATTCCCCTTTAAAAGAAATAACTGCAGAACCGGTCATAAAAATCCCGTCATCTTTTATCTCAATTAATAGTTTGCCTCCAGGTGCTTTAACTAAAACCTTATTACCTGTAAATCCCAACTTGTTTGATGCAATTGCCGATGCACAACATCCAGTACCACATGCAAGAGTTGCCCCTGCACCTCTTTCCCAAGTTTTTATCTTGATATTTTTATCATCAATCACTTCACAAAAATTCACATTACTACCTTCTGGAAAAAGGCCATATTTTTCAATAACTCTTCCTTCCAATACATCATAATTTTTTAATTTTCCAAATACTATTGTATGAGGCACTCCCATAAGCATAGTTGTAATGGAATACTGTTTACCATCTATATTTACTTTTTTGTCTATTATTTCTTCACTGCAATTTGCCGGTATATCTTGCGGCTTAAAGGAAGGTGCTCCCATATTTATGGTAACTTTGTCCACTATTCCATCCTTTAATGTGAAAAACGCTTCTTTTATTCCATCTCCGGTTTGAATTTTCAAAGGATTATCTTTTATTATTCCCTCATCGAAAACATATTTTGCAAAGCATCTTATACCATTTCCACACATAGCTGCATAAGAACCATCAGAATTAATTATTACCATTTCAATTAATGCCAGCTTACTTTTTCTTATTAATAAAATACCATCTGCACCAATTCCAAAATGTCTATCACAAAGTTTTACTGCAAGCTTTTCCTCCTTTCCTAAAAATTTATTTTCTCTATCATCAATTATTATGAAATCATTCCCGCTGCCTTGAATTTTAGTAAATTTCATATATTTAATTTTCACCCTTCCTCAAAATTTTATTTGGTTTAAGTTTACTACTGTAGTCACCTTTTATCAATAAGTTTATAATAACTTTATTTTAAAAATTTAAAATGATATAATTTATAAATATACAGATATGAAAGGATGAAATATATGGCTTTAGACGGTATTTATATATATAGCATACTAAATGAGTTGAGAACTACTTTAGTTGGTGGTAAAGTTGAAAAAATAAATCAACCAGAAAAGGATGAAATAGTTCTAACTATAAAAAACAATAGAAAAAATCACAAACTTTTAATAAGTTCAAGTTCTGTTTATCCTAAAATACATCTCACTGAAATAAATAAAATCAATCCTAAAAAGGCACCTATGTTCTGCATGGTTCTTAGAAAACATATAAGTTCAGCACGTCTAATAAATATAAGGCAATTAGATACTGACAGAATACTTTTTATGGATTTTGAAAGTTCAGATGAAATGGGATTCAACAGCATATACACATTAGCAGTTGAAATTATGGGAAGGCACAGCAACATAACTCTTATAAGAAAAAGGGATAATTTAATTATGGATAGTATAAAACATCTTACTCGTGAGATAAATTCGATTAGGTCCATATATCCCGGCATAGAATATGTATTTCCTCCAAATTCAAATAAATTAAATCCTCTAAACTATGATAAAAACAATTTAGAACAATTTATTCAAAAAAACTCACTTGTATTGGATGATAAGATTTTTTCAAACATTTTTACTGGAGTAAGTGGTATATTCTCCAAAGAACTATACATGAAATTTATCAACCAATATAGTGACTATGCTAAAAACTGGATTGATTATATGCTTGATTTCTCCAAAAGAACATTTGAACAAATTATTGACAATAAATTTCACTTTAGTTCATATTTAAAAAACAATAGAATAAAAGATTTTTATTGTTTGAAATTAACATATGTATATAATTCTGAATACAAAATATATGAATCTCCATCCAAGCTTCTTGAAGAGTTCTATTTTGAAAAGGATAAGGCTGACAGATTAAATAGCAAGAGTTCTGATCTTCAAAAATTAATAAACGTCAATTTAGAACGATGTGAAAAAAAGAAAAAGATTCTTATGAATGATCTAAAAAAATCTGGTGAAAAAGACAAATATAAAATAATAGGTGAGTTGTTAACTTCTAATATATATGCAATAAAAAAAGGCGATAGTTTCGCACATATACAAAATTTCTACAGTGATAAACTAGAATATGTAGACATAAAACTAGATGAAAATAAAACCCCTTCTGAAAATATACAAAAATATTTTAAAAAGTACAATAAGCTAAAGAAAACAGAAAAAGCTGCAGCAGAACAACTTTCTCTTACGGAAAAAGAATTAGAATATTTAAATTCAGTTTCCTCAAATATAAAAAATGCAGACAGCTATGAAGATATAGAGGAAATAAAGAGAGAATTAATGGAAAGTAGATATATACGATTTAAAAAGTCATCCAAATCCAAGAATTCCAAACCATCTAAGCCTATGAAATTCATATCAAGTGATGGCGTTGAAATATATGTAGGTAAAAATAATTTGCAAAATGACAATTTAACTTTAAAATTTGCAGAAAAGAGAGATATATGGCTTCATACAAAAAAGGTTCCAGGCTCCCATGTAATAGTTAAAAACTTTGGAAATGTTCCTGATAGTACTTTAGAAGAAGCTGCCGCACTTTCTGCATATTACAGCAAAGCGAGAAATTCATCTAAGGTGGCAGTAGATTATACTAATGTAAAAAACGTACACAAACCAAATGGTTCAAAACCTGGTATGGTAATCTATTATACAAATAAGACCATATATGTAGATCCTGTAAAACCTGATATTAAGCAGTTACAATAAATAATTTCTTGAAATTGATTGCAATATAGTATATACTATACTAGAAATTTATATATCCTTTAAAATGGTCCAGTGAGGTCATAAGGTATTTTTGAACGTTATTGCTATGTCCTTCAATACCATGGGGGACATTTTTTATTTACAATATATGATGAATGGTGGTGAAAACTTTGAAATTAAAAGCTATGATTTTGGATGAAAAAGCAATGAAAAGAACTTTAACCAGAATATCTCATGAAATTATCGAAAATAATAACGGCATAAAAGATATTATTCTTGTTGGTATAAAAAGACGGGGCTATCCTATAGCTAAAAGATTGTCTAAAAATATAGAAAACATAGAGGGCATTAAATTGAAAGTCGAAAGTGTGGACATAAGTCTATATAGAGATGATTTAACCAAAGTTTCTGACAATCCTCTGGATCTTCCTATGATAAAAGCTGCAAATTTAATAGATGTAGAAGATAAAAAGGTAATCTTGGTAGATGATGTGATTTATACAGGTAGAACAGTAAGAGCTGCAATAGATGCTCTTATACATTTAGGTAGACCAAGATTAATACAATTAGCTGTTTTAATAGATAGAGGACACAGAGAACTTCCAATAAGAGCAGATTATGTAGGTAAGAATATACCTACATCTAAAAGCGAGATAGTTTCTGTAGAAATATCAGAAATTGACAAATCCGATTCAGTTAAAATCTACGAAATATAAGGAGTATACTAAACATATGAAAAAAATAGTTGATGTAGAAGACAAATTACCTATAGGAATTACAATACCATTAAGTTTTCAACATCTTTTTGCCATGGTAGGAGCTACAATACTTGTTCCTATATTAACTGGAATGAGTCCTGCAATAGCACTATTCTGCAGTGGAGTTGGAACACTACTATACATAATATGTACAAAAGCTAAGCTTCCAGCATACATAGGCTCTTCTTTCGCATTTATAGCACCTATGCTTGTAGCATCCAAAAATTATGGTTCTCAAGCAATGCTGTCAGGTGTAATAGCAGCAGGATGTGTATACATAATAGTATCAATAATAATAAAACTTTGTGGAATAAACTGGCTAAATAAGGCACTTCCACCTGTAGTCGTGGGTTCCATAGTTATAGTAATAGGGCTTGGGCTTGCAAGTACAGCCATAAACTGGGCAGGCTTTAATCCAAACTTTACTACAGATCAGTTGAAAAATGTACCTAGATGGTCCTGGATGACTGTATCTATAATAACACTTGCTGTAGGTGTGCTTGGAAGTATGTATTTTAAAGGTTTCTTGGGAATAATCCCTATACTAATAGCTATAATCGTAGGATATATATCTGCCATAGTTTTAGGAGTATTGCCTGAACAAACATTTCATAGCATAATTACTACTAAATTATTTAAATTACCGCCTTTTATGACTCCAAAGTTCAATATAAATGCTATGATGCTCATGGCTCCTATCTCCTTTGTAACTTTGGCTGAACATGTAGGTCATATTTATGTAACAAATAATGTAGTAGGAAGAGATTTTACAAAAGATCCTGGCCTCCACAGATCAATACTCGGAGATGGAGTAGCTACCATATTTGCAGGTTTTGCAGGAGGACCTCCAAACACAACTTATGGAGAAAACATCGGTGTTATGGCTATAACTAAGGTTTACAGTGTCTGGGTTATAGGAGGAGCTGCAATAATAGCAATAATCCTATCATTTATGGGTCCTATATCCTCATTAATTGAAAATATGCCTATGCCTGTAATAGGTGGAGTAAGCATACTTTTATTCGGAATAATAGCATCTTCAGGTTTTAGAATATTTGTAGAGGATAAAATAGATTTCAGCAAAAACAGGAATTTAATACTTGCTTCTGTTATAATAGTCATAGGGATTGGAGGTGCTTCCTTAAAATTTAATTTAGGAGGATCACCAGTTGAAATATCCGGCGTTGCTTTAGCAACAATTATTGGAATAATATTAAATCTCATACTTCCTAAAAACAGTGCTTCTGAATTGGAAGATTCAAAATCAATATAGCAGTTTGTATATGGAGATGAACCGTACATATGAAAATATACTCTTGGAATGTAAATGGATTAAGGGCAATTTCAAAAAAAAATTTCTTTCAATGGATAGATGATGAAAATCCAGATATATTGTGTATACAAGAAACCAAACTTCAAGAAAACAATCTGGATGAAAAATTAAAGTGCATAGATGGCTATTATTCATATTTTAGTTTTGCTGAAAAAAAAGGCTATAGTGGTACTGCAATTTATACCAAATTAAAACCATTGTCAGTTAAACATGGTATAGGGATTCAAAAATTTGATACAGAAGGAAGAATACTCATACTGGAATTCAAAAATTTCACTATATTAAACATATACTTTCCAAATGGCCAGATGAACGATAATAGATTACAATATAAATTGGATTTTTATGATGCCATCCTGGATTATTGCAACAAGCTTGTAAATATAAATAAAAAACTCATAATATGCGGTGATTATAACACGGCACATACTGAAATGGATATAAAAAATGCAAAATCAAATTCTAGGAATTCAGGATTTTTACCTATTGAAAGAAAGTGGCTAGACAAATTAATTCAAAATGGTTACACTGACACATATAGATATATAAATCCCGATAAAATTGAATATTCGTGGTGGAGTTATAGATTTAAGGCCAGAGAACGAAATGCTGGATGGAGAATAGATTATCACTTTGTTTCAAATAATCTAATTGATCAAATTAAAGATGCTAAAATATTGACAGATATAAAAGGATCTGATCACTGTCCAATTATGATTGAATTAGATTAAAATACAGCCAACAGATACAATCTGTTGGCTGTATTTATTTATTATTTTTCATGATATCTATTATTTTTTTAAAGTATAGTGGTAAATCTGTTTCAAACTCAATATATTTTTCTGTAGATGGATGTATAAATCCAAGTTTTTCTGCATGCAAGAGCTGTCCATTTAAATTAAATTTCTGTTTTTTATACCCATACACAGGATCTCCTACGAGTGGATGCCCTATATATGCCATATGTACTCTTATCTGATGGGTTCTTCCAGTTTCAAGTATGCATTTAACAAGAGTATTATTCTTGAATCTTTCAATAATCTTATAATTGGTAACAGCTCTTTTACCTCCTTGAACTACAGCCATCTTTATTTTATCTCTAGGATGTCTTGCAATTGGCTCATCTATAGTTCCAGAATCTTGTTTTAATACCCCTTCTACAAGAGCTATATACTCCCTTGTCATGGAATGATTTTTCAACTGCTCAGCTAACTTGTTATGAGCAAAATCATTCTTAGCTACTACAAGTATCCCCGAAGTACCTTTATCAATTCTATGAACTATTCCTGGACGTGTAATTCCGTTTATGCCGGATAAATCAGTACAATGTGCCAAAAGCGCATTTACAAGTGTACCATTTTGGATAGAGGATGCAGGATGAACAATCATTCCCTGTGGTTTATTTACAACTATTACGTCTCTATCCTCATAAAGTATATCAAGTGGTATGTCTTCAGGAACTATACCTGAATTAACAGGCTTCTTTATATTTATGACAATCTCATCTTGAAATTTAAGTTTATAATTATTTTTTCTTGCTATATTATTTACAAGAACGGATCCATCTCCTATTAATTTCTGTATATGCGATCTGGACTTATCAGGAAAATATTTATGCAGAAACAAATCCAGTCTTATATCCCTATTTTCATCAAATACTATTTTTTTAGTTTCCATGCTTTTCTTCCTTCAACAAATATAATACAAGTAATAAAGTACCTACTACAACCATAACATCTGCAAAATTAAATATAGGGAAATAGTAAATCTCCTTATAATGTATCGATATAAAATCTACAACATATCTATACTTTATTCTATCAATTAAATTTCCCAATGCGCCACTTATTATAAGAGATAAACTTATTTTTACAAGCTTATTTTTAGGCTTATTTTTTATAATGTAATAAACTATAAAAATCATTACAATTATGGATGCTATAGTTAAGAATATTGTTTTATCCTGAAATATTCCAAAAGCTGCGCCTTTATTTTGTATATATAAAAGTGAAAAGAAATCCTTTATTATAGTAATCTCAGAAATTTTGGATAAACTGTTCATAGCCCATATCTTGGTAAATCTGTCTATTATCAATCCTATTACTATTATGAATATTGTCATGTATACCTCCTGAATATTAAAGTATATACTAATGTTTAAGAAAATATTCCAATATATTGGTAGAATTTTTTATTGCAATAGGTGCGAATTTTTCATATTCCATATGTGCCCCTGTATTGGCATTATCAGATATAGATCTTATCACAACAAAAGGTACAGAATTCAAATAACAAACTTGTGCAATACTTCCACCTTCCATCTCACAGGCCAATGCTTCAAATTTCTCTACAAGCCATTTACATTTATCTGGTCCTGATATAAATTGATCTCCTGTAACTATCCTTCCCACAAAACTGTTTTTGTCTTTCAATACACTGTCGCAGGCATCTTTAGCCTTTTTTACAAGTGTATTACTGGATTTAAAATCATATGTATTTAATCTTGGAACCTGACCCAATTTATCACCAAATGCTGTAGCATCCATATCATGCTGTACTAGATTATCAGCAATAACTACATCACCCGGGCATACATTTTCTCCCAAGCCACCTGCTATACCTACATTGACTACAAGATCAGCTTTAAAATCATCTACAAGTATTTGAGCACATACCGCAGCATTTACCTTTCCTATACCACATCTTACAACAACTACTTCTTTATCATATATTTTTCCCATATTAAATTTCATATTTGCCTTTTCACAAACTTTTTCAATATTCATTTTAGACAATAAAATCTCCAATTCTTCATCCATAGCTCCAATTATTCCAACTACCATAAATAATTCATCCTCTCTTTTTTAACTGTCAATTGATTGACCAAGTGCTTTTTTAATTTCAGCTTCAGTTACTTCTACTTTTATCTTGTAATCTCCCATAGACTTTTCAATTAATACAAATCTTATATTTTCATCATTTTTCTTGTCATGTTTAATAGTATCTAAAAATTTACAATAATCTTCAATCTTATATCTTGTAGAAAGCCCAAATCTCTTTAATATATATTCTACAGATTTATATACATCTTCAGATATATTGAATTTATGCTCAGATATCTTTAGTGCCGCCAAGGTTCCAAGACCTACTGCTTCACCATGAGAAATACTGAATTTCGAAGATATTTCTACTGCATGACCTATTGTATGTCCAAAATTCAATATATTTCTAAGTCCAGTATCTCTAAAGTCTTTTTCAACTACATTCTTCTTTATATCCAGACATTTTTCTATTATATGCAAAAGACATTGTGTATCCTTGTGCAATATTTTGGAATAATTACCATCTATGTAGTCGAAAAACTCTTGAGAATCAATAACTCCATATTTGACTAGTTCTCCTAATCCGTCTTTGAACTGATGGTCCTCCAAGGTTTTTAGGAAATGAGGACACACGTATACTAAATCCGGATTAAAAAAATTACCTATTAAATTCTTTATTCCATCATAATTATATCCAACTTTTCCACCAATGCAACTATCTATTTGAGATAACATGGTTGTAGGAACATTTACAAATTTAATTCCTCTCATATAAGTTGAAGCTGTAAAACCTACTATATCTCCAACTAATCCTCCACCTAATCCAATTAATATACTATCTCTATTGGCATCATTTTTCAAAAGAAAATCATATATTTTTAATACGGTATCTATACTTTTATTCTGTTCCCCATGATTAAAATAAAAAACACTGCAGTTAATTTTTTCTTGTAAATTAATTATAGTATTTTTATATAAATTGTATACAATGTCTTCAGTAACTAGGAAAATTTTATTCTTACCATACTTTTCTTTAACTAAATTACATAAAGTATCCAAATTGTCCTTTATATATATTTTATAATTGCTATTTATTGACCTTACAAGTATGTCACTCACAATTTTCACCACCTATAATTTTCACTTAACTACCTTGAACAAAAAATCCACTCCTAAGAGTGGTATTTTTTACCCTTTTATAAAGAAATTTTTGATTTCCTCTAATTCATCATCATTAGTAGATATCTCCTCTTGCTTTGGCATATTTTCAATTTCCTTTGCAACTAATTTTTTATCATCTGATTTTCTATCAGAAACCTCATTGGTTTCACAGCCTATATTATAATTTTTTATAAATGTTTTCTCCATGTCATCAAACATTTCCAGTTGTGATTCCATAAAATTTCTATATTTTGATCTAAACTTAATAAATTCCTGTTTAACCTTGTCATATTCACTATTAATAGCAAGAACATCACTATGAGCCTTATCTATTATCCTTTTAGAAGTTTCATTTGCACTCTTTATTATAAGTTCACTCTCTTTTTTAGCATTTTCTTTTGCCTGCTCAGAAGCATTTTGAGCTAAAAGAAGAGTATTTTGTATAGTAGTTTCCATTTTATTGTAATGGTCTACCTTTTCCTGTATTGATTGCAACTTATCCTTTAAATTAGAATTCTCTCTATTCAACGCTTCATAGTCAGATGCTATTTGATCTAGAAATTCATCTACTTCATCTATATTATAACCTCTAAGTACTCTTTTAAATTCCTTATTAGTTATATCTACAGCTGTTATTGCCAATTCAAACACCTCAAATCAACTAAATTTTTTTATAAGGAGTTTAATTCTTCCTTTTCCTGTATTTCCTATTTTTCCTGCAAGTTTAAACTTCCCATATCCTTGGACTATTACAGTAGAAGTATCTTCTATAATTTTATCTTTTCTCAAAGTTTCGAAATAATCAACCTGAACTTTTCCTTTTTTTACAAGTGCTTCACCTTTAGATCTGGATATATTACAAAGTGAACTAACTATACAATCAATTCTCATGGAGGAAACATTTAAGGATAGAGTATTAAAATTATAGTTTGGAATTTTAGAAATACCCAAATCTAAAATATCTAAACTGCAATTTGCTTTACCTACACTTGTAAAATTTGAAGTTACATATTCACTTATATCACTAGAACAAGCTAAATAGCATTCTTCATTTTTCTTTAATATTAGATCCCCAAATTTCTGCCTTTTAATACCCAATGACATAAGTGCTCCTAAAAAATCTCTATGACAGGGTTTGGAAAATTTAGAATTCAACTGTATTCTCAGCAAATCCAATGGATAATTTTTAATATCTTCATAGAAAGAAAACAAAAGCATTCTTCTCTCGGCATCTTCAAATATTCCATAACTATAAACGTTTATCCCAAGTTCACTTTGCATATTTTCAATCTTGTTCCATATATTAGGTGTATAAAATTCATTGGTATAAACATCTATTCCTGTTTTTTTTGCCAATTTTATTTTATTGTATATATTAGATATAATACTTTCGTCATTAAAATCAACTCTTTTTATAAAACTATTCTTATCCATATTTAACTATAATATAGAAAATACAATTCCTCTTATTATATCTATAATAATAAAAGCAATTATAGGTGAGAAATCTATCATAAGACCTGGAATAAGTTTTTGTTGTAGTTTTCTTCCGGGTCTCATAAATGGTTCAGTAAACACATGGAGCAAATTCACGAAAGAATTCCCTCCCCTTGGCATTACCCATGATAATATTACATCTAAAAATATAGCGCCTTCCAAAAATCTAAAAAGTAATGATAGTGCAACTGCTAAAGTACTTGTTATCATTTTTTCCTCCAATACATTCTACTTCCAATTAAACAAACCTTTGCCTGAAAGCTCATTTTTCAAATCATTACTTACTTCCACACTTGCCGGTGAAAGTATATACACACCTTTTTCTATTTCTTCCAAACTTCCACCTAAAGAATAACTTGATCCTCCCATAAAGTCAAGAAGTCTTTGAGCTACCCTGTTTTCCAAACCTGTAGTATTTATAACCACAATCTTTCTATTTTTCAATTCATCACATATATCGGCAGCTTCTTCATAAGTAGTTGGTTTAACTATTCTTATTTTAGCCGAAATAGTTGTATGTATACTTACAACTTTATTTTGCCTTTTTGAATTTATTACAGGTTCCACCTCTTCAAAATCATTTACAGCTTTTTTATTATCTGTTTCTTCAAATTCTTCAACTTCATCTTCCAAGTCATCTTCAAGTCCTAAAAAACCCATCATCTTATTTAACATCTTGCTCGCCATAGTAATACCTCCTACGTTTATTATATTTTTATTTTACATGTATTGAATAATCTCTTTTACCAAATATTCCTTCCCCAATTCTGACTAAATTTGATCCTTCCTCAATGGCTATCTTATAGTCATGGGTCATCCCCATGGATAATACATCCATCTTTACATTTTTAAAACTTTTTTCTCTCAAATCACAGAATATATTTTTTAACTTTTTAAAATAATATCTGCATTGCTCTTCGTTTCCTTTTGGAATCACTGACATAAGCCCCTTAATTTTTACATTTTTACATTCCTCACAAGCATTTATCAACTCTTGTAGATGTTCTACATAAACACCTGTTTTACTCTCTTCTTTTCCAATATTTATTTGAATTAGAGCTTGTGCCATTAAATTTTTTGCCTTATAATGTTTTTCTATCTCTTTAAGAAGTCTTATACTGTCTAATGAATGAATTAAATAAACTTTTCCTACAATATATTTAACTTTGTTTCTCTGGAGGTGACCTATTAAATGCCACCTTATGTCATCTGGAAGATTGGGCTCTTTATCCATTAATTCCTGAACCTTATTTTCTCCAAAATCCCTTATTCCAAGCTCATAGACCTGCTTTATACTATCTATAGGCTTAGTTTTGGAAACAGCCAATAATGTAACACCATCTTTTACATTTTTTCTTATTTCTTTTAAATTTTCCTCAATTGACAATATTCCTCGTCTCCTTTATCAATTAAGCTTAAATACTTATTAATAATATTCTTCATTAATATTGAAAATCCTTCAAATTTTAATTATTTTTTTATATAAATAATAATTAAAAAATAGCTGCAAATATTATTTGTCTTCTTTCATAAATTCTAAATTGTAATCACCATTATAAGCGGGTATATATACTTTATCCATTTCATTTATATTTACAACTATCTTTCTCATGATCATTAATTTCAAATAGTTCTCATTAGACATCATATAGCTATTAATAACCTCTTTATTACCTATGGCATATATTAAAAAAGGTGATGATATTTTGATTCCATTTACCCTTAAAAATGGTCCACTGCAATAGATTTCAGATCTATCTATTATTCTGTGTCCGTTTATTGAAATAGCTTCTGCACCAGAATTTTTTAAATCATTTATAACTTGGATAATATCAGTATTATGAACAATTCTCATCTGATATTGGAATGCATCCATACCGTCATTTGTAGGTCCATCGTTTATTTCCAACTTTATTCCCTGTCCCTCTAAAGCAGTTTTACCAAGTATTATTTTATCCTGCTGTAATTCCTGGCTTATACTATTTTTTACCTGCACTTGATTTTTATCATCATTCTCGTATTTTTTTAGTTTATTGGAGTACTCATTATATTTTTCCATTTCACCAAGTATTTCACTTCTAAGCTTATTTCTAAGATTATAGGCATCCTGATATTGGGCTGTACTCAAAAATACTTTCTTGTTTTTTAAAACATTTCCTTTAGATATACTTATATTCATTGACAACAGTATTCCAATTATTAGAGCTGCTATAAAAAGAAATATATTGGCTTCACTGCTCTTCATATAATACACCTCATCTTCTATGAGATTTTGCTTTTTCAAGTAATAATCGCCTTACTATTGCAAAATTATCAAATATTCTTCCTCCAAATACTATAACTGCCGCAAGATATATAGGTACTCCCAATTTATCTCCTAGATATGCCAGTGCCACTGCCAGAACTGAATTTCCAAAAAAGCCTGAGATAAATATATCTAATTTGAAATTTTTAGATAGATTGGCTCTCATAGCTCCAAATACCGAATCCAAGCATGCTAAAATTGCCACAGACATATAAGGTGAAAATTTATCTGGAATATTTACATTCCAAACAACACCTACTATTATTCCCAATATAAGACCTATAAAACCTATCATATTTTATCATCACCCCCTGAACTAATCTTTAACTGGCTTAGCATATTCAAATTTATATGTTTTATTATATTTTTTTATAGATATATTATCTGACTTTTCATATTTAATATCAGCTATATCCTTAAAATCTGCAAAGACTTCTGGAAAGCTCATATCACCATACAGTAAATTTTTATCGCCAATGGCCTGAATAACTATCCTGCTTGAAGGTGATATTTTTTCATCATTTATCAATATATAACTTCCAGCTGTTCTAATACCAGTTTCTGATACAATTCTCATATCATTTATAGATATTGCTTCAGCTCCTGCAAATCTCAATTCATTTACTATGTAAACTAGATTTTTATCTGTTATAGTATCTGACGTACCAGTTAAATTGCTGCCAAACATTTTATTATTAGGATTAATATATATGACTATACCCTGTCCCTTGACATCTACATCTCCCGTTAACATTCTAGAATTGTCCAGTTCATCTACAAGATTTTTTGTAGCCGTGCTCTTATTGGCAGCTGCATCTTCATAGGTTTTGACTTTACTTTGTAAATCATCTACTTTTTTTTCAAGTTGTTCTTTTTCTTTTTTATATTGTTCTATTTCAACTGTAATATCTGTATTGTTATTATTTGTAGTCAAATTTAAAGTGCTTTCCTGATTCATAAGAACTTTAAATTGGTATGCAACCATAAATCCCAATATGCCGCATACCAAAGCAACACTTAACTGTGCCCTAAATCTATGCATAAATCTATCCTCCTAGTTATTATATATATAAAATACAGGATTACCATCGAATCTTACATCCACATATCCTTTGGCAGCACTCAATTTTTCTTGTTCTATTATATTTAGTGCTTTATTTAGCTTGTTTTTCATATCATCAGCACTTCCAAGTTTTATACACATATCTTTTTTATAAGCTTTTATATCTAATGAATTAGAAACATCCAACGTATCAATACCAAACATTACATTACTTTCTTCAATTAATGAGCCTATATTTTTTATTCCATCAATTTTTCTATTGTCCCTGGTTTTTATGATCTCTCCAATTTTAGAACTTGTTAGGTTTATTCCATTTAATTGAACAAGATTCATATTATCTATATTACTTCTTTTCTGAAGTAATATACCGGATTTATCCACTATATAAAATGTATTATCCATTTTTATATAAAAAATAGCATTTCTCTCTGCTACATTTATATTTATCTGAGATGGCAATTTTCTAGTTATCTTGACACTTCCTATATATGGATTTCTCAATATGTTTTTTTCTGATTTATTTATATTTATGTAAAATATATTATTCCCCATATTTATTTTTGAAAGCGACTTAATCTCATTTACATCTATGCTTTTATTTCCATAAACTTTTATGTATTTAATATTAAAATATGGAAGTTTTATAGAAAGTACAAAAAGTACTGCTAGAAGAAATATAAATAATAATATACTGTTTTTTATTCTTTTT
This sequence comes from Clostridium tyrobutyricum DSM 2637 = ATCC 25755 = JCM 11008, assembly GCF_000359585.1. Lineage (GTDB taxonomy): Bacteria > Bacillota > Clostridia > Clostridiales > Clostridiaceae > Clostridium_B > Clostridium_B tyrobutyricum. Next base: position 10,885 of record NZ_APMH01000026.1, on the reverse strand, counting down.
TTTCTTCTTCTCTTCAAAATAAGTTCATTTTTAGTTTTATTAATTAAAGTATCATTCATATTCACACCAACTCACAATAATCTAGCTTACATCATATATATTAACACTTAATTTGATTAATTTCATTAAAATTCTCATTAATTTTTTATTAATTTCCAACCAATAAAATGCAGTACTGTATTTTATTACAGTACTGCATTTCAATAAATAAAGTTTTTATTTTATATTATACTGATTATTTTGCCGTGATATATTGAGAAGTACACCCATCGCCAGCATATTGAATAATAATGAGGATCCTCCATAACTTATAAATGGAAGTGGAACTCCTGTTACTGGCATGGAACCAGTTACAACAGCAATATTTATTATTGCCTGAACTGCTATTACAGCAGTTATTCCCGTTGCCAGAATAGTACCATAAGTATCACTTGCTTTTATAGCAGTTACAATTCCTCTCCATATGAATACTATAAAGAGAATAATAATTATTATGCATCCTATAAGGCCAAGTTCTTCTCCTATTATGGAAAATATAAAATCATTGTGAGGTTCAGGGATATAATAGCATTTTTGTCTTGACTTTCCAAGGCCTACTCCCCATATTCCTCCTGAACCAAGTGCTAAAAGAGATTGAATTATCTGGTATCCCTTTCCTTTTGGATCTGCCCAAGGATTCAAGAAACTTGTGAATCTAGCCATTCTGTATGGCTCTAAAATTATACCTGCAACTCCTCCCAATGCTACAAAAAGTACTATACCTATCATATGAACAGTCCTAGCCCCTGATGCATATAATACTATAAGTGTAACTATCATGATTACTGCAGCTATACTAAGATTTTTTTCTGCCAATACCAGCCCAGCATAAAATCCTGAAACTAGAAGATATGGGAAAACGCCATACAAAAAACTTCCTATTTTCCTGCCACCCTTGGTTTCTATACTTTTTGCCATATACAGTACAACTATATATTTTGCTATTTCAGAAGGCTGAAATCCTACAGATCCAAGCTTTATCCATCTTTGAGCACCCTTTGTAGCTGAAAAAGCAAAAACTATAAGCAGAAGTACTACTGAAACAACCATAAACAATTTAGTATATTTTTTCAACTTATGGTAATCAAATTTTATAGCTGCAAACATAAATATTGTTCCAATTATAGCCCACAACCCCTGTCTTTTAAGATAATAGGTACTGTCATGCAAGTTTTTATCATAAAAAGCCATATATGAACTTGCACTATATACCATAACAACACCTATGGCTATAAGCAGCATTATAGTTGAAAACATCATAAAATCTATAGATCCCATTTTTTTATTCAGTTTATACATAAATCATAATCCTCCTACCCAATTACTCATTCACGCTGCCAAAAAACCGAGGTTTACAAGCTAATACTTTTATACATTAAAATGATAAGAATCCTACCAAGCATAATACTACAGTAATTATACAAAATACAGCAACGACCTTTGTTTCATGCCAACCTGAAAGTTCAAAATGATGATGCAGCGGACTCATCTTAAATACTCTTTTACCTGTAAGTTTAAAACTTGCAACTTGAATTATAACAGATGCAGTTTCTATAACATATATCCCACCAACTATTATAACCAAAAATTGTAATTTTAATATGATTGCCGCAGCTGCAATTGCGCCGCCCAATGCCAATGAACCTGTATCCCCCATAAAAATCTGTGCCGGGAACACATTATACCTTAAAAATCCAAGGAGGGCACCGGCTGTAACTGCGCAAAAAATAGCAAGTGTAATATGTCCCATGGCAAATGCAACTAATGCAAAGAAAATCATTACAAGTATAGTAATGGATGTAGCAAGACCATCTAATCCATCTGTTAAATTTACTGCATTAGTAGTAGCTACAAAGAAAATAACTACAAATGGAATGTAAAACATCCCTAGATTTAAACTTTTATGCACAAACGGCACTATTATAGAAGTACCTATATTGGGATTATTAGCGGCATAGCATGCAAAGACAATAGATACTATAAGAAGTAATATCATCTTTTGATAGGCTCTAAGTCCTAGATTCTTTTTCCTTATTATTTTAAGTGCGTCATCCAATCCTCCAATTATACCAAATGCTATAAGTGCATATAGGGCAATCATGGCTTCATCTGTTGGTTTCCTGACTATTATAAACATTGTTATTAAAGAAGCTAATATAAATATTATTCCTCCCATAGTTGGGGTTCCAGCCTTCTTTTTGTGACTTTTGGGCCCTTCTTCTCTTTCACTTTGTCCAAACTTAAGTTTATGTAATATTGGAATTATAATTGGTCCTTCTAAAATTGCTATAAAAAATGCTATTAATATTGAATAGATTAATCTATACATTTTATTTGAACCCACCTCCTAATCATTGATATTCTCTTTTAATTTTTCTACTATACTCTCAAATCTCATAGTTCTTGAAGCCTTAACCAGTAGAACATCTCCAGTTTCAATATAACTGCCAGTTAAAAAATTTACTGCTTCATCGTAATTTTTAAATTCCATTATTTTTCTATTATTTATACTAAGTTTTTCAAAACCTCTTTTATAATATATGCTATATTCTCCAAGTGCAATTAATAAATTCACACCCAGTTTTGATGCATATTCTCCAATTTCTTCATGAAGTTCCTGTGACTTTTCACCAAGCTCCCCCATAGTTCCCAAAACTGCAATTTTTCTATTTCCATCAAAGTCAGACAATACATCTATTGCTGCCTTCATAGAATCGGGATTGGCATTGTAGCAGTCATTTATAATTTTAAACTTTTTTCCCTGTATAATTTCAAGTCTCATCTTCGTAGTTTCTAAATTTTTAAATCCAAGTCTTATTTCATTATATGTAAGCTTAAACAATCTAGCACACATAACAGCTAATAGAGAATTTATCACACTATGTTTTCCGGGCGCCATAACATCTATTTTTTCATTTATATCAAAGTCATTTTCCTTTACAGAAAACTCTATAGAATTTTCCATCAGTTTTATATTAAAAGCACTTAAATTTGATCTATCATTAAGTGACACTGTATTTATTTTAAATTTATTGCTCTTTACTGTAGATAATAAATCATTGCCATTATTTAATACAAGTATATTTTCACTAGAAAAGAAATCCGTTATTTCAAGTTTTGCTTTTAATATGTTTTCCCTTGATTTAAGTCTTCCAATATGTGCCGTACCAATGTTAGTTATAACTGCTATATCAGGCTTTGCCGCCTTTGCCATATTATGTATCTCACCTAAATTGTTCATTCCCATTTCCAGTACTGCAATATCATAGCTATTATCCAGTTTGAATATCATATGTGGAAGTCCTATTTCATTATTAAAATTTCCTTCTGTCTTAAATACCTTGAATTTATAACTCAATGCTGCAGCCACCAAATCCTTAGTGGAGGTTTTACCTACAGATCCAGTAATACCTATAACCTTGATATCAAGTATACTTCTGTAATATTGTGCCAGATCAAGAAGTGCAGATCTTGTATTTTCAACTTTTATTATGGTAGTATATGGTCTTATTTCACTATCATCATAATTTATCTCATCTACTATGCATATAGATGCTCCCTTTTCACTTGCCTGTTTTATATAGTTGTTCCCATTAAAATTTTCACCTTTAAGAGCTATAAATAGATCTTTCTTTTCTATCTTTCTCGTATCAGAATTCACATTGTTGAATCCTTCATATATTCCTTCAAATATAATTTTTCCATCTATTGCTTTAACAATATCCTTAAGGCTTATATATTCCAAGAATTACACTCTCCCTTTTGTTCAATTAACAATTACAATACACAGTTCACAATGGTGAACTGCTAATTGCCAATTGCCAATTGTTTTATAATGTCTGCTACAATTTCTCTTTCATCAAAATGTATTGTTCTGTCTTTTAAGATCTGATAATCTTCATGTCCCTTACCTGCAATGACTATAACATCACCTTCTTTTGCTATTTCCATTGCCTTTTTTATAGCTTCTCTTCTATTTTCAATAACTATATAATCCTGTTTTTCTATTCCAGAAACTACTTCATCTATTATTTCCATAGGATCTTCTGTTCTTGGATTATCCGATGTGATTACGGCAAAATCAGATAGATCTGTTCCTATTTTGCCCATTATAGGCCTCTTGGTATTATCTCTATCTCCTCCACATCCAAATACTGCAATTAACTTGCCATTTGTAAATTCTCTAACACTTTTCAATATATTTTCGAGTCCATCTGGAGTATGTGCATAATCTACTATAACTTCATATCCTAAATTATATCCATCCGTTACCAGTTCGCATCTGCCTGGTACAGCCTTTAATTTTTCAAGTCCGGATTTTACAACATCAAGTTTTATTCCTTCATTTATGCAAGCTCCTATACTTCCAAGTGCATTCAGCACATTATATTTTCCTGGTATATTTAAATTTATATGTTTTTTTTCACTTTTATATGTTACATCAAATTCTACCCCCCGGGAATGCATATTTATATTGTCAGCTTTTACATCTGCCGGTTTTTCAATGGCATATGTTACTTTGTTTCCTATAGCATCTTTATATACCCTTGCTCCATACTTGTCATCTATATTTATTATTGAGTTAAGTGTATTTTTAAATAGTATAAGTTTTGCTTGATAATAGTTTTCAAATGTCTTATGAAAATCAAGATGATCCCGAGTTAGATTTGTAAATATTGCTTCACAAAATTCTACTGAATATACTCGGTTTAGATAAAGTGAATGAGAAGATGCTTCCATAACACAATATTCAACTTTTTCATCCACCATTTCCTTAAATAATCTTTGAAGTTCCAATGACTCTGGTGTAGTTCTTTCAGAATGCAATTTTTTATTTCCTATATAATTTGCTATTGTACCAACTAATCCAACTTTATACCCTGCAGACTCCAAAATAGATTTTATCATAAATGTAGAAGTTGTTTTACCGTTGGTTCCTGTTATTCCTATAATTTTCATCCTGCTGGAAGGATTTCCATAATAATTTGACGATGCTTTTGCAAGTGTTTTTCTGCCATCCTCCACTTTTATAGTGGTACACTCTGGTAATGATTCTATACTTTCACTATATATTATTACTGATGCACCATTTTTAAATGCATTATCTATATAATTATGTCCATCAGTTTTATATCCTTTAATACATATAAATACATCTCCACTTTTAACCTTTCTTGAATCATATTGAATCTCATTTATATCCACTCCATCTGATCCACTCGTTATCTCATAATCCATACCACAAAGTATATCTTCCAGTTTCATATCAACACCCCTATCTAAAACATTATTAAACATAGTAATTATACACATATATAGTTCCAAAAGGAATATATTTTTGAATTTTTAATCATACAAACACAGCATTGGCATGCAATTCACACTTTTTAGTGCAATTGCATGCCATAATTTAATCTCCAATGAGTTCAGTACTAATATTTATAGTTGTCCCCTTTTCAACCTCCTTACCTGGTTCTACATCTTGATCAGATACCATTCCATTTCCATGGACATTAGCTTTTAATCCCAGGCTATTAAATACACTTATTACATTTTCAGGGCTCATGCCATTTACATCCGGTACTGTTACTACCTTATTGTAAGCCTGACTTTGTGATGTATGAAGCACAACTTTACTTCCCTCTTTAACAGTGTAACCAGGTTTAGGATTCATGTCTACCACATACTCACCATTAGTATCAGATTCCGGCACTAAATTCATCTCTTTAAGTTTACTTTCAACATCAGCTACTTTCATTCCTCTAACATCAGGAACCACTACATTTTTAAGCATGCTCCTGGCAATTTCTTCAGAACTTCCATCACTTTTCATCCCAAGATAATTGAATATATCCAAAAATAATTGCCTGGCTGCAGGAGCTGCAGTCTGAGCTGCATAGTAATTGGAGGAATCCGGTTCATCAATGGATAAAAGCAGTGTTATTTTAGGATTGTTAGCTGGAGCCATTCCCGCAAAAGAAGATACATATTTTCCTGACTGATATCCACCTACACCAGCTTTTTGTGCAGTTCCAGTCTTACCTGCTATATGATATCCATCTATAAATGCATTTTTTCCTCCACCTTCTGAAACTACCCTCTCAAGATATGTCCTAAGTTGTGCTGCCTTACTGGAATCTATAAGTTTTTTCTTATTTTTCTCATTTAAATTATATTTTTCATCAACTACTTCTTCATTTTTGCTTTCATTATAGTGATCTATCTCTTTCATGACATGAGGTGTTATGAAATATCCTCCATTGGCTACAGTATTGAAAGCTTTTAAATACTGCATCATGTTAACCGTATTTGCCTGTCCAAAAGAAATGGTAGCCAAATCTATGTCACTTATATCCTTGGTCCTTTTTATAATACCCTTTGCCTCTCCTGGAAGGTCTATTCCCGTCTTTTGTCCAAAACCAAATTTTTGTATATATTGATTTAATTTTTCTTTTCCTATCATCTTTCCAAGTTGAGCAAAGCCTACATTACATGAATTCTTTAATATATCGGGAAATTTCTGTACCCCATGTCCTCCTGACTTCCAGCAATGTATGGTCTTATTTCCTATAGTTATGCTTCCATTACAGGAAAAGCTATCATTGTTTACATCTACAGAATTGGTTTCAAGAGCAGTATCTGCTGTTACAACCTTAAATATGGAACCTGGTTCAAAAGTATCACTTACAGCCCTGTTTCTCCAGCTCTTCTGAAGTTCATCATAGGTCTTTCCCTTTACCCATGGATCATTTGGATTATAGTCTGGTTTGTTTACCATAGCCAATACTTCCCCATTATTTGGATCCATAACTACTATACTTACAGCTTTTGCTTTATTGTCCTTTAAAGCCTGATCTGCTGCTTTCTCAGCAAAATGCTGAATCATGCTGTCAATTGTGAGTTCGACATCTTTCCCATCTACAGGTTTTGTGAATTCAGATATAGTATATGGAAGATCCTTGCTCTTGCTGTCAGTTTCAGTAATTCTTCTTCCTGGAGTTCCAGAAAGCTGTTTATTATAATAAAGCTCTACTCCTGTAAGTCCCTTTCCATCTGAATTAGTATGCCCAAGCACATGTGCCAAAAAATTATTATTTGGATAATATCTTTTTGTATCCGCCGAAACAAGTACTCCATTTAAATTCAGTCCTCTTACTTTATCTGCTTCAGGTTTTTCTATCCTTCTCTTAAGTGTGGCTGATCCAAGTGGCAGTCCCCCTGGAAGCCTCTTTCCAAGAGTTTTTAATACCTCGCTCTTATCCATAGAAAGGGCTGAAGAAATCATTGTTACCACCTGATCCTGGGAAAGTTTTTTTTCTTTCATGGTGTCTCTTAAAGTATTCATATCCAAATCCACCCTATATACATTTGCACTTATAGCCAGTTCATTTCCATTTCTATCTAGGATTCTGCCTCTTTTTGCATCAATTTTAACATCACTTGTCCATTGTGCCACTGCCATAGCTTTTAGCTTTGGAGATTTGTAGACCATAACATAGAGCATTCTGCTAATTAGTACAAAAAAAGTTATAAACAGAAAACTAAAAACAATTATCATTCTTTTTCTAGTTATAACTCTATCCCTGTATTCCCTTTTAGGCAATTATACTACCTCCATTTAAATTGCTTTACCTTATCCAAGATACTATTAATTTTCTTTTTATCTTTTGAGGGATCTTCTTTTATAATTGTCTTGTTTAAATCTGCATATACAGCTGAACTTTTTTGAGGTTGTATCATATGGAGTTTATTTATTGCAGTGTCCTCTATGTACCCAAGATTGTTGTACTTAACCAATTCTACTGTTAGATTTTCATTTTGTTTATTTATTTTATCCACTCTATTCTGAGTAGAATTCAACTGCATCTGCATGTTGTATATAATAGAGTATCTAGCTATTAATACAACTCCAATCACAAAAACTATTCCTATATTTCTCATAACTTTAATCTTGTGTTTAGTTTGTTTCTTTCTATTATTCTTCTTGACTTTAACTTTTTTTACAGTAGGTTTATATGTCTCATATTCCGGCTGTATTGCATTGTTTCCACTTATGATTTTATCCTCATTCATCACTATCAATTTATTCACCCCATTCAAATTTTAGAACTAAATTTTCTCTGCTACTCTGAGCTTAGCACTTCTACTTCTAGAATTTTTTTCTCTTTCATCTTCTGTAGGAATTATAGGCTTTCTAGTTATAATTTTTATTACAGGAACCTTTCCACATACACATATGGGAAAATCTGGTGGACAGGTACATGGATTCTGTAAATTTTTAAATTTCACTTTTATTTTTCTGTCCTCCAATGAATGAAATGTTATAACAGCTAATCTTCCACCTGATTTAATACGTTTTACACTGTCTTCCACTGCTCTGTCCAATATACTAAGTTCCCTATTTACTTCTATCCTTATTGCCTGGAAAGTTCTTTTAGCTGGATGTCCATCATTTTGAAATCGCATTGGCACAGCTTCTTTTATAATATCCACAAGCTGAAAAGTAGTTTCAATAGGTGCTTTTTCTCTTGATTCTACTATAAATTTTGCTATTCTACGTGAAAATCTGTCTTCACCATAGTTCTTTATAATTTTAAATATCTCATCTAAACTATATTTATTTACTACATCATAGGCTGTTAAACTTTGATCTGTATCCATTCTCATATCCAAAGAAGCATTTCTCATATAACTAAATCCTCTTTCTATATTATCCAGTTGATAAGAAGAAACTCCCAAATCCATAAGTACGCCATCTACATTTTCAATATCCAGTTCATCCAGTATCTTATCTATATTATAAAAATTATCATGTACATAAGTTACATTCTTATATTGTTCAAGTCTTTTTGAGGCTGCATTAAGTGCATCTTTATCCTGGTCTATTCCTATGAGCCTTCCTTTTTGTCCAAGTCTTTTCAATATTTCACTAGAATGTCCCCCTCCTCCTAAAGTACAATCTACATATATTCCATCTTCTTTTATATCAAGTGCACTTATAGTTTCCTCTAAAAGTACAGGTTTATGATTGAATTTCATAAAATAAATCCTCCAATTTTGTTATATTCCAAGGTCACTCATTTTCTCTGCTATATTATCAAAATCTATATTTGAATTATTGTATTCTATCCAATTTTCCTTGCTCCATATTTCAATTCTATTGGATACTCCTATACTTACTACATCCTTTTTTATTATTGCATATTCCAAAAGAGACTGTGGTATAAGAGCTCTTCCCTGTTTATCAGTATTTAACTCATTGGCTCCTGAGAAAAAGAATCTTACAAAAGCCCTGGCACTTTTATTGGTAAGTGGAAGCTTTTCCATTTTCTTCTCCAATATGTGCCACTGTTCTTTAGTATATACGTAAAGACATTTATCTAAACCTTTTGTAAGTATAAAATTACTTCCAAGACTTTCTCTGAATTTAGAGGGTATAATTATTCTATTTTTACTATCCAGGGAATGCTCATATTCACCTATAAACATAATTACACCCTTTTCCTATATATTCACTCCACTTATCACCACTTTAAACCACTATTTTTATTTATTCTATATACACATAAAAATTCCTGCATGTTTTATGCATATTTAATATATTTTTAAAAGAGATTAAACTTAATCCAGTTATTATTCAATTTATTGAAATGATGTCTGTTGTAGAGTATAATTTAAAATGAATTTTATACTAGATATATAGGAAAGGACTGTACATAGATGAAACTTGGAATCGTGGGTTTGCCTAATGTTGGCAAAAGCACTTTATTTAATGCTATAACAAAGGCAGGAGCCGAATCTGCTAACTACCCTTTTTGTACTATAGAACCAAATATAGGAGTAGTAAGTGTTCCAGACAGCAGAATTGATGTGCTTGAAAAAATGTATAAATCTGAAAAGAAAGTCTATACAGCTATAGAATTTTATGACATAGCTGGTTTAGTAAAAGGTGCCAGCAAAGGTGAAGGACTTGGAAATAAATTTTTATCTCATATAAGGGAAGTTGAAGCCATAGTCCATGTAGTCAGATGTTTTGAAGATGAGAATATAGTCCATGTTGATGGTTCTATAGATCCTATTCGTGACATTGAAACTATAAATTTGGAATTAGTATTTTCAGACATGGAAGTAATGGATAGAAGAATAGAAAAAATAGTAAAATTAGCCAAAAGTGGTGCTGACAAAGATGCAAAAGCTGAATATGAATTGATGTTAAAGATAAAAAAGCATTTAGAAGAAGGCAAACCTGTAAGAACTCTAGATCTTACAGAAGATGAGTCTGAAAAAGTCAAAGGATACTTTCTACTTACAACTAAACCAGTATTATATGTAGCAAATATTTCAGAAGATGACTTGATCTCAAATAATACCAATAATAAATTTGTTCAAAAAGTAAAAGATTATGCAACTACTGAAAATGCAGAAGTTATAACAATCTCTGCAAAAATCGAGGAAGAACTTTCAACTTTAGATGAAGATGAAAAGTCAGAAATGCTGGAGGAATATGGTTTAAGTGAAGCAGGTCTTGACAAATTAATAAAAGCAAGCTATAAACTCTTGGGACTCATGAGTTTCCTGACAGCCGGAGTTAAAGAAGTAAGAGCATGGACAATAGTAAATGGAACAAAAGCTCCTCAAGCAGCCGGTAAAATACACTCAGATATTGAGAAAGGATTCATAAGGGCAGAAATCATATCTTATGACAAATTAGTCGAGTGTGGATCTGAAGCTGCTGCCAAAGAAAATGGTTACTACAGGCTAGAAGGAAAAGATTATGTAATGCAAGATGGGGATGTAGTAAACTTTAGATTCAATGTATAATTAATTATTGATGGAATGAGGATAC
>NZ_APMH01000025.1 GCF_000359585.1 Clostridium tyrobutyricum DSM 2637 = ATCC 25755 = JCM 11008 | reverse complement strand
TTGGTTTTTACACAAATCTATACCCATTCCCTACAAATATGCTATTTATGCCTATTTTTTTCCTGTCTTCCATAGTATTTTCTACATTCTTTCTTGATAGCAGAAATTACATCCGAATAATTCAAATTTTCATTCCCCATTAAAATATCCACAGCATCTTCTACTGTATCCATGGAGTATATGTGAAAATTTCCACTTTTTATTTCTTGCTCCACTTCATTTTTTAGTGCAATTCCTTTCACATTGGATGCCGGGATGAGTACTCCCTTCCCTTTAGTTTCTCCTAATATCTTGCAAGTGTTGAAAAAGCCTTCAATCTTTTCATTTACTCCCCCTATAGGCTGAACTTCTCCAAATTGATTAATTGAACCTGTAACTGCTATATTTTGTTTTATTCCTATTTTGGAAAGTGATGATATAATCGACACTACTTCTGCTACAGAAGCGCTGTCTCCGTCTACAGTCCCATAAACTTGTTCAAAATTCAAATGAAAATTCACAGGAAGTTTGTCATATCCCCCAATTATATTGTTATTTATATATCCTTTTATTATATTTATCGCTTTATTATGAATTTTTCCAGATAAATTGCTTTCCCTTTGAATATCAACTATATTTCCTTCCCCCTTTATACATGAGCAAGTTATCCTTACAGGTCTTCCAAAGCTAAAATATCCTGTACTTAAAATTGAAAGCCCATTTATCTGACCTATACTCTTTCCGTCAATATCTATAAATATCTGTTCTTCACTAAAACTGTCATCTATCTGTTTTTCTAACATTTCCCTCGTATATACAGCATTCTCTATATCCTGTGTATCTATATAATTCCTTTTTGTTTCCCTTGCACTGCTGTCGGAAAGTGTTAGTATTCTTTCGATCTCATAGTCATCCATAAAAATCTTGCCTTTATTTTCCGTTTTTCTGGACAAAATTTTTGCAATTTCCCTTATGCCTTCATCTGTAACCGGCTTAAAACAATTTTTCTTGCATGTATATATTATCTTTGTTAAAAATAACTTCTTTACAATTCTATCCATATCAAGTATAGGATTGTACTGTGCTCTGATTTTAAATATTTTCTTGAAATCTACATCATAATTATATAATAAATCATAAGTACTATAATCTCCTATAAGTATTATTTTTTCTTTAAACTGCACAGGCTCAGGGTTTAAACCGTTTAATGATAAAACTTCAAGATATCCAGTTTTATAATCTAATTTTACTTTTTCACTTATAAGGGATTTTTTCAAATAATAATAGGCATTTGGATTATTCAAGAGACTATTTACCCTAAGTATAAGACATCCCCCATTTGCTTTTAAAATAGATCCTGCTTTTATAAGACTTATATCAGTTATATAATTTCCATCTTTATTTCTATATTCTATATTGCCTATTAAATTAACAACACTCGGGTCCTCTTCAAATATTATAGGTGGATATTTTCTACCAGAGTTATCAACAATCACATTAACAGAATATTTAAATATTATCTGTTTTATAGTATTTTCATCATTCTTATAGTCTATTGAATATATATCTTTTATTCTTTTCTCTATGGTACTGCATATATAATTTAAAAATTTCAATACAGTTTTGTCTTCAGAAAATATATCCAAATAATTATCTTTAATATCTGCTGTTTTCCTACTATAATAATGATCCATAAGTACTTTTATTTTTTCAGTTTCATTTATTTCTATATTCTTTAACTTATCAAGTATTTCTTGGGAAGCATTTTTGAGCAAAGCGACCTTATTTATTATACTTTCTTTTTCGTTAAAACTTAATAAATTATATTCTTTTTCATTCATCATACTCCCATCTTCTTTAAGAGGGATAAATACAAAACCATCATCTACAGATTTTAAAGTAAAATTATCTCTTTTTGCTATATCAATCATTTTCTCTATTAAATCATTTTTCTTATTACGGATATCCTCTATGATAAATTCCTTTTCTTGATCTGATCCATTATAAAATTCATAAGTTATTTTAAAATACAGTTTTTGAATCTCTTCTACAAAATACTTCAATTTTAAACCATATCCTGCTTTTAAAACTATTACTTCGGGAGATTTGATATCTTTATATATAACATAGCATATATCATATATTTCTCTGTTTTTAATAATTTTATCTATATACTTAACCATATCTTCAAGTTTATTTTTAGAAAAGTCTTCTACAATATATAAATTATAACCTTGTTTGTCTATACTAAGAGCCGTATTTATTTTTCTATATATATCCTCATATTCAGGATTATACTGAGCTTCATCTTTTAGATCTATATCTTTTACATTAAAATCATATATAATTTCCTCCGGGGCTACTTCTCTCTTCACCAAAATCCCTCCTCAGCTATTATTATTAGCTATACAATTTAACTGTTTAATATAATAGTATTCTTAAACAGTATATTTAGGAACAAATTTGTTGAAACTATAATTTGTTTAATAGTACATGTATTTTAAAAAAATATATACTATGATATAATAAGTTAGAATTATCCATATAATAATATTTTAAAATACTAGACATGAAATAAAATAAGTGACAAAGGAGTTAATATAAAAATGAGTTTAAAAGAAAAAATCTCACAATATTATGCTAAATCCTATTTAAAGAAATATGGAGATAGATTAACCCAGATCCAAGGTACTATAGTATCCGTTAAAATAACATCAAAAACCATATTGTGGATATTCAATACATTAAAGGTAACTCTTCTCGTAAGACCAGAGAGAAGTAAAAATATAACCAAATGTAGTTATATAAAGAAAAAGTGGTTTAAAAAGCCTGAGTTTATTCCCATTAAGCAGGGAAATTTTGTGTTGGTTCAGGGATTAAAAGGAAAAGCGGGCAAGGGGAATAAGGAACAAATTCAACTTATAAATATTAGAAATATGACTACTAAAAAAGACCTTGTTCCTATAGAAGGAAAAGTCCCAAAAGTACAGAGAAGGGTACAAAGATTTAAGTAAAGAGGATTAGAAATTCTAATCCTCTTTACTTTTCATTTTTTATTTAAAATACAAATACAGACTATTTATAAGTGCTATTATACCTGAAAAGAAAATTACTATACCCCACTGTATTAAATTCATTGCAGAAGTATGAAAGACATTTTGAAGGAATGGAATATAGACTATGGCTAAAATCATACATATAGAAGCTGCTATAGCACCTAGAAGATATTTATTGCTAAATAGATTTATTTGAAATATAGAATGATTTTCGGATCTACATTCAAAAACATGTATAAGTTGTGACATTACTAAAGTTGCAAGTGCCATAGTCCTTGCAGTTTTAAGCCCAAATCCCAGATACTGTGCTACTACAAAAGAAAATATAGTACACGTCCCTATAAGAGCTCCTCTTACAAGTATTTTTTCTGTTAATCCTCTTGCAAATATGCTTTCATTTTTAATTCTTGGCTTCTCCGCCATTATATCCCCTTCAGGAGGATCTACTCCAAGTGCTATAGCTGGAAGTCCATCAGTAGCCAGATTTACCATCAATATCTGTATAGGAAGAAGTGGTATGGCGAGATTAAAAGCTGATGCTAAAAACATAGTTAAAACTTCTCCTAAATTACAGGATAAAAGATATCTTATGAATTTTCTTATATTATCATATATAACTCTGCCTTCTTCCACTGCTGACACTATAGTTGTAAAATTATCATCTAAAAGCACCATGGAAGCTGCTTCTTTAGTAACATCCGTTCCTGAAATTCCCATGCATATCCCTATATCTGCTTCTTTTACGGCTGGAGCATCATTTACTCCATCTCCTGTCATAGCAACTACTTTGTTTTTAGACTTAAATGCCCTTACTATTCTAAGTTTATGTTTAGGTGTAACTCTTGCAAATATAACCTTCTTGTCTACTGTTTTTTCCAGTTGTTTATCTGTTAACTTATCCAAATCATCTCCCGTTATAACCTGATCCTGAGTTTTACATATACCAAGATCATATCCTATGGCAAAGGCAGTATTTTTGTGATCCCCTGTTATCATAACAGGTTTTATACCAGCCATTTTACATTTTAAGACAGCATCTTTTACTTCTTTTCTTGGAGGATCAATAATACCTGCGATTCCTACAAAAATTAAATTATCCTCAAGAGACTTTCCTCTTGTCAAATTCTTTTCTTTATAAGCACCTGCTATACATCTAAGTGCATTAAACGACATATTTTCAATTGCCTTTACTATATTATTTCTCTCATTTGAAGTTAAAATTCTTACATTTCCTCTATCTAATATATATTTACACTTTCTTATAAGTTTCTCTGGTGCACCTTTTACATAACTTATCTCTTTT
The DNA here is from genome assembly GCF_000359585.1 of Clostridium tyrobutyricum DSM 2637 = ATCC 25755 = JCM 11008. GTDB lineage: Bacteria > Bacillota > Clostridia > Clostridiales > Clostridiaceae > Clostridium_B > Clostridium_B tyrobutyricum. The sequence continues at coordinate 4,298 of NZ_APMH01000025.1, read as the reverse complement.
GAACCTTCTTTTACTATAACTGACATCATCTTTCTGTCAGAATCAAAGGGTATATCATATACTCTTCTAGCTCTACCTAAAAAATTTTTTAGAGTCTTTCCATCTCTGAAATAAACTTTAATGAGTGCAGTCTCTGTAGGGTCGCCAATTAAACTTTCTGAAACATTCTTTTTATCTGTATCAACATTACAATCATTACAATATGTAAATATTTTTTTGAGCATTGCATTCTCAGGAACTGACTCTCTATCTAAATTATAAGTTCTTCCGTTAGAATACATTGCTTTTACAGTCATCTTGTTTTCAGTAAGCGTACCTGTTTTATCGCTGCAAATTATGGAGGTGCATCCAAGTGTCTCCACTGCAGGTAATTTTCTTATTAAAGCATTTCTCTTTAACATTCTTGATACCCCAAGTGCCAAAGCAACTGTTACTATGGCTGTAAGGCTTTCTGGAATGGCTGCAACTGCCAGACTTACACCAAGCAAAAACATCTCATATTTATTTTCACCTCTCATTATTCCTGCAATAGTAACTACAGCACAAACAATTAAACATAACACAACCAATATTTTACCTAAATTATTCAATTTTTCTTTAAGAGGTGATGTATCCTTTTCTATGCTCTGAAGCATACCTGCTATTTTTCCCATTTCAGTTTCCATACCAGTTCCAGTAACTTTTGCCTTTGCATTGCCTGTCAATACTATCGTACCCATGTAAATGGAATTTTCCTTTTTCTGAATGCTTTTGCTTACACCTGCAGATTCACCTGTCAAAAGAGATTCATCTATCATCAAATTACTTGATTCTGTTATCATACAATCCGCAGGTATCTTGTCTCCACTTTCAATAACTATAAGATCTCCTATTACCAAGTCCTGTGCATTCACAATTTTTAATTTTCCATTTCTTATAACCTTTGAAGTAGGAGATGCCATATTCTTTAAAGCTTCCAGTGATTTCTCGGTTTTAAATTCTTGAATAAATCCAAGCACGGAATTCATAACTATAATTATAATTATAGTTACAGCATCTGCCTTTTCCCCCATAAAACCTGATATTATAGTGGCTCCTATTAAAACCCATGTTATAAAATCATTGAACTGTGATAAAAATATTGTCAACGGTGATATTTTTTTCTTTTTTTCAAGCAAGTTTGGACCATATTTCTTCAGTCTTCTATCCGCCTCAGCCTGGGTTAAACCACTTTGAACTTCCCTTTCATTAATCACTTTTAATCCCTCCATGCGCTATCTGTTTATTTACATTAATGTATATGCACAGTTGCACATACATTATTACTTTTGAGATTAGATTTAACGTCACACATTTTTCTAGTAAATTCTTTGATAAAACGCCATTATCATATATAATATATATGACAATCCAAATTATTAATTTCGATTGTCAATTGAATAAACTGGGAGGAAAAAATATAAATGAATGATATAGTATACATAACAGGACATAAGAATCCAGATACAGATTCAATATGTTCTTCCATATCTTATGCTGAATTAAAAAATAAGATGGGAGTAAAAGCCGTTCCCATAAGGCTCGGAGAATTAAGCAGGGAAACTCAATTTGCATTGGATTATTTCGGGGTTAAACCTCAAAAATTAATTGATACAGTAAAGACTCAAATAGCAGATTTGGACTTTGATAAGATAAAGCCAATTTCTCCTAAGACTTCCCTAAAATCAGCCTGGGCAATAATAAGCAGTAGTAAAGTAAAAACTCTTTCCGTTGTAGATTCTGATGACAAATTAATTGGAATTGCATCTCAATCCAATATAACTACATCTTACATGGATGTATGGGATAGCAATGTAATCCAGAAAAGTGGCACTACACTTGAAAATATACTTGACACCCTATCTGCCAAATGTATTTACCAGCATAATAATACAGATGAATTTAGAGGGAAAGTAATAGTTGCAGCCATGCAGCCAAACAGCATTGATCAGGTAATTGAAAAAAGTGATATAGTAATATGTGGAGATAGAATAGATGCCCAAAATGTAATTTTGGATTCCGAAGCATCCCTCATGATAATTGCTGGAAATCATAAAGTTTCAGGCGAAATAATAGAAAAGGCAAAAAAAATTGGATGCTCTATTATAATAACCCCTTATGATACTTTCACTACTGCCAGATTGATTCCACAAAGCATTCCAATAAGTTATGTAATGAAAAAAGAAAATATAATATCATTTACAACACATGATCTTGTAGATGATGTGAGAGAAGTCATGCTGGATACAAGATACAGAAGCTATCCTGTAGTAGATAAAAATAACAAAGTTGTAGGAAGCATATCAAGATATCATTTAATATCTAAAAATAAAAAGAAGATAATACTGGTAGATCATAATGAAAGATCTCAAGCTGTAGATGGGATTGAAGATGCTGAAATACTTGAAATACTTGATCACCATAGAATAGCTGACATCCAAACTGGCTCCCCTATTTATTTTAGAAATGAACCTGTAGGTTGTACCGCTACAATAATAGGATCAATATTTAAAGAAAACGGATTAACCCCTTCTAAAGAAACAGCTGGCCTTTTGTGTTCTGCCATAATTTCAGACACACTTCTTTTCAGGTCACCTACATCAACTGAAAAAGATAGGACCATGGTAAGTAAATTGGCTCCTATAGCTGGCATAGATCCTGAAAAATTTGCAAAAGAAATGTTTAAGGCAGCTTCATCACTGGAGGGAAAAACTGCAAAACAACTTCTAAATCAAGATTTTAAAATATTTAATCTTGGAGGCGTGAAAGTAGGGGTTGCACAAATTTCAACTGTGGACCCAGATAGTTTCAATCCTCTTAGAAAAGATGTTATAGATTTAATGAATTCAATGTGTAAAAATGATGGATTTGGACTTATGGTATTTATGCTTACCAATATATTGGAAAGTGGTTCAGAGCTAATCAGCATAGGATCATATAGTAATGTAATAGCCAATACATTCAATGTAACCTTAAAAGACAACAGTGCTTATGTTCCTGGTGTTCTATCTAGAAAGAAACAGATAATTCCACCTCTTACCAATGCGATGGTTAAAAACAGCTAGTATAAAAGCCTGGGATGTACATATTATACATCCCAGGCTTTGTTTAATCCACTACATCACTTATGTCTACAGTTCTCATTTTAAGATTTTGAAACTCATCGTCTCCATGATCTTCATCTTCATAGCAATCAAATGGCTCATAGGTTGATTCATAGGTTGGCTGCTGCATGTTGTAATTCATTGAATTATACATCATATATGGATTAACAGGATACATGGCCATAGGTGGATACATAGGTGGAGCAGCATACATGTTATAATAATAAGGTTCATAATTATCATACATATCATCTGTATAATCCCCATATCCCATATTTGGATATCTGTACATACAAAATTCCTCCCAATATAATAATTACTATATTATATGCATATACATTAAATAAGTTTACTAAAAATTTTTAAATTTATCTTCTCATACTATTTATCATTCCCCACATATCGTCTGATGTACTTAAAGCCTTGGCACCAAGTTCAAAAGCTCTCTGTGAAACTATCATATCCGTCATTTCCTTGCCAGTATCCACATTAGATTGTTCAAGATATCCCTGATATATAGATGCATCATTATTTTGATAAATTTGTGTTCCCTGTTTTGGAGTATATAGATTATCCCCTATAGATGTCATAGAATCCTGTCCAACTACATTGTAAATATTTATTTTTCCGTATAGCCTGTCCTGATTACCTTCTCTTATATATACATAACCCTGTCTATTAATTGTAAAATTATTATTGTTTAAATTTCCTGATACCTGAACTGATTCTATATTTACAACATTTCCATCATCATCAACTAACCTGCCTGAACTGTCCACATTAAAATTTCCAGCTCTCTCATAAGCAGTTTGACCACTAGGAGTCGTAACCCTAAAAAACCCCTGCCCGTCTATTGCAAGATTGGACTTTTTATTGGTTTCAGTTAAACTTCCCTGACTGGTATCTCTGACCCACTCAGTGGTTTTAGAACCTGATCCAGTTATAAGAGCTGTAGGAGAATTTTCATTGACAGGATACCCGTCTCTATTTAAAGTTTCATACATCAAATCTTGAAAATTCACATCTTCACTTTTATAACCGACTGTACTTACATTGGCTAAATTATTTGATATACTGTTTAATTTATCTTGTTGTGCATTCATTGCACTTACACTATTCCATATAGATCTAAGCATAAAATAATCTCCTCCTTGTATAATGTGGTTATAACATTCA
>NZ_APMH01000024.1 GCF_000359585.1 Clostridium tyrobutyricum DSM 2637 = ATCC 25755 = JCM 11008 | reverse complement strand
CAAACTTTCCACCGTCTACTATAATTCCACCAAGTGTAGTTCCATGCCCTCCAATAAACTTGGTAGCAGAGTGTACAACTACATCTGCACCGTATTCTATTGGTCTTACCAAATATGGAGTTGCAAATGTATTATCTATGATAAGTGGTATTTTATTTTCATGTGCAATGTTTGCTACTTTTTCTATATCAAGTACATTTATTTTTGGATTTCCTATTGTTTCTGCATATACTGCTTTTGTTTTGTCAGTTATAGCCTTTCTTATATTTTCAGGATCATCTGGATCTACAAAAGTCACACTTATACCTAATTTTTTCAATGTTACTGAAAACAATTCATATGTTCCACCGTAAAGAGTACTTGCAGATACTATATTGTCCCCTGCACTTGCTACATTGAGTATTGAATAAAATATTGCTGCAAGCCCTGAAGCAGTAGCCAGTCCCGCAGCTCCCCCTTCAAGCTCTGCAACTCTTTTTTCAAAAACATCTTCAGTAGGGTTCATTATTCTTCCATATACATTTCCTGGTCTTTTTAATTGAAAAAAGTCTGCTGCCTCATCTGCATCCTTAAAAACATAGGAAGTAGTCTGATATATTGGAACTGCTCTTGCTCCTGTTGCCGGATCAGGAACCTGCCCTGCATGTACCTGTAATGTCTCAAATGACAATTTTCTCTCTTCGCTCATATTAATCTCTCCTTCATTTAATTATGTATTTTATAACACTTGTAATATAGATATATAAAAACTTCCTGCAGAGAAACTGCAGGAAGTAATATCCTCTTGTATCTCATCTATCAGGTTTCCCCTGCTGGAATTAGCACCAATGAATATTCTATATTCAGGTTGCCGGGCATCATAGGGCCAGTCCCTCCGCCTCTCTTGATAAGAAATCTATATTTAATTATTAGTAATTAAGTTAAATATAATATACAGTCTTTTAACTAATTTGTCAATGGACTTTCAAAATATATCAGTAGAAAATCTTCTTATAATATTTGAAATATCGTACCATATTTGATATCTTATTTAAGATTATTTATAAAATTAGGAAGATTGAAACAAGACTTGGCAATCTCCCTTGTTATGTATCTTGTAGTGTCCGGAAGTCTATTTTGATCCAGATTTAAAGGATCATATACATCAGAAGCTATAGTAAAACTCCAAAGTCCACCTGGATAACTTGGAACAAAAGCAACATAAGTTCTTACTATATTAAAATTATCTTTCAATATCTCTCTTGTATTGTTTATTATATCCATATGAAGCATTGGAGATTCACTCTGGCATACCATGACTCCATCATCATTCAAAGATTTTTTTACATTTCTATAAAATTCTTCTCCAAATAAATCCTTGGCATAACTTTCAGGATCTGGCGAATCTATAGATATAACATCATATTTTTGAGAAACATTTTTTACATATTCCACTCCATCACCAAATTTAAAATTTACTCTACTATCAAAATTTTCTCCACCACTTATTTCAGGAAGAAACTTTATACATTCTCTTGTTACAACTTCATCTAATTCTACCATATCTATAGAATCCAGTTCTCTATACTTGGAAAGTTCTCTAACCGCCCCACAATCCCCTCCGCCTATTACTAAAGCTCTTTTGGGTTTTTTATGAGTAAGCATTGGTATATGAGTTATCATCTCATTGTATATAAATCCATCTTTTGTAGTAGACTGCATTATTCCATCTAAAACCAGACATGGTCCAAATGCATTAGTATCAATTAAAGCAATTTCCTGATATTTTGATGTACAATAAGAAAGTATTTTATTCAATTTGTAAGTAATCTTCATAGTTTTCTTTTCCACTTCAAATTCTTCAAACCAAATTTCATCTTTATCAAACTTGAAATACTTAGGTAATTCACTGTTATTCATAAAATGCCTCCTGTTTATTTTATATTTATTCCATAAAAAATTTCATTAATTTCTCTTTCAAGCTTATTCAGAATATCTGTTTTTTCTTTATTGGAAACATTACCATTTTTAGTATCAAACAAATATTTAGTAAGATTCAATTCATTTATTCTCATCTTTGTATGAAATATATTTGATTGATATATGTTCATATCTATAAGATGATATTTATCAAGAATATCTTGAGATATAAAATCCTGAATAGAACTTATGTCATGATCTATGAAATGCTTTTCTCCATATATGTCCCTGGTAAATCCTCTAACTCTATAGTCTATAGTTATAACATCTGAATCAAAACTTTCAATTAAATAATTAAGTGCATTTAATGGGGATATCTTTCCACATGTTGATACATCTATGTCCACACGAAAAGTTGCAACATTATTCTGAGGATGACTTTCAGGATATGTATGTACTGTAACATGACTTTTATCAAGATGAGAAACAATATTTTTTCTAGGAGGAGTTAGGATTCCTTTATTACAACTATTATCAATCATATATATAGGAATCTCCTCTTCTGAAATAAGAATAGTTACACTTGCTCCTTGAGGATCATAGTCCTGTTTTGCCACATTTAATACACTTGCTCCAACTATTTCAGTTACATTTTTTAAAATTTCTGTAAGTCTGTCAGAGTTATACTGTTCATCTATATAATCTATATACTGCTTTCTTTCTTCTTCAGATCTAGTATAGCATACATCATAAATATTAAAACTCAAGGTTTTTGTAAGATTATTAAATCCATAAAGTTTTAGTTTGTTTTTTAGATTATTCATAATATAATTCTCATCTCTTTCATGCAGAATTCCAATTTAACAATTATAAAAATTTTAATTTTACGCATTTAAAATTTAAGCATACACTTTATATATTTAAGTTTGTATATATAATTATTTAATAAAATTTCAGGGATTATACAATTGCTATTATTAAAATTGTATTTTGGATATGAAAATTCAATACGACATTAAAATTATACAGCCATTTAATATTTCTTACAATATATAAAATTAAAAAATTTAACTAATAAAATTATTTGAGAGAAAATAAAGACCTTCAACACAATAAGTACAAAATTGTACCATTGTGTTAAAAATCTTACTGTGACAAATCTAATATATTGATTTTATCTCCGTTAATATATGATCATTCCCTTTTAACTTCATTTTTACTGTTCTTTGAAATTGTAAATAAAAATTAAAGTTCTTTCAAAGCGCTGTCAATATCTGCTATTATATCTTCCACATCCTCTATACCTACAGATAATCTTAAAAGATCTTCATATACTCCCATCTGTCGCTTTTCTTCATCAGTATTATTAGAACATATTGTAGATGAAGGATGAATTATAATTGATTTAGTATCACCTATATTTGTAAGATCCAATATCAATTTTAAATTGTTCAAAAATTTAAATGCATTTTCTTTACTTCCAAGTCTAAATGTTAGTATGCCACCAGATCCATTTTTGTAATACTTTTGAGCTAAATCATAATACCTTGAGCTCTCAAGTCCTGGATAGTTTACATCCACTATCTTATCATTATTACTTAAATATTTAGCAATGCCCAGTGCATTTTTACAGTGCTCTTTCATTCTAAGAGATAGTGTTTCCACTCCTGTAAGATTTAAAAATGCATTAAAAGGTGAAAGTGCCGGTCCAACATCTCTACCTATTGTATCTTTTAACTTAGCAGTAAACGCCATTTTACCATATTTCTTTGTATAAGGCAAAAAGTTTTCGTATCGTGGATCTGTATACTTGCTGCTTCCACTATCTACTATAATTCCACCTATAGAATTAGAAGTTCCATTTATATACTTAGAAGTAGAATGTATTACAATATCAGCACCATATTCCAGTGGTTTTATGAGATAAGGAGTGGTCATTGTGGAATCTATAATAAGAACAATATTATTATCTTTACAGAATTTTGATACAGCTCCTATATCCAAGACATCAAGTCTTGGATTTCCAATAGTTTCTGCAAAAACCAATTTTGTTTTTTTATTTATCACGGATTTCAAAGTATCCGGATTTATATTTTCAAGAAAATGAACTTTTACCCCAATGGATTTTAAATTTCTCATAAGAGTATAAGTGCCTCCATATAAACCGCTTGAGGAAACTATTTCGTCTCCACTTTCTACCATATTCATTACAGCAAGATATATAGCACTCATTCCAGATGATGCAGATGTAGCAACCATACCATTTTCTATACTTGCAATTCTTCTTTCAAAAGAAGTAACTGTAGGATTTGATATTCTAGTATATGCATACCCCATATCCTTTCCCTGAAATATCTTTTCAAGTTTTTCTGCACTTGTGTGAGCATATGCATTAGAAAGATATACTGGAGTATTAGTAGCACCTGTTCCATCCAATCTTGCATTTCCATGTATAAGTTTAGTATTAAACTTCATATTTTCACCTCAATCTATTTAAAGATGGAACAAATTAAATTTATTCCATCTTTCTCAACTAACTTCTATTTTTTCTCTACAACAAGCAAATTATAGCCTTCATAATTTGTATCTATTGAAATTATTTTATGACCCTCTTTTCTAACACTTTCGGGAACATTTTTTATTGGATCTCCATCATCTAGATAAAATCCCCTTTTTTCACCAGATTTAATCTTGGATAGCTCAATTTTGACTTTTACAAAATTTATAGGACATTTTACCCCTCTAAAATCAATAACCTTATATCCGTCTTTTTCATTATTATCTTCTTTATCATCAGCTTTAGAATCTACAACTTCTTCTTTGGGAAGTGTTATTTCAAGTTTTCCGTCCAGTGATTTGTACATAGCTTCTACTTTTTTAAACAAATATTCAACTTCAGGCAATTTATCAGATATATTAGCTAAATCCCCAAGTTTATAATCTATAAGGCTTTCAAACAACTTCTTAATTGATGACTTTACATAGCCAGGATCCACAAAATTCTTTTCAAATTCTTTGAATATCTCTCTATCCTTATTCGTATCTACTCCTCTTAATACTAGAAGTGTTCTCGCTGAGGAAACTGCTGAAGAATACAAATCTGAATCCTTTTTAGTCTGTTTGTATTTTTCAAGTGAAGATCCTGCATTTGATAAATCCAGTTTGATTACATCCATTACTCCGCTGCTGCATTCCCCAGGTCCTCTGCCTTTTAATGAAAATCGCTCACATGAACCAAAATCAAAATAAATATCTGAATCCCCTGCAAATTTCTCTATATCAGTATATTTACTAACTAATTCTTTTATATCATCATTCTTATTATCTAAGAATTCATAAAAGTCTTCATAACCTGAATCCGCTTTTAGATATGCTAGTTTATGTAGAAATTCAGGTATCTTCTTTGCTGGAATATCTCCGTACTCTTCGCCCATTTTTGCTCCACCAGAGCCTATTCTTCCTCCAAAGGATACAGAATACATTGGTATAAGGCCATTTTGTGTTCTTTTTGCTCTTCCGTGCAAACCTATCTGACCTTTTTCATGCTGAGCACATGAATTAGGACATCCTGATATATATAATCTTGGAAGGGCTTCTTTCACATTTTTGTCAACAGATTTAAACTCAGCTTTTATTCCTATCAAAAGATTTTGTGAAAGGCAAAGGCCAAGCTGGCATGTTGACGCACCTACACAAGTTAAAGAATTATCTATATTATATATAGACGTAAATTCTTTGATTATATCAAGTAGTTTTTGGGCATCATTTTCTTTTAAATCTCTTACAATAAAGCCCTGAGTATTAGTTGTTCTTATGGATATATCATAGTTAAGTTTGTCAATAAAATTAAGTACTTTGTCAAGATTATCTACATTTAAATTTCCACTTTGTGGGTGTACGTAAACGGAATAATACCCTGCTTGCTTTTGTGGGAACAATATATTTTCAAGATCTTTTGACACTTCAGCTTTTTCTACTATTTCAGCTGATTTATTTACTATAAATTCATCCGGATTTACATTTATATCAAGTTTTGACTCTGCTTTTAATTTATTTACTTCTTCATTAAATCTTTCAATAAACTTTTCTTTTCCAAGTCTTTTAACTATAAATCTTATTCGTGCCTTATGCTTGTTGGTTCTATCTCCTTCAGCTTCAAACAGGTTCTTCATGCCCTGAATATAATATAAAATATCTTTGTCAGGTATGAAGTCTTTAAGTTTTAAAGATACCTGTGGACTTCCACCAAATCCACCACCACCATACAGTTCAAAACCTCTTTTTCCATCTACAATCTTAGCTATGAATCCAAGATCAGAAATTGTAGCATTGCCAGTATCAACTCCACTATTTGAAAAAGCTATTTTATACTTTCTTGGCATATTCATTGTGGTAGGATCTTTTATTAAATAATTGGTAGCAGCCTTCATATAAGGTGTTACATCAAACACATCATCTAATGAAACCCCTGAAAGTGGTGAACACTCAATGTTTCTTACAGTATTTCCACCTGTTCCCTTTGTAATTATTCCAACTTCTATAAGAGATTTCATTATTGGATATGCATCCTCTAAATTTACACTGTGAAACTGTATATCCTGTCTTGAAGTAAATCTTACTTTACCATCAGCATATTTTCTTCCAAGTTCACTTATAACCTGAAATTGTTTTAAATTTATTACTCCACCCGGCACTCTAGTTCTCAACATATAAGTTTCTTTTTTCCTCTGTTCATAAAATCCCATAGATACTCTGAAAGCCTTAAATCTTACAGGATTTATACTTCCCTCTGCATACTGCTTTGACTTTTCTCCTATATCTTCTATAGCTTTATAGTTTTCTTGACTTATATCTATCATAAATATCAATCACTCCCAACAATTTACTTAAACAATTTCATACTTAAGCTTTTCCACATTTTTGTCCCTGTCTATTTTAAATAGGTTAAACACAGGTTCTTCCTTTTCAAGTGATAGTATTCCATACAGTATGCTTGGATCAAAAGCAAGCCTTTTGTCCTCCTCAGATGGTCTAGAAGGAGATTCTGGATGAGAATGATAATTTCCTATCATTACAAGTCCTTCATTTCTTATAGTTTTTATAGTATTGAACTGTTCTTTTGGATCCATAGAGAAATGTTCATTACTATGATCTATATTTGTCAAAGGATATACTTTTTTTATAAAAATATCCTCTCCAGATTTTTTGCCTCCTAGATATCCACAACACTCATCAGGAATTTCTCTTCTTGCCTGATCCACAATTTTCTCGTATTTCAATCTATTTATATAAATCATATTATATCACCCTTTTAAATTTCCTGTTTTCAGATCACAAGCAGCTTGTTCATAATCTATAAGATTTGTTATAGTAGGATGTTCACCGCATATACCGCATTTTTTATTTTTAGAAACCTTTATCTTTCTAAACTGCATAGTCAATGCATTATAAGTTAAAAGATATCCTGCCAAACTGTCTCCAAGGCCTAGAATGTATTTGAGTGCTTCTGTAGCCTGAAGAGATCCTATTACTCCTCCCATTACACCTAAGACACCTGCCTCTCTACAAGTTGGCACAACACCAGCTGGTGGTGGTGATTGAAATATACATCTATAACAAGGTGTTCCATTGTCAGGTATATATGTAGTTAACTGTCCCTGAAATCTTATTATTCCTCCATGTGAGAATGGTTTTTTGGCAAGAACACAAGCATCATTTATAAGAAATTTTGCTGGAAAATTATCTGTTCCATCTATTATAAAATCATAATCTTTATCCTTTATAATATCCATTATATTCGTAGAATCTGCAATTTCATTGTAGGTAATTACATTTACATCTGGATTCAATTCATTTATTGTTTCTTTTCCTGATTTAACTTTAGGTTTGTTTACATCTTTTGTCTGATGTATTATCTGTCTTTGTAGATTAGAAAGATCAACTACATCTCCATCTACAAGCCCTATAGTTCCTACACCGGCAGCAGCCAGATACATAGCAGCAGGAGCACCCAATCCACCAGTACCAATTACGAGAATCTTGGAATTCAAAAGTTTTTCCTGTCCTTCTACTCCAACTTCGGATAATATTATATGTCTTGAATATCTTTCTATTTGTTCTTCATTAAAGTCCAAAAGTTCCACCTCCCATAAAATACAAGAAATCTATCTTATCATTTTCTTTTAATGCAGTATCAGAAAATTTATCTCTGTCTACAAATTCATCATTTAATTGAACTGAAACCATATCTGGCATCTCTACATTTTCAATTTTCAAAATTTCAGTTATTGTTACTCCATCCTTTATATCTTTGTCTTCTCCATTTACTTTTATATTCATAATTTTCCTCCTAATTATAGTTATCTAAATATTTTTCCATTATTACGGCAGCAGCACCTATGGCTGCGGTATCTTCTGCAAAATATTCTTTCTTTTTAAAAATAACTTTTGTACCTTTATCCAAATGTAACTTTTCAGACACCATTTTAATACATATATCATAAAACATTTTGGAGTTTTTGGGTAAATCTCCAGTTAATATTACGACTTTTAAGTCCAGCAATTGTATGTAATTAATCAATCCTATTCCAAATGCTATTGCTGCTTCTTTTATTATACTTATTGAAAGATCATCATTTTGTTCAGCTGCAATACATATATCTTTATAATCTATATTACTTAAAGATTTATTTATAATTGTAGTGCCACCTTTACTTATTCTGGCAATAAATCTTTTTACTAAAGCATCGGTAGATGAATAAGTTTGAATACATCCATTTGAGCTATGTAAACACTCGTTGATATCCACAATCATATTTTCAAATGCGTCTTGTCCACTATTAAAAGTTCTCAAAATTTTCCCTGATAAGATTATTCCAGTTGTAATTTTGGACTCACAGTTAAAATAACCTATATTTTTAAATGCACAATTAAATTTATAAAAATATTCCAAAACAACAGATGAAATTGCTCTGTTTTCTAATATAACTGGACAATCCAACTTTTTTTGCAGAATATTTTTTATAGATATATTTTTTAAATCAGTAGCATCAACAACTGATATTCCTATACCAATAAGACTCAGATAATCAAAACTTAGATTTAAAACCATCTTGTCTATAGTTTCCAATATTTTTCTTGTAATCTTATCAGGATTATCTTTATATTCTATTTTAAATACTTCCTTACATACTATATCAATTTTTAAATTACTAAATACAATTTTTACATAATTATTATATATATCCAATCCTATTATATATGAGGCACATAGATTTATATTATACAATACAGGTCGTCTTCCTCCTGTAGAATCCCCCATAAGATATTTAATTACCATATTATTTTGCTCAAGAGGTTTCATTACACGGTTTAGGGATGTCAATTTCATTTTTGTTGCAAATGAAATTTCATTTTTTGTCATAGAACCTTTTTTTTGAAGTAAACTAAATATTCTTTTACCTTCAGTACTCAGACTGCTAAATAAGTCACAATTACAATTGACATTTATTTTTCAACCACACCTTCCCTAAACTTTTAACCATTATGGTAAAAAGACTGTAAAATAAAACTTAATAAAGTAATTTACAAACTATCATTTTATTACAACTAAAAATCAAGTAACCTAAAATTCAAAAAAGCTTTCCTGACTAAAATTACAAGAAAGCTTTTTTATTGTACTCTCTCATCTTTCAGGTATATACCTGCTGGAATTAGCACCGTTGAATAAACTTACTCAGGTTGCCGGGTATCATAGGGCCAATCCCTCTACCTCTCTTGATAAGAATTCCGTATTTAGTTATCTTAACTTTACCATATTTCAATTAAATTTTCAATATAAAAAATTATCCAATAATCTTTTACATATACTTTTCTATAACATTTTATTGACTTGACAAGTTAAATATTTTAATATTTATATATAAATATTTTTAGTTTATATAAAAAATTATTATGGGAGATAGCTAATGGAGACTGAATTACTATTAATAAGGCATGGAGAAACTAAATGGAATAAATTAGGTAAATTTCAGGGGTGTTCAGACATAGAATTAGCATCAAAGGGAGTAGAGCAAGCTGAATATTTGGGTAAAAAACTAAATGGAGACTTTGATTATATATACTCAAGTCCTTTAAAACGTGCTAAAAAAACTGCCTCAATAATAGCTAATGGAACTGGGAAAAAACCTTTAATAGTAAATGATTTACACGAAATCAACTATGGAAAATGGGAAGGATTAACTACAAAAGAAATTTTACGTAACTATAAGGAAGAATATAAAGCTTGGAGAACAGACGATATAGAGGGACCTTTATGCGGTGGAGAACTAAGTCTCAAGAATGCTTGCTTTAGAGCTAAAAATGCTATATTATCCATTGTAAAAGAACATAGAGGCAAAAAAATTGCTATGGTTGCTCATGGTGGTATTATAAAAGCGGGATTAACTGGATTATTTGATTGGAAGCTCACTATGTATCATAAAATCATACTTTTAAATACATCTGTGTCAAAAATACTTTTTGATGATAATTTAAATCCTGTAATACTTACCATAAATGATACTTCACATTTGCTTAAATAATTAGTTAAAACTATAAATATAGATATGTTCTATATTTATAGTTTCTAAGCATCTAAAAAACATAAAATACATTAATATTCATATCTTTTAAATATATAAAAAGTCAATCTGCTGCATATCAATCCCAATGCTATACCGCCCATCACATCTGTGGGATAATGCATATACAAATATAGTCTTGAAAAGGCTATTAAAACTGCTAGTATCCAAAATGCCGCCCCATATTTTTTAAAACATTCAGATAGTATACCTGCAGCTGCAAAAGCTGCCGTGGTATGTCCTGATGGGAAAGATGATGATGTTGGTTTTGAAATCAGCACATTTAATGTGTGTACAGCAATAAATGGTCTTGGTCTTTGAAATATGTGTTTTAATATAACTTCTCCAAATACAGCTCCTAAAATTATAGCCATTACAGTCATATACCCTATATGTCTATATTTTTTATTTGCTATTAATAGAATAGCTATCGCTATCCATATAATACCCATGTCTCCAAGAGATGTCACCAAAATCATTAGTTTGTCCATAATATATCCATGCATATTATTCTGTATGAATTGTAATATACTATTATCAAACTGATGTATAAAAAATGTCATATACAATTATTTCCCTTCATTTATATGTTTAATTATAAGGGAAATTATACATCAATTACGTTTAAAAAACAATTTTCTTCTTTACTGGAGAATTCTGTTTACATAATGATATGTCAATGGCTTTATCTAATACATTCAATCCATAATCCAGCTGTTCTTTTGTAATTACAAGTGGTGGTAAGAATCTAACTACATTTCCAAATAATCCTGCATTTAAGAATATTACTCCATGTTTAAAACAATATTCTGTAATTTGCTTTACAAGTTCTCCATAAGGTTCCTTTGTAACTCTATCTTTTACAAATTCCAGGCCAATCATTGAACCAAGTCCTCTTACATCTCCTATTACATCATACTTTTCTTTCATGGCATTAAGCCTTTTAATTATATATTCTCCCATTTTCCTAGATTTATCACAAAGCTTATCATTTTTTATTTTTTCTATAACTTTAAGTGCTGCTACACATCCAAGTGGACTTCCTCCATAAGTTCCTCCAATGCCTCCTACACAGGCTGCATCCATAATTTCAGCTTTTCCTACAACTGCACTCAATGGAATTCCATTTGCAATAGACTTGGACATTGTTACGATATCTGCCTCTACGTCAAAATGTTCATGAGCAAATAATTTACCCGTTCTAGCAAAACCTGCTTGTACTTCATCTATAATAAACACTATACCATTTTCATTACATATTTCCTGAAGTATTTTAAAATACTCTTTTGGAGGTACTACAAACCCCCCTTCTCCCTGTACTGGTTCTGCTATTAAACAAGCTATCATATCACTTGATATTACCGTCTTTAGCATTGTTCTGAGTTTTTCAGCGCATGCAATTCCACATTCAGGATATTTACATCCAAGTGGACATCTGTAACAATATGCTGCATCCGTTTTATATGTTTCTGTTGAAAATGGGCCAAAGCCATTTTTATAAGGTTTATATTTACTTGTTATTGACATAGTCATGTTAGTCCTACCATGAAAAGAACCTTGAAGCGAAATAACTCCAGCTTTTTTTGTATATGCTCTTGCTATTTTGATTGCATTTTCAACTGCTTCAGCTCCACTATTAGCAAACATGGCTTTTTTAGCATAATCTCCAGGTGTAACTTCCACAAGTTTTTCTGCCAAATTAATATAAGGTTCATACATATTCACATGAAAACTTGGATGAATATATTTATCAAGTTGAGCCTTTACAGCTTCTACAACTCCATCATCTCTATGTCCAATATTTTGCACTCCTATAGCTCCTGCAAAATCAACAAATACATTTCCATCTATATCTTTTATAAGAGCACCTTTAGCCTCATCTACAAATATAGGTGCAGAACATCCAACTCCCTTAGCTACATATTTTTGTCGTTTTGAAATAAGCTCTTTTGATTTAGGTCCAGGAATTTCAGTTACAATCTTAGCACTATTTTCTTTAATCATATCAATCCCTCCAAATATTATATTTATAATAATTATTTCATAATGAATAGCAATAATAATTAAATTAATTTCATTAAATTAATTAATAATTTATTAATTTATCAACTAATTTATATATAATTTATCATATTATCAATAATATTTGTATATGTAAAAGATACAATTATAAGCACTCTTATTTGTATTTTAAGTACACATTATAAGTTTTTAATTTTAAAAGCAATACTAAAGTTTAATAAATTCTCCATATCTTTGAGATCACAGTCCAATATCTCCTCTATTCTTTTAATTCTATATTTTAATGTATTCTTATGAATAAAAAGTACATTTGCAGTTTTAATCAAATTACAATTTTGCTTAATATATTCGTTTAAGGTCCTTACCAACTTTGTAGTATTTTTCTTATCATATTCAACTAGTTTTCCAAGTACCTCATAATAAAATTTTTTCATTTCCTGCATGTTGTCTATTTCAAACAATAATCTATATACACCAATATCATTATAATTGCATATATAACTTTTATCTTTTGTAACTTTCAAAATTTTCAATGCCTTTTTAGCATTATCAATACTTTCTTTAAACTTTCCTAATTCACTGCAGTAAGTTCCAATACCAATGCTTATTTTTAGTCCTTTTATCCTAGAATGTATATTTTTTATTATTTCTTCTGCAATATTATTCATTTTCTTTTCTATTTCCTGCTCCACAGGTATCATAATAATAATAATATTGTTTTCAGATATACGAATCGTATTTTCATTATATCTGTTCATAATATTTACTATGACCTGATTGATTTGCTGCACAGTTCTAAATACAATTTCTTCGTCCCATATACCATTATTCATAGCAAACTTTGTGAAATTATTTACACTCACTACAAATGAACAATACCGCTTACTCGAATTATATCCATAGAACATAGCCCTATTTACAGTTTCTTCATTACATTCTAGATCACCGGATAATATATTTTTCATAAAACTGTTCATTGATTCCTGCTCTATTCTATTCAGGAAAATTGCCTTACATATACTCTGACTTATATCAATTAATCTTAATTCAAAAGGAAGCTCAAATATAGGAAAATCCAAAGAATCTGCAAGTTTAATAGCTTCTAAAGGAGTCTTATCAATATAAGGTCCTATATTTATTACAAGCCCAGATGCATTTTTAAAATTTAAATCTGTAATAAGCTTTAAAAGTGTATTCATATCTTGGTCCATATCCATAAGGACTCCTGTTATGAGAATTAATTCTCCTCCTTTTAACCAATCTATATATTCGGGATTCTCCATAAAATGCACCCACTTTATTACCCTATCCAATCCATTCTTTCCCGCCACCAATTTTAATTTATTTGCATAATTCAAAGTTTTTATATTTCCACAATTAATTATCATAATTATTAAACATCTCCAAATATTTTATAGTTATGATTCAATTATAATATAAATTTTTACAAATTTATTCTTTAATATAATAAAAATAGATACCCCAAAATAAAATTTGAGATATCTATTTTTATTTTATTATTTTCAACTTTGTTTTATTTTCGCTGTTCTACCTTTTACAAGTCCCTGTACAGCAATCATAACTAGAGTAATAGCAATTAATATAGTAGACACTGCAGCTATATCTGGAGTTATATTATTCCTCATACTTTCCCACATAGCCACTGGTAATGTCTTGGTATTAGCACCAGCTATAAACATAGTAACAGTTACCTCATCAATTGATGTACTAAACGCAAATATTGCAGCAGATAATATAGACGCCTTGATTTGAGGCAATGTAATGCTGAAAAACACATTAATGGACCTAGAACCCAGACCCATTGCTGCTAATTCAGTATTTCTATCCACTGTTTTTAAACCTGTCATTACAGTTACAAATACCATAGGTATAGCCAGCAAAGTATGTGATAGTACTATTCCTGGTATAGTATCAGTTAATCTCAATGGTGAAAATGTATTATACAATGCTATACTAACTATGATAACAGGAATAACCATTGGCATAACCATAAATGCCATGAAAATATCTTTATACTTAAATTTAAGCCTTGTAACAGCAGCAGCTGCCATAGTTCCTATAATAAGTGACAATATTACTGTTAGAGCAGCTACACCTAAACTTCTAACAAAACACTCTATCCATTGACTGTTATTGAAAAATGCATGATACCATTGTGTTGAAAAACTTGGTGGTGGAAATTTAAAATAGCTTAACGAAGTAAATGACAATGGTATTAAAACAAACACAGGTGCTATAAGAAAAAATAGTACAAAAACTACAATTATAGGGAGCCACATTATGATTCATCTCCTATCATATGATTTCTTTTCATTATTAAACCCAATACTATTAAAAGTGCCATAGTAATAATAAAAAGTACTAATGCAAGTGATGCAGCCAAAGGCCAGTTCAATGTAGCACTTATATTATTTTGTATAAGAGTAGAAATCAGCATATTTTGTGAACCTCCCAACAGAGATGGAGTAATAAAATATCCTAAGGATAAAACAAATACAAGTATTGATCCAGATAAAATTCCTGGAATAGATAATGGGAAAAACACCTGCCAAAAAGCTTTAATAGGCTTAGCCCCCATAATTTGTGCTACCTGCACCAATTGCATATCTATATTTTCCATAGATGAATATATATTTAGTACCATAAAAGGGAATAGAACATGTACCATACCAATTGTCACAGATTTAGTATTATATAATAAATGTAATGGCTTATTTATTAATCCAATATGAATTAATAATGTATTTAATATACCTTGATCTTGTAAAATTATTATCCATGAAAAAGTACGTACTAGTAAGCTTATCCAGAAAGGTATCATAATAATTAAAAGAACTACCTTTTTAGCTCTGACGGATTTTGTTTTAACAATAAAGTAAGCTACGGGATAAGATAAAATAATTGATAGTACGGTTACAATAACTCCTGTTTTTAAAGTAAGTAATATTACTTGCATATAAATTTTCTGTGTGAAAACTTGCGATAAATATTGTAATGTAAATCCATTCTGATCTATAAAACTTAATTTAAACAATTTTATCATAGGGATAAATGCAAAGGCTACAACAAAAAGCAAAGGCAATAAAATCAATATATATTTTGGATCAAGCAAACTATAAAGCTTATTCTTAGTTGAGCCATTTTCCAACATCAATTCCTGTTTATTTAAATTTTCATTCATCATATTTTTATACCTCCCAATCTTATAGGTTAACTCCTTATATTTATTAATACTCTGAGATTATACTTACTAAATAAAACCTCAGAGTACCAATATAATTTTGTTTAATTAATTAACCATTTTTGAAAACGCTCGTCTACAGAATTATAGTTGTCAGCCCACCAATTAATATCTACAACAATTTGTTTTTTGGATTTATCTGAATCAGACTTTCCAATACTCTTTTTTCTATCTTCTGACAACAAGCTTAATGCTTTAGAATTAGTAGGTGCATAATCAATTAATTTTGAAAATTCTGCCTGCTGCTCTGGAGTACTCATATAAGCAATAAATTTCATAGCTAAATCTTTATGTTTTGCTCCTTTTGGCACCACCCATGAATCTCCACATACTAAGGATTCATTATATTCTACATCCTCTGGTGATCCTTGACTCTTAGCTGTAGTAATACGTCCATTCCAAGCTGCTGCTGCAGTAACATCTCCACTAGCAAGAGCTTGTGGAGGCTGAGCTCCTGTAGCCCACCAAATTTTAACATTGCTCTTTATTTTATCAAGACTTTTAAAAGCTCTATCTACATCAAGTGGATACAAATTCTCAGGTTTAACACCATCTGCCAAAAGTGCACTTTCTAAAGTTGCCAAAGGATATTTCCACATTGAACGATCACCCGGGAATTTCTTTGTATCCCAAAATTCAGCCCAAGTT
Source organism: Clostridium tyrobutyricum DSM 2637 = ATCC 25755 = JCM 11008 (assembly GCF_000359585.1). Classification (GTDB taxonomy): domain Bacteria; phylum Bacillota; class Clostridia; order Clostridiales; family Clostridiaceae; genus Clostridium_B; species Clostridium_B tyrobutyricum. Next base: position 45,593 of record NZ_APMH01000024.1, on the reverse strand, counting down.
TGTGGATGATTAGCCTTGGAAAAACTATTAGTATTATACGCTAAAGCTACATTAAAAGTATCTGATCCTATACCATAATCATTTACAAAACTCTTATCAATATCATCCTTTTTAATTACATTATAGTCCAACTTTTCAAGTAATCCCTGTTTTCCACCTCTTACAGAAAAATCAGAATCCACATTCACTACATCCCATTCTACATTTCCCGATTGTACCATAGCCTTTAATTTGCCATAGTCAGTTGGATTTACAACAGTTATTTTAACTCCATATTTTTTCTCAAATGATTGATAATTTGCTTTATTCCTTGCATCTGAATAAGCTCCACCCCAATCAACAACAACTAAACTTTTATCACCATCTGCCTGATTTTTTGAAGAACTTCCACATCCTGAAAAATTTAAAAGCACTAACATAATACCGATTAAACATAAAATCTTCTTTTTCATAAGCTTTTCTCCTTTATCAAATTTTTTATAACTAATTACCTATTAAAGAGCACTTACCTATATCCCAATTCAATATAATTTCTTTTCCTATAGTCAATAATTCCTTATAAGATGGTTTAACTTTTATCATCATTTCTTCTTGTTTTTTATTAATTACTTTTACTTTTAAGGCATCTCCTACAAAAATAACTTCTTTAATTATTGCACTAATATTATTATCATATTTAGGCTTGTCCTTAGTAACGTAAATGTTCTCAGGTCTTAATGCTATAGAAACAGCCTTACCTTGAACAAATTGATCCGGTTCATCCATTTCTGCTTTTACAATCTGTTTATTGAATATTTCTATAATTGCAACTTTACCCTCCGTTTCAAGTATTTTCCCTCTAATGAGATTTATTTCACCAATAAACTCTGCTACAAACCTACTTTTAGGCTTTTGATATATATTTTCAGGAGTATCTATTTGTTCCAATTTTCCCTTGTTCATTATACAGACTTTATCAGACATAGTAAGTGCTTCTTCTTGATCATGTGTAACACTTATAGTAGTAATTCCTACTTTCTGCTGTATATGCTTAATTTCAAGCTGCATCTTCTGTCTAAGATTCTTGTCTAGAGCTCCCAAAGGCTCATCTAGTAATAGTAATGGAGGATTAAATACTATGGCCCTTGCTAGAGCAACTCTTTGTTGCTGTCCACCACTTAATTGTTTAGGATACCTATTTTCTACCCCCTCTAAATCTACCATTTCTAACATCGCCATAACTTTTTGTCTAATTTGATCTTTAGAAAGCTTTCTAATCTTGAGAGGATAAGCTATATTATCAAATATAGTCATATGAGGAAACAAAGCATAGTTCTGAAATAGCATTCCAATATTTCTTTCGTATGGTTTTTTTGTTTCAATATTCTCCTTGTTTAAAAGAATTTCTCCTGAATTTATTTTTTCAAATCCGGCAATTAATTTTAATAATGATGTTTTTCCTGAACCACTTGGACCTAATATAGTTAAAAATTCTCCCTTATTGACACTTAGACTTACTTTGTCAACAGCCTTAAAACTTTTATAGTATTTTTCCACATTATTCATCAGCAAGTTTGCACCAACTACAGTCATTTTTATTCCCTCCCTATATATAAAATCAATTAATGCATGTTTATTAAGATACTTTAATTAATATTAGAATATTTATATATATAATTGATTTAATTTATTAATTTAATAAATATGTTATATATAATTTATCATATTATTAATAATATTAATATATCCAAAATAAACAATTATACACATATTCATTTGTTCTTTAAGTACATATAGAACATTTATAAATTAAAATAAAAAAGCATCCTTACTTTTAAATTGAAAATAAGGATGCTTTTTTATTTTAATTCTATACTCTTTCTAGTGGAAAAGTCATACAATGGGGACCTCCTCCACCTTTAAGTATCTCTACTAAATCCAATTTTATTGTTTTAATTCCAAGTGCCTCAAGTTTCTCATTTACATTTTTATTATCATTAAATGTTATAACTCTATCATTTCCAAGTGATTGAAGATTACAATAGTGCCTGAACACACCTTCCTGAGGTACATCTATTAATGTAAATTTTCTTTTTTCAAGCATTTTCAAAAAATTATATGGTAAAGCTTCCTTACATACCACTGCCACTTTTTCAGCTACTATATTAAAACACATATCTAAATGGAGATTTTGCCTTAATGCAGGGACCATAATCATATTATATCCAAGTTCACTTACCTGTCTTTTAATATTTTCAGCTCCATCAAAGTCAGTTCTGGCTATTACTCCTTGAGCTAATGTGTACTCATCAAGAAACCAAAAATCTCCTCCTTCATAAGCACCTGATGTACATCTTGCAACGCATGGTATTCCAAGCTCCCTCATCTTATTTTCATATTTAGCGGTTTCACCTTGACGTACTGGTTCTCTAAATTTACCCATAATAAATCCTTCAGATATACATCCACCAAAATCTCTTGCAAATACTTCATAAGGTAAATTTATATCAGGGTCCATTATCTCTACTTCTACACCATTTTCTTTATATGCTTGAACTAACTCACTATGTTCTCTCAAACAAGCTTCTTTATTGGATTTTTCTCCCTTATCAAGCCAATCTTCAGTTATCACATTAATTGGCTCAAATTCGAAATATTTAGGTGAACATAATAATACCTTTTTTAGAACACCTGTTGAGTTTTTAACATAAGTTTTTTTCATATAATTTCCCCCTCTGATTTGCTCTAATTTATTATCAAGTATAAATGCTTGTGTTACACAAAGGTCAATAGTATATTTTAGCAAATAAAAAACAGCTTATTGATTAACAAGATTATCAACAAGCTATTTGTCATTTATCTTAACTGGAATTTGAATTTCAAAACATTCTTCCTCTAAAATATCTGTAACTGTTATATCTATTTTGGCAACCTGAAGTGCATCACCTATTACTACAAGATTATTATCCTTAATATATTTAATGATTTTTTTCACGCTTTCTTCTCTATACCATGGTTTTCCACTATTATATATACAAGCATAAACTCCACCTTTAATATTTCTAATATATTTTCTGTCAACTTTAGTCTTTCCATTATAAAATCCAAAAATTTTATTTTCTCTTGTATTTTTTAATGATTCAATATTTTCCTTAGGTATTATAAAGCCCAGCCTATTGCTCGCCAAAATTGGTGCTATTTCTTCAAAACTATTTTCGAGTTCAAGAAAACCATAACTCAAGTCAATTTGATTTTTCATTAGTTTGCCAAAGGTAAATATCTTTCTATCATAAAATTTCTTTAAAACAACATTATTAGTATTAGATTCGTCTATAGCTGATTTTAAAAAATTAATCTTTTGAGATATGCTTATTTCTAATAATTGCAATTTAGTTATTTTATCTTTTAACTCACTATGTTTATTTACCAACATTGATAAAGATTTTTTTGAGCTTCTATTGTCAAAATACTCTTTTATTTCCTTTAATTTCATTCCAAGCTGACGTAATTCCTTAATTGTTCCTAATTTTTCATATTGCAATATAGAATAGTATCTATATTTTGTATTGGGATCAACATATATTGGCTTGAACAGTCCTATTCTATCATAATATCTTAAAGTCTCTGTAGTTACATTTCTAAGCCTGGCCAAATCTGTTATAGATATTCTATCTTTCATTAGATCATTCCTTTATACATTTAAATATATTACTATTTTATCAAAAAAGAAAGCATTAATATAGTATTTAACCACCTATATTAATGCTATACTTCTAAACTAGCATTTTAATCCTAATATAACTTGTAAATCTTCATCAGGAGTTGATACTGGCTTGATTTTAAATTTATCTATTAATATTTGTAGAATATCCGGTGTTATAAAAGCTGGAAGTGTTGGTCCAAGTCTAATATCCTTTATGCCAAGAGATAAAAGCGTGAGTAGTACACTTACTGCTTTTTGCTCATACCATGATAAAATTATAGATAAAGGTAAATCATTTACTCCACAATTAAATGCATCTGCAAGAGCTAATGCAATTTTTATGGCTCCGTATGTATCATTACATTGACCCACATCTAAAACCCTTGGAAAATCTCCAATCTTACCTAAATCCAATTTATTAAATCTATATTTGCCACAAGCAAGAGTTAATATTATTGTATCATTTGGTGTCTTTTGTGCTATTTCACTAAAATAATTTCTGCCAGGTCTAGCACCATCACATCCACCAATTAGAAAGAAATGCTTTATAGATCCGCCTTTCACAGCTTCTACAATTTTATCGGCATTACTTAAAACTGCATTATGACCAAAACCTACCGTTATTTTCTTTTCAGGTTCATCTTCTGTAAACCCTCCAAGTTCAAGGGACTTACTTATTATTAAGCTGAAATCTTTTTTCCCATTTACTTCTTTTATATGAGAAATATCAGGCCAGCCTACAACACTTGTAGTAAAAATTCTATCCTTGTATGAATCTCTAGGTTTTTGGAGACAATTCGTAGTCATAAGTATACATCCTGGAACTCCATCAAACTCCTTTTGCTGATCCTGCCATGCTCCACCAAAATTTCCCACAAGATTAGGATATTTCTTTAATTCAGGATAACCATGTGCTGGAAGCATTTCTCCATGTGTATATATATTTATTCCTTTATCCTTGGTCTGTTCAAGTAAATCCTTTAAATCTTTCAAATCATGACCGGAGACAATTATAAAGGGTCCTTTTTTCTTTGTTATAGACACCTCTGTAGGTACTGGATTTCCAAAAGATTCTGTATTGGCTTTATCCAAAAGTTCAATACACTTCAAATTTACCTGACCGAACTCCATATTTAAATTAAACAAATCTTCTGCTGTAAGTTTATCGTCAATTACTGAGGAAAATCCTTTATAAAAAAACTTATTTACATTACCATCCTGATATCCAAGTACATATGCATGATGAGCATATGCTCCCATACCTTTCATACCATATACAAGTGTTTCCCTTAGAGAACGTATATCAGCATCCACAGTTTGATCATACATTATTCCTGCCATTTTTGAGTCCTCAAGCATTTGCTCCTTGGTATCAGGAAGTTGATATTTTACTATATCAGGTACTTTTCCAATAAGCCATCCAGCTTGTTTTTTTAAGTCATCCTTAATATCTTGTGCTTTCTTTAAATATTGAACAAATCTTTCCGGATCAAAGTTTACATTGGTAAGAGTTGAAAATGCAGCATCAATCATAAATTTGTCAATTTCATTGCTTATCTTTTTTCCTTTTTCAATCAATCTCTGTCCATAAAATCCTATCCCTTTAAGTTCATATATAAGTAAATCTTGCAGTGCAGCTACTTCTGAACTTTTACCACAATTTCCTGCTTTAGTACAGCCTTTACCTCCTATAGTCTGTTCACATTGGAAGCAAAACATAGAATTTTCCATATGGGTTCACCCTTTCATTTGTAAAATAAAAAATACTACATATATCTCAATGTAGTATTCTTCATGTTATGAATTTTATTCAAGTTAAGCTTAAAATCAATTAATATTTACTTCTTCAATCTATTCTAAATTTCAAATCATTCCTTATATTTATATTATCAAAAAAACTTGTACTTCCTATAAAATACATTTTGTTTTTATCAAGCATGGGAAACTCCAGAGTATAGTCTACAGAATTACTGTTGCTTCTCTTGACCTCATTAATCTCTGCTTTAGGGGTAATTACATTTTTTTTATCATCTTTTATATACAACTCCCTAGCCTGACTATACGGTACTAAACCTTCGGCAGTATATTTTACAATCGTTTTATTACCCTCACTTACAATCTCTTTAATTACAAGCTTTCCTACTTTACTTTGAATAATCTCAATAGGGTATTTTCCATCTATAGGTTTTAAATTGCCACCATGAATTTTAGATATTTCTAATTGATAAGGTATAACTGTTAAGTACCTGGGAATGTAATTTAATCTAGCTAAATTTCTATTAAACTGAAATACATTTCCATCATCACTTTTTTGCATCATACTATATTCTATTATTTGTCTCCCCTTATCATCAAATATAAACCAATAAACAGGTAAATCGGAGTTAGATTCCTTTTTTGTAAACTTTCCATCTCCTAATATATAAGTACCAATGGGACTTATACTTACTTTTCTTATATTTATATCTTCTTCTGGAAGTTTTGCAAAAGTATTTGGTTCAAATACAGCAGTTTTTCTGGATATATCTTCTCGCGACACATTAAAATCCAGCTTCCAACTTCCCTTAACTCCATATATTTCTTTTACATCTAGATTTATATTAAAAGTATTGCTCAAATTTTTATCAGATATATTTATATCATCATAAGAAAGATACGTATGTTTATCTAAATACTTTCCCGTACCTCCTGAACCACTTGCAGGACTAAATTGACCATTTATTTTTAAATAAGTACCTAGAAACAATGGCATTGCATTTTTTTTTCTTCTAGACATATCTACCAAATCTCTGATATCATCTTTGCTAGTTAAAGTATAAGCTACTTCTAAAGTATTATCATCACATATGATTTCTTTTACTTTTAAAGTTATCCCATTGTCAGTTGCACTGTTTTCCAGCTGTTTAGAATATTTTTTATAGTCACCATCAATTCCTTCTTTGTCCTTAAGATTTTGAATAATAGAATTTATTACTGGAATGTTCTTTGCAAAAGTAGGTACAGTAAAACAAATAGAAATTAATATTATACAAGCTACTGCCGCTATTTTATATTTTTTCTTTGAATTTTTGTCAACTATATTTTTCATTAATTTTTTTCTCAATTGTCTCTTTCTAAAATCATCTAGTCTTATATCCATTTCATCTTTATAATTACCATTACTTTCTACATAGTTCAATAATTTAAGTATATCTTTTTCATTAAAATCATCTTTATTCATTTATACAACCTCCTTTTTTCAAAAAAGCAAGTTTCTCTTTTAATATTTTTCTTCCCCGGGTAAGTCTATTGTCTATTACATTTCTATTAACTCCCATTGATTCTGCAATATCAATTATATCTTCCTGTATTAAATATCTTCTTATGAATATTTCTCTATCTAGTTTTTTTAATTGACCTATTGCCTTTATAACTTCATTCTTATTTTCTTTAGACACTAAAATATCTTCAACCTGTTCTTTAGAAGAAAATACATAATCTTCTATACAATCTATATTTTTTGATTTAATTATCTTTTTCTTATAGTTTATAGCTTTATATTTAGCTATAGTCATAAGCCAATTCTTAAAATTCCCTTTTTGAATATCAAAAGCATCTATATTATTCCAAACACACATAAAACTATCATTGATGCATTCATCTACATAAGTAACATATTCTGAAGATGCAAATACCCTATATACCACTCTATATACTGTATCTGCATACATATTAAATATATATTCTAGGGCTTTGGGATTTCTATGCTTTAATTTATTTAAAAAGTTGTTTTCATTTATGCCCAATCTTTTCCTCCTTGCATATGTTTTTTATTTTAAAGAGCTCTTCATATATTAATACAAAAACTAAACACTATTTCTATCAATATTTTATAAATTTTTATAAAAAATAATAAGGCATAAATACCAAAATAGCATTTATGCCTTATTATTTAAAAATATTACAATTAGCAATTAGCCTTTTCATTTGCTTTTTCTTCAATTAATATAGCGAGATCATTTGCCATATTATCTATTTCAGATTGAATCTTACCTTCAAGCATTACCCTGACAAGAGGTTCTGTACCAGATGGCCTTATAAGGACTCTTCCGCATCCATCCAATTTTTCCTCCATCTTCTTAATTTCCATCATTATTTCTTCATCTTCAGTATATATATTCTTTCTATCATTTGGAACTTTAGCATTTACCAGTACTTGAGGAAGTTCCTTTACAAAAGATGCAAGTTGAGACAGAGTTTTACCTCTTTGTTTTACTATGGCTGCAGTTTGTATAGCTGTAATCAATCCATCTCCAGTTGTATTATAGTCAAGCATTATTATATGACCTGACTGCTCTCCTCCTAATACATAACCGCTCTTTTTCATCTCTTCAAGTACATATCTGTCTCCAACTTTGGTCTTTACAGTTTTTATTTCCTCTTTATTTAATGCTATATCCAATCCAAGATTACTCATAACTGTAACTACTACAGAGTCTTTATTCAATTTTCCCTTGTCCCTTAAATACTTTCCAATTACAGCAATTATAAAATCTCCACTTATAAGGTTGCCTCTTTCATCTACAGCTAGACACCTGTCTGCATCTCCATCAAAAGCAAAACCAATGTCACATTTTTTATTTACAACATACTCCATAAGTTCTTCACAATGTGTAGATCCACAATTCTTATTTATATTTACTCCATCTGGATCATTGTTTATAACATAAACATCTGCTCCTAATTCTTTAAAGGCTTTGACTGATGTTACAGATGATGCCCCATTTGCACAATCGAGTGCTACCTTAAGTCCTGTTAAATCTATATCTACAGTAGATTTAGCAAATTCTATATAATCAGTCAATGCTTTATGAGATTTTATTGTCTTTCTTCCTATCTCACCGCCTATAGGCATTTCTATTCCTGAAAATTCACTTTCAATAACTGATTGTATCTTATCTTCTAACTGGTCTGGAAGTTTATACCCTTGTCTATTGAAAAACTTAATTCCGTTATATTCTACTGGATTATGCGACGCTGATATTACAACTCCAGCATCTGCTTTGTACTTTCTGGTGAGATATGCAATAGCAGGAGTTGGTATCACTCCAACACATATGGCCTTTGCACCTACAGAAAGTATACCTGAAACAAGTGCATTTTCAAGCATATCCCCAGATATTCTTGTATCCATTCCTACGAGTATTTTGGGACTTTTAGTACCTTCCGTAAGTACAAAAGCACCTGCTTTACCAAGTTTATATGCTAATTCACAAGTCAATTCTTTATTTGCTATTCCTCTTACACCATCAGTTCCAAACATTCTATGCATAAAATAATACCTCTCTTATTAAAAATGTTATTATTAAAACAAAATACACATGTTATATTATATTATAGTAGAAAAATTTGTACAATCTTATTTATTTAAATGGTCTATATTTACAAATTATTTTCTCAGCTATCTTTATGCCATCCACTGCAGCAGATATTATTCCTCCTGCAAAGCCAGCTCCTTCACCACATGGATAAACTCCCTCTGCAGATATACTTTCCAGATTTTCATTTCTTGATATTCTAACGGGAGCTGAGGTTCTGGTTTCTATACCTGTTATAACTCCATTACCATTTGAAAAGTTTTGTATCTTTCTTTCAAAATTTATAAATCCATCTTTCAGTGCATCTGAAACTGCCTTTGGAAGACATTTTCTTAAATCCCTAAATTCATATCCAGGTCTATAACTAGGTTCAACATCTCCAAGTTCGGTAGATACCTTATCATCTAAAAAATCCCTAATCAACTGTACTGGAGCCATATAATTGCCCCCTCCAAGTTTATAGGCAAGTTCTTCATAATGTCTTTGGAACTCTATACCACTTAAAGGTAAATCACTTCCAAAATCATCTTTTCCTACCATTACTACTACAGCAGAATTTGCATTTTTGGCATCTCTTTTATAGTTACTCATTCCATTTACAGCCAATCTACCATTTTCTGAAGATGCAGCTACTACTTTCCCTCCAGGACACATACAGAAACTATATACACCTCTTCCATCTTTACTTCTTGCTGTAAGTCTATAATCAGAAGCTTTTAACTTAGGATGCTCTGCATATTTCCCATATTGATTTATATCTATCATATGTTGGAGATGTTCTACACGCACCCCAATTGCAAATGGCTTTTGTTCCATAAATATACCATTTTCAAACAACATTTCATATGTATCCCTCGAACTATGACCTATAGCTAAAACTAAGTTATCACAAGGTATTATATCGTCTCCTGCTTTAACAGATTCAATTTTTTTATCTTTTATATTTATATCTTTAAATCTAGTATTAAATAATATTTTTCCGCCTTGCTCCTCTATTTTATTTCGTATGTTTTTTACTACCTTCTTTAGTATGTCAGTACCTACATGAGGTTTTCCACTATATAATATCTCTTTAGGTGCTCCACATTCTACAAATGTTTCAAGAACAATATTACATCTCTTATCCTTTATTCTAGTAGTAAGCTTTCCATCTGAAAATGTACCTGCTCCACCTTCCCCAAATTGTATATTTGATTCAGTATTCAAATTCCCGGTTTTATGAAATATTTCTACATTCTTGGTTCTATCCTCTACTTTTTCTCCCCTTTCCAATATAATAGGTTTATATCCATATTTCGCCAAAATAAGTCCTGCAAACATTCCTGCAGGTCCCATTCCAACTATTACAGGTCTATTACTCATATATTGAGTTCCAAATTCAAGGGGTTTAACAATATCTTCTTTTTTTAGTATTACGTCTCTATCATTAATTTTAGATACTATTTTTTCTTCATTTTTTAAATTAATTTCTACAATGTAATTAAATTTTATCTTATTCTTTCTACGTGCATCTATTGATTCTCTTAAAATCTTAAAGTTTTTCAGATCATCCTCTTTTAACCTTAATTTTTTAGCAGCTTTTTTCCTTAAATCATCTTTATCTTCATCTAAATGTAAAGTTAAATTATTTATTCTGATTGACATTTTCATCCCCCGATACTTTTTTTCTAACAGTAACTTTAACAGTTTGTGGAGTCTTGGACACTAAGGTAACTCCTTTTGGCAGATTTACATTCAATTCAGCATCTTTTTGACCTTCAACTGCAGATTTTAAATTCACAAAACAATTTATATCATCCTTAGTTAAATTATTTATAATCTCACTATTACCATATACTACAATCGTAGCATTGTTATTTTCAATATCTGCTATATAATTCCCATTTAAATTGTTCGCTTTTATTTGAGAATTAAAAGTTTTCTCAGAATTTTGTTGATTAACCGTCTTATCATCACTAGTATTTTTAGAATCATTTATATTAATATTGACATTTATATATCCATTACTATTAACCAATTTAACTTTATCAGGTATAATCAATTTCGCATTTACAGTAGTATTACTTGAAATATTGCTTAAGTCAATAGGCTCAGTGTCCAAACTACCTATATCTGATATAACACCTGCATCTCCTGATATATCTACTTTATCAGGAGATGACAATATGGATTCAATATTAGTCTGTCCTAATGGCTTTCCAGTAGTTTTAATACTTACAGGCACATTTTTTGTATTTTTTACCGGGATATTTACTTTAACAGTTTTAGGAGTTATATTAACATTTTTTATTACATTACCATTTGAATCCTCCGCTTGCAAGGCTACATTTACAGTTGTATCTTTAGAAATATTCTTTATATCATATCTTGCTGTTATTCTGTCTGCATAATATACATAATTAGAGGCACCTGAAACTTGTGCCTGTTTTATCTGAACAGTAGGATTTGATACAAACAACCCACTTTTAGTCTCACCATTTATTAAAAGCTTTATAGGAAGCATCCTCTTTACAAGTCTATCTAATTTTATACTTATCCATAGATTTTGATTATTTGCTATGCTAACATCACTTGGACTTTTTACTACTTTTGCAGGTATATTATTGTCACCTTTTTTCATTACATAAGATTTTAAATCACATTCTATTTTAAAATCATCAGCTTTAACTGAAAATACATCTGATGCATTTCCCCTTATTTCCAGAGCTACCGAAGAATTTTTATCATCTATTTGTACAAAATTTGATTGGGCAAGTACATCTTTGTTTACTATTTTCACAGGTACTACAATTTTTCTCTGTCTAACAGGATTTTCTACGTTAAATATGTAAAGCCACAATACAAATGATGCAATGACACAACATACTTTTATTAGGATTTGGTTTTCTGAAATTTTTGTTTCCATTTATTCACCTTCTCCCTAAAACCATTTCTCTTTTCCAATCTATTTTTCATTATACGAATCAACAGATTTTTCAATCTTTCTTTCGTATATTCTCTTGTAATTCTTCCATGTACAGCAAGTGATATAGTTCCAGTTTCTTCAGATACAATTATAACGAGAGCATCTGAATTCTCTGACATGCCAATTGCCGCTCTATGTCTTGTTCCAAGTTTTCTATTTAAACTATTATTATGTGTAAGTGGTAGAAAACAGCCTGCAGACACTATCCTGTCGTTTCTTATTATAGTAGCTCCATCATGAAGTGGTGTATTTACTACAAATATATTTTCTAAAAGTGCAGAAGATACTACAGCATCCAATTTTGTACCTGTTTTTATTATGTCTTCAAGTCCTGTAACTTGTTCTATTACTATAAGTGCTCCGGTCTTGCTTTTAGATAAATTTTCTACTGCATTTACAATTTCATATATAAGCTTTTTCATAGCCTTTTCATCTTGCATAATATGCTTATCTATAAATGTAGTCCTTCCCAAATGTTCAAGTCCACTTCTAATTTCTGGCTGAAATATGATAACAATTGAAAGAACTCCTATAGTTAAAGTCTTGGTAAGTATCCAGTTAAGCATAGTTAAATTAAAAAAGCTACTTATAGGTATTAAAAATATTAAAAGTATTATTCCTTTTAAGAGCTGCTCTGCTCTCGTTTCTTTCATAAGCATATAGCCTTTATATAATATATAAGATACAACAAGTATATCCATTACAGAGGACACATTTATATATCTTACTGAGTTAACAACCATTTGCAATAATTCCATTTATTTCACCCCCTTTTATGATTAATTTTCTAAATAAGTTCACCTGTTTATAATTATACACTATTTAATATTGTTTATATCATGGTAGCTAAGTATTTCTAAAATTTTAATAAATTATATTAAAATTTGTATTTTTTTTTATAAAATGGACATAATATCATTAGCCTAAGTTTAACAAAAAACGCGGGGAACCCAAAAAAGACTATTGGGGTGAATCGTTATTTTACGTAGGTTATGCCTTTACCGAACCCGTCAGCTAACCCCGTAGGTAACAAGGAGAGGATAATTTGAGAAAATTTTTTTGTTTTGTAAGTTTACTATTACTACTTTCAATTCCATTAGGAAATGTATCCGCCAAAGATATAAGTAATAAAGATACTAATCTTTTTAATGGAAATGAGGAAATAGTTCAAGTATTTAACTATTCAAATCAAAGATTATATATAACACAAAATGATGTAAATCTTATGGCAAAAGTAGTATATGCAGAAAGTAATGGTGAACCTTTTGAAGGGCAAGTTGCTGTAGCATCCGTCATACTAAACAGACTAACATATCCAAGGTTTCCAAAAACTGTAGAAGGTGTTGTTAAACAAAGCGGCGCCTTTTCATGTGTTAGAAACGGAAATATAGATGTGGTACCTAGCCAAAGCAATTACAAGGCAGTATCTCAAGCACTAAAAGGGCAAGATCCAACAAATAAGGCAGTATTCTTCTATAATCCTAGAATTGCTACTTCAACTTGGATGAAAGATATAAATAAGCGAAATATAAAAATTATAGGAAATCACGTATTCTTTATAGCAGATTAAAACAAAAACAACTGTTACTAAATAAAATTTATTATCTTATTTTGGAACAGTTGTTTTTATAATTTATTAACACTTAATTTTTATTTGAATCTAAGTAAGAAACTGCATTTAATGCAGCTACCTGTCCTTGTCCAGCTGATTTAATATACTGATAAGGCTTGCCTGTACAATCTCCTGCTGCAAAACATCCTTTTATACTAGTTGCCATATTCAAATCAACTTTTATATGATTATTTTCCATTTCGAGTCCAGGAACAAGCTGACCTGGTGACACACTGTCCTTTAGCACAAATACTCCATCCGTGTCAATAGATCCATTCTTTAATATAACCTTTTCAACTTTTTCATTGCCCTGTATTCCTATAACCCTGTCCTTAATAATTTCTATGTTATCTTTTAAATCTAATTCATCTTTATATACAGGTATATAGTAGGTTTTCCCTGCAAGTTCACTTACATAATTTGCATCAGCTTCAGCTTCTTTATTATATCCTATAATAGTTACAACTTTGCCTTTATAAAGTGGAGCATCACATGTAGCACAATAGCCTACCCCTTTTCCCAATAACTCCTCTTCTCCTTTTAATGGTTTGGTATATTCAATTCCCGTTGCCAATATTACTGTTTTAGCTTCATACATTTTTCCACTTACATCCAGTGCAAAATAATCACCCATAGAATAAATAGTGTTTATTTTTTCAGTAGTTACAGATATGTCCATAAATTCCAAGTGCTTTTTAAATTTTTCTTTAAACTCTTTTCCAGTTATGTTGTAAAACCCCAAATAGTTATTAACTATCGGAGCCTTCATAACTTTATTACTTAGCTCTTTTATTCCAAATAGGATTATACTCTTATTTCTTATTTTTGCATTAATTGCAGCAGATAATCCTGCAGGACCACTTCCCACTATAGCTATATCATATCTTTCATTATTCATTTATATCACCCCAATTAATATAGTAAAGTGACAAATTAACTTTTATACTAATTTGCCACTTTATACAATTCAATTAGATCCAACATTTATATAATTATATGTGTTTTTGTAATACTTGCTTTACAGCATCTTTAGGTTTAAAACCTATGAATTTATCTACTACATTGCCATCCTTAAATACTATTACGGTAGGAATGCTTGATACTTTAAATTGAGATGCCGTACTTGGATTTTCATCTACATTAACTTTGAAAAATTTAGCTTTTTCACCTAGTTCCTGAGAAACTTCATCCATTATAGGAGATAGCATCTTACATGGGCCGCACCATGAAGCCCAAAAGTCTACAACTACAGGTGCCCCTGATTCACTAACTGATTGAGAAAAATTTTCATCTTTTATTTCTTCTATCATTTTTTTAGCCTCCTTATACCCAGTTAGGGTATCCTATTAATTACATTTTATACTCTATTATCTACCTAGTCAATATTTTGTGCAAGTTTCAA
Organism: Clostridium tyrobutyricum DSM 2637 = ATCC 25755 = JCM 11008; assembly: GCF_000359585.1. GTDB lineage: Bacteria > Bacillota > Clostridia > Clostridiales > Clostridiaceae > Clostridium_B > Clostridium_B tyrobutyricum. The sequence continues at coordinate 30,575 of NZ_APMH01000024.1, read as the reverse complement.
TTGTTTACTATAGAATTTATTATGGAATTATTATATATAGAAGATGGATATTTATCTATTAGATTTTGAGCATATGTCTTTGACTTTTGTTTGTCTAAATCATTATAGATAAGTGAGAGCTTATAAAGTACTGTTTCCTCATAATCTCCATCTGAATAACTATTATCGTATTGTTCGTAGTATTTTATAGCTTCATCTACATTACCGGATGACTCCAAAGTATTTGCAAGCATATAAATTACATCAGGATAAACATATGTATTTGAGCCATACTTAGATGCCCTTAAAAAATACACTTCTGCATCCTTGTAATCTTTATTACTCAAGTAATCACAACCTGTTTTATAAAAATTTTCAACTCCCTTTGAAACCAGTAGTTCTTGAGCTTTAGATAAAAGCACCTGATCATTTGTAGCTAGTTTTTTGTTTTTAAACTTTTCTACTACATTATATATGGCATTATAGTTTTCATTATCAATATAATTTTTTAAGGTATCATATTTAAAATCTATATCTTGATTTTTATAAGTATTATTCTTCAACTCTTTTTTATCTTGCTTATTTTTATTACTGGTTTCAAACTTACTCATCTTTATATTAGATTTAGTGATGTTTTTATTTTTTAACTTCAAATAGCTCAAGGAGGATATTGAGATTATAAATACAAACAGTAGAAAAATGCAAGCTATCTTTTTTGCATTAAATTTTTCTTTAGTATCATTCATATTATTTATAGTGTTGATACTATTTTGAGCCCTCTTATTATTCAGATCAATTTCCAGAACCTTGTCTAAATATTTAATAGCCTTACTACAATTTCCTTTTTTCATGTAACAAATAGCCAGATGATTATTTACGTTAATTATGTTAAAATCACTCTCACTACATTTAGTTAATAAATCAATTGCTTTATTTATCTTCATGTTCTTAATTAACATTATTGACTCTCTATAAAACTTTAATCTTTCTAAGTCCCTACTTGAACTTTCCAAATACTTTTCTGAAACTCTGTCCTTATTAATTTCGGAGTTCATTTTCCATAATTTTTGACATGAATTGATATCGCCTTTTAAATACATGAGAAGGCCCTTAAGATTAATTGATGCCGCATTATTTATATTTAAGGATATGCTTTCTTCGCATAACTCCAAAGCCTTATCTATATAGCCATGATTATATTTTTTTAAGGCCTTAACATATATCCTTTGAGATTTATCCATATAAAAATACTCCTTATAACAACTAGTATTTAATTAACATACTAATTTATAGGTTATCAGTAAATCTAAACTTTTTCAATAGCATAAAAACAAATGACCTAAATTAAATTTTAATCTAGGTCATTTATAAATAAATTTATTTATTTTTGCATTATAAGCTGTTTTGCCTTTAACATTGAGGATGCACTCATGGAAAATTCATCAAGACCATACTCAACTAAAATAGGAATAGCCTTTTCATCTCCAGCCATTTCTCCACACATTCCACACCATTTTCCAGCTTTATGAGCAGATGCTATAGTTAACTTTATAAGACCTAATACAGCTGGATGAAGTGGATTGTATAAATAAGATACCTTTTCATTCATTCTGTCTGCAGCTAAAGTATACTGAATCAAATCATTCGTTCCTATACTAAAGAAATCAACATGTTTAGCTAATTCTTCTGAATTTACAGCAGCTGCTGGTATCTCAACCATTATTCCCGTTTCTATATCATCACTATATTCTTTGCCTTCTTTTTTAAGTTCAGTTTTACATTCATTAATTACATCTTTAGCTTGTAAGAATTCTTCTAAAGAAGATATCATAGGAAACATTATTTTTAAATTACCATAAATTGAAGCTCTAAGTAATGCTCTCAATTGAACCTTAAATATATCTGGTCTATCAAGACAAAGTCTTATAGCTCTATATCCCAAAAATGGATTCATCTCTTCTGGAAGAGGTAAATAAGATAATTTCTTATCTCCACCTATATCAAGAGTTCTTATAACTACTGGTTTACCTTCCATCTTTTGAAGAACTGTTTTGTAAGATTCAAATTGCTCCTCTTCACTAGGCATATCATCTCTATCCATATATAAAAATTCAGTTCTAAATAAACCTATTGCATCTCCACCATTTGCTACAACTTGATCTACATCTTGAGGTTTTCCTATATTTCCTGCAACTAAAACACGTTTTCCATCTTTAGTCACTGTCTCTACATTAATTAATTTCTTAAGTTGTTCTTTCTCCTCTTCATATTTTTCTTTTTTCTTTTCATATTCTACTATAGTACTTTCATCTGGATTTACTATAGCTGTTCCTTCAATTCCATCTACAATTATTGTATCTCCATTTTTAACACAAGATGTTATATCCTTCATACCAACAACTGCAGGTATTTCCAAAGTTCTTGACATAATGGCACTATGTGAAGTTCTACCTCCTATATTGGTAAGAAAAGCTATTACCTTGTTTTTATCTAGTTGAGCAGTATCAGATGGTGTTAAATCATTGGCTACTATTACTGTATCTTTGTCTACATCATCAAGACTTGAAATATTTCCAGTTAAATTAGCAAGTATTCTATGTCCTACATCTTTTATATCTGCTCCCCTTTCTCTTAAATACTCATCTTCCATAGCCGCAAAGGTAGCCGCATATGTTTTCACTACATCGGAAAGTGCTTTTTCTGCATTTATACTATTATTTTCAATTTCATTTTCTACTGTCCCTGCAAATTCTGGATCACCTAAAAGCATAATATGGCTGTCAAACACTGCTGCCTTATCTGCTCCTACTTCTCTTTGTGCCTTTTCTTTTATCTTTTTTAACTGACTTTCTGAAGCATCAAGTGCTTTTTTAAATCTAGCCTGCTCTTCTTGTACATTTTCTACCTTTTTATCCGTTATCTTTATCTCTTTATCTTCTTTTAAAAATACTTTGCCTATAGCATAACCCTTTGAAGCTGCGATACCCTTTTTCATTTATTTTCCTCCTTGTATGTTAAAAAGTCTTATATACTTTATTTAGAATTTAATATTTATATAATACAATCTTATTTACTATTAAAGCAATTTTCATGCCAAATAAAGATACTATTAATTTCTTCATTAATCTAATTTTTTATACCCAGTCAATATCTCTATTTGTCTAATAAAATAGAAAAATAAAATTTTTTGCACCTTTTTTACAAAACTCTCCTGATAAATAATATGATAAAAAATATCAACTATATTTGCAACTGTTTATATATATGTGTAATATAAACTTCGAAACGCTGGATTTTATATCTTTCTTAGTGTAATATAATAGTTGATAAAAAATATCAACTATTATATTACAATTGATATATTTTAGCATGGAGGTGAATATATGTATAAAAATACCATTAAAGTTCCAATTCCAAATGGAATTCATACAAGAATTGCAGCAACAGTTGTTCACAGAGCAGTTCAATTAAAAAATAAATATGGAATAAATTTATATATAAAAACCCTATCAACAAAAGAACCTTTAGCAGTAAGTATGTTGGCCTTAGTTTCACTAAAAATAAGAGAAAATGAAGCAATTGAGGTATCTTGTGCCGAAGATATACCTAATGGAAAAATGGCAGTTAAAAAATTATGTGATTTTATAACTAAAGATCTTGTAAAAAATAATTTGGATATATCAAAGATAGATGACATAATAGAAGAAAATACTATAGCCTATGAACAAATAGTTGAAAACATACCGGTTGGTATTGTAGTAATAGATAAAAATGGACGTATTACTACTATGAATGACTATGCTCTAAAAATAGCTAATAAATCTCTAAGTGAGGTCATAGGGAGATTTATAAAAGACATAATTCCAACTTCTGATTTAACTAATGTATTGAAAATTATGAAAAGAAAAGTAGGAGAAACTCAGTATATAAATAATAACCTTGTAATTTCAAACAGGTCGCCTATATTCTCAAACAATACAGTTATAGGGGCACTTGGTGTATTTCAAGACATATCTGATCTTGTAGGTATAAAAGAGTTAAATGAACGATTTAAAAAGATATTGGAAGCTTCTCATGAATTAATTTGTTTTGTAGATGACAGACGAATTATAAGCTATATAAATCCAGCTTATGAAAAACATTATAAGGTAAAAAGTGAGGACATAGTAGGAAAAGACTTGATTGATATTTCACCAAACGGAATCAGAATAAAAGTATTTAATTCAAAAAATACAATTAAAGACATGGTTTATCATAAAGATAATAAAACTATAGTATCTACTGTAGCTCCTATATTTGCAGATGGAAAATTCAAAGGAGTAATCTCTATATCAAGAACTGCTGACGAGCTAAAAGATCTCTTGAATAAATTAAGAGAATCAGAAGAAAAATTAAATTTTTATAAAGAAGAACTAAATAGACATAATAAAATAAGTGGGTCCTTTGATTCAATAATAGGATACAGCAGCTCTCTTAAAGAATGTCTTATAATCGCAGAAAAGGCATCTAAATCTACTTCTACGGTATTAATTAGAGGAGAAAGTGGAACCGGGAAAGAACTTATTGCAAAAGCAATTCACAATAATAGTAATAGAAAGAATGAACCTTTCGTAAGAATAAATTGTGCTGCTATACCAGAAAATTTATTTGAAAGTGAATTATTTGGATATGAAAAAGGTGCTTTCACTGGTGCTTTAAAAAGTAAACCTGGAAAATTTACATTAGCCAATAAAGGTACTATATTTTTAGATGAAATAGGTGACATGCCTGTATCAATGCAGGTAAAACTTTTAAGAGTACTCCAAGAAAGGGAATTTGAAAGTGTAGGAGGGCTTACTACACATAAAGTTGATGTAAGAATAATAGCTGCTACAAATAAAGATCTAGAGGAAATGTTAAAAACCAATAAATTTAGAGAGGATTTATACTATAGATTGAATGTAATAAATATACTGCTTCCTCCATTAAGAAACAGAAAAGAAGATATAAATTTATTAGTTGAACATTTTATAAAAAAACTAAATAAGAGATTAAATAAAAATATTCAGGGAATAGGTAAAAATCTTTTAAGCTATCTTCAGGAATATCGATGGCCTGGGAATATAAGAGAATTAGAAAATATAGTAGAAAGAGCTATGAATATGTGTGATGGAAATATTATAAAATCTAAAGATCTTCCTTTCTATATAAAAAGTGAAAATTCAGAACAGGAGAGCCTTATAAATTTAAAAGATGGAAATTTAGCTACAATACAGGAGTATGAAAAAGAAATTATAACAAAAGCTATGGAAAAGTATAAAAGTTATAATAAAACAGGTAAAATTTTAGGTTTAACTCATCGTACAATTTCATTAAAATGTAAAAAATACGGAATAAACGTAAGTGACACCCATTAACTTGGGTGTCAAAATTTTAGTTTATCAGCTGTTGAAATTCTTTTGAATTTTTAACAGGATCAAAATCTTTTTCATCTCTGGCAATATCCTTTATTTCAGGTGACATATCCAATGCAATTTTCAAATACTTAACCGTATTTGTTACATCACCACGTCTACCATAAATACTAGCCTTTCCATAATAACTCCATACATATTTCTCTATACTAAGATTTTTATCATACCATAATAAAGCTTCATCATATTTCCCATATAACTCGTAAGCAAGTGCCTTATTAAATTTCGCATATCCATAATTTGAATTTAAAGCAATAGATTTATCTATATTTTCCATTCCTTTTTCAAAATTTCCACTATAACTCAATGCTATCCCTTTTATATTATAAGCCTTATAAAAATTCTTATCTTCAGTTATAATCTCATCAGCTTTTTTTATACAATCCGAATATTGCTTATTTCTAAACATTTGCTCTGCTTCTTTATACTTTTGATTTAATTTTTTACTTTTTTCATTCTCATAATATTTCAAATTAGATTTAGTAGTACTATTCTCTTTTACAATTTGAGAATTCATATTATTGTAATTATACTTTCTATTATAGATTATCTTATTTACAGCTATTATTATTACAATAATACTTAATATGCAAAATATTACTGACTTAGTTTTTAAAGAAAATCTGCCTTTGAATCTCATCTACATTATCTCCTATACTAAATTAAATCACTTGCTATTTTTAAGATATTCCTCTAATCTGGCAATAATATTATTCCTTACATACTTAGAACTGTGGTTTTCGATTTTTATACATATATCAGCATCTTTATTACATATATAACAATTTTTAGACTTTAGACTTTAATCCTATATCTTTTCTAGTCAATATATTTCCGTCAGTATCATAAACATCTATATAAATATACTTCCCAATACTGCTTCCTTCTTCTATTTTTACTGTTTCCCCTTTTATATGATTCACATCTTCATTTACAATAAGGGTTAATATTGGTCCTTCTGCCGTTACCTTTAAATTTTTATACATAATTTTATTGTTGAATTTATCTACTAATACAGGACCTAATTCTTTCATTATTTCAAAAGCTATACAATCATTTTTATGCGACTCTGGATAAGTTACTCTTGCAGAAATAAGTGGTGCAAAATAATCTTTTATAAGCCATTCCTGTTTATGTATTCTCTCCTTCTTAGCCTGTATCATATCATCTTCAGTATAATCTTCTGAAACCATAGACTCTAAGCCATTGTAATTTTCAGATATACATTTCATATATATATCCCTTATTAATTCCTGTTTACTTTCATCATTATCTATCATACTTATATCCATATTTTAACTAGAAGAATTAAACAATTAATATCTTCAAAATATTCTCCCTTCCACAATTTGGACTGACAATTTAATAATATTTATTATTAACATACATATTCATTATTATACTTTTTACTTTAAGTTCCTGCAATAACATTATCCTTCATTCTTTATAAATACTTTCCAAATATTTTTTTCTTCCAAACTCATACAAATTATTTCCCTTTGAGTCAATAACCACAATAGCCGGTAAATCCTTAACCTTCAATTTTCTTATTGCCTCAGATCCTAAATCTTCATAAGCTACTACTTCTGAACTTACTATGGATTTACCTATTAATGCACCAGCTCCACCTATCGCTCCAAAATAAACTGCTTTATTTTTCTTCATAGATTCTATAACTTCAGAAGATCTTATTCCTTTTCCAATCATACCTCTTAATCCCAATTCCAAGAGCCGTGGTGCAAAACTATCCATTCTATAACTAGTAGTAGGGCCTGCTGATCCAATTGGCCTTCCCGGTTTTGCTGGAGTGGGACCTACATAATATATTATCTCGTCTCTTATATTTATAGGAAGGTTTTGTCTCTTATCTAATAAATCTATTAATCTCTTATGTGCTGCATCTCTTGCAGTATATATTATTCCTGAAATAAGTACATTGTCTCCTGCACTCAACTCCTCCACTTTTTGTTTTGTAAACGGAGTTTCTAATTTTTTATTCATATGACCAATCTCCTTGTAATATTTAAAGTTCAATTTTTTTGTGTCTCGTAACATGACAATTTATATTTACTGCTACCGGAAGTCCCGCTATGTGAGTTGGATATGTTTCAATATTCACCGCTAAAGCAGTAGTACGACCGCCAAATCCTTGAGGTCCTATTCCTAAAGAATTTACCTTTTCTAAAAGTTCTATCTCTAAGTTTGAATAAAACTCATCACTATTTCTTTGATTTAAAGGCCTTATAAGTGCCATTTTAGCAAGACTTGCAACCTTGTCAAAATTACCTCCTATGCCTATACCAACAACTATTGGCGGGCAAGGATTAGGGCCGGCATTTTTTACTACTTCAACTACAAATTTTTTAACTCCTTCTATTCCATCAGATGGTTTTAACATCTTTATCTGACTCATATTTTCTGAGCCAAAACCTTTGGGTGCAGCAATTATAGTTAATTTATCCCCTGGAATTATATTGTAATTTATTATAGCCGGAGTATTGTCACCTGTATTTATTCTCCTAATGGGGTCTTTAACTACTGATTTTCTAAGATATCCTTCTTCATATCCCTGCTTTACGCCTTCATTTATTGCTTTTTCTATACTTCCACCTACAATATGAACTTCTTGTCCAATTTCTATAAAAATACATGCCATTCCAGTATCTTGACATATAGGAACATTTTCATTCTTAGCTATATTTGCATTATCTAATATTTTATTGAGTATATTCTTAGCAATTGGCCAATTCTCTGACATTTCTGATGAAATTATTTTATCTTTTACATCGTTTGAAAGATAATAATTAGATTCAATACATAATTTTTTTACTGCTTTTGTTATATCTTTAATATTAATTTCCCTCATTATGGAATATTCTCCTTTATATTAATTCTTATACTTCAATTCTACTATCTTAGACTTCAATGATTTTATAGAGTCATCATCTAAATTATATAGGAATTTTAATATAATTTTATTATTATCTGTATTATCCCTTACACTCTTATATCTACCAGGGGATGTTATTACAACATCTGAATTTTCTATAATATTTTTTAATTTATTCCGATTGATTGTATTGGTATATTCAATATCTATATTCCCAAGTCCAGCTCTTTCAAGTGCCCCTCGAGCCTTAAACATAAATTCATTAGAAATGCATACAAAAGCAAATTTAGTTTTTTCAGGATAGCGTGCAATTTTAACTATAGTCTCCAAATCAACATTTATCGCCACTCCTATTACTTCTTTTTTAAATTCTTTAATAAGATGTGTAACTTCATTTACATGATTAAAAGTTGCTATAACAACCTGGCTATTCTCCAATATATTCTTAGTATTATTATTTAAATCTTTTAAATCACTAATTGTAAGTGGTATAACATTTATATCAGTACTTTCCATGAGTTGTTTACTAAACATTTTTGACTGTTCAATATTACATTCTACATATATTGCATTTATCTTGCTCATAATTTTTCTTTTCTCTTTAATTCTTTTAGTTATAATTTCTAAAAATTCAGATGAATCTATTCCTATCTCAAGAGCTTCTTCAAAAGCAAGATCTATAAATTTTGCTATTTTTTGCTCTACATTTTGTATTTTCCATGGGTTTACATCTTCTGCTACAAAAGTACCGCGTCCTTGATATGATTTCAAAACACCTTCTTGTTCAAGCTCATTATATGCGGTACTTATAGTATTTCTACTTACCTTTAATAAAGAAGACAATTCCCTTTCTGTAGGCATTTTATTGCCTACTTTTAAAATATTATTTTTTATCAAATACATTATTTGCTTTTTTAATTGTATATAAAGTGGAATGCTTGTATCCTTATTTAATTTTATATCTATTTTAACCACCTCAGAGTTCATTTGATTAATAACTATGCAAACTAATAGTATCATAATCAACAAGGTAGATGCAATAAACTAAATTCTCATTAGAATTTAATCCTGATTATTATAGTACTCATCTATAGAGTTTGAAATTGAGCTGGCTATACTATCTTGATATTTATCAGATGCTAACTTTTCTCTTTCTCTATCATTTGATAAAAAACCACATTCAACTATTACAGATGGCATAGTATCATTTTCTCTAAGTATTTTATATGAATTCAATGCTGCTTTTTCCTGTCTATCATTATCCTTGTCTAAATCCTTTTTCAAATTATTTTGCAATATTTTTGCAAATATTTTACTTTTCTCATTTTTAGAATACCATACTTGAGCTCCATAATACTTTGATTGAGGAAACATATTTAAATGTATGCTTATAAACATATTACATTTTGTATCCTTTTTCATCTTCGCTCTATTATTTAAGTCTTCTACTTTCTTTTTTCTTATTCTTCCATTTTCAGTATACAGTCCAGTATCATTTTCTCTTGTCATAACAATTTTATATCCACGTTTCTTTAAAGTATTCTTTAATTTATTACTAATTTTTAAGTTTATATCCTTTTCCTTAATACCATCTTTACTTTCAGCACCACCATCTATTCCTCCATGACCTGGATCAATTAATATAATTATATCTTTCTTCTTATTTAAAGAATTAGAGTAAACTATATTTTGAAAAAATACCAAAAATAATCCACATATGATCATAGTAACAAATATCTTTTTATTAACTTTTTTCATAATACATTATCACTCCTATAAATTATCATTCCATATTATTTTGCCTTTTGTATATAAATAATATACAAAAGGCAAAAAGATTTATATAAATCTTTTTGCCTTTTATCAAATTCAATAATAATTTATAAGCAACATCTTCAATATAATTCAAAACATATTGAAAATACATATATGTAGAAAAAATTTGCAAGCTATCTCTTTGAAAACTGTGGTGCTCTTCTTGCTTTCTTAAGACCATATTTCTTTCTTTCTTTCATTCTTGGATCTCTTGTTAAAAATCCTGCTTTTTTGAGTTCTAATCTCAAGTTTTCATCTGCCTTTAAAAGAGCTCTTGAAATTCCATGTCTTATAGCTCCAGCCTGACCAGTAAATCCTCCTCCTTGAACATTTACTAGTACATCAAATTTACCCTTTGTTGAAGTTAATTCCAATGGCTGATTAACTACAACCCTTAATGTTTCCAAACCAAAATATTCTTCAATATCTCTCTTATTTACTATTACCTTACCATCTCCTGGTACAAGTCTAACCCTTGCTACTGATTCTTTTCTTCTTCCTGTTCCGCAATACTGAACCTTAGCCATTTTTTTATCCTCCTTTCAAACTTTAAATTAATATTTTAATTCCAATACTTCTGGTTTTTGAGCTTCATGATTATGCTCTGAGCCCTTGTATACTTTTAATTTTTTAAACATCTGTCTTCCTAATACTCCCTTTGGAAGCATTCTTCTAACAGCCTCTTCAAATACAAATTCTGGTTTTTTCTGTAGAGCATCTCTATATGGAGTCTCCTTCAATCCGCCGGCATACAGTGAGTGATGTCTTAAAAACTTCTGATCTAATTTTTTACCAGTTAAAACTACTTTTTCTGAATTTATTACTATAACAAAATCTCCAGTATCTACATGTGGTGTAAATATAGGCTTGTTTTTACCTCTTAATATTGAAGCAACTTGACTTGCTATTCTTCCTAATGGCTTTCCAGCTGCATCAACAACATACCACTTTCTTTGAATATCTTGTGCTTTGGCAATATATGATTTCATTTGGTTTTCCTCCTTGAACTCTCTTATTATTACGTTTCTCTATATAAAGATCCGGGGCTAGTGGATCTTTTATTCTTAGATACAAACATTTATATTATAATACAATCATCCTGGCGTGTCAATGTATGACAAGTAACAAGTTAAAATATTATTATACTATCAATAGAAAACTTTTTCTAGACATAGTCCTCTAGCAGGAGCTGGTTTTCCTGCTTTTGACCTATCTTTAGATCTTAATATATCAAGTACATACTCAGGGCTAAATCTTCCAACTCCAACTTCCAATAACGTACCTACCATAATTCTAACCATATTATATAAAAATCCATCTCCAGTAACAATAAACTTTATTAAGTTTTCCTGTTTTGAAACAGTAAATTTTTTTATTGTTCTAACGGATGTTTTGGCAGAACTTCCATTAGATTTAAATGCTGAAAAGTCATGCTTTCCTATAAAAAACTTACATGCAGTTTTCATATTATCAATATTTAATCTTCTTTGAAAATAGTATATATAATTTCTTCCAATTGCAGGCCTATTATTACCAATTATAATAGTATAACTATATTCTTTACCTATAGTATTATATCTAGAATGAAAATTAATATCTACTTCTTCAGATTTTAATACTACTATATCTTCTGGCAATTGTGAGTTTAAAACCATTTTAAACTTAGATGATGGTATCTTACTGTCAGTTAAAAAATTGCATGTAAATTGTCTTGCATGAACTCCTGAATCTGTTCTGCTGCATCCTATAGTATTACAATACTTACCTGTTGATTTCTGAATTGCCATTTCTAACTTTTCCTGTATTGTCATAGCATTTTTTTGCCTTTGCCAACCTGAGTAATTTGTTCCATCATACTCAATAACAAGCTTGATATTTTTCATTAATGCCACCATATTCTACTCAAAACCGATACAACAGTCAGGAGTATTACAACTAAAGAGGCTGTATAATCTCTATTAGTAATCTTAAGTTGTTTCATCCTAGTTCTTCCTTCGCCGCCCCTATAACATCTGGATTCCATAGCCATAGCAAGCTCATCAGCTCTTCTAAAAGAACTTATAAAAAGAGGAACTAAAATTGGTACAAGGCTCTTTGCTCTATGAATTAAATTACCAGATTCAAAATCAGCTCCTCTTGCCATTTGAGCTTTCATTATTTTATCAGTTTCATCCATAAGTGTTGGTATAAATCTAAGCGCTATTGTCATCATCATAGCCAATTCATGGGCTGGTACTCCTATTTTCTTCATTGGATTTAATAACTTTTCTATTCCATCTGTTAATTCTATTGGTGATGTAGTCAGGGTTAAAAGTGATGTTCCTATTATCAAAAATACAAGTCTTAATACCATAAAAGCAGCTAAAATTAATCCTTCACTATATACAGTTATGATTTTCCATTTGAATAATGGAGGATTTGCTCCTGTAGTCATAAATATATTCAATACCGCTGTTATAAGTGCTAAAATTAAAATAGGTTTTAATCCCTTATATATATATCCAAATTTCACCTTAGATATAATGATTGAAATAAAAGTAAAGGCCACTATAAATATATATCCTCTAAAGCTATTCATTATAAATAAATCTATAATATAAACTATAGAAATCAATATCTTTACTCGCGGATCTAACTTATGGACAAAAGAATTTCCAGGTATGTACTGTCCTATTGTAATATCCTTAATCATAATTAGCTTCCCTATCCTTTATTTAATATTCTAAGTATTTCATCTTTAGCTTGTTGTACTGTAAATACACTTGTAGACATATTAAATCCTTTTTTATTTAATTTTTTTGCTAGATATGTTACTTGTGGAACAGCAAGACCTACACTTTCTAAAGTATCAGCTTCTGAAAATACTTCTTGGGGAGTGCCATCCAATATACATTTCCCACTATCCATAACTAAAATTCTATCTGCAAGCTTAGCTACATCTTCCATACTATGTGATACTAATATTATAGTCATATTATATTCTTTGTGTAAGTCTTTTATCTTACCTAATATTTCATCTCTACCTTTTGGATCAAGTCCTGCTGTAGGTTCATCTAATATAAGGACTTTAGGTTCCATTGCAACTACACCAGCTATAGCTACTCTTCTTTTTTGACCCCCACTTATCTCAAAAGGAGATTTATCCTTATATTTATCATATTCTAATCCAACCATATTCATTGCTCTTTTTACTCTTTTATTTATGTCATCATCACTTAGTCCTAAATTTCTAGGGCCAAAAGCAATGTCTTTTTCAATAGTCTCTTCAAATAATTGATATTCTGGATATTGGAATACAAGTCCAACCTTTTTTCTTATAAAACTTAAATTTGTATTTTTATCTGTTATGTCAACTCCATCTACTATTATCTTACCTGAATCAGGCTTTAAAAGACCATTGACATGTTGAATAAGTGTAGATTTTCCTGAGCCTGTATGACCTATAAGGGCCACAAATTGTCCTTCTTCAATCGTAATAGAAATATCATTTAATGCTTTCTTTTCAAAAGGTGAACCTTTCATATATATATGAGTTAAATGTTCTATCTTAATTGACATAATTCATTCACCATCTCATCTATAGTTAATATATCTGATTTTATATTTATTCCACTTTTTCTAAGTTCATAAGCCAACTCTGTCATTTGAGGAACATCAAGTCCTATATGCTTCATTTTCTCAACTTGGCTAAATATTTCTCTAGGAATACCCTGCATTATAACTTTTCCATCATCAACTACAAGTATCCTATCTGCTTGTGCAGCTTCCTCCATATAATGAGTAATTAATACAATAGTCATATTATAGCTATTATTTATTTCCCTTATAGTATTCATTACTTCTTTTCTACCTGAAGGATCCAACATGGCTGTAGATTCATCAAAAATTACACAATCAGGTCTCATAGCAAGAACTCCTGCTATGGCAACTCTTTGTTTTTGTCCCCCGGAAAGTAAATGAGGCGCATGTCTCCTATATTCATACATATTTACTTTCTTTAAACAATCATCTACTCTGTTTCTTATATCTTCAGGAGCAATTCCTAAATTTTCAGGACCAAAAGCAACATCTTCTTCTACTATAGTTGCAACAATTTGATTATCTGGATTTTGGAATATCATACCTGACTTTTGTCTTATATTCCATAAATCTTTTTCATCGGAAGTATCCATATTTTCTATATACATTTTTCCGCTAGTAGGAACTAAAAGTGCATTTATATGTTTAGCTATAGTAGATTTTCCAGAGCCATTTCTTCCTAAAATGGCTAAAATTTCTCCCTTTTTAACTTGAAATGTAACTCCATTTACTGCCAATTTAGAGTTGTTCTCATTTATATCCATATACTTAAAGCTTATATTTTGACAATCTATCATATTTTCTTTCATATAAACACCCCATAATTAGTTGTATTAAAAAGTTCCTGACACTTTTTCACTTTAATCTGCTAATACTAAATATACCATGTTTAAAGAATAAGTTAAAGGATATCTATAGAAAATTTAAATATAATAAAATGGGGATTAAGCTAGCTTACTTAATCCCCCCAAGAGTTTTCTATACTAACTCCAATATAACTAACTCAGCTCCGTCGCCTCTTCTTGGACCCATTTTATACATTCTTGTATATCCACCATTTCTTTCATTGTATTTAAGAGCTATAGTATCAAATAATTTTTTTACAACTTCCTCTTCTGTTACAAATGAAAGCACCTGTCTTCTAGCATGAAGATCTCCTCTTTTAGCTAAAGTGATCATCTTTTCAGCTATATTTCTAGTTTCCTGTGCTCTTGTGGATGTAGTCTGAATTTTTTCATGTTTTAAAAAGCTTGTAACTAAATTTCTAAGCATTGCTTTTCTCTGATCAGTCGGACGACCTAATTTACGATATGAAGCCATCTATATCCCTCCTTACCTGTACTAGTATAAACTAATTTATTCTTCAATTAATTTCAATGATAAGCCTAAAGCATCTAATTTTTGTTCAACCTCTTCCAGTGATTTCTTTCCAAGATTTCTTACTTTCATCATATCATCCATACTTCTCTCAGTTAATTCCTGAACTGTATTTATTCCTGCTCTCTTTAAACAATTATAACTTCTAACAGAAAGATCTAATTCTTCAATTGTCATTTCAAGAACTTTTTCCTTCTTGTCTTCCTCTTTTTCAACCATTATTTCAACATTGTTTGCATGATCAGTAAGAGTCATAAATAGCTTAAAATGTTCTATTAAAATTTTAGCTGACAAGCTAACAGCCTCATCCGGCATTATAGTTCCATTAGTCCATACTTCAAGAGATAACTTATCATAGTCGGTAATCTGACCAACTCTTGTATTCTCAACATTAAAATTAACTCTCTTTATAGGTGTGTATATGGAATCCACAGGAATTGTACCTATTGGCATATCCTCAGTTTTATTTCTAGCTTGAGACACATATCCTCTACCTGTGTTAACCATAATCTCCATATATAATTTAGCATTGTCATCTAAAGTTGCTATATGTAAATCTGGATTTATTATTTCAACATCACCATCAGTTTTTATGTCTCCTGCCTTCACTTCTCCTGGTCCATCAGCATCTATATATATAGTTTTAGGTTCATCACCATTCATCTTTAAAGCTAATAACTTTATGTTTAAAATTAATTCTGCAACATCTTCTTTTACTCCACGAATAGTTGAAAATTCATGAAGTACTCCATCAATCTTGACATGATTAGCTGCAACTCCTGGAAGAGAAGAAAGTAATATTCTTCTAAGTGCATTTCCAAGGGTAATTCCATAACCTCTTTCCAATGGTTCAACTACAAATTTTCCATAATTACCATCTTCACTTACATCTACACATTCTATTTTTGGCTTTTCTATTTCTAACATGAATATAACCCTCCTTCTATTTATATTATAATTTATTTTGAGGGCAACTGATTTCTATATTAATTACTTACTATATAACTCTACAATTAATGTCTCATTAACAGGAATATCTATATCTTCTCTTGAAGGTTCTCTGACAACTTTTCCTTCAAAGTTCTCTACATTTCCCTCTAACCAAGTTGGTAATGTCTTAGGATTTTCTGCAAAAGTTTTGAATTTTTCTGATGCTTTACTCTTATCAGAAATAGATATAACATCATTTATTGATACTTCATAAGAAGGAATATCTACCTTTTTACCATTGATTAAAAAATGTCCATGAGTAACTAATTGTCTTGCTTCTGATCTTGACTGACCATATCCTAGTCTAAATGCAACATTGTCAAATCTCATTTCAAGAAGTTTTAATAAGTTCTCACCTGTTATACCTCTTTTTCTATCAGCCTTTTTATAATATTTTCTAAATTGTCCTTCAAGTACACCATATATTCTCTTAGCTTTCTGCTTTTCTCTTAACTGCAAACCATAGTTAGATACCTTTTTTCTTCCCTGTCCATGTTGTCCTGGTGCATATCCTCTTCTAGAAAATGCACATTTATCTGTATAACATCTATCTCCTTTAAGGAATAGTTTCAAACCTTCTCTTCTACAAAGTCTGCATACTGATTCAGTATATCTTGCCATTAAAATTTACACCTCCTATTACTAAACTCTTCTTCTTTTTGGTGGTCTACAACCATTATGTGGTATTGGAGTAACATCTTTAATCAAAGTAACTTCCAAGCCTGCAGCTTGAAGAGATCTTATAGCTGCTTCTCTACCTGCTCCTGGTCCTTTAACATATACTTCAATACTTTTTAATCCATGTTCCATAGCTGCCTTAGCTGAAGTTTCAGCTGCCATTTGTGCAGCAAATGGAGTACTTTTTCTCGAGCCCCTAAAACCTAAACCACCTGCACTAGCCCAGGATAAAGTATTTCCAACAGCATCAGTTATAGTAACTATTGAATTATTAAAAGTTGATTTTATATGAGCACAACCGTGTTCAACATTTTTTCTTTCTTTTCTTCTTCTTGTCTTTTTGACTTTAGATCCTGCTGCCATCTATTTACCTCCTTATACTATTTTCTTTTTTCTTGCTCCCACTAATTTCTTAGGTCCTTTTCTAGTTCTTGCATTTGTCTTTGTCTTTTGTCCTCTAACAGGAAGACCTCTTCTATGTCTTATTCCTCTATATGAACCTATTTCTATTAATCTCTTTATATTAAGAGCTCTTTCTCTTCTTAAGTCTCCCTCAACTGTCAAATTCTTTATATAATCTCTTAAAAGATTAACTTCTTTTTCTGTTAAATCTTTTACTCTTGTGTCAGGATTTACTCCTGTCTCTTTAAGAATTTTTCGAGCAGTTGATAAGCCTATTCCATATATATATGTTATTCCTATTTCTACTCTTTTTTCCTTTGGCAAATCAATACCTGATATTCTTGCCATATTAAATTACACCTCCTGATTATCTAATTGGTTTGTTAAGGATTATTTCTAAATAATTCTATTTTTATATAAAGTTCTAAGGTAAGCAGAAATATTTTATTCTGCTACAGCCGCACCTTAAAACAATATTAACTAAAATATTAATTTGTTCAAGTTAGCCCTGTTTTTGTTTGTGTTTAGGATTTTCACATATTACCATTACTTTTCCTTTTCTCTTTATTACTTTACATTTTTCACACATGGGCTTAACTGATGGTCTCACTTTCATAGCTAATCCTCCTTAATTACTTTGCTCTCCAGGTTATTCTTCCACGAGTTAAATCGTAAGGAGAAAGTTCTACTGTAACTTTATCGCCTGGTAGTATTCTTATAAAGTTCATTCTTAATTTACCAGATATATGTGCTAATATTTTATGTCCGCTTTCTAATTCTACTTCAAACATTGCATTAGGTAAAGATTCTACAACTGTACCTTGCATTTCTATAACATCATCTTTTGACATAAGGCAATCAAACCTCCTTGTTCTTGTCGTAAGATTGCAAAAAACTTTTTATCATGGAGTTTGTAACAATAGCATTATTATCCAAATTTTTTTATTATGAACCATACAACTTGTAAAAGTCAAATGTTTAAGTTTCTTCTTTTAAATCTAGATAAAACTACTTTTCCAATATAACTATTCCTGTTTATCTAAGGTTATTATTTTAGCTCCATTCTCCAATATAGCAATTGTATTTTCATAATGTGCTGATAAACTTCCATCTACAGTTACAACTGTCCAGTTATCTTGTCGAACTTTGACATTATGTTTTCCAATACTAATCATCGGTTCTACAGCTAAACACATACCCTTTATAAGCTTAGGGCCTCTTCCCGGTGCACCAAAATTTGGTATTTCAGGTTCCTCATGTATGTCACGACCTATGCCATGACCTACATAATCCCTTATAACTGAATATCCGAGACTCTCAGCATATTGTTGAATGGCATGAGATATATCAGTAAGCTTATTACCTACTATAGCTTGCTCTACACCCTTAAAAAAACTTTCTTTAGCTGTATCTATTAAACTTTGTGCTTCTTTAGAAACATTTCCAACAGGAAAAGTTCTAGCTGCACCTCCATGATATCCATCTAGTATGGCACCACAATCTATACTTATTATATCTCCTTCCATCAAGATTTTATCCTTTGATGGAAGCCCATGAACTACTTCATCATTAACTGAAGTACATATAGATGCTGGAAACTGACAATAACCTTTAAATGATGGAATTGCATTTTGAGATCTTATATATTCATCTGCAATTTTATCCAATTCATAAGTAGTTATCCCTGGCTTTATTGATCCATAGATCTTTTCCAGTGTATCAGATACCACTCTCCCCGAGCGTTTCATAAATTCAATTTCTCTATTAGTTTTTATTATTATCATCCAAATAAGCCTCCAAAGAGATTTTCACTCTTTTAAAAACTTCATTTATATCTCCAGTACCATTTATTGTAGATAGTTTGTTTTGTTTCTTATAATAACCTATTAAAGGTTGTGTTTGCTCATCATATATATTTAATCTATCCTTAACAGTTACTTCCGTATCATCTTTCCTTTGTACTACATCCCCACCACAAATATCACATTTGCCATTTACTTTAGTAGGATTAAATTTCACATGATAACTAGCACCACAAGATGAACATACTCTTCTTCCAGTCATTCTCTCTAGAATTGATTCTTTAGGAACATCTATAAGTAATGTTGTATCTATTTTTTGATCTTTATTATCTAAGAATAAATCTAAAGCTTCTGCTTGAGTTACTGTCCTGGGAAATCCATCTAACAAAAATCCATTTTTACAATCTTCATTCCCTAATCTATCTTTCACTATATCTATAGTCACTTCATCTGGTACTAATTTGCCTGCATCCAAATAACTTTTTGCTTTCAGTCCAAGCTGAGTTTTTTCCGCAATATTTTTTCTGAAAATATCTCCTGTAGATATATGTGGTATAGAATATTTTTCACTAATAAACTTAGCTTGAGTACCTTTTCCAGCTCCCGGAGGTCCTAACAAAACTATTTTCAATTGCATCATCTCCAAAATTATCTTTACTTTAAGAATCCATGATAATGACGCATTACTAATTGAGATTCTATTTGTCTCATGGTTTCAATTGCAACATTTACTATTATAAGCAACCCAGTTCCACCAAAATATATACCCTTAAAGTTTGTGAAAGCTTCTCCAACTATAGGAGCTATTGCGATTATTCCTGCAAATCCGCCTCCTAAAATTGCTACTTTCGTCAATACTTTCTCTATATACACAGCTGTTGGTTCACCTGGTCTTATTCCAGGAATGAATCCCGAAGATTTATTCATATTTTCTGCCATCTCTTCTGGCTTCATAGTTACTTGAGTATAAAACCATGTAAAAAAGATTGTCAACAGAAAATATAGTAATGCATACTCCCAACTACTTTGTTTAAATGGGCTAAAGCTTCCTGTCATTACAAATTTATAAAAAGATGAGTTAGGCCAAAATTGTCCTATAGTCATTGGAAATTGCATAACAGATATAGCAAATATTATTCCTATAACTGCCGATCCATTAACATTGATAGGTATATGTGTTGATTGACCCTTATACATCCTTCCACCAGCAGTTTTACCTGCATATTGAATAGGAATTCTTCTTTCAGATAAACTCATAACCACTACAGCTACAAAAAGCACTACTATAATTGCCAAGAAACCAATTACTTCAACAAAATTAACTATTTGAGTCTGCTGAAGTTTTAAAATTCCAGACATTGTAGATGGAAATCTTGAAATAATATTTATAAATATTATAAGAGAAACTCCATTTCCAATTCCATGTTCAGTAATTTTATCGCCAAACCACATTAAAAATGTAGAAGCCGTTGTTACAGTAAGTATTATTATAAACATATTTAACTTATTGGATGGATCTACAAGTGCTCCAGCACTAGCTATTATAGCATATATACTAAAGCCCTGTATTATGCCTAAAGGAACAGATGCATATCTTGTATATTCCTGTATTTTCTTTCTTCCTTCTTCTCCCTCTTTAGACAACTGTTCCAAACGAGGTACAGCAACTGTAAGTAGCTGCATTATAATGGAAGAGTTAATAAATGGGACAACTCCCATGGCGAATATACTAAATCTACTTAATGCTCCTCCTGATATAAGATCATAAAAATTAATTAAAGATCCTCCCTTAGTTAAACTTGCTAACTTCGCAGTATCGATTCCAGGAACAGGAATAAAATTTCCCATCCTGAAAATTACTATCATAAATAGTGTAAATAATAATCTTTTTCGTATTTCCGGAGCTTTCCAGGCATTACGTAAGGTTGCAATCACCCTATATCACCTCAACTTTTCCTCCAGCAGCTTCTATTTTTTCTGCTGCAGCTTTGGTAAATTTAGCTGCTTTTACTGTAAGTTTTTTATTTAACTCACCATTTCCAAGTATTTTTAATCCATTTTTAGATTTTTTAATTATTCTCTTCTGTAAGAGTAACTGTGGAGTTACTTCTGTTCCATCTTCAAATATATTTAATCTGTCAATATTTATCTGCGAATATTCTTTTGCAAATATATTAGTAAAGCCTCTTTTAGGTATTCTTCTGAACAATGGCATTTGTCCGCCTTCAAATCCTAATCTAACTCCTCCACCAGATCTAGCCTTCTGTCCGTTTTCACCCTTACCGGCATTTCTACCTAATCCTGAACCAGTACCTCTGCCAACTCTTTTAGGTGCCTTTCTTGATCCTGGTGCAGACTTTAATTCATGAAGTTTCATTTGCATTCACACCTCCTCTTATTATGCTTCTTCAACTTTTAAAAGATAGCTCACTTTGTTTATCATACCTCTTATTTGAGGAGTATCTTCTTTTTCTACTACACTTCTAATCTTTCTTAATCCAAGTGCCTGAACTGTAGCTATATGATCCTTTTTTCTTCCTATTAAACTTTTCTCCAAAGTTACTTTAATTTTAGCCAAAGGTATTACCTCCTAACCTAAAATTTCTTCAACAGTTTTACCTCTAAGTACAGCAACTTGTTCTGCTGTTCTTAATCTTGATAAACCGTTAATAGTGGCATTTACCATATTTATTGGATTATTGGTTCCAAGTGACTTTGCTCTAACATCTTTTAATCCTGCAAGTTCAAGTACTGCCCTAGCTGGGCCTCCAGCTATGACTCCTGTTCCTTCTGATGCAGTTTTTATAAGTACTCTTCCAGTACCAAATTCGCCAATTATATCATGTGGTACAGTAGTACCAACTATTGCAACATCAACTAAATTCTTTTTAGCATCTTCTATGCCCTTTCTAATTGCTTCAGGTATTTCTATAGATTTACCAGTTCCTACACCTACGTGTCCTGCTTCATCTCCAACTACAACAAGTGCACTAAATCTAAAATTTCTACCACCTTTAACAACCTTAGCAACTCTATTTATAAATACAACTTTTTCTTTAAGATTTAAAGTGCTAGGATCAATTCTCATTAATTTCCCTCCTTTTTTAGAATTTTAAACCAGCTTCCCTTGCACCTTCTGCAAGATTTTGAATTCTTCCGTGATATATATATCCGCCTCTATCAAACACAACTTTGTTAATTCCCTTTTCAATAGCTCTTTTAGCAATAATTCCGCCTATAACTTTAGCAGCTTCTTTATTGCTTCCTATTCCTTCAAAGTCTTTATCAAGGCTTGATGCAGAAACTAAAGTTGTTCCTTCAATGTCATCTATTACTTGAGCATATATATTCTTTTCACTTCTATAAACTGCAAGTCTTGGTATTTCTGAAGTTCCAAAAATTTTCTTTCGAACTCTTAGATGACGCTTTTTTCTTAACTTTTTTTTGTCATCTTTCTTAAACATACAGGTTCACTCCTTTCTACTACTTCTTACCAGTTTTACCTTCTTTACGTCTTATATGTTCATCTTGATACTTGATTCCTTTTCCCTTATAAGGTTCTGGTTTTCTCCAATTTCTTATGTCTGCTGCTACATCTCCAACCAATTCTTTATCTATACCTTTTATTACTACTTGGTTAGCAGTTGGTGTTTCAAAACTTATTCCTTCAATAGCCTCAACTTCTACTGGATGTGAATATCCAAGATTCATAACTAATTTCTTACCTTTAAGTTGAGCTCTATATCCTACTCCTATTAAATCCAAAGTTTTAGAATATCCTTCTGTAACTCCAAGTACCATATTATTTATAAGTGCTCTAGTTAATCCATGCAAAGCTCTAGTTTGTTTTTCATCATCATGTCTTTTAACTACTACATGGTTATCTTCAACTTCTATATTCATTTCTTTTCTTAAAGCTTTAACTAGCTGACCTTTAGGCCCCTTTACAGTAACTAAATTTTCTGGTGCCACTGTAACTGTTACGCCATTTGGAATAGCTATTGGAAGCTTCCCTATTCTTGACATTATTACACCTCCTGTGGTATTCGTAGGACATTACCATATGTAACAAAGTACTTCTCCGCCTACTCCTAATTTTCTTGCTTCTTTATCCGTAACAATTCCCCCAGAAGTTGATATTATAGCAACCCCTAGTCCATTTAATACTTTAGGAATTTCTTCTTTTCTGCAATAAACTCTTAATCCTGGTTTTGAAATTCTTTTTAATCCAGTTATAACTCTCTGTTTATTTTCACCATACTTCATGGAAAATTTTATCATATTAATAGAGCCATCTGTATATTCTTCTAAATCTTTTATATATCCTTCTTGAAGCATTATATTTAATATAGCCTTCTTAATGTTTGAAGAAGGTACTTCTACTATCTCATGTCTAACAATATTTGCATTTCTTATACGTGTAAGTAAATCTGCGATAGGATCAGTCATTACCATTTATTGTGCCTCCTTTCATCTATATTAACAATTACCAACTTGCTTTTCTGCACCCAGGTATCTCACCTTTATATGCAAGTTCTCTAAAACAAATACGACATATTCCATACTTTTTTAATACAGAATGTGGTCTTCCACATATTCTGCATCTAGTATAAGCTCTAGTTGGATATTTTGGTGTTTTCTTGCATTTTTCTATCAAAGCTTTACGTGCCAAATTCTTCCCTCCCTAATTTTGAGCAAATGGCATACCAAGGAATCTAAGTAATTCTCTTGCTTCTTCATCAGTATTAGCAGTTGTAACAAAGATTATATCCATTCCTCTTACTTTATCTATTTTATCATATTCTATTTCAGGAAATATTAACTGTTCTTTAATTCCTAATGAATAATTTCCTCTTCCATCAAAAGATTTATCAGAGACTCCTGAAAAATCTCTAACTCTTGGAAGCGCAACATTAATTAGCTTATCTGCAAATTCATACATATATTGCTTTCTTAAAGTAACTTTACAGCCTATTGGCATATTTTCTCTTATTTTAAAATTAGCTACTGACTTCTTAGCCCTGGTTAAAACAGGCTTTTGACCTGTAATTATAGTCAAGTCACTTACTGCTGATTCTAAAACTTTTGGATTATCTTTAGCTTCTCCAACACCCATATTTATAACTATCTTTTCTAACTTTGGTGCCTGCATTACATTTTTATATTTAAACTTTTCTACTAAAGCAGAAACTATTTCTTTATTATATTTTTCTTTTAATCTTGAACTCATATTTTGCCCTCCTTTCAAAGATTAGAATGTTTCTCCGCACTTTTTACATACTCGTACTTTTGTTCCATCGTCCAATATTTTATGACTTATTCTTGTAACACTTTTACATTTATTGCAATAGAGCATCACTTTAGAACTATATATTGGCGCTTCCTTATGGATTATGCCACTTTCTACATTGGCTTTATTTTGTTTTTGATGTTTTGTAACTACATTTACATCTTTTACAATAACTTTACCAGCCTTTGGATTTACCTGTAATACTTCGCCAATTTTTCCCTTATCTTTTCCCGATATCACCATAACTGTATCTTTTTTTCTTACATGCACTTTTGCCACTATAGACACCTCCTTATCTTATAGAACTTCAGGTGCTAATGATAATATTTTTGTAAAATCCTTATCTCTTAGCTCTCTTGCAACTGGTCCGAAGATACGAGTTCCTCTTGGTTGCTTATCATCTTTTATTAAAACTGCAGCATTTTCATCAAATTTTATGTATGAGCCATCTGTTCTCTTTAGACCTCTTACAGATCTTACTATAACTGCTCTTACAACTTCTCCTTTTTTAACAACTCCGCCTGGTGTTGCACTTTTAACGCTTGCAACTATTATATCTCCGATGTTTCCCCACTTTCTTTTGGAACCACCTAATACTCTAACACACATAATTTCTTTAGCGCCAGAATTATCTGCAACTTTCAACAATGTCTGTTGCTGAATCATTGAAATACCTCCTTTCAACTTACCTATTTAGCTTTTTCAACTATTTTAACAAGTCTCCATCTCTTATCCTTAGATAAAGGCCTAGTTTCCATTATCAACACTCTATCATTAATATTCGCTTCATTACTTTCATCATGAGCTTTAAATCTAGTAGTTCTGTTAATTATTTTTCCATATAGTGGATGTCGAACTTTTGTTTCTACAGACACTACTATCGTCTTATCCATTTTATCAGAAACAACTTTACCTATTGTTGTCTTTCTATTTCCTCTTTCCACATGACAACCTCCCTTCAATCTACTGTTCTAATATCCTTAGTTCATTTTCTCTAAGGATAGTCTTAACTTGTGCTATAGACCTTTTTACTTCTTTTATCCTCATTGGGTTTTCTAGCTGACCTACAGCCAATTGAAATCTCAAATTAAATAATTCAGATTTGAAATCAACTAATTTAGCCTGTAAATCTTGAGGGCTATTCTGTCTTAATTCTTGCAATTCTTTAGCCTTCATTACTTTCACCACCCACTTCTTCAAAATCTTTTCTAGTTACAAATTTAGTTTTTATAGGTAATTTATAGGCTGCAAGTCTCATAGCTGCTCTAGCTATTTCTTCACTTACACCTGACAACTCAAATAATACTCTATCTGGCTTAACAACTGCTACCCAATATTCTGGTGAACCTTTACCAGAACCCATACGAGTTTCTGCTGGCTTTTCGGTAATTGGTTTATCAGGGAAAATTTTTATCCAAAGTTTTCCACCTCTTTTAATATACCTATTTATAGCTATTCTTGCTGCTTCTATTTGATTGCTTGTAATCCAACCACACTCGGTAGCCTGTATAGCATAATCTCCATATGCTATGAAATTACCCCTTGTAGCTCTACCTTTCATTCTACCACGTTGTACTTTACGATGTTTAACTCTTTTAGGCATTAACATATCGTATTCCTCCTTTCCTATGCATTAACTTCTTTTTTACTCTCAGCATTTTTCTTAGTTGGAAGCACTTCTCCTCTATAAGTCCAAACTTTTACTCCGATTTTTCCATAAGTAGTATCTGCTTCTGCAAATCCATAATCTATATCAGCTCTTAGAGTCTGAAGAGGGATCGTGCCTTCATGATAAGATTCAGCTCTTGCTATTTCTGCACCGCCAAGTCTTCCCGAACAAGTAGTTTTAACTCCCTTAATTCCAGACCTCATTGCTCTTTGTATTGTCTGTTTCATAGCTCTTCTAAATGAAATTCTCTTTTCAAGTTGAACCGCTATATTTTCAGCCATCAGTTGTGCATCCGCTTCTGCTGACTTTACTTCAACTATGTTAATCAATATAGTTTTTCCTTTAATTATCTTCTGTAATTCAACTTTGAGTGCTTCTATTCCTTGACCGCCTTTTCCTATTACCATTCCAGGCTTAGCTGTGAATATATTCAACTTAATTCTCTTAGCAGCTCTTTCTATCTGAATTTTTGAAACTCCTGCTATTTTAGTTCTTTCTTTTACAAAAGTTCTTATAATATTATCTTCAACTAAATTATCTGCAAAATTTTTCTTATCAGCATACCATTTAGCATCCCATTCTTTAATTACACCAACTCTAAAACCGTGTGGATGTACTTTCTGTCCCATATATTTCCCTCCTTTTACTATTCTTTTTCTTTGACTACCAAAGTTATATGGCTGCTTCTCTTTTTTATACCAAACGCTCTTCCTTGAGCATGTGGTTGAAATCTTTTTAATGTTGGGCCTTGACATGAATATGTCTCAGAAATATACAAATTATTAGCATCTAAGTCCAAATTATTTTCGGCATTAGCTACTGCTGATTTAAGCAATTTACCAACTACTACAGCTGCATCTTTAGGAGTATATTTTAAAATAGCAAATGCTTCATTTACAGCTTTCCCTCTTATTAAATTAAGAACTATCTCAACTTTTGTTGAAGACATTCTTACATATTTAACTATAGCCTTAGCTTCCATATTTTCTACCTCCTTTCAAACTACTAGTTTGCTTTAACCGGACTTGCAACAGTAGTTGTCTTTTCAGTTTTTATAACGTGTCCTCTATAAGTTCTAGTTAATGCAAATTCTCCAAGTTTATGGCCTACCATATCTTCAGATATATATACTGGAACATGTTTTCTTCCATCATGAATTGCTATAGTATGACCTATCATCTGTGGAAATATAGTTGAACTTCTTGACCATGTCTTTATAACTTTTTTTTCACCTTTTTTATTCATATCATTTATTCTCTTTAATAATACCTCTTGAACATAAGGTCCTTTTTTAACTGATCTACTCAATTTTTAGCCTCCCTTCACTAATTACATAAAAATAGTTTAAGGAAGAGAATATATATTCTCTTCAAACTATTTACTATTTCTATTTTTAACTATAAGCTTATCTGAATACTTTTTATTCTTTCTAGTCTTATATCCTAAAGCTGGCTTACCCCAAGGAGTAAGTGGTCCTGGATGACCTACTGGTGATTTACCTTCACCACCACCATGTGGATGGTCATTAGGATTCATTACAGATCCTCTTACTGTTGGTCTTACTCCCAAGTGTCTTCTTCTTCCTGCTTTTCCTAAATTAACTATTTCGTGTGTTAAATTTGAAACTATTCCTATTGTAGCTCTACATTCAATTCTAACATATCTCATTTCACCACTTGGCAATCTAAGTGTTGCATAGTTTCCTTCTTTAGCCATAAGTTGAGCTGATGCTCCAGCTGACCTCACAAGTTGAGCTCCTCTGCCCTTTTGAAGTTCTATGTTGTGAATTATTGTACCAACAGGTATATTTACAAGTGGAAGACAATTTCCAACCTTAATATCTGAATTTGGTCCTGAAACTATAACATCTCCAACCTTTAATCCTACTGGAGCTATTATGTATCTTTTTTCTCCATCTACATAATTTATAAGTGCAATATATGCTGATCTATTTGGGTCATATTCTATAGTTGCAACTTTTGCTGGTATTTCGTCCTTGTCTCTCTTGAAATCAATTATTCTATATTTTCTTTTTGCTCCTCCACCAATATGGCGAACTGTTATTCTACCGTTTGAGTTTCTTCCACCACTTTTCTTCAAATCTTTAAGAAGTGACTTTTCTGGTACACTTGTAGTTAATTCTTCAAATGTACTTACAGTCATATTTCTTCTTGAAGGTGTGGTTGGTTTAAATCCTTTAACTGGCATTATGGTATTCCCTCCTTCTTTGCGCTTATCTGGTTATCTAAAACCAATACATGCTTTATATATTATTGCATTCCATCAAAAAATTCTATAGTTTTGCTATCCTCTGAAAGTTTAACTATAGCTTTTTTGTAATCCGGTCTTTTTCCTACATGAACGCCAACTCTTTTAGTTTTTCCTATATATTTTGCTGTTTTTATATCTTCCACAGTTACATCGAATATATCTTCCACAGCCTTTTTTATCATTGGCTTTGTAGCACGTATATCAACTATAAAGGTGTATTTTTTATCAGTCATGCAAGCCATTGTTTTTTCAGTTACAATTGGTCTTCTTATGATATCATAATCAGTATACTTCATTATGCATACACCTCCTCAATTTTTGATACAGCATCCTTTGTTATTATAAGTTTGTCAAATTTCAATAAATCATATACATTTATGTTATTTACTGGCAATGTTCTAACTCCACTTATATTTCTTGCTGATCTATATACATTCTGATCAGACTCTGCTGTAATTATTAATGTTTTCTTTGCTTCAAAAGCATTTAATACGCTTACCATATCTTTTGTTTTTGGAGCATCGATTTTCAAATCATCTAAAACTACTATCTGTTCTTCCTTAACTTTACTAGTAAGAGCAGATTTCATAGCTACTTTTTTCAAGGACTTAGGAACTGATATCCTATAACTTCTAGGTTTAACTGCAAAAACTATACCACCATGAATCCATTGTGGAGCTCTTATTGAACCCTGTCTTGCTCTACCTGTTCCTTTTTGTCTCCAAGGCTTAATTCCACCTCCAGAAACTTCAGATCTTGTTTTTGCTGATTGAGTTCCTTGTCGCTTATTTGAAAGTAATGCAACAACTACTTGGTGAAGTGCATATTCATTAACTTCAACTCCAAATACTTTGTCAGATAATTCTAAATTTCCAACTTTTTTTCCTTCTTTATTAAATAATCCTACTGTAGGCATTCTGTATCCTCCTTTCTATTAAAACTAAGCTTTTATAGTACTTTTTATAGTTACAAATCCTTTGTTAGGTCCTGGTACTCCACCCTTTATTAAAATAAGGTTCTTTTCAGGAATCACCTTAGCAATTTGTAAATTTATCACTGTTGAATTTACATTACCCATATGTCCTGGCATTTTCATATTTTTAAATGTTCTTGATGGATCTGATGCAGCCCCCATTGAACCAACTGCTCTATGAAACTTAGAACCATGAGACATAGGCCCTCTTTGAGCATTCCATCTTTTTATTGTTCCTTGGAATCCCTTACCTTTTGACACTCCTGATATATCTACTTTATCACCTTTTTCGAAAATATCAGCCTTTATTTCTTGACCAACTTCATAGGAATCAATGTCTTCAAGTTTAAATTCTTTCACAAATCTCTTTAAAGCTACATTTGACTTCTGAAAATGTCCTTTAAGTGGCTTATTTACAAGTTTTTCTCTTATATCATCAAAACCTATTTGTATAGCCTCATATCCATCTTTTTCTATAGTTTTTTTCTGTATTATCACACATGGACCTGCTTCAATAACAGTAACAGGTACCACCTTTTTATTTTCATCAAATATCTGAGTCATACCAAGTTTTTTACCCAGTATTGCCTTCTTCATTCGATACACCTCCTCAACATATTAGCGGATCACATAATGCAATCATAATAGTTCGTAATAGTTTTACTCTCTATTACAATTATAATTTAATTTCAATATCAACACCTGCTGGTAGATTCAATCTCATTAGAGCATCTACAGTTTTAGGTGATGGGCTTATAATATCGATAAGTCTTTTATGTGTTCTTATTTCAAATTGTTCTCTTGAATCTTTATATTTATGTGGAGCTCTAAGTACTGTAACAACATCCTTCTCTGTTGGCAATGGTACTGGACCTGCTACTTTGGCTCCAGTAGATTTAGCTGTTTCCACAATTCTTTCTGACGATTGATCTAATATGTTATGATCAAAAGCCTTTAATCTTATTCTTATTTTTTGTTTTGCCATTTAATTTCCCTCCTTTTCATGCACGCTTTGCTTCTTACGTACAACAGTAGATATATTCTATAAACTGTTCCTGGCGTTTCATTATACAGCCAAGGAATACTTCACAGAACCACTGTCATCTGGTTCAAAGACCTAGATTAGTTCAATCAAGAATTACCCGGAAGCCCGGCAACCTCTTGCATCATCACTGTTATAATAATACAACTTCTTAATTATACTATATATTTTTTTAATTTACAAGTAAAAAATAAAATTACTTTTTATATAAATACATAAATATAATTTTATAAAAATAAGTTATAAAGATAATCAAAAGCGTCCTTTCTTTTATCTTTATAACTCATTTAAAAAAGTCCTATCCTATTAATAAAAGTGATATGCTTTTTAATTTTTACAAACAAATTATTCAACAATAGAAGTAA
>NZ_APMH01000023.1 GCF_000359585.1 Clostridium tyrobutyricum DSM 2637 = ATCC 25755 = JCM 11008 | reverse complement strand
AGGACAAGTGTGGAATAAAAGCAGCTCAGGTGTCAGAACTTGTATTTGAAAATTGTAAAGTTCCTGCAGAAAATTTAGTTTCTGAAGAAGGGAAAGGACTAAAGATAGCATTAAGTACATTGGATGGAGGAAGAATCGGCGTAGCAGCTCAGGGACTTGGAATAGCCGAAGGAGCATTTGAACGTGCGAAACAGTATATGAAAGAGAGAATACAATTTGGCAAGCCATTGTTCAAACAACAGTATTTGGCATTCAAAATGGCTGAATTGGATCTTGAAATAGAACAGGCTAAATATGTATTGTATAAGGCAGCCATAGACAAACAAGAGGGAAGACCATATGGATTGTCAGCTGCAAAAGCTAAAATAGCTTGCACAGATGCAGCCATGCATGTAACTACAGAAGCAGTTCAGATGCTTGGCGGAAATGGATACATGAAGGAATATGAGATTGAAAGAATGATGAGGGATGCAAAGATAACTCAAATATATGAAGGGACAAATGAAATACAGAAATTAATAATAAGTGGACAGCTCTTTAGATAATTTACTCATATTGTGAACATTAAAAAATTTCAGTATTTAACAGTGTTATTAAAGAATATTAAAATTTTAGTCATTGTAGTTTAAGAGCTGGGAGTTAAGGAAAACTTTATAAATGATAAGAGCTGTTCCGTAAATTTGGAACAGCTCTTATCATTTATTTTACAGTACCTTTTAAATCATATAATGTCTGAGAATCATTCATTCCACCAAAACTATTATTTTTATCATTTTGCTTTGAGTTGCTATTTGTTTTGGTATTGTCTGATTTAGAAGAAGACCTATTGGTAAATTGTTCTTTAATATTATTGGAACTAGATGTATCTTTCCATTTACTCTCTGAAACAGCTTTACCATTCTTTTCGACCCAACTCATAATGGAATTAGAATTTCTTCCCATTCCTCCTGTGAGAACGTATCTTACTTCACCTTTTTTTACAAGTTGTTTAAATTTATTTAAGGATATTATATTGTCTGAGCCTGAAAAACCTCCAAGGGCCATTACACTCTTGCCACTTTCAATTATTATACTTCCGGCATTGTTGGCGCTAGATACAACAAGCGCATATTTTTCAGTTTTAATATTTTTATCCAAAAGTTTAATAAGTTTTTCATTGCTTCCTTCTCCAAAGTTTCCTCTTTTCATCATAGAATTATTTGATTTAGAACTACTATCTTTTGATAAAAGTTCAAGACCACCTGCAGGTATGGTTCCATTTACTGAATGATTTATAGCAGCAGAAGCACCTATAGTTGGAGTTACAAGAATACCTATCAGAGCAAGTGTTGTAAATATCTTAGCAAATCTTATATTTTCAGTTTTATCCATAACGGATTTTTTCATTATTTTATAGATTATAAGAATGAAAGATGATACAAAGCACAATATTAATGCAGCTATAATTATAGCTTTAATTGTTGATGTCATATTGCTGATAAAATAGGATAACATTAGTAAGTGGACTAATCCTTCTACAATGAAAGCTATTGGCAATAACCACGACTTTATACCATTTTGTTTATACAGTTTCCACATTGATACAATTCCTATACCTGATAATGCTGCAATAGGAGGTGCAAGCATTGTTAAATAATATGGATGAAACAATCCTTTTGTATAACTGAAGTATATAAACCCAGGTATAAGCCATAGAGCCCAGAAAACTACATCAAGTTTTTTCTTGTTATTAAAAGGAAATCTTATCTTTTCCAGTATAGCTGCTGCTATAATTCCCAATATTGACAATGGTATAAACCAGACTATCTGATCGGAAAGTATATTTTTAGAGAATAAACGTGAAATTCCAGCTGTTGTCTGCCCTCCAAAAGTTCCTTGAAGATTAGATGTTCCAGATCCTCCTGGAACACCACCGTGCATTCTAGCAAAATTTTGTCCATTTGAGCTTTTGCCAGTCATATTAGGTGGCTTCATATTTTGATTTTGTGAATTTGAGTTTTTATTGCTTGTATTTCCAAACGATGGCATGTTACTTGTTCCATTAGGAGGTTGCATGCTATTGGAATTAGTGGTGCTGCTCTTTGAATTAAAATTCTTATGATTTTGGCCGCCATTTCCTGGTCCTCCACCCATACCTCCGCTATTGCTGCTTAGTCTTTCCAATCCATTGTGACCAAATATGAGTTCCATAACCGTATTATTTGTACTACTTCCTACAAATGGTCTATTTTGAGAAGGCACTAAATCTACTATAGTTGCCCATGAAAGTGAGACCGCGATTAGTACAACTGTACCTATAACCAGATGCTTTATTCTCTTTTTTAAAGGTGCTGCAGAAGAGATTAAATAAGTTATATATATAGCAGGGCCTATCATGTATGCCTCAAGCATTTTTATATTAAAACCTAAACCTATAAAAATCAAACTTATTATTAGATATTTGAATTTTCCCTTCTCGGCAGCCTTTGAAAAGAACACACATGCAATTAACAATACTAGAACCAATAGATTGTCTATAGTATTATTTCTGCTTGCAGCTACAAATACTGGTGTTATAGCCAGGCATATGGCTGCAATAATTCCAGCAGCATAACCAAAAGATCTCTTGACTATATAATATATTAAAGCAACTGATATAATACCTGCCAACGCTTGGGGAAGTAGTATACTCCATCCGCTAAATCCAAATATTTTGGCAGATATAGCTTGAATCCAAAATCCCAAAGGAGGTTTGTCGATAGATACAAATCCCGCAGGATCAAATGATACAAAGAAAAAATTCTTAAAGTTTAAAACCATACTCTTTACACCAGCTGCATAATATTCATTTCCGTAATTTTCTATGCTTAAATTTGCAAGATTTAGGATTCCAGACAGAATTAGTACTAATATTATTCCAATCTTTTCTTTAGTTAATTTAAGTTGTTTCATCAATGTTCCTCCTTAATTGAATACCCAAAGTTTGTATGATAAAAAATTTATTACTTGTGCTATGAGAGTTACTATTATCTTTGATACATATACATTTATGATAAAAGTATTTATTAATAATTTCATAAAAAATATAGTTATTAATAGTGAAACTATATTTACTATAATAAATTGAATCAATTCATGATATAATTTCTTCTTTGGTTTATTGCTTTCAAAGGTCCACTTTTTATTGAATATAAAGCTGTTTGTTACTCCAAAACTATATCCTGCTATCTGACTTATAGTGTAATGAAATCCAAATACACTTTGACATAGGGAAAATACTATAAAATCTATTAATGTATTTAATACACCTGTTATAGAAAAGCGACTTAATAATTTGAGTTTACCGTTGAAAATATGAGTTATTGTTTTAGTTAGTGTATTCATGTTTTATATTTTCCTTGTTATTTATTATACTTTCTATAATATAATTAGGTCTTGCTTTGCTCTCATCAAAAATTCTTCCTATATATTGACCTAATATGCCTATACATCCTAAGACAATTCCAAACATAATTAAGTTAATTGATATGATAAACCCAAAATTTATTATATTTGTATTATTAATCAAGTGTTTTGTTATAGTTGCTATAGTTGAAATTATCCCTATAATTAACGACAGTACACCTAAATATCCAGATAATACAAGTGGTTTATATGAAAATGAGGTAATTCCGTCAAAAGCTAACTTCAACATTTTTTTAAGAGGATATTTGCTGTCACCTGCAAATCTTTCATGTCTTATAAATTCTACAGAAGTTTGTTTATAACCTATCCAGCTTACAAGACCTCTTACGTATCTATTCCTTTCAGGCAATGAGTTCAAAGTATTGCAGACTTTTCTATCTATAAGTCTGAAATCACCTGTATCTACAGGTATATCTATACTGGTCATATCTTTTAAAAGCCTATAAAATGCTCGAGCAGTAAGTTTTTTAAAGAAAGATTCCCCCTGTCTTTTGGCTCTTTTCCCGTATACTACATCATAGCCCTCTTTCCACTTTTTAATCATTTCAGGGATAACTTCAGGAGGATCCTGAAGATCAGCATCTATAACCACTATTGCATTGCCAATAGAGGTTTCCATACCTGCAGTTATTGCACATTGGTGACCAAAATTCCTTGAGAAATTAATAAGTTTTATATTTTGATCTATTTTACATATTTGCTGTACTTTTTTTTGTGTGCTGTCAGAGCTTCCGTCATTTATAAATATGATTTCATAGTTTTCATAAGTAGAATCCATAACTTTTTTTAATCTGGAATAGCTTTCATCAATTACCAATTCCTCATTATAAAGTGGAACTACAATAGAATATACTATATTCTTCTGCATTTAATTCACCTCAATCTAAAATATAATTAAATTACTTTAATATTATTTTGCAGAATAAACCTTAAAGAATGCTTAAAACTATGTGTAATAAATGTAAAATAAATTTAAACATTACTATATTTATACTTTATTATTGTTTATAATTAAAATGAGGAGGTAAATTATGAGAATACTTTTAATTGAAGATGAAAACATGCTTTCAGATGCTCTAGTTTACATATTAAAGAAAAATAACTACAGCGTAGATGCTGCTTATGATGGTATTAAAGGCCAGGAGATGGCTGAAACGGGAATATATGATCTTATAATTTTAGATAGAATGCTTCCAGGTAAAGAGGGTTTGGATGTGCTAAGAGATCTTAGAAAAAGTGGAAGTGAGATTCCTGTGATTATTTTGACTGCTATGGATTCCATTGAAAGTAGGGTGGAAGGACTAGATAATGGCGCAGATGATTATCTTGTAAAACCTTTTTCTACAGAGGAACTTCTTGCAAGGGTGAGAGCTCTTGGTAGAAGACACACTCATTTTATTCAAAGTGAGGAAATAAGAATATCATCTTTGACTTTTGACCCATTAAGGACAGAAATAAGATGTAATGATAAAAGTTTAAAGCTTACTGCCAAAGAATCACAACTTTTAGAATTGTTAGTTAGAAACAAAAATCAAGTAATAACCAAAGATCAGATTTTGGATAGAGTATGGGGAATTGATTCAGATGTTGAAATGAATAATAATATTGAGGTGTATTTTTCATATTTAAGAAAGAAATTGAGAAAATTAAATTGTAATGTTATTATTGAAACTATAAGAGGAATCGGATATTGCTTGAAAGAGGTTTGATTATGTTTCGTAAATTAAAAATAGAACTTATTTTAATTAATTTGATATTAACGAGTTTGGTGCTTATTACTATATTTTCAGGTATATACATACTTATGAAAAAAAGTTTTGATCATTCTTCTTATATGAGAATGGTTAAAACAGCAGAGATGGAAAATTTGCCACCTTCACCACCTGAAAGAAATTTAACACCATCTGATAGTTTCTTTATAAAAATAGATAGATCTGGAGCTGTTCGTGAAATCTCCAGTAATTCCATTATAACTAGAGATTCGTCATATAATGTAATAGAAAAGATTTTAAAAGATAATAAGGATAAAGGAATTATAACGTATAAAAGCTATAAATTACGATATCTTGAGATAGCTAAGCCCTATGGACGTATTATAGTTTTTGTAGATAAATCATTTGATAATGAAGTATTAAGAAGATTAATTATGATTTCTATATTAGTTTGTATAATAAGTCTTGTACTTGTATTTATAATAAGTTTGTTTCTTGCCAATGTATCTCTTAAACCTGTTATGACAGCATGGGAAAGACAAAAAGCATTTGTTGCAGATGCATCTCATGAACTTCGTACGCCTCTTGCCGTTATAACTACAAATCTTGATATAGTATTGGATAATAGGGAATATAGTGTGGAAAGTCAGAAAAAGTGGCTTGGGAATGTAAAACTTGAAACAACTAGAATGACTAAACTTATAGAGGCACTTTTATTTATTGCAAGGTCTGATTCAAGTAAAACTTCTTTTAGTAAAAATGAGTTTAATTTGAGCAATGCGGTTGTTCAATCAGTACAACCTTTTGAAGCAGTGGCAATTCAAAGTGGAATAAAGATTATATCCAAGGTTGAACCGGATATCTTTCTAAAAGGAACAGAAGGAAGAATTAAGCAGCTTATAGCTATTTTAATTGACAATGCTATAAAACATACAAGATCTGGAGATACTGTTACAATAAAAACGACCATGGTTAAAAGTAGAATTCAAATAACAGTATCAGATACAGGGGAAGGTATACCAAGAGAACACTTAAGTAAAATTTTTGATAGATTTTATAAAGTTGATAAATCAAGGGCAAAAAGAGAAGGCAGTTTTGGACTTGGACTTTCAATTGCAAAATGTATAGTAGAAGAACATAATGGCATCATAGATGTGTTAAGTGAGGTAGGAAAAGGCACTGAGTTTAGAGTTGTATTTGAAACTAAAAAAGTATTGCAATAATATTGGATATTATTGTGTTTAAGGTAATGATAAATATTTTTCAGCATAATTAATAAAAGACAATGCAATCTATTTTATGATGCATTGTCTTTTAAACTATTTGCTATATCCATTTGGATGATTCTTATGCCATTTCCATGCAGTATCAATAATTGTTTCCAAAGAGTTGAATTTAGGATTCCAGCCTAATTCCTTAATTGCTTTGTTTGAAGAAGCTATTAGTGTTGCAGGATCTCCTGGACGTCTATCTGCAATTTCTGACTTGATATTTATTCCAGTAACTTTTTTTGCAACTTCAACTACTTCTTTTACTGAAAAACCTTTTCCATTGCCTAAATTGTAAATTTTACTTTCACCACCAGATTGCAATCTTTTTAGAGCAAGTAAATGGGCAGAAGCCAGATCTGATACATGTACATAATCTCTAACACAAGACCCGTCTTCAGTATTATAATCATCACCAAAGATCATTATCTTATCTCTTTTACCCATAGCAGCCTGAAGTATTATTGGAATAAGATGAGATTCTGGATTATGATCTTCTCCTATTTTTCCATTTATATGTGCACCGCATGCATTGAAATATCGAAGTGCAGTATATTTTATGCCATAGGCATTGTCACACCATTTCAATATTTTTTCTACTGCTAATTTGGATTCACCATATGGATTCGTTGGAAATGTTTTGTCCTGTTCTTGTATAGGCACATTTTCAGGCTCTCCATAAGTTGCAGCTGTAGATGAGAATACAATATATTTTATATTGTGTTTGTTCATGGATTGTAAAAGACTTATAGTGGATCCAATATTATTATCAAAATATTTAAGTGGATTTTCTACACTTTCACCGACTAGGGAATTTGCTGCAAAGTCAATTACTGCATCAATTTTATTCTCAGTAAATATTTTATCTAAGATAATACTGTCTTTTAAATTCCCCAAATAGAATTTTCCACCTAAAATTGCATCTTTATGACCTGTTTGAAGATTGTCAAGTATTACTACATTATGATTATTTTCTAATAAGTGGGCAACCATATGGCTTCCTATATAACCCGCACCACCGCAAACCAATATATTCATTATGAACCCTCCCGATGAGTGATATTCTAATTATTATAGAACAAAAATATATTTATTACAATTTAATTTATTGTGAACTTATCTATCATGGCTGAAAGTTTTTCAGCCATTTCGGATTGACTTTGAGAAGAAACTGAGATTTCTTCAATGGCTTTGGTAACTTCGCCTACACTTCCAAGTATTTCTTCAGAACCTGAAGCAGATTCCTCTGCTGTGGATGCAGCACTTTGTATAGCCGTGCTTACCTGGGATACAGCTTCATGCATCTGTTTTGAAGAGCTATCTATTTCTTTGGATATAGTATTTATAAATTCAGAGTCCTTTTCATACTGAATTCCCGTATCCATAAGGAACTGATAATTTGGTTTGACATTGTTTGCTATGTATTCGAGTACTTCTTTGCTGCTGTCAGATAGATTTTTAAAAGCTGTTTCTACAGCCAGTACCATTTTATTTATACTTTCAACGGTAGTTGATGACTCCTCAGCAAGTTTTCTAACTTCATCTGCAACTACAGAGAATCCCCTTCCCTGCTCACCAGCCCTTGCTGCTTCAATTGCTGCATTTAATGCAAGCAGGTTGGTTTGCTCGGCTATATTTCCAATGGAAGCTGCCATTGTCTTTACTTCTGAAACAACCTTTCCATCTTCAATAGCTTTTAAAATTTTATTGTTCTTTTCTTCATATACAGAGGCACTTTCTTCTATACTTTTGGAAGCTTTCTGTTTTATTTTTACAGCACGGTTTTTTATTTCAACAGATGACTTTGAAGCCTCATTAGCTTTTCCTGAAAGTTCACTTGTATTTGCTTCCATTTCCTCCGATGACGCACTTATTTCTTCTGTAATACTGCTTAAATTTTGAGAGCCTTCAGCTATTTGGGCAGTCGATTCATTTACAGAGGACATCATGGAGGATATTTCTTCAGTTGTAGCAGATAGATCCTGACTTGAGGAATTTATGGTTTTTATACTGCTTGTTATTTCACTAACTAGATTTTTTATATCTTCAGTAGCATTATTTAATGCATTTGATATGATACCAAATTCATTTTTACTTGAAATACTTAAACGTTTAGTTAAATCACCATTACTAAGAGAATTTGCAAATAATAAAATTTTATTAAGCACTTTTCCTGTGGAAGAGGCTAGGATATTACCTAAAAGTATTGCAATAGTCAATCCGATTATTGTAATTAAAATTATAGCAATTAAAGATGACGTATATAGAGCATTGTTTTTAATATTACTGCTTTTGGAGTTCTGCACTGTTATTTGAATCAGCTTTTCTATAGTAGATGTTAACTTATTTCTATAACTAGCAGCTTGTTTGTTTAATAACATTGCATCGTCATATTTTCCCGCAGCCATTAAATTCAGAATTTTATTGTATATAGTTCTCCATGAAATAAGTTCATTGTCTAATTGGGATACCAATGTTTTCTGCTCAGAAGTTAAATTTGATTGCTTATATAAAGTTAATATACGATCATTTTCATCTTTATATGGAGATATAGTTTTTAAAGTATCAGCAGTTTTATTTTTATCACGGCTTTCAACTAAATTTATTATTTCTAAACGTAAATGCATTGTATTGGCATCAAATTTGTCTAAATTTTTAATAGTTTTTAGATCTTCATTGTATAGTTGATTGGAAGCTGAATTTATTCTTTTAATATTTATACATCCTATAGCACCTACTATTACGATAAATATTGCTACTACACAGAAACTTAATAGCATTGTTTTCTTTACTTTCATCTTATTAAAAAAGTTCATTTATAACCCTCCTAAAATTCACATATTAATTAATGTTATATAATAATTGATATTAATTAATATTAATTAATATCAATATACCATCAGATTTATGGAAATACAACACAATAAAAGTAATACAATGGTAAATTGTCACAATATTATAATGTTATAATATTAATTAATGAATACTTTTATATTTACTAAATAGTTTATGAGGAGTTGATTTTATGTATCCTATAAAATTTAAAAATTTATATTTTGAAAAGATATGGGGAGGTAGAGATTTAGGACTGTTTAGGAGTAATCTTCCGGAGGGGGATATTGGTGAGAGCTGGGATATATCTTGCCATCCTAATGGAATGAGTATAGTTGCAAATGGTAAATTCAAAGACATGAGATTTGATGAACTTATTAAGCAGACGGGAGATAAAATAGTAGGCACAAAAATAGACAAGAAAAATTTTCCCATACTTGTAAAAATAATCAATGCTACGGACAAACTATCCATACAAGTTCATCCAGATGACAGATATGCAAATAGAGTTGAAAATCAAATGGGCAAGACAGAAGCATGGTATGTAATAAAGGCATTTCCAGGAGCAAGCTTAATAGTTGGAACTAAAGAAGGGTGTACTCTGGAACAATTTAGAAATGGAATTTCAAATGGAAATTTAGAAAGGTATATGAATAGGATACCTGTAGAAAAAGGAGATGTTTATTTTATAAGAAGCGGCATGATACATGCAATTTGTGAAGGTGTAATTTTAGCAGAAATACAACAGAGCAGTGATATAACATATAGAGTGTATGATTATAATAGGGGAAGGGAATTACATGTAAAAAAGGCCCTGGATGTAGTCAATTTAAAATTACGAGGTGAAAAAAGTACAGGACTTAGGGTAGAGAGACAAGGATTTTTTAAAACCTATATATGCATTTCAAAAGAATTTTCTTTAGAACTTTATGATATTTATAAAGAAGCTGTTGAAATTAGCGATAAGGAAAGATTTTATATATTTACATGTGTGGAAGGACAAGGCGATATTATATATGACAATGGTGCCGAACCTATAAATGTTGGAGATAGTATACTTATTCCAGCATCACTTGGAGAATATAGATTAAGAGGTAATATGAAACTTGTAAAAAGTTATGTACCAGATTTTGAAAAAGTTGAATCAGAAATATTAAAAGAAGTAGAAAAGATATAATAAGTTTTAATAAGAGACATGGTAAGTTTTTTTACTTATTATGTTTTTTATTATAAAAAATTATAAAAATACTTGCAATTTAATAATTAGTGTTATATAATAATAATTGTTGAAAGAAACATAAAAAAATTTACGATATAAATTATTAAATATAAACCATTAAGGGAGGATTTTTATTATGAAAAAATTTGTTTGTACAGTTTGTGGATATGTATATGAAGGAGAAAAGGCACCAGAAAAATGTCCAGTATGTGGTGCGTCAGCTGATAAGTTCGAAGAAAAAACTGATGATGAGGTTTCTTGGGCTGATGAGCATAAAGTAGGAATTGCAAAGGGAGTTGATCCTGAAGTTTTACAGGGATTAAGAGACAATTTCACTGGTGAATGTTCAGAAGTTGGTATGTACCTTGCTATGGCTCGTCAAGCAGATAGAGAAGGTTATCCAGAAGTTGCAGCAACATATAGAAGAGCTGCTGAAGATGAAGCTGATCATGCATCAAGATTTGCTGAACTTTTAGGGGAAGTACTTACAAATGATACAAAGAAAAACTTACAGATGAGAGTAGATGCTGAAAGAGGTGCCTGTGCTGGAAAGAAGAAATTAGCTACACTTGCAAAAAAATTGAATTATGATGCAATTCATGACACAGTACATGAAATGTGCAAAGATGAAGCTAGACACGGAGCAGCTTTTCAGGGAGTATTAAACAGATATTTTAAGTAGGATTCCAAATCTGCGATTTGGTGTGAGGCCTAATGTGAGCTGAATCTAGATAAAAAATAAGCTTGTACCTTTAATAAAGAGTACAAGCTTATTTTTATTATGCTGGTGGATACATGAAATATGATATTTTATCAGCTATAGATGTTTGGGTATCAATACTTCTTTCATGGTATGCATCTGTATTTCCATCATCAGTATAAGGCCAATCGCCGCCTTGATTATCACATATATAAGCATAATGGAAATCATCAGGATCAGCCCACTTCATAAAAGTGTAGGTATGAGTTGGACCTGTCCCGTTCGAAGCACCAATAGTAAAACATATATCTCCCGGTAACAAAAGAGATAAATCATATGATATTTTCCATCCCAAATTTGTAAGTACATTTGTAAGAGTTCTAGTATTTGCAGTAGAGTTTGGTATATTTATACCTATACTTCTCAATGCTGTACTTTGATAAAATGCACAGTTGTTACTGTATGGATCATCACCATAGCCTAAGGAAGCATGTATTTGAACAGCTCTATCGTAAACCGAATTTCTATTAGTATAATCTGAAAGATAATTATACAATTTAAGCTCAGTAGCATTTTGAGTTCTCTTACCATCTGTAGGTGAAGGAGATTGAGGAACAGCTTCTATAGTCAAGTTTAATTTTACAGTATTTTTATAACCACTTACGGTACCATTGAATGTGTAATTGCCAGGACTTCTTGTACTGTTCAATTGCTTGTCCCAAGATATAGCAACTTTGGATGTAGTTCCATCGGACATAGTTGCATCTACAGTTGTAGGTAAAGTAAAAGCTCCTCCTTGTTTTATAGTTAAATTGATATCATTAATTGAGGATATACTCGATTGTGTTTTAAAGCTAACTATAGTAGGATTTGAAAGAACTTTTCCAAACTTTGATGTTATACTTTGGGAAACTGACAAATGATACTCATTATCAAAGTCAAGCGCAACTGATGGTGTTATTAGTACAGTTTGATCGAGACTATTTTCTACTATTGTCATTGTAATTGGAACTTCTGCATTTGTAGTTTCGTTTATTAGCTCTATTTTTCCTTCTAATGAATCAATAGTAACAGGTTGATTAAACTTGACCTGCCATGTTTTAGTTGTTGCAACATTATCCTTCGTAACTACATTACTACTATCTGAATTTACTTTTTGAGAATAGTTTGCAGTAATTGTTCCATTGTCCTCAGTTGAATATGTATTTTTTGATTTTTCACTCGACTCTACACTTGATTCTGTATTAGTACTAGATAAAGTATTTTTTTCAGATGAAGAAGTGTCATCTTTAGTAGTAGAAATCGACTTGTCCTCAATAGAACCTTCTGTGTTTGTGGAATTATTATCTGTGTTTGAAATTACAGCCGAACTAGATGTTGTTATTTGAGAAGATTCAATAGAAGACTTGTCTTCATTATTTGCAGCAAATGCAGTACTGTGGCTTGCTATTCCTGTTGTTGCACATACAGCACATACAATTAATAAGTGTTTAGTAAAACTTTTCATTATTAACCTTCCTTCTCTATTTTTATTATATATAATTAGTTTATCCTTTTTTTGTTTAGGTTTCAACAAATTTTATGAAATTGTTTTATTTATATTTAGAATAAAGGAGTAAAACAAATAATAAATTTATAAAGTAGGAAATACTATATATACTATGTAGTTTAATTATAAAGGTTGGTGTATATATGCGAAGTAAGTTTATATATAATTTAAAAATATTTGTAATAAGATTTGTAAAAGATGATGTTATGGCACTTTCCTCCCAACTTGCCTATAGTTTAGTCTTCTCCTTTTTCCCTTTTTTAATATTTATTATAAGCCTTGTAGGGTATATTCCTGTGGAAAGTGGTGATATATTGATTATGTTAAATGGAATACTTCCCGAAGATATTTTAAAAATTATAGAAAGTACGATTGTGAATATTGTAGATACCAGGAATAATAAAATATTATTTTTAAGTTTTATTTTTACTATATGGAGTGCTTCAAATGGTTTTCAAGCTGTTATTAAAGGCCTTAACAAAGCATATGGTGAAGATGAGGATAGAGGAATTTTAAAATTATATACGATATCAATACTTTGTACTTTTGGAATTATATTTATAATTTTAATTACTAGTATACTCTTGATATTTGGACAATTATTAGGACGATTTCTGACAACCGAATTAGGACTTAATGGAAACTTTAATTTTGCCTGGAATGTAGTAAGATATTTAATAATAATTTTTTCAATAAGTTCCATTTTTGGGGCAGTTTATATTTATACACCTAATGTCAGGCTGAAGTGGTATGAAGTAATTCCGGGGTCAATAGTATCCACTATAACATTGATTCTTGTATCTATATGTTTTGCTTTTTATGTAAATAATTTTGCCAATTATTCTTTAATATATGGAAGTATAGGTGCTGTAATAGTACTTTTGACATGGCTGTTTATTTTATCTAATATTACTATAATAGGTGGAGAAATTAATGCACTTTTTTGGAATAAAAGAAGATTTGTTAATAAATAAGCTCCAGAATATATTGATTCTGGAGCTTTCATAATTTTATATTATAAAGTATTTTCTTTTAAAACATCATTTAATGTTTTTTCGGATTGTATTGCTAACATTATTTTACCGGATTTTGAAGTATCACCTATAAGAATGCCACCTACTAATTTATTGTTTTCAAAGAATAATTTTGAGTATGTTCCTTTGGAAGGATCACTAGATGAAATATTTTTAAAATCCTCTGAGAAGTTTCCACAGGAAAACAAATTACAGTTCATTGCAGCAAATATAACAGAAGATACAAAAGATACAAAATGGACTTCATCACCTACAGCGTTATTACCAGCTGTTTTTCCCATTTCTACGGCAGCAGGCCAGTTACCGTAGATTTTTTCATTGTATTCACATATATCTCCACATGCATATATATCTTTTGCAGAAGTTTCCATTCTGTCATTTACAATGACACCTTTATTGACTTTTATACCTGAATTTTCAGCTAATGTTTTATTAGGACGTATTCCTATAGAGAATAGAACTAAATCAGTAT
Source organism: Clostridium tyrobutyricum DSM 2637 = ATCC 25755 = JCM 11008 (assembly GCF_000359585.1). Lineage (GTDB taxonomy): Bacteria > Bacillota > Clostridia > Clostridiales > Clostridiaceae > Clostridium_B > Clostridium_B tyrobutyricum. Next base: position 48,222 of record NZ_APMH01000023.1, on the reverse strand, counting down.
TGATAATTTTTCCACTTTTTAATTTTACAGAAGATACTTTATCCTGACCCTGTATTTCATCTGCACTATCGCCAAGGATTATGGAAACACCAGATGTATCAATGTATTTTTTGAATATTTCAGCTCCTTTAGTATCCAGCTGTCTAGGAAGCAGTCTATCCGAAAATTCAACGATAGTTACAGAAAGACCATTTTTTTTCATTTCCCATGCAGCTTCAAGACCTAACAAACCACCACCTATGACTACGGCATTTTTAGATTTATTCATGTATTCTTTTATATTGTCCGCATCTTTTAAAAATTTTAGAGTAAATACTCCCTTTTTATCATTGCCTTTTATAGGAGGTATAAAATTTACACTTCCATTTGCAAGGATTAATTTATCATATGATAGTTCTTTATTATTACTAAGGTATATTTTTTTAGATTTTGAATTTATAGATTTAACTGAAGTATTGAGGATTAATTCTATATTGTTCTCATCATACCATTTTGGACCGGTTACATAAAATTTATCATCAGGTATGGAAGTCGCAAGATAATCTGACAACTCAGGCCTGTAATATGTTAAATATTTTTCTTCTGATATTAATTTTATGTCAGCTTTGGTATTTCGTGTTCTTATAGACTTTGCAGCATTAAATCCTGCTGCACCGTTTCCTATTATTATAAACCTATCTTTTGAGTTGGATTTAAAGGACATATTATTTTCTGCTACTTCCACAAATTGACTGGAGTCTGCTCCACATACAGGGCAGATTTTTGGAGGCTCATCTCCCTCAAATATTACACCGCAAATAAGACATTTCCATTTTTTCTTTGTTTTTATGGATTTATTCATTCTAAGCCCTCCTGCTTATTACCTAATAATAATTATTCAATATAGATACAGTATAATATAGTTATAAACTAAAATCAACAAAAATAGTTAAAATTTAGATTAAGTGTTGACAAACAAATTTTAGCAATATATACTCTTGATGCTTGAGTATTTTGTAATTATGGGAGGTAAAAATGTTTGATTTCTTAAAAAAGGAATTTCAGATACTTTCTCCAGCTGATGGAAAGGTTGTGAGTTTGTCAAAAGTACCTGATCAGATATTTTCAAATAGAATTGCAGGAGATGGAGTGGCTATTGAGCCTATAGGGGACAGCATACTATCCCCAGCTGATGGAGTAGTATCATTTATATTTAATACAAATCATGCTTTTGGAATTATTCTGGATAATGGCTTGGAAGTTTTAGTTCATATAGGTATAGATACTATAGATTTGCAAGGAAAAGGGTTTAAAAGAGTAGTATCAGAAGGTTCTAAAATTAAAGCCGGTGATATAATCATAAAAATAGATAAAACATTCATACAAAGTAAAGGATATTCGCTTATAACTCCTGTAATTATAACAAACACGGATATTATTTGTAATATCAATTTTAAATGTAATTTAAACTCTTACGTTAAAGCTGGAAAAGACCCAATAATAACTTATAAAATGAGATAAGCAGAGAACCCAAATCTGTGATTTGGTGTGAATCGATTACTCATCTAAAAACTAGATTCCAAATTTATAATTGTTTGTAAATGATTTACTGATATGGTGCAATTCAATAGAATAAGATTGTCAAATTATAATGAATAGAATGTTTATGGTGAAGTTATCTAATTATGTTGTCATATAAAAGAGATAATTAATAATTTAACTTTATCACAAAGTGACATAATTTTTTTGTGATGTGTGATAATATAATTTCTGTAAATCAATTATAAAAACAATATAGTTTGGGGGAGAAATGTATGGTAATTGAGAATCTTATGAAAACAAAATTGGGTGACAGTAAAAAGAGTAATTATTTTTATAGATTAATTAAAAATAATTTAGATATTATATGTAGATGGGATATAGTACAGATACAGTCATATGGAATAGAAATAGAAAGACAGGATATATTCAATGAAAAATTAGTTGATATATGTAGAGATTGTGTAAAAAATATAAGCCCTGATAGATACAAGGTACATAATTTATTGCGGTTATTGTACACGAAGGAAGTTTCACCAATTCATCTTGTAGATATAATTGGTGATTATGTTGATGATTATGCTATGGACTTTGATAAACAAATAAAAACTATGGCTTATTAAAAATATTGAAGAATATAGAACAGATAATAGAATTTGCAGCTATTCCTATTATTTATTCTATATTCTTAATTTTTATAGTGTATAATTATACTTGAATAACAATATGAGTATTGGAGGTAGTGTTGTTGATTTTAGGTGTTGGAGTGGATATAGTTGAAATATCCAGGATAAAAAGTGCGTTGGACAAATATACTAATCTTGTAGACAGATTATTTGATAAAGATGAGATTAAATATTTTAATAAAAACAACAACAAACCTGAGTCTATAGCTGGAAGCTTTGCAGCTAAGGAAGCTGTATCTAAAGTTTTTGGAACTGGATTTAGAGGATTTGAATTTAAGGATATATGCATACATAGAACAAATTTAGGTAAGCCTAACGTGATTTTAAAGGGAAAAGCTGAAGTATTAGCAAAGAAATATGGCAATTATAGAATTCACTTGAGTATATCTCATGAGATTAATAATGCAATAGCATTTGCAGTTATGGAGGTTGATGATATTGAAAGTTGCCAATGTTGAAACAATGAGAAACATAGATAGTTATTGTATAAACGAACTTAAAATACCAGGTATAGTTCTTATGGAAAACGCAGCGCTAAAGGTAGTAAAAAATATTGATACTAAAAAATACAGTTCTTTTTGCATAATTTGTACCAAGGGAAACAATGGAGGCGATGGATTTGCTGTTGCCAGGCATTTATATAATTTAGGAAAATGTATAAATGTATTTCTAATTGGAAATGAAAAAAATATGAGCAATGATTGCAGGATTAATTATGATATATTAAAAAATTTAGGAGTTAAAGTAGATATAATAGATAACAGTCAACAAATAGAAAAGGTTAAATCAGCTATATATTTCAGTGATATGACTATTGATGCTATTTTTGGAACTGGGCTTTCAAGAGATGTAGAGGGAATATATGGTGACATTATAAGTCTTATAAATGAAAACAGTAAGTACGTGTTATCTATAGATATTCCCTCAGGACTTAGTGGTGATACAGGTAAAGTATTAAAAAATTCCATTAAGGCAAATAAAACCGTATCCTTTCAATTATATAAGAAGGGATTTTTAAATTATGAGGCTGATGAATTTACTGGAAGTATAATTATTGAAGATATAGGAATTCCAAGCATTGCAATTAATAAATTTAATATTAGAGATTTTATTATAACTGATACAATAGCAAAAAACACATTAAAAATAAGAAATAAATATTCTCACAAAGGAGATTTTGGCAGAGTAGTAATTATTGCAGGATCAGTTGGATTTTCTGGAGCAGCATATATAAGTACCCAATCTGCGGTTAAAGGTGGGGCAGGACTAGTTACTCTTGCATGCAGAAGGGAACTCCAAAATATTATGAGTTCAAAACTTGAAGAAGCAATGACTGTTGATCTGGCAAATGATCAGAAACTTGAAGAACTTATTCAAAAGTGTGATGCTGTAGCTGTAGGACCAGGTATGGGAAATAATGAATTCACACTAAATATTTTAAAAATGCTTCTGAACAAAGTAAGAAGTACTTTGGTAATTGATGCGGATGGAATTAATGTTTTAAAGGGTAGGCTGGATATTTTAAAAGATAGAAAGTGTAAAATTATAATGACTCCACATTTAGGAGAGATGTCAGGAATTACAGGATTAGCCATGCATTATATAAAAGAAAATAGAATAGATATTGCTAGAAAATTTGCCAGAGAAAATGATATAACATTAGTACTTAAAGGTTATAATACTGTTATAACGGATGGATACAGTTTAGCCATAAATTCTACTGGAAACAGTGCAATGGCATCAGGTGGAATGGGAGATTGTTTAACTGGTATGATTACATCCCTTGCAGCTCAAAATTATACTCCTTTTGAGGCTGCTTGCATGGCTGCTTATGTGCATGGACTTTGTGGGGATAGGTTATCGGAAAATATGTTTTGTGTAAATGCCAGTGATATTATAAGTCAAATACCATTTATATTGAAAGATATACTATATAAATGATAATTTGTTAAGATGATTGTAATACAAATATAACTAATGGAATAGTATTAGTAGTGAAATACATTTATAGGGGGTATAAAATGTATAAAAAGCTGCTAAGTATTTTCATTATGTGCTTTGCTGTGATTTTTGTCTTCGTATCATGTGGAAAAAAGATAAAAAACACTGAAGAAATAATAAATTATCTTAAAGATTTAGACAGCTACAGCTGTAATGTAAATATACGAATAGAAAATGATAAACAAAAAATAAATTATACTGGTAAACAATTATACAATAAAAAATATGGAAAAAGATTTGAACTGGGGAAGGATAGACTATTCATATATAAGCAGAATAAAATATTTGCAAGTGACCTTAGTAGTGGAAGTAATTATAATATAGATGAAGATTTTGATAGCTTATTTAAATTCTGTTTTATAGATGAATATGTAAGCCTTATATATACTAATGAAAGGGTTGATAATTCATTTAAGAATATATATAATGAAAAGTATCAAGTTATAAGTTTGGATATACCAGGGAATAATAAAAATATGTGTAAAGCAGAACTATATATAAATGCAGTAAGTTCTGTACCGCGATTTTTAATGATTTATAACTCTAACGGTGAAAAAATGGTAAATGTTGAGTATACTGATTTTAAATCAAATATAGAATTGAAAAAAGATATTTTTGATATAGGTACCGTGTATAAATGAGGAGTGACATAAGTGGATAAGGTCTTCAGACCTGCATGGGTAGAGGTAGATTTGGATAATTTAATTTACAATGTCAGGCAGATAAAAAACAAAGTAGGGGCCAGAGATATAATAGGAGTGGTGAAAGCTGATGCCTATGGGCATGGGGCTTTTGAAGTTGCTCAGACTCTTTTACAAAATGGTTTTACAAAGTTAGCTGTTGCTATTTTGGATGAAGCTATAGAACTGAGAAAAAAGGGAATAAAATGCCCTATTATGATACTGGGAATTACAGATGATAATTTTTTGAAAGACATAGTATTATACGATATAGAACCTACTGTGTGTTCTTATGAATATGCTATAAAGCTATCAAAAGTTGCTAGCCTGTATAATAAGAGAGTAAAAATTCACATTGCGGTAGATACAGGAATGGGAAGAATAGGATTTTTGCCTAATGAGGACAGCGTAGATTTAATTTGTAAAATAAATGAACTTCCTAATATTGAGGTAGAAAGTTTGTTTTCTCATTTTTCTACAGCTGATGAGACCGATAAAGAATATACTAAACTCCAATTTGAAAAATATAATGAGTTTTATAACATGCTTAGTTTAAGAAAAGTTAATATAAATATGAGAAATATAGCTAATAGTGCTGCAATAATGGAACTTCCATTTACCTATCTTGATGAAGTAAGACCAGGAATAATAATCTATGGATATTATCCATCAGGAGAAGTAGACAAGAATGCCATGGACATAAAGCCGGTAATGCAATTAAAAGCTAAGATAGTTCATTTAAAGACTTTAGATGCAGGTGAGTATATTGGTTATGGTAGAAAATTTAGAACTAATAGAAAAACTGTTATAGCAACGCTTCCTATTGGATATGCAGATGGTTATTCCAGGAGATTATTTAATAGGGCCAAGGTTATTATAGATGATAAGTTTGCTCCTGTTATTGGAAACATATGCATGGATCAATGTATGGTTGATGTAACTGATATTGAAAACATAAATGTTGGAGACGAAGTTATACTTATGGGTCAGCAGAACAAATTGAGATTTGATGCGGAGGACATAGCTTCCATACTTGAAACCATAAGTTATGAAGTGCTGTGTATGATGAGTAAAAGACTTCCAAGAGTGTATATTAAACATAATAAAGTAGTAAAAGTCAAAAATTATATATTATAAAATTAATATTTTCCTATTACATAAGATTTTAATTTATTGAAATACATACTAAAATTAAAAGTACAGGTCTTTATATAAAAAATATACGTCTAGTAAAGGATTTGTGTCAAAAAATATTGTTGAAATATGAATATTTTTTTGACATGTACAATTATTATGACTATAATTATTTTATGTTTATCTTTTGCTTACGTTAATAGGAGGTATTAATTTTTAATGTCAAATTCAAAAAGATTAGTAGTGAACCTCTCAGAAAGACTATATGATGAGTTCAATGCAGCACTTAAAGAAGATTGTAAAAAAAGAAGTGAATTTATTAGAGAAGCTATCATATTATATATTAAGGAGAAAAAAAGGTTAAATATTATATCTGAAATGGAAAGAGGATATAAAGAAATGGCACAACTTAATCTTGAGTTTGCGGAAATGGGCTTTGCATGTGACATAAGGGAATTAAAAGAATATGAAGCGAAGCTTTCGGAGAGTGATTTGCCAAATGACAACGATAGTGAAAAGAGGAGATATATTTTATGCTGATTTAAGCCCTGTAGTAGGATCTGAACAGGGTGGAATTAGGCCTGTGATTATTATTCAAAACGATGTAGGAAATAAATACAGCCCTACTGTTATAGTTTCGGCTATTACTTCTCAGATAAATAAAGCAAAACTTCCGACCCATGTAGAAATTTCTTCAGAGGCATATGGACTTAATAAGGATTCGGTAGTATTGTTAGAACAAATAAGAACATTGGATAAAAGAAGGTTGAAAGAAAAAATCGGCCATATGACAGATATAGATATGAAAAAAGTAGATAATGCACTTCTAGTGAGTGTGGGTCTCCAGTAAACTATTTAAGGGTAATTTTACCCTTTTTTTTATTAATAATAATTTAATACTTTAATTTTCAATTACTTATTGTTATATGATATAATGAAAATCAGGGTATAAAATCTTTTGCAATAAAAGAAATGTATTGAGGAGAGGTATAAATGATAGAATTTAGAGGCGTAAGTAAAGTTTATAATAACAACATATTTGCGTTGTCCAATATAAACCTTAAAATAGAAAAAGGTGAGTTTGTATTTTTAGTAGGCCCAAGTGGAGCCGGGAAGACAACCTTTGTTAAGATGATGCTTAAAGAAGTTGAACCAACTAGTGGAAATATAATAGTAAATGAAAAAGATATAACAAATTTATCAAGAAGAAAGATACCATTTTATAGAAGAAATCTAGGAGTGGTTTTTCAGGATTTCAGATTGATACCTACATTAAATGTATATGAAAATGTAGCTTTTGCCATGAGAGTAATTGGATCTTCTTCAAGACAGATACGAAAAAAGGTTCCAATAGTGTTATCACTTGTTGGATTGGCTAAAAAATATAAATCATTCCCAAATGAATTGTCTGGTGGAGAACAGCAGAGAATATCACTTGCACGAGCTATAGTAAATAACCCGTCTATACTAATAGCAGATGAACCTACAGGAAATCTAGACCCTGAAACTGCCATGGATATAATGGATACAATAAGTGATATAAATAATGCAGGCACTACAGTGGTTATGGCAACTCATGCCAAAGAAATAGTAGATAGCATGAGGAAAAGGGTTATAGCAATAGAAAAGGGAATAATTGTTAGAGATGAACAGAGAGGTGCATACGGTTATGAGAATTAGTACGATAAAATTTTTTATAAGTGAGTCTTTAAAAAGCTTAAATAGAAATAAGACTATAAGTACTGCATCAGTAGCTACAGTTGCCGCCACTCTCTTTATACTTGGAGTATCAATACTTGCTATGGTAAATGTAAATCAGGGAATACTTCAGGTTCAATCAAAAGTAGAGGTAGATGTATACTTAAAAGATAATATAACTAGTTCACAGAAAAAGGATTTGGAAAATAAAATCAAGTCCAATGGTAATATTCAATCATTAACTTATGTAACTAAGTCACAGGCTGTAGATAAATTTAGAAATCAATTGGGAGAACAGAACAAATCATTAGTTGACGGTCTTGAAAAAGATAATCCACTTCCTAATTCATACATAATAAAGGTAACAAATCCAGAATATGTTTCCAAGTTAGTAAGCAGTATTCAGGATATGCCTGGTATTGAAAGTATTCAAGATGGAAAAGGAATTGTGGATAAAATCGTAAAAATAACTAGAACTGTAAGGTGGATAGGAATTGTTATATTAGTTATAATGGTAGGAGTTTCTCTATTCTTAATTGGGAATACTATAAGACTTACAGTATATTCACGAAGAAGAGAAATAGGAATAATGAAATATATAGGAGCTACAGATTGGTTTATAAGGTGGCCTTTTATAATAGAAGGTATTATTATAGGTATAATAGGAGCAGGTGTGGCAGATATAATCTTATATTATCTATATAGGATGTTGTATTTTAAGACATCTTCTTCACTTATATTAATGCAATTAATAAGTCCTCAATATGTATATAGTAATATATTAGGAATATTTTTATTAGTAGGAGTTATAATAGGTGCATTGGGAAGTTTACTTTCTATAAGAAAATTTTTAGCAGTTTAATCTATGATTTTAAGTACTGGCATGCAGTTATCTGCATGCCAGTTTTATAGAAAAACATTTTAGGTAATTTTGTATATTTATATTTTTTTAGTGTTATAATTATTTCATATCTACATAAATACTAATATAAGACAGTTTTTTATATGCTTAAATGTTATTAAAAGAGGTGAAGATAGCTTGAATAAAAAGAAAAAGTGGATATTGGGGATAGTATTTATTATAATTGCTACTAATATAGCCACTATGTTTGGAACTTATAGTTTTTGGCAAATCAGAGAGGGAAATGCAATAAGTAAATTTGAAAAGATATTTGAAGTTAGAAATACACTGTATAAATATTATGATGGCAAGATAGATGATAGTGTTCTTTTGGAGGGTGCATTAAAAGGAATGACATCATCATTAAAAGATCCGTATACTGTATTTATGAATAAAAAAGAATTTAATGACTTTAATACTGAAACTGAAGGGAATTATAGTGGAATTGGAATACAGGTTGCTTCAAAGGATAATAAGATACAAATACAGCAGGTATTTGAAGATTCTCCTTCTAAAAAAGCTGGATTGATGACCAATGATATAATTGAAAAAGTCAATGGAATTGAAGTTAATGGAAATGAGCTTGAAAAAGCTGTTTCTATAATGAAGGGAAAAGAGGGAACAGAAGTCAAGCTTACAATTTTCAGAAAAAATAAAGGCAGCTTTGATGTTAAGGTAAAGAGGGCCAAAGTGAATATGGTAACTGTAACTGGAGAGATTGTAGACAATAATGTTGGATATATTCAAGTATCCATGTTTGATGAAAATACAGCTAAAAACTTTAAAAAAGAATTGACATTGTTAAAGAGCAAAGGCATGAAATCTTTAATTATAGATTTGAGGGATAATCCAGGAGGTGTACTGGATCAGTGTGTATCAATGGTATCTAATTTCTTGCCTAGTGGTAAAGTAGTAGTTTCTACAATAGATAAATATAATAATAAAAAAGAGTATAAATCTGAAGGTGGCAATTTTTATAATATGCCTATTACTGTACTTACAAATGGAAATTCTGCCAGTGCATCGGAGATATTTTCTGGAGCAATTAGGGATTATAAATTAGGAACTTTAGTTGGAGAAAAAACTTTTGGAAAAGGTGTAGTTCAAACTATGTTTGATACTGGAGAAGGAACTGCCTTAAAGGTCACCATATCAAAATATTATACTCCAAGTGGTGAAAATATACACAAGAAGGGAATAAAACCGAATGTTCAAGTAGTATATCCTGACAGTTTAAAAAACAAGCCATATGATAGAAACTCAGATCCTCAATTTATAAAGGCATTGCAGATTGCAGAGAGTAAAATTAAATAGTAAATTTTAATTTGAGGAAAAGGGGTATTAACTTTTAATGAATATGTTGGTTTACACACTAAAAGCTATAGCTTATGCACTTACAAATTTTTATTTTATAGTGCTTTTAGCTATACTAGCTTTTGTGCTATATAGAAAAAATAGCAAGATTGTGTTGATGCAAAAGATGATAATAGGGGAAAAAATTAATACTACACTTGAACTTACTATATCTCAAATTGTAATAGGAATTTTTGCAGGAACTTTGGCAAGTGTTATAATGTCTTATTTGGGAATTACATTTAATAATAATTCTTCAGTGGAGTTGATCTTTTTAGCTTCTATAGTCTTTATGTTTTTTAATCCTAGATTTATATGTTTTTCTTATTCTGGGGCATTAATTGGATTTATAAGCATTTTATTAAATATAGTTTCCATGCACTTCAATATGTCAGGTTTGGATTTTTTGAAAATAGACATAGTATCACTTATGAGTATGGTTGCTATACTCCATTTTGTAGAAGGTATACTTGTTGTAATTGATGGCAAAAAAGGAAGTATACCAGTTTTTACAAATAAATCGGGAAGAATAGTTGGAGGATTTGCACTCCAGAGGTATTGGCTAATTCCTATAGCTATATTTTTTATTCTCCAGTCTAAACCGGATACGGCTTCATATGTACAATTATATACTCCAAATTGGTGGCCAATTTTAAAGAACCAAATAACTAATGTAAATTTATTGAAGACGGCAGTACTTACATTAATGCCATTTTATGCGGTAATCGGATATAGTTCAGTGACTTTCACAAGAAATGTTAAAGAAAAAACTTTTATGTCCGGTATGTTTATAATAGTTTATAGTGTTCTGTTATTTGTTTTAGCACAATTTGCAAATATAAATTTATTTTTAAAATTATTTGTTATAGTATTTGCTCCACTTGCTCATGAGGGTATGATATTTATACAAAGATATATAGAAACTGTTGGAAAACCTAAATATATAAGCAGTGATGAGGGAATTATGGTTCTTGCTGTAGCGCCAAATTCCCCAGCCAATGAAATGGGAATAAAAAGTGGTGATTTACTAGTTGAGATAAACAGTCAAAAAATTGAAAATGAAGAAAAAATAACTGAGATAGCTAGAAAGTGCTCAAATTTTATATGGTTTAAAATTAAGAGAGTAACTGGAAAACTTGAACAAGTAAGTTATAATAAGATGAATGAAAATAGAAGACTTGGAATAGTATTTGTACCTAGAAATGTGCCCAAAGATAGCACGATAATAAAATTGAATAAAGATAAGTTTTCAGATGTACTTAATAAAGTTAAAAATAAAAACAAGGATAAGGATGATTAGAAAATGGGAGTTTTCAAAATACATTCTAAATTTAAACCTAAAGGTGATCAACCTCAAGCTATAGATAGTATAAGTAAGGGTATAGAAAAAGGAGATAGATTTCAAACCCTCCTTGGTGTAACTGGTTCAGGAAAGACCTTTACTATGGCAAATATAATACAAAGAATACAAAAGCCAACTCTTGTACTTGCACATAACAAGACATTAGCGGCTCAGTTGTGTTCTGAATTTAAAGAGTTTTTTCCAGAAAACAGTGTGGAATATTTTGTTTCTTACTATGATTACTATCAACCAGAGGCTTATGTTCCCCAAACCGATACATATATTGAAAAAGATGCTTCTATAAATGATGAAATAGATAAACTTAGACATTCAGCAACTTCAGCTCTTCTTGAGAGAAAAGATGTAATTGTAGTTGCATCTGTATCATGCATATATGGTCTTGGAAATCCAGAAGAGTATAAAAAACTTACTATCTCCTTAAGACCGGGAATGATAAAAGACCGGGATGAAATAATTAAGAAATTAGTAGAAATACAATATGAGAGAAATGACATAAACTTTGTCAGGGGAACTTTTAGAGTAAAAGGGGATACCTTGGATATATTTCCAGCTTCATCTACAAGTCATGCTATAAAAGTAGAATTTTTTGGCGATGAAATTGACAGAATAAAAGAATTTGATGCTTTAACAGGTGAAACTATGGGAATTAGAAAACATGTGTCCATATTCCCAGCCTCTCATTTTGCTACTTCTAAGGAGAAACTTGAGATAGCTATATCTAAAATAGAAGAGGAATTGGAGAACAGATTAAATGACCTCACTGCCCAAGATAAACTCCTTGAAGCTCAAAGAATAAAGCAGAGAACTAATTTTGACATAGAGATGATGAGAGAAGTTGGTTATTGCAGTGGAATTGAAAATTACTCCAGAATATTAGATGGAAGAGCGAAAGGCTCTCCCCCTCAAACTCTAATAGATTATTTTCCAAAGAATTTTTTGCTGTTTATAGATGAAAGTCATGTTACACTGCCTCAGGTAAAAGCCATGTATGCAGGAGATAGATCAAGAAAACAATCTTTGGTTGATTATGGGTTTAGACTTCCATCGGCTTTTGACAACCGACCGTTAAAATTTGAGGAATTTGAAAAAAAAATAAATCAAGTGGTGTTTGTAAGTGCTACTCCATCAGATTATGAAATCTGTCATTCCCAAAATACTGCAGAACAAATATTGAGACCTACAGGATTATTAGATCCCGAGATTGTAGTTAAGCCTGTCAAAGGACAAATAGATGATTTATATTCCAGTATAAACGAGACAATAAAAAGAGGTTTCAGGATTCTTGTAACTACTCTTACAAAAAAGATGGCAGAGGATCTTACTGATTATTTTAAAGATATGAATATAAGGGCCAGGTATATGCATTCAGGCATAGTTACTATAGAGAGAATGAAAATAATTAGAGATCTTAGAAAAGGTGAATTCGATGTACTTGTTGGAATAAATCTTTTAAGGGAAGGTCTAGATATACCAGAAGTAGCACTGGTTGCCATATTGGATGCAGACAAAGAGGGCTTTTTAAGGTCGGAGCGATCACTTATACAAACTATAGGCAGGGCAGCTAGAAATTCTGAAAGCAAGGTTATAATGTATGCTGATAGAATTACTGATTCCATGAATAAAGCTATAACGGAAACAGAAAGAAGAAGAAAAGTACAAATGGATTATAATCATAAGCATGGAATAGTGCCTAAAACTATAAATAAAGGAATTAGGGATGTAATTGAGGCTACTACAGTTTTAGAAAAAAAAGAAGAATATAATACATTAGATGAAGCTATTATTGGAAATAATAAAGATATAGATAAATTAATAGAAAGTAATGAAAAACAGATGAGGCAAGCTGCAAAAGAATTAAGATTTGAGGAGGCAGCTGTACTTAGAGACATAATACTAAAGCTACAAAAAGAGAAAAAGAAGATAAAATAGATTTATATACTAAGGAGTTAGAATTATGAGGGACAGCATAATTATAAAAGGTGCTAAAGTTCACAATTTGAAAAATGTAGATTTAACTATACCACGAGATAAGTTGGTAGTTTTTACAGGGCTTTCAGGATCAGGTAAATCTTCTCTTGCATTTGATACTCTATATGCAGAGGGACAGAGAAGATATATGGAATCCCTATCAGCTTATGCCAGGCAATTTTTAGGCCAAATGAATAAACCTGATGTAGAATATATAGAAGGTTTGTCTCCTGCAATATCCATTGATCAAAAAACTACAAGTAAAAATCCTCGTTCTACAGTAGGAACAGTTACTGAGATATATGATTATCTAAGGTTGTTGTATGCTAGGATAGGAATACCTCACTGTCCTAAATGTGGCAGGGAAATAACTCAGCAGACTATAGATCAGATGGTTGACAATGTGCTATCCATGCCTGATAGAACTAAAATACAAGTGCTTGCGCCATTGATAAATGGGCGTAAAGGTCAGCATGTGAAAATAATTGAAAATATAAAAAAGAATGGATATGTTAGAGCCAGGGTTGATGGAAAAATAGTAGATCTGGAAGATGAAACGATAAATTTGGAAAAGAATAAGAAACATACTATAGAAGTTGTAGTGGATAGACTTATAGTAAAGGATGAAATAAGAAGCAGATTAACTGATTCCATAGAAACGTCTCTTAAATTGTCAGATGGAGTAGTTATTATAAATGTAGTGGGTGGAAAGGACATACTTTTTAGTGAAAAATTTTCCTGTATACATTGTGGAATAAGCATTGGAGAGATTACACCCAGAACTTTTTCCTTTAATTCCCCATTTGGAAAATGCGATACATGTGATGGGCTTGGAACTCTTTTAGAAATTGATGAAGATTTAGTTATACCAGATAGGACCAAGAGCATAGTTGACGGGGCAATTCTTCCATGGGGAGAAGGGAGTTTAAAAGAGGATTCATGGACTTTTAGCATACTCAGGGCCCTTTCAGAAAAATATAAATTTAGATTAGATACTCCGGTAGAAAAACTCAGTGATAAGATACTGGATATTTTACTTTATGGATTAAAAGGTGACAGTATAAAGGTAAAGTATGAAAAACAAGGCAGATTAATGGAGTTTAATCATGCATTTGAAGGGATAATAAATAACTTGAAACGCAGGTATATTGAAACCAATTCTGACTATATAAAAAATGCAATAGAAAATTATATGAACAATAATCCATGTCCTGGCTGCAAGGGGGCTAGATTAAAAAGAGAGGCTCTATCAATTACTGTAGGAGGAAAGAATATATATGATTTTTGTAGTATGCCTATAAAAGATGAACTCAAATTTTTAAATACCCTTAATCTTTCTGAAAAACATAAATTAATAGGAGACCAAGTTTTAAAAGAAATAAAAGGCAGACTTAAATTCCTAATAGATGTAGGTCTTGATTACCTTAGTTTGGCTAGATCATCAGGTACGCTTTCCGGCGGCGAATCACAGAGAATTAGATTGGCTACGCAAATAGGTTCAGGTCTTGTTGGGGTGCTTTATATATTGGATGAACCAAGTATAGGACTTCATCAAAGAGATAATGACAGACTTATTGAGACATTAAAACATCTCAGGGATATAGGCAATACTTTAGTGGTTGTAGAACATGATGAAGATACAATGAAGGCTTCTGATTATATAGTGGATGTAGGTCCTGGAGCAGGGGAACATGGCGGAGAAATAGTTGCTCAAGGTACTATAAATGATATAATGAAAAGTGATAGATCTCTAACGGGTCAATATTTAAGTGGAAAAAAGAAGATAGAAGTGCCTAAGAATAGAAGAACTGGAAATGGAAAATATATAAATATAATAGATGCATCTGAAAACAACCTAAAAAATATAAATGTGAAATTTCCTCTTGGGATTTTTAACTGTATAACGGGAGTATCAGGATCTGGGAAAAGTACCCTTGTGAATGAAATACTTTATAAGGGACTTAATAAGAGTATAAATGGTTCTAAAGATAATCCCGGGAAGCATAAAAGTATACTTGGAATAGAAAATATAGATAAGATTATAGATATAAATCAAAGTCCTATAGGAAGAACACCTAGGTCAAATCCTGCCACATATACGGGAGTATTTGACATAATAAGAGAGGTATTTTCAAATACTTCTGAAGCAAAGATGAGGGGATATAAGCCTGGAAGATTTAGCTTTAATGTAAAAGGTGGCAGATGTGAAGCTTGTAGAGGAGACGGTATAATAAAGATTGAAATGCAATTTTTATCTGATGTATATGTTCCATGTGAAGTATGCAAGGGCAAGAGATATAACAGGGAAACTCTAGAAGTAAAATACAAGGGTAAAAATATAGATGATATTTTAAATATGACTGTAGAAGAAGCCGTGATTTTTTTCAAAAATATACCTAGAATAGAGAATAAACTTCAAACTTTAATGGATGTAGGACTTGGATATATTAAATTGGGTCAGCCATCTACACAGTTGTCTGGTGGAGAAGCTCAAAGAATTAAACTTGCTTATGAACTCTCAAAGAGGAGTACTGGAAAAACGCTTTATATATTGGATGAACCCACTACAGGCCTTCATATAGATGATGTAAAAAGACTTGTAGATATACTGCAAAGAATTGTAGATACAGGTAACACAGTTGTAGTAATAGAGCATAATCTGGATGTTATAAAATGTGCAGATTATATTATAGATCTTGGACCGGAAGGCGGTGAAAATGGTGGCAAGGTATTGTGCGTAGGTACACCTGAAAAAATAGCCCTAGATAAAACATCTTATACAGGACAATATTTAAAAAAGATGTTATAATCTACATAAAGATTAGCGTAATTAGATTCATAATGCTAATCTTTTCATCTTTAGGGGAGGATATGTAAAAATGGATCTGAGTAAATTGAGTTTGATTTTTAAAATAGTAATCATTGGAATAGTATATATAATAATATTTTGGGCACTAAGAATAATGTACAAGGATATAAAAAATGGTGGAAAAAGAGTAAGAGTATCCAATAGAAGATCTTTTGGTCTTGAAGTATTAGTTCCAGGAAATAATTCTAATCTTAGAAAGGGTGCTGTTATCCCCATAAGAAAGGAGATAACCATAGGTAGAAAAAACGATAATTTATTGAGATTGGAAGATCCTTATACCTCGTCTCACCATGCTAGGGTATATGTTAAGAATGGTAAGGATTGCATGATAGAGGACCTGGGGAGTACTAATGGTACTCTTTTAAACGGTAAAAAATTGAATGGGCGCCAATACCTAAATTCTGGAGACGAAATAAAAATTGGGAATACTTCTTTTAAGGTTATATAGTAGTGTATCGTATTATTATTATTAGTCATATTTTATAGGGTGGTGAATGTAATTGGATACTACTAGAGATGAGAAAAAATTACTTAAATATACATATTTACTGTGTTTATTTTGTTTTTTCAATCTAGCTGTAATAAAACAGCCTTTTGATAAAGGGGCTATGATAATGGCAGTTGTTATCTGTCTGCTAGTTGGATATTCATATTTTGTAATAAGAAGATTTTTTTCAGATGGAGATAAATATATATTTATTTTTTCAAGTATCTTGTCGGTTATAGGTATGGTAATGCTGTATAGAATAAATACGGCTGTTTCAATTAAGCAAATTATATGGTTTGCAATTGGAGTTACTGGATTTATATTAATTGTAGTTTTAATGCCTGATACAACAAGTTTTAGTAAATATAAATATATATATTTAATATGTACTTTAATATTTATGGGTATGGGATTCTTTGCAGGTACAGAAATAAATGGTTCTAAAAACTGGGTTAGTATAGGTGGAATGCAATTTCAGCCTTCGGAGTTTGGTAAATTATTTTTAGTGGCTTATCTGGCTGCAGAGTTAAAAAATTACAAAAATTTCAAGAACCTCATAATTCCATGTATAGTAGTAATGATTTCTTTGGGATTTATGGTAATTCAAAAGGATCTTGGTTCAGCACTTATATTTTTTGGGATAACTATAACTATGTTATACATAGCTACATCAAAATTCAGATATGTAATAGTTTGTTTTTTATTGGCAGCAGTTGGAGCAGTTATAAGTTATCATATGTTCGGGCATGTAAGATTAAGGGTAATGATATGGAGAAATCCATGGCCTTATGTTAGTGACCAGAGTTATCAAGTGGTACAGTCCTTATTTTCTATAGCATCAGGGGGACTTACAGGGTCTGGACTTGGACTAGGACATCCAGAATTTGTACCAATAAACACTACAGATTTTATATTTGCAGCTTTATGTGAGGAACTTGGTATATTAATGGGATTTGCTATTATAATATTGTATTTTTTACTTTTCTATAGATGCATGAGGGCAGCTGTTTATTGCAATGATAAATTTTCAAGACTATTGGCAGTAGGATATAGTGCTATGATTGCATCTCAAGTTTTGGTTATAGTTGGAGGTGTTATGAATGCAATTCCACTTACAGGAGTAACTCTACCACTTGTAAGCTATGGAGGCAGTTCCATGTTGATAACATTTTTTTCTCTAGGTATAATTCAAAAGATATCAGAAGAGGGTAGGTAGTATGAATAATACGCTAAATAATATAAAAAAAGTAATGTTTGTTTTTTTGATATGTTTTATAGGATTGGTTTCCTATATGACTTATTTTGAAATGATAGTAGGTCCCAGTGTAGTAAATAATGGCCATAACAGGAGAACATGGATCAGGAGAAATGAGGTACTCAGGGGAACTATATATGATAGAAATGGAGATGCTCTGACTAAAAGCGAGCCTATAAATTCAGAAACTCAGAAAAGGGAATATACAGGAGGGGCAGTATTTTCACATATTCTTGGTTATGTAGATCAAAAGTATGGGATAACTGGGCTTGAAAGAAAATATGATACAGATCTCATGACTACAGATATAAAGGACAGCTTAAAAAGCCTGATTTTAAATAAAGGGCGTAGTAAAAAAAAGGTTGGAAATGGAGTAAAAACTACTCTTGACATGGCAACTCAAAAAACGGCTTATGATCTTTTGGGAGATAATAGAGGAGCTGTTGTTGTTCTGAATCCTAAAACTGGAGCAGTAATTGCCATGGTATCAAAACCATCCTTTGATCCTAACAATCTTGAAGACAGTTGGTCGGCTATAAACAAAGACTCAAGCAGACCTCTTTTAAATAGAGCTACTGCAGGGCTGTATCCACCAGGATCTACATTTAAAACAGTAACAGCAATAAGTGCACTTGAGAATATGCCAAATGCACAGAATAGAACTATACAAGATACAGGTTCCGTTCAAATAGGTCCAGATTATGCACTTCATAATTATAATGGAGAAGTTCTTGGAACTTTAAATCTTTATCAAGCATACACGCATTCAAGTAATGTATATTTTGGTACTCTAGCACTTGATCTTGGTAATAATACATTGAAAAATACTGCAGAGAAGTTCTTCTTCAACAAGAGCATTCCAACAGATGGGATACCTGTAGAAGCCAGCCATTTTCCTACACTAAAGTCTTATGAAAAAGGAAGTATAGCTCAAAGCGGTATAGGCCAGAGCAGTGTCCTTGCCAGTCCACTTCAGATGGCAGTAGTAACAAGTACTATAGCAAATGATGGTGTAATGATGAAGCCTCATCTTGTGACAAGTGTAATTACCAGCAGCGGAAAGCTAGTAAAGACAATATCTCCGGAATCAGCAGGACAAATTATATCATCAAATACAGCTGATATAATGAAAAATATGATGAAATCAGTAGTTGATAATGGTACAGGATCAGGAGCTTATATAAATGGAATAGAAGTTGCCGGAAAAACTGGTACTGCAGATAATCAGGTTATGGGAGCAGGATCTCCTCCACATTCATGGTTTATAGGTTTTGCACCATATGATGATCCACAGGTAGCTATTGCAGTAATTGTAGAAAATGGAGGCCAGGGAGGAAAGGCAGCTGCTACCATAGCTTCACAGGTAATAAGCACAGCTTTACGAAGATAATTATATAATCGAGTGTTTTCCCGGGAAATTTTGTTGAAAAAAGTAATATTATATAAAATTTAATGCTATAATATACTCACTTATACTAAACTTTATTCAATGAAAAGGAGAAAAAATGAAAGGTAGAACTCATGCTGGAATGGGAGTAATTACTTTTTTATCCATTTATAAATTTCTCCCGGGAGGATTTAACTATTTGGGGATGATAGTAGTTTTATTTGCATCCATATTGCCGGATATAGATCATCCTAAAAGTATAGTAAATAAATATATACTTCCTTTTAAAAATAAAATGACGAAGGCTACTCTATATGGCTGCATAGGTGCAGTGCTTTTATGGTACAATTATTTGTATTTAGATAAACCTATAATAAAGGCATTAGGTATAGTTTTTATTATAATAGCAGTATCTTCACATAGAGGAGGACTTACCCATAGCTTAATGGGAATGTCATTATTTTCTTTTGTAGCTGGATATATAGGTAATATGTATAATATACATTATCTGGTATATTATTTTATGATAGGATATGGAATGCACCTTATATGCGACATGTTTACTAATATGGGAGTGCCTTTATTTTATCCTTTTAGGAAGAAAAAAGTCAAGTTTCCATTTACTTATAAAACTAATTCTAAAATTGGGTCTGCTATAGAGCAATTACTTATGATATGTGGACTCTTATTTACTATTTATAAAATACCAGTAATATTTTATAAATAGTCTAAGTTAGAAACTTTATTGTGTAGGGGATGATGGTATGTTTGACCTTGAATTTCAGTTAAAAGTATTGCCGGATAAACCCGGTGTATACATTATGAAAAATTCTCTTGGTGGAGTTATATATGTTGGAAAAGCTAAGGTATTAAAAAATAGAGTGCGCCAATATTTTCAAAATTCAAGAAATCACTCTGCCAAGGTAAGAGCAATGGTGGAAAATATATATGAATTTGAGTATATAGTTACAGATTCTGAAATAGAAGCTCTTATATTGGAGTGCAATCTTATAAAGAAGTATAGGCCAAAGTATAATATATTGCTTAAGGATGACAAACATTATCCATTTATAAAGCTCACTATGAATGAAGATTTCCCTAGGATAATTATTACAAGGAGAATTAAAAAAGATGGATCAAAATACTTTGGCCCATTTCCAAATTCTTCTTTTGTATATGAAACCATAGAACTTATAAAAAAAATATTTCCGATAAGAACCTGTAGAATAAAAATAATAGAAGATGAGACAAATATAAGACCTTGTTTGAATTATTTTATAAAATTGTGCAAGGCACCTTGTGCTGCTTATATAAATAAAAATGAATATGGAAAAATAGTGAATGAAATAATAGATCTTCTATCAGGCAAAGATAAAAAAATAATAAGTGGATTAAAAGAAGACATGAACAATGCATCTACGAATTTGGATTTTGAAAAAGCAGCTAACATAAGAGATAAAATTTTTGCAGTTCAAAAAGTTACAGAAAAGCAAAAGATAATAACTGGAAATTTTGAAGATGAAGATTTTATAAATATATCATCCGATGAAGTAGATAGCTGTGTACAGATATTTTTCTTAAGAGATGGCAAAATAGTTGGAAGGGAGCATTATATTATTCAAAATACTGTGGATTCTCCTAAAGGAGAAATAATTGCTGATTTTATTAAAGAATTTTATGGCGGAACTGCTCATATAGCAAAAAGTATATATGTACCTATAGTGGAGGATTGTGAATTGCTACAAAAGTGGTTATCCATGAAAAAAAATTCCAAGGTAAATATAAGAATTCCATATAGAGGGGATAAGAAAGCTACCTTGAAATTAGTGGAAAAAAATTCGGAAACCATGCTCGCAAATTTCAAGATGAAGTTTATCCAAGATACTCAAACACATAAGAAGGCATTAGAAGAATTAACTGAAATTTTAAATTTGGATGATATCCCTCATAGAATAGAAGCTTATGATATATCAAATATACAAGGTGTTGATTCTGTTGGAAGTATGGTAGTTTTTGAAAACGGAACAGCAAAGCACAGTGATTATAGAAGATTTAAAATAAATACTGTTAAAGGTGCAAATGATTATGATAGTTTATACGAGATATTGTCCAGAAGATTTAAGCATGGGTTAGATGAAATAAAGAGAATACAGCATAAAAATTTAAAACTAAGTGCCGGAAAATTTTGTGTGTTTCCAGATTTGATTCTTATGGATGGTGGAAAAGGTCAAATAAACATTGGCCTTAAAGTATTAAAAGACTTTGATATAAATATCCCAGTTTGTGGAATGGTTAAAGATGATAATCACAAAACAAGGGGACTTATATATAATAATATAGAGCTTTTGATAAAATCCAATTCAAACCTGATGAGGTTTATAACTAGAATACAGGATGAAGTTCATAGGTTCGCTATAACATACCATAGAAGTTTGAGAAACAAGAGAGTACTTCATTCAATATTGGATGACATACCCAATGTAGGAAATCATAGAAGAAAAGAGCTATTGAAAAAGTTTGGAAGTATAGACAACATAAAAACAGCTGAAATAGAAGAACTTGTGAATACACCTTCTATTGATAGACGTACAGCTCAAAGTATTGTAGATTTTTTTAAAAATCAGAAAAATTAGTTGTGCTGGCATCTTTCTGCCTAATTATTAAAAAAAGCATATATAAACCTTGATTAAGATGCATATGTACACTATACTAGATTAAGATTTTAAATTAAATTTCAAGGAGAATAGAACCATGAATAAATTTAGAGATTTTAGTAATGATTTAATAAAAATATTAGATGAAAAAGATATAAAAATAGATGAGCCTATGAGTAGCCATACTTCTTTTAAAGTTGGAGGGCCTGCAGATATTCTTATAACTCCGGAAAGTGCAGATCAAGTTTTAGATGCAGTGAAACTGTGTAAATCAAAGAATGTACCTTACTACATAATGGGAAATGGTTCTAATTTGTTGGTTAAAGACGGTGGGATAAGAGGAGTAGTGGTAAAGTTAACTAAGTTAAAGAGTATAAAAATTCAGGGCAGTAGAATTATAGTATCAAGTGGTGCATGTCTAAAGGATGTTTCACAGAAAGCTTTGGATAATAGTTTGACTGGCTTTGAATTCGCATGTGGAATTCCTGGAAGCGTAGGCGGAGCTGTTACTATGAATGCAGGAGCATATAATGGAGAAATATCCAATGTTATTGAAAGTGTAATTGTAATAGACAACCATACTAAAAAGAGAATACTAAACCTTGAACAATTGGAACTTGCTTATAGGATGAGTTCTATATTAAAGTATGGATATATTGTTTTGCAAGTTACGTTTAAATTGGAAAAGGGAGATCATAGCAAAATCAATGACAGAATTGAAAATCTAAATAGAAGAAGAAGTGAAAAACAGCCTCTTGAATATCCATCGGCAGGAAGTACTTTTAAGAGACCGGAGGGCCATTTTGCAGCTAAATTAATAGAAGATAGTGGTTTGAAAGGGATGAGCGTTGGAGGAGCACAAGTATCTGAAAAACATTCAGGATTTATAATAAATAAAAAGGATGCTACCTCAAAAGATATATTGGATTTAATAAAGTTAGTTCAAGATACAGTAAAACAGAAGTTCAATGTAGATCTTTATACAGAAGTTAGAATTATTGGAGAAGATTGATATCCAGGAATAATTCATATATTATAAAAATGGAGAATCCGCTTGAGATAGGCTGGATCCTCTATTTTTTATGAAATTTTTTTATGTTATAATTATAACAGTGCATCTATTGTAATATAATAAGATTATTGCTAATTAGGAGGGACGATTATGAGATTTGTTATAGTAACAGGTCTATCCGGTGCAGGTAAAACTCAGGCTGTAAGAAATTTAGAAGATTTAGGATATTTTTGTGTAGATAATCTTCCATCTACATTAATACCTAAATTTGTGGAAGCATGTTATAAAGCTGATGGTAAAATTGATAAAATAGCCTTGGTTATAGATATACGGGGCGGCCAATTTTTTGATGATATATTTGAAAGCCTGAGTTATTTAAAAAAACAGGGATATAAATATGAGATACTCTTTTTAGATGCATCAGATGAGGTTTTAATAAAGAGATTTAAGGAATCTAGAAGGAAACATCCTTTAGCTCCCGAAGGAAGAATATTAAAGGGAATAACTATGGAGAGAAATAAACTTAGAGAATTAAAAAATAAAGCAGATAATATAATAGATACTTCTAAACTGGCTACAAGGGAACTCAAAGAAGAAATAACCAAGATATATTCAGAAGAGGGACAGATAGAAACCCAGCTAATGATAACAGTACTTTCCTTTGGATTCAAATATGGAATACCGGTAGATTCAGATCTGGTATTTGATGTTAGATTTCTTCCTAATCCATTTTATATACCAGAGTTAAAGAAGTATTCTGGAAATGATAAATTAGTTGCAGATTATATAATGGGATTTGACCAGACAGGACAATTCATAGATAAACTTTCTGACATGTTGGAATTTTTAATACCATATTATATCAAAGAGGGAAAAAGACAACTCATTATATCTATAGGATGTACTGGAGGAAGACATAGGTCGGTAGCAATTGCAAATACAATTTATGATAAATTAAATAAAATCGGTCATAAAGTTAATATAGATCATAGGGATATTGAGGAAGATGTAAATAAAGGTGGTAAAAAACTATGAAAATTATGGGCTGGCTCAGGCCTGGAATAAAAGTTAAAAGGTGGGTTATGCTTGGAATCATGGGTGGACTATTTATAATATTCGGGGTAATTGAATTTATAAATAGAAGATTTTACAGCATGTATTATATATCATTTTATATATTTCTAATTATATCCGGAGTTTTTGTAGTATATATTTCAGTAACTCAAGGAATGAGATCCATAATAGCACTTATAAACAAAGGTTATTTAAGTGTATCCTTGAGTTCGGCAAAATTGGAAAACTTGATATATGAAAAAAGACTTCTTGTAAAAGGACCTAAAATAGTTGCAATTGGTGGAGGAACTGGATTGTCAACTATGCTTAGAGGTCTTAAATATTACACTTCCAATATAACTGCGATAGTAACTGTTGGAGATGATGGTGGAGGTTCAGGAGATCTAAGAGAAGATTTGGGAATATTACCGCCTGGAGATATAAGAAACTGCATATTGGCTCTTGCAGATACTGAACCTCTTATGGAAGACTTACTTCAGTATAGATTCAAAGATGGAAGGCTGAAAAATCAAAGTTTTGGAAATCTATTTTTGGCAGCCATGGATGGCATATCTTCAAATTTTGAAGAAGCTGTTCATAAGATGAGTTCAGTATTGGCAGTAACGGGAAAAGTCATGCCAGTAACTCTTGATAATCTGATATTAAAGGCAAAGTATAAAGATGGTTCTATGGCTCAAGGAGAATCCACTATTCCTGAAGAAGCTATAAAGAGAAATACTAAAATAGATAAATTATTTATTGAACCAAAGGGAGCCAGGGCTTTAAAAGAAGCAATTCAAGCTATAGTTGAGGCAGATGCTGTAATTCTTGGGCCAGGGAGTTTATATACTAGTGTTATACCAAATCTATTAGTTAAGGATATTGCAGAGGCTCTTCAGAAAACAAAAGGTATAAAAATTTATATATCCAATATAATGACCCAACCAGGAGAAACAGATGGTTTTTCAGTGTCAGATCACATAAAGACAATTTATAAGCATGGTGGAAATGGAATAATTGACTACGTTATTGTAAATGTAGGAAGGATAGATAAAAACTTGGCAGGTAAATATCATGAGGAAGCTTCACATCTTGTAGATATAGATGAAGATGAAGTAAACAAACTAGGGGTAAAAGTTATAGAA
Source organism: Clostridium tyrobutyricum DSM 2637 = ATCC 25755 = JCM 11008 (assembly GCF_000359585.1). Lineage (GTDB taxonomy): Bacteria > Bacillota > Clostridia > Clostridiales > Clostridiaceae > Clostridium_B > Clostridium_B tyrobutyricum. Next base: position 23,058 of record NZ_APMH01000023.1, on the reverse strand, counting down.
GGAGATTTTATTAGTGCAAAAAATGGATTAATAAGACATAATTCAGAAAAACTTGCATCTATTTTAATAGAAACAATTATGGATAAAAAATTATTGTATGATAGAAAGAAGATAATTGAATATTTCTATCTGTCTGAGAGAATTAAAGAAAATAAAAAGCAGTAGGAAGGTGATAAAAATGTCATTTTCGTTGAAGGTAAAAAATGAAGTCTGCAGGTATATAAATATTAGCAAAGGAGAAGCTGTAGCTGAGTTGTCAGCTATAATGAAAGTAAGTGGTACTTTATCTTTAGGCTCCAATAAACAGATAAGTTTTAAAGTAAATACAGAGAATCCTACTATCGCGAGATTTATCTTTATTATATTAAAAGATAAATTTGATATACATAGTAAGATATTGGCGACAAAGAGCAATTCGTTAAAGAAGAACAATATATATATAGTTGTTATTACTGAAAAAATGCATGTTGAAAATCTACTTAAAGATATAGGACTTCTTAAAAAGGAGGAAAATGTATTTTCACTGGATTATAGTATACCAGATATAGTGTTTGAAAAAGATGAGTACAAAAAGGCTTATATAAGAGGAGCTTTCCTTGGAGGCGGCAGTATAAGCAATCCAGAAAAAACATATCACCTTGAATTTGTAACTCACAATGAAAATTATGCACATGACTTAAGTAATCTTATAAATGAATATGGGCTAAACTCTAAAGTTATTCAGAGAAAAAGCAGTTTTATAGTTTATTTAAAAGAAGGGGAACAAATAGTAGACTTATTAAATATAGTAGGAGCTCATTCTGCACTTTTGGATTTAGAGAACATAAGAATAATGAAAGAAATGAGGAATAATATTAATAGACTGGTAAATTGTGAAACTGCCAATTTAAGCAAAACTGTAAATGCATCAGTAAGGCAAACTGAAAGTATAAAATTGATAAAGAGGGAAATCGGGCTTTTACGTCTTCCCCAAAACCTAAGAGAAATAGCAGAATTAAGACTAAATCATCCAGATGAATCGCTTAAAGAATTAGGTGAAATGCTAAATCCTACTGTAGGGAAATCAGGAGTAAATCATAGATTAAGGAGAATTGAAAAAATAGCAGATGAACTGAGAAGAGAAGAGAGGTAGGAATAGATTATGTCAAAACATGAAGATATAATCAAGTATATACTTTCACTTGATGTTGGCACCAAGATATCGGTAAGAAGTATAGCTAGTGATTTGGGGGTAAGTGATGGAACGGCATATAGGGCAATAAAGGATTCTGATAATTTGGGAATTGTTACGACTATTCCAAGGGTAGGTACAATAAGAATAGAAAAAGTTGAAAAGAAAAATATTGAATCCCTCACTTATGGTGAAGTTATAAATATTATAGATGGAACTCTGCTTGGCGGAAAAGATGGGGTATATAAGGTACTTCACTATTTTGTTATAGGGGCCATGACTATAGATGCAATGGAAAAGTATATAAAGAAGGACTGTCTTTTAATAGTTGGAAATAGAGAGGAGGCTCAAAGGCTTGCATTACTAAATAATTCAGGAGTTCTAATTACTGGCGGATTTCAATGCAGTGATGAAATAAGGGAACTTGCAAATGAAAAATGTCTTCCAGTCATATCTACTACTTATGATACATTTACAGTGGCAAGTATGATAAACAAAGCAATTTCTGAGAATTTAATAAAAAAGGATATTGTTCTTATAGAAGACATAATGGAAAATAACCCTGAATATTTAAGTATAAATGATACAGTTTTAAAGTGGAGGGAGAATTTGGAGAGGACTCAACATGAAAGATATCCTGTGGTAGATAATAAAAAGAGGGTAGTTGGTATTGTTACATTAAAGGATATACCAAATAAAACATCAGATGATGAATTGATAAGCAAGCTAATGTATAAGAATCCAATAACGCTTACTCCAAAAGCTACAGTAGCTTATGCAGCCCATATAATGGGATGGGAGGGCATAGAATTATTTCCAGTAGTAAATGGCAAGACATTAGTAGGAGTTGTTACAAGAAAAGATGTCATAAGAGCTCTTCAATATATGGCTAGGCAACCTCAGCTTGGAGAAACTTTTGAGGATTTGGTATTAAAGGAATTTGAATTCAATACAGAAGGGGATTGCATCCATTTCTATGGAAAGATAGTTCCAGAAATGTTAAATCCAATTGGAACTGCATCCTGGAGTTCTCTCAATATGATTCTTTCTACCATGGGTGTCATGACATTGAGACAAAACAACAATATAAATGTACTTGTAGACAGTATCAGTACTTATTTTATGAAACCACTTCAAATAGATAGCGTTATACACATATATTCTAATATAGTTGATATAGGAAGAAACTTTTGCAAGATAGAAATAGATATGTATAATGATAAAAAACAAATTGCTGGTAAATGTATTTTATCGGCACGAATAATAAGAAGTTAATATATAGGGGGAATTGTATTAATGTTTACACATGTTGTTTTTTTCAAATTAAAGGATAGGAATACTGAAAATATAAAAAAGGCAAAGGAAATACTTATGAAAGTAGATGGAAAGATACCATCTTTGAACACTATAAAAATAGGTATTGACGTAGTAAAATCTGAAAGATCTTATGATCTGGCATTAATTGCTACATTTGATTCAATAAAGGATATGGAGGCATATCAGATTCATCCAGTACATGTAAATGAAGTTCTAGCTAATTTGAAGCCTATGCTGGATTCATCGGTATCAGTAGATTTTTAAACTTTATATAGCACTTTTGTAGTGTTATCTGAAAGATGAGGTGAGTATGCATGGAAAAGGGAAATCATGAATGGGTCAGTTTGCATCAACATACAGAATACTCTCTTTTAGACTCTTCTGCCAAAATCCCCAATCTTGTAAAAAGGGCAAAAGAACTTGGAATGAAGAGTATGGCAATAACAGACCATGGAGTTATGTATGGATGTGTGGAATTTTATAAAGAGGCAAAATCCCAGGGTATTAAGCCTATAATAGGTTGTGAAATATATGTTTCACAAAATTCAATGCATATAAAACAAAATAACGGTAAAAATGAAAATTACCATCTGGTGCTTTTAGTGAAAAATGAATCAGGATATAGAAATTTAATGAAAATAGTTTCTACAGCATCTACAGAAGGATTTTATTATAAACCTAGAGTAGATCATGACTATCTATCTTCTCACAGTGAAGGTTTGATTGCTTTAAGTGCATGTTTAAGTGGAGAAGTTCAGTCAAATATATTAAAGGATAATCTAAAGAGAGCCAAGGAGACAGCTGTATTCTACAGAGATACTTTTAAAGATGGATTTTACCTTGAACTTCAATATCATGGCATAGAAGATCAGATTAAGATCAACAAACAATTGAAGCTAATGTCAAAAGAATTAAATATACCGTTGGTTGCAACTAATGACGTTCATTACATAAGAAGAGAAGATTATAAGTCACATGATGTATTGTTATGTATACAAACAGGAAAAACTGTAGATGAAGAAAATAGAATGAAATATCCTTCAGACCAGTTTTACTTGAAGTCACAGAATGAAATGTATGAAATGTTTTCAGATGTTCCCGAAGCTATTGAAAATACGGTAAAAATAGCTGATGAGTGTAATTTTGACTACGAATTCCATAAATCAAAGTTACCTAATTTTCCTCTTGATGAAGGCATAGACCATTATGAATACATGAAAGATCTGTGCTATAAGGGGTTAAAGGAAAGATATTCGGAGATTAATCAGAGTCTAAAAGACAGATTAGAATATGAACTTGGAATAATAAAGAAAATGGGATACGTTGATTATTTCCTTATTGTATGGGATTTTATAAGATTTGCCAGACAAAATGGAATAATGACAGGGCCGGGACGTGGAAGCGGTGCAGGTTCTATAGTTGCGTATACTCTGGGAATTACTAAGATAGATCCAATAAAGTATAATCTTATATTTGAGAGATTCTTAAATCCTGAAAGAGTATCTATGCCAGATATTGATAGTGATTTTTGTTATGAAAGACGTGGAGAAGTAATAGATTATGTGGTAAAGAAATATGGAGAACATAATGTATCTCAGATTATAACCTTTGGAACCATGGCGGCTAGAGCATGTATAAGAGATGTAGGGAGAGCCATGAATTATCCATATGGTGAAGTCGACAGAATAGCAAAGATGATTCCTGCGGTATTAAATATAACTATAGATAAGGCACTTGAAATGAATCCTGAATTTAAAGAGGCTTATGATAATGAACCTCGAACTAGTGAACTTATAGATATAGCCAGGGCTTTGGAAGGATTGCCAAGGCATACATCTACCCATGCTGCAGGAGTTGTTATAGCTTCCCAGCCTCTTGTAAATTATGTTCCTCTTCAGAAAAATGAAGATAATATAGTAACTCAGTTTACAATGGGCACTTTGGAAGAACTTGGTTTGTTAAAGATGGATTTTTTGGGGTTGAGAACTTTAACTGTACTTAGAGATGCCATTACAATGATCAAAGAAAATAAAAATATTGATATAGACCTGGACAGCATAGATTATGATGATAAGTCCGTTTACAATATGATAGGTGAAGGAAAGACAGTAGGTGTATTTCAATTTGAATCTCCAGGGATAACTAATTTTGTGAAGGAATTAAAACCGGATTCATTGGAGGATATAATAGCTGGAACAAGTCTCTACAGACCAGGACCTATGTCTGAAATACCAAAGTATATAAGAAATAAAAATCATCCTGAGGAGGTCAATTACATAACTCCACAACTTGAACATATCTTGTCAGTTACTTATGGGTGTATGGTGTATCAAGAACAAGTAATGCAGATTGTAAGAGATCTAGCGGGATATTCCATGGGAAGAAGTGACCTGGTAAGACGTGCCATGTCCAAAAAAAAGCATCATGTTATGGAAGAAGAAAGACGCAATTTTGTATATGGAATAGTTGATGAGGACGGAAATGTTAAGGTGCCAGGATGTATAAGAAATGGTATATCCAAGGAAATTGCAAATAAGATATATGATTCCATGATAGATTTCGCTTCCTATGCTTTTAACAAGTCTCATGCTGCAGCTTATGCAGTAGTATCATTTCAAACGGCTTATTTAATGCATTATTATCCTGTTGAATTTACAGCGGCGATGCTAAATAGCATAAAGGGAGACAGTGAAAAAGTTGCATATTATATAAGATTTGCAAAAGATCAGCATATAGATATACTTCCACCGGATATCAACGAGAGCTATGCAAAATTTACAGTTAAAGGAAATAGTATAAGATTTGGTCTTTCTGCTATAAAAAATGTAGGAGAAAATATCATAGATAGTGTAGTAAGATCCAGAAATAAGTATGGAAAGTTTAAAGACCTGGTTGATTTTTGCAACAATGTGGAAATCACATGTATAAATAAGAGATTAATAGAAAGTTTAATTAAATCAGGAGCTTTTGATTGTTTTGGGGTATATAGATCCAAACTTATTGCTGTTCATGAAAAGGTACTTGAAAGCATAAATGCATCTCGAAGGAGAAACATTGAAGGACAGGTAAGCTTGTTTTCTACAGTTGATGACAGCAGCATAAGAATACATTACCCGGATATAAATGAATTTAAAGAAAGAGATAAACTGGCTATGGAAAAGGAGATGACTGGATTATATCTATCAGGTCATCCATTGGATGAATACAAAAAAACACTTGTACTTAAGACTAGTTTGAAAATTTCAGATATACTCATGGATAAAACTCTTGAGGGAGAGATTGTTAGTGAATCAAAAGTAAAAGATGGAGACAAGGTTATAATAGGAGGAATTGTTTCTGAACTTTCTAAAAAAGTAACCAAAAATAATGACATTATGGCATTTGCAAAATTAGAGGATTTATATGCATCTATAGAAGTTATAATATTTCCAAAGATACTCCAAAAATTTCGAAATCTCATTGAAGAAGATGCACTGTTGATATTAAAAGGAAGAGTTAGCATAAGAGAAGAGGAAGAGCCCAAGATAATATGTGAAACTATAGAACCTCTTATTAGAATTGATACTAAAAAGTTGTATATTTTAATTGAAAGTGAAGACGATCTAAAAGATGATGTAAATAAATTTAGATCTTTAGTACAAAGGTATAAGGGAAATATTCCAGTATATATTTGCACCAAAAAGGAAAGAAAAAAATTTAGACTCGATAGAGAATTGTGGATTAAAAATGAAAATGGTATCTTGGATTACCTGAAAGATACTTTTGGTAATACAAATATTAAATTTATGTAACTGGAATAATTTGATATAAAAAAGGTTAAAATACTAAATGCAATATAAGTTTAGTATTTTAACCTTTTTTTATTTAAAATAACTTTATATTTTGATGAAAAATGGGCAAATATATGATATAATTAAAAACATAGTTAGTATTTAAAAATGTAAGTTTGTATGATATAAGTGGGACATAAATAGTCCCAGCGGTCATAGGAGGTATAAGCGTATGAGAACAATAGGTGTATTAACAAGTGGTGGCGATGCCCCTGGCATGAATGCGGCCATAAGAGCAGTGGTAAGAGCCGGTTTAGATAAAAACTTCAATGTTATGGGAATACTTAGAGGTTATAGTGGACTCATAAGTGGTGAAATAATACCTATGGATAGACAAAGTGTTGCAGACATAATCCAAAGAGGTGGAACAATTTTAAGAACTGCACGCTGTGCAGAGTTTAAAACAGAAGAAGGAAGAAAAAGAGGAGCCAATATATTAAAGACTTTTGGAATAGATGGATTGGTTGTAATTGGTGGAGATGGATCCTTCAGAGGAGCACAGCTATTATCAAAACTTGGAATATCAACTGTAGGTTTACCAGGCACTATAGACAATGATTTAGCTTATACAGATTTTACTATAGGCTTTGATACTGCAACAAATACAGTATTAGATGCTATAAATAAATTAAGAGATACTTCTACATCTCATGAAAGAGTAAGTATAGTTGAAGTCATGGGAAGAAATTGTGGAGACATTGCACTTTATGCAGGGTTGGCTGGTGGAGCTGAAAATATAATCATCCCTGAAAAAGGATATGAACAGGATACTCTATGCAGGACTATATTAGAAGGAAAAATGCATGGTAAAATGCATAATTTAGTAGTACTTGCGGAAGGAATTGGCGGTGCTGAAGATCTCGCTAAAAAGGTTGAAGAAATAACTGGAATAGAGACAAGGGCTACAAAACTTGGACATATCCAAAGAGGTGGAAGCCCAAGCTGCCGAGATAGAATACTAGCTTCACGAATGGCTTTTAGAGCTGTAGAATTACTTGAAGAAGGAAAATCTTCCAGAGTTGTAGGAATTAAAGATGGAAAGATAATAGATGAGGATATTGATGAAGCTTTAGAGGAACCCAAGCATTTTGATGAAAAATTATTCGAAATAGCAAATGCTTTATCATAATAAATTAAAATTGTATTTAAAGGAGATTGAAATATGCAAAAGACTAAAATGATTTTTACCGTTGGTCCTGCTAGTGACACAGATGAAATTTTATCAAAACTTATTGAGGCTGGTATGAGTGCTTCAAGACATAACTTTTCACATGGTGACCATGAAGAGCATAAGGGAAGAATGGATGCAATAAAGAGACTTAGGAAAAAATACAATAAACAAATAGCTATAATTCTTGATACAAAAGGACCAGAAATAAGAACCGGGGATTTTAAAAGCAAGCTTGAATTAAAAGAAGGTCAAAAATTCACTGTATATTGTGGAGAAGAAATTCTTGGAGATGAAACTAAGTGTTCCATAACTTATGCAGATCTTTATAAAGATGTAAAGCCTGGAGACAGCATACTTATTGATGATGGATTAGTAGGTATGGAAGTTGAAAGCATAGATGGAAACAAAATAAATTGTGTAGTTAAGAATAGTGGTTTAGTTAGCAGTCATAAAGGTGTTAATGTACCAGGAGTATCCATAAAGCTTCCGGCTACTACAGAAAAAGACGAATCAGATTTGAAATTTGGATGCGAACAAGGCGTGGATATAATAACAGCATCCTTTATAAGAAAAGCCCAAGACGTAATAACTATAAGAAATATACTTAAGAAAAATGGCGGAGAACACATCCAGATATTCTCAAAGGTAGAAAATCAGGAAGGTGTAGACAATATAGATGAAATAATAGAAGCTTCAGATGGAATAATGGTTGCAAGAGGAGATATGGGAGTTGAAATTCCAATAGAAAAAGTACCTCTTATACAAAAGTCCATAATAGCTAAATGCAATAGTGTAGGTAAACCTGTTATAACAGCTACTCAAATGCTTGATTCAATGATAAGAAATCCAAGACCAACAAGAGCAGAAGCATCAGATATAGCAAATGCAATTTTTGATGGAACAGATGCTATAATGTTAAGTGGAGAATCTGCAAATGGTAAATATCCTGTAGAAGCAGCACAGACTATGGCAAGAATAGCTCAATCTGCAGAATCCAAGATTAATTTTGATGAATTACTTAAAAAGAAAAGAGAAGCTAGTGTAACTGATGTATCCAATGCTATAAGTTTTGCAGCTTGTTCTACAGCAGCTGAATTAAATGCAGATGCAATAATAACAGCTACTCAGAGCGGAAGTACAGCTGTAAGAGTTTCAAAGTACAGACCTGCTTGTCCGGTTATTGCAGCTACTCCAAATGAAAAAGTATGTAGAAAATTAGCTCTTAATTGGGGGGTTTTTGCAATACTTACAGATAAATATGAATCTACAGATGAAATGGTAGAAAAATCTATAGATGCATCATTAAAAGCTGGTTATATAAAGAAAGATGATTTGGCAGTTATAACTGCAGGAGTACCAGTTAGCACTACTGGTACTACAAATATGATCAAGGTTAATGTAGTTAAATAATTAATCTATTAAATAACTCTGGGATTTTGCCTGGAGTTATTTCTTTTACAAAAATTTTAAGAAACTTAATAAAAAATATTGAAATATTATACAAAGTTAATGTATAATATAGTGATACACGGTTAGAATTATTGATATGAAACTAAGAGACAACTGATTCTATATTATTTTGCACCTTTAAAACAGGTGCTATTTTTTTAGTTATACTTAAAAATTTATATATAATGTGATTTTATGGTGGTGGAGCAATGGAAAAGGCAGTACAAAAAAATGAAGAATATACAATAACTATAGATGGAATGGGATATGAAGGCGAAGGAGTAGGCAGAATAAATGGATTTACAATATTTATACCGGGAGCTATAGTTAATGAAAAAGTAAGGATAAAAATCGTAAAGATAAACAAGAACTTTGCTTTTGGGAAAATTATTGAGATAATTGAAGAGTCAAAAGATAGACTAAAAGCAAAATGTAACATATATAAAAGATGTGGAGGCTGTCAACTTCAGCATATTTCTTATAATTTACAATTGAATTTTAAGAAAACAAGAGTTATAGACTGTCTGAAAAAAATAGGAAAGTTTAATGTGGAAGAAGATAGTGGAATAGATGTACTTGATACTATTGGAATGAAAAATCCATGGAGATATAGAAATAAAGTACAATTACCTGTAGGAAGTGGCAAGGAGGGTATAAATATTGGATTTTATGCCAAGCGTAGTCATGAAATAATAGATATGGATTCCTGTTGTATACAGGATAGAACTGCAGATGAAGTAATTAAAATTATACGTAATTGGATGAGTGAATATAACATTGAGCCATATGATGAAAAAAGTGGTAAAGGTATTGTAAGGCATATAATGGTGAGAAGAGCATTTTCAACTGATGAGGTAATGGTAGTTATTATAACGGCTGTCTCTAGACTGCCATTTAAATCCGAAATTATAGAACTTATAACAAAGAATATATGCGGAGTTAAAAGTATAGTTCAAAATATAAATAGTAAAAAGACAAATACTGTATTGGGTGGAAAATGTATAACTCTCTGGGGTGAAGAAAGTATACATGATTATATAGGAAAGTTCAAATTTAGAATATCGCCATTGTCTTTTTTTCAGGTAAATCCAGTTCAAACGGAAATACTTTACAATAAGGTACTGGAATATGCAGAATTGACAGGCAATGAAATAGTATTCGACGCCTATTGTGGAACAGGAACAATATCATTATTCTTATCACAAAGAGCAAAAAAAGTATATGGGGTGGAAATAGTAGAGCAGGCTATAGAAAATGCCAGATTAAATGCAGCAGAAAATGGAATAGATAATGCTGAGTTTATAGTTGGAAAGTCAGAAGTAGTTATTCCAGGTTTAATAGATGATGGAATAGAAGCTGATGTTGTTGTTGTGGATCCCCCTCGAAAAGGATGTGAGCGAGTTCTACTTGATGCAATTGCCAGGATGAAGCCAAAGAGAATAGTATATGTGTCCTGCAATCCCAGTACTCTTGCCAGGGATCTTAAAATTCTTGAGGAACTTGGATATTCGACTAAAGAAGTACAACCCGTAGACATGTTTTGCCAGACTGCTCATGTTGAGTGTGTTGTGGCATTGAACGCTTAGTGAAGATGAGTGTGCGAAGTCTGAGCTTAGCGTGAAAGCCCGCATTACGGAGGGTAACGTAGTAATGTGTTCCTTAAAAAAATATTGTATATCAAAGGCTTAGAGCATTATGCCCTTTTGTCGTGTGTTTTATGTTTGGATATACTGGAATAGGGAACAGTTTTTTGACACGGGGAATACATAAATATGTAAATATATATTTTGATACAATCGAAAGTCACTGAAATCAGTGGCTTTCAGTTTTTTTGTTAAAGTTAATATGTTGGTTAGGCTAAATTATTTCATTAAAATTAGTACTTAATAGTAAAAATGTAATTTTAGAAAATTACATTTTTACTAGTTGCAATAAAATTACTTTTGTGATATGATCACATCATAGCAAATAAAGTTAATTTTAGAAAGGCACAATATTTTATGAAAAAGTTGAGTGAATTAGTTGAATTAGTAAGTGGATCGCCTCAGTTTAGAATTACTGAAGTGTTTGATGAGAAAACACCGCTTTTTACTTATTATAGTCAAACAGATTTAACAGATGATTTGGTAGGTATTATTTCAAATGATATGGACAATAAACAAGTCAGAACCAATGATAAAGTAAATACCTTGTGCGATGGTGATGTGGTGTTTAGTTTAATCACGGGAATTGCAGCGATGGTAAGAAAAGAACACGAGGGATATCTTTATACGCAAAACTACGTTAAATTATTACCTAGCAATAATATTGATTCAAAGTTTTTAGTTTATCTCATTAATGAAAACAAAATAATCAAGAAACAGTTTGTTTTGGGACTGCAAGGTTCGCAAGTTTTAAAATATACTCTCAAGCAGCTTAAACAGCTTGAAATACCAAAAATACCTTCCATAGATAAGCAAAAAATTATAGGACAAGTCTATTTTAATCAGTTAAGATTGCAAAGCCTTAAAAATAGAGCAGCAGAACTTGAAACAAAAATCATATTATCCAGGTTAGAGGAGGCAAGTGAGAAATGAATGAAGAGCAATTTGAAACTGAATTAATACAATATATTACCAGTGGAACCATAACTAAACCTGAACACCTGGAAGGAATAAGCGACTTTATGGTTAGCGAAAAACCTGCTGATTACTGTGTGAAAACAAAGCTGTGGAAGTATGAACCAAAAATTAAAACTACAGAAAAGCTTTGGGATAACTTCAAAGAGATTCTTGAACAACATAATCAAAATACACTTGATCATCCTCTAAGTACTGTGGAATTTAATCAAGTTAAAAAGATTATATCTGATATTCAAACACCATATGAAGCTGGACAATTTTTATATGGACTCAATGGTGTATCGCAAATCGAAATTGATTTAGATGATGGTCGTCATGTATTTTTAACGGTTTTCGATCAAAAACAAATTGGTGCTGGAGATACACTATATCAAGTAGTTAATCAAATCGAACGCCCTGCAATTATCACAGGGAAACAAAATCGTCGTTTTGATACGACACTTCTTATTAATGGTTTACCTATTATACAAATTGAGGAAAAACGTGATACACGTGATGTCAATGAAGCATTAAATCAAATGCATCAATATTCTGAAGAAAATCAATATGGTGATATTTTTTCCACTTTACAAATATTGGTGGCAATTACGCCAAATAACGTGAAGTATATGGCGAATACCATGCCGGATAAGTTCAATAAAGACTTTGCTTTTAACTGGCAGCGTAAAAGTGATAATACGATTGTGCGTAATTGGAAAGAGTTTGCTGATTCAATGTTAAGTATTCCAATGGCACATCAGATGGCTACTAATTATATGATTTTGGACGGCACAAAAAACAAACCAATGTTAAAGGTAATGCGTCCATATCAAGTATATGCGACTCAGAATGTAATTGAAAATTTAAAAAAGGTTGATTTTGAGCTCGGCACAAATAAAGTAGGTTATGTTTGGCATACTACTGGTTCTGGTAAAACTATAACTAGTTTTAAAACAGCATGGCTTGCAAGTCGTATGCCGAAAATTGATAAGGTTGTCTTTGTAGTAGATAGAATTGCTTTAACGAAACAAACAAATGAAAATTATAGTGCCTATGATCCAGATGCTAGTGAGGATATGATTGGTAGTGTTCAAAATACTTATAATACTAATGATTTGAGCCGTAAACTAAAGAGTAAAGATAATAATATCGTTGTTACTTCTGTTCAAAAGCTTGATACATTAGTAAAACGTAAATCCTTTAAAGCACCTGATAAAAATATTGTATTTATCGTGGATGAGGCACATCGTTCAACTGGCAGTGAAAACTTTGAAAAGATACAAAAAGCTTTTAAGAAGTCCGCTTGGATTGGTTATACAGGAACACCTATGTTTGATGAAACTACCAGTGGCTTACGAACTGAAGATATTTTTGGACCATTGTTACATGCCTATACCATTCGTGAAGCAATTGCAGATAGAAATGTTTTAGGCTTTAAAGTGGATTTTGAAACAACTATTGATGAAGAACAAATGAAATTGCAATATCTACCAAATTTTTATCGCGAACATTATCCGAAATGGACTGAACAAAAAATTATAGATAAGATTAATAATCTAAGTCAAGAAGATATGGATGATGCGGTTGAACCAAGTTTCTATGATGAAAATCCGGATCATATCAAGTTAGTAGTTGAAGATATTTTTAAGAACTGGCGAAATCGTTCAAATGGAGGCAAGTATAATGCCCTCTTTACTACTCATGTTGGTGGTGGGAAAGCGAGTACTCCAATGGCAATGATGTATTTCAATGAATTTCAACGAGTAAATGATGAAAATAGGAAAAATGGTGGGCAAACATTAAAAGTAGCAGTTACATTCAGCCAAAACTCATCCAATAATGATAGTATGCTTGCTACCAATCAAGGTTTACATGATGCTATCAAAGCCTATAACAGAGAATTTGGTACAAGCTTTGGCATGGACGATGTATCAGGATATACACAGGATGTTACTAGTCGTTTGAATAAAACTGCTACAGACAAGAACTTCTTAGATATTGTGATTGTGGTAGATCAACTTTTGACTGGATTTGATGCACCAGAGCTTAATACCCTTTATGTAGATAGAACACTTAAAGGGGCTGGACTTATTCAAGCCTATTCAAGAACAAACCGTATTGCTGATATGCAGGAAAAACCCTGGGGGCGTATTGTAAATTATCGCTGGCCTGCTCAAAATGAGAAGCTGATGAATGAAGCTCTTGCAATTTATGCTAATAAGGATTCTGCAATTTTATCAGAAGATGAACAGCGTGAATCTAACCAAAAAGATGGTATTATCGCCAAATCTTTTGAAGATGTATTTAATGAAGTTAAAGAGGTTGCTCAGAAATTAGACAGCTTAACTAATGAGTTCCAGCAATTACCATCCTCTGAGAAGCAAAAAGAATATATGTTTGATTTGCTGCGCAATTATAATGTTGGCATGGCTAAATTAAAACAATATACCCCTGAAGAAGTCGATGGAAATACAGTAGGTTTCAATTACGACAATCCTGATGAATTAGTTGAAAAATTAGGCATGACAAGTGTTCAAGAAGCCATGCTTACTACAGTTTTAACCAATGAGCTTAAACAACATATATCAAAAGAAAAGAAAATTCCTTTTTATCAAATTGAGTTAAGAATGACTCATGTGAAGGATGTGAAAATAGATTATGATTATTTAACTGAATTGGTAGAACGATTATTAAACCAGGTGCATGAGGGCAAGAGTCAGGAAGCACAAGCTACAAAACAGAAAATTGATCAATTTGCCAATGGTTTGGAAGATAGAAATTATGCTGTGAAGGTTATGAATGCAGCAATTGCTATTATCAAAGGGCATTTTCCAACCGAAGGTTCTAATCTTAAATATCCAGTGAAATTGAGAGATAGTGAACAAATTATTCAAGCGGCCAACAATGTCAGCCTTGATAGAATGTTCCTGGATTTTCGAGTGAAGTGGGGAATTACAGATATTATTACAAGTGCTCAGATGCGTGAATTATTTAGTCATCATCGTTATGGTATGCAGGATTTAGATGATACCGGTCAAATCCGGGATATAATTGCTAAGGCAAGCGTGGATTATAAGACGTTGGCACATAATGAAGAGATACAATCTTTGTCTAAAATCAAGTACCGTAATGGTTTGCGTGAAGCCATTTATGAATTAGCCGATGATCAGGCTGAAAGCTAATTTATCATATAATACTTTAAAATTAATTATTGAACTGCCGACTATCAATTGACAGTTAAGATAGGAGATAAAATGGATAAAAATAAAGCGAATGTACCTAAAATAAGGTTTCCAGGATTCACTGTCCCTTGGGAACAGCATAAGTTGGGTGATGAATCAATGGAAATTGTTGCTGGTGGAGATATTGATAAAAATAAAATTGTTGATTCAGGAAAATATCCTGTTTTAGCTAATGCACTAACCAATGATGGAATTGTTGGGTATTATAAGAATGATTTCCGTATAAAAGCCCCTGCTGTAACAGTGACTGGACGAGGTGACGTAGGTCATGCAAAGGCAAGAAAGGTTGATTTTACGCCAGTTGTTCGACTATTAGCTGTAAAGACTAAGCATGATGTTGACTTTTTGGAGAATGCAATTAACAAACACGAAGTTTTGGTTGAATCAACGGGTGTACCACAATTAACAGTTCCACAATTATCGAAGTATAAGATTTATTTTCCGAAAACAGATGACGAGGAAAAAGTTATGGGAGTCTTTTTTAAGGACCTCGACAACCTTATCACCATTCATCAGCGTAAGTTAAATCACTTGCAGGATAAGAAGAAAAGTTTGTTACAAAAAATGTTCCCGAAAAATGGCGAAGATTTTCCAGAACTTCGTTTTCCAGGATTTACTCACCCTTGGGAACAGCGTAAGTTTAGTGATACCTTTACGAATATACCAAATAATACTCTTGCTAGAGCTGAATTGAATTACAATTCTGGTCTAGCTAAAAACGTACATTACGGGGATGTTCTAATCAAATTTGGAGAATTACTAGATGTTGAAAAAGATGAAATCCCATATATTACAGATGGTGCTTTGGTAAACAAATTCAGGTCATCAAAGTTGCAAAATGGGGATGTAATTATTGCTGATGCAGCGGAAGATGAAACGGTTGGAAAGTGCACAGAATTGGTAAATGTAGGCGAAAAAATAGTCATTTCTGGACTACATACAATTCCATGTAGACCAACATTATCTTTTGCATCAGGATACCTTGGATATTTTATGAATTCTTATGCATATCATAATCAGCTTTTACGATTGATGCAAGGTACCAAGGTGTCATCTATCTCTAAATCAGCATTGCAAGATACGTTTATCTTTCACCCATTTGATATTGTAGAACAAAAGAAAATTAGTGAGCTTTTTCAACAGCTAAATAAGCTTATCACCCTTCATCAACGTAAGTTAAATCACTTGCAAGAACAAAAGAAAGCATTACTACAACAGATGTTTATATAAACAGATTTTTGGTTTCGAGTGGAGTTTTTTGTACATCTGAAACTTGAAAATTGTTATCCAGGGGCGTAGCAGACATTATACCCACTTTATAAGAAAAGTAGAGAACCAAAATTTCAATTTTGTGTGAATCACTTTCAAAGAGTTCGATAAGGGTATTACCGCTGGCAAACATCGAATAAAATAATTTCAAAAGAGAAAGGAAATAAAAATAATGAGTAATAATCTACAAACAATTACTAGTAAACTTTGGGCCATGGCAAATGAATTGCGCGGCACAATGGATGCTTCAGAGTACAAAAATTATATCCTGGCATTTATGTTTTATCGATACCTTTCAGAACATCAAGAGCAGTATTTAGTAGGAAACAATGTTATTGATGTTGCTGATGGACAATCTACCAATGATGCTTACCTAAAACAAGCGGTAGGTGCAGATTTGGATGATTATTTAGAAGATATTTCATCAAGTTTGGGGTATGCAATTGCGCCAAATGATACATGGGAGTCTTTGATTAATAAAATTAATGATGCACAAGTTATTCCTAGCGACTACCAGACTATTTTTGATAACTTTAATAAGAATGCGGAATTAAATAGGGAAGCGGTGAAAGATTTCCGTGGTATATTCAACGATATTAACCTGGGAGATTCACGTCTTGGAAGTTCTACAAATGAACGTGCAAAATCACTTAACAATATAGTTAAATTAGTGGACGAAGTTGAATACAAGGGAGATGATGGAAGAGACATTCTAGGTGAAATCTATGAATACTTAATTGGTAAATTTGCTGCAAGTGCTGGTAAAAAAGGCGGAGAATTCTATACACCTCATCAAGTAAGCAAGATTTTAGCTAAATTGGTCACTAATGGTGTAGAAAAATCAAATGAATTTTTCAATATATATGACCCGACAATGGGCTCAGGATCCTTACTGCTTACTGTTGGACAAGAATTGTCTGATGGTATTCCTATGAAGTATTTTGGTCAAGAGTTGAATACAACAACGTATAACTTGGCCCGTATGAACTTGATGATGCACAATGTGTCTTATAACAATATGACACTAAATAATGCCGATACTTTGGAAAACGATTGGCCGGATGGACCAGACGAAAAAGGGATTGATCACCCGCGGAGTTTTGATGCAGTGGTTGCAAATCCACCATATTCTGCGAAATGGGATAATGATAAAACCAAATTAAAAGATCCACGCTTTAGCGATTATGGGAAATTAGCACCAGCCTCAAAAGCAGATTATGCTTTTATATTGCACAGTATATATCATTTAAATAGTGATGGAACAATGGCAATTGTTTTGCCTCACGGCGTGCTATTTCGTGGTGCAGCAGAAGGTAAAATCCGTCAAACTCTAATTGAAAAAAATTATCTTGATACGGTTATTGGTCTGCCAGCTAACTTATTTTATGGAACAAGTATACCAACAGTCATTTTAGTATTTAAGAAAAATCGTAAAACTAAAGACATATTATTTATTGATGCAAGTAATGATTTTGAAAAAGGTAAGAATCAAAATAACTTAATTGATAAAAATGTAGATAAAATCATCAATACATTTAAAGAGCGTAAAAATATAGATAAATATGCTCACTTGGCATCAATTGATGAAATCAAGGAAAATGAGTTTAACTTGAACATTCCACGTTATGTTGACACTTTTGAAGAAGAAGCTCCAATTGATTTGGAAGAAGTAAATAGGCAGTTAGAACAAGACAATAAGGAAATTGCAGAACTTGAAGCGAAGATTAATGAACAATTGAAGATTTTAGGTGTAAAAATTTAGATTTAAATTTGAAAAAATGTTTCTATGAACTCAATAGGCTTAACAGGTATATAGAAAGTATTTATGACAGCTAGATTAGGATGATTATGATATTGAGATATGTAAATGGACTTAGCTGGGAACAAGTAGCAGTAAGTGTAAACCCTTATGTATCTGGTGAAAGCGTGAGAAAATCACATGATAGGTTTTTAAAGAGAAATTAAGACAAGCCAATTTATTATATGGTAAAATAATATTGTTAAATAATGATAAACGAGGTGTAACTAATGCCCCAAAATAAAGAATATAAAGCAACAATAAATGCAAATGGAACAAATATTTCTATTGTTTTAAAGGGAAATGAAGCTGATTATATCAGTTTAACTGATATTGCAAAATATAAAAGTGACGAGCCAAATGATGTTATTCGTAATTGGCTAAGAAATAGGGATACTATAGAATTTTTGGGATTATGGGAGAAAATAAATAATCCAAATTTTAAACCCGTCGAATTCGACGGGTTTAGAAAAGAAGCAGGTAAAAATGCATTTGTTCTATCTCCACAGAAAATGAAAGCTTCTGAGGAGATTACCTTTTACATCTACCAAAACAATTAGTTGGGAAAGTAAAACTATATGAAGATGGGATGGAAATATGTAAAGACCTAGTATATGTACTTTTGATAAAATAATTAAGAAAACATAAAGAATATAATTATGAATGAGAAGTACTTAGCGAAAGGGTGATAAGATGGGACTATAAAATCCATTCATACTGTGTGGAGATGGCAATGTATAAAAAGTACAGAAGGAAGGCTTGATTGAGTCTTCAGGAAGATTAATTATAGGAGAATATATTATGAAAATTTCAAAAAAAGATGCGTTGATATGGTTTGAATTTTTTTCAACATTACCTGAGGAAGAGGAAATTATGACAAAACAACAAGAAATAATTTATTCTACCTTTGCGCAAATTGAGGCAGCCCTCAATCATAGAAATGATATGTTAATGTCGAAGATTAAAAATTTGAAAACTTTGAAAAATAGGACTTTTTTTGTTGGAGATGAAGGTAAATTCCCACAAGGATGTCGTTCTTGTCTGTTGGGTACTGGTTTGAATGCAATCAGAAAAACCAACAAATGTAACATAGAGTGTAAGTTTTGTTATAACTATGGAGAGCTAGAAGATATTCCCCCAATTGGCGAAGGTATGTGGGAAATTGGAGGCACAAGATTTTATGACAAGGATATTGATTTACTTCTTTCCATACAGAAGAAACCCACTGGTATCTGCTACGTTTATTTAGAGCCATTCATGGAAATTGAAAAATACTATTCGGTAATAAGGAAATTTAGTAATGCCAAAATTCATCAACATCTATATACAAATGGAATTTTAGCTAGTTCAGAGACATTAAAAGCATTAGGTGAAGCCGGCCTTAATGAGATACGTTTCAATCTGGGTGCTTCTAAGTGTTCAGACAAAGTGATTGAAAATATCGGAATAGCGAAAAAATATATTAAAAATGTAGGTATTGAAACTCCAATGACTCCTGAGTTTTTCGAAGCTTTTTTTAAGAAAAAGCAAGCTATCTTAGATACAGAACTTGATTTTATCAATTGTGCGGAATTACATTTGAATGATAATAACATAGACAATTATTATGGGGAAAATATGTATATTTCCAGACAAGGTTATATATCTCCAATTTGGAGTAGGGAATTAACTCTGAAATTCATGAAAATAGCCGATGAAGAAAAGTGGGATTTAGTAGTTCATGACTGCTCAAACTATACAAAATTTGCTAGAGATTTAAACTTGAGCAGCAAAGAGGGTAAATGGTTTGGAGCCAGTGATTATGCCTGTGAGTTTTCTAGAATTCCATATGAAGCATTTTTACCAATACTGCGTGATGAAAATTTCAAATTTTTAGGTGAAGAAGAATTGCCTGAGGGTTATAAACCAGGAGAGATGATTCTTTAGAAGGTCTTGCCACCGATTTTTATTTTCAGGTGGCAATTATGATCTCCAAAATGCTTACAATATGTTTCTTCATCTTTTTAGTTAAATGGAAATAAAAGCTTATTCCAAGTACATTAAATCACTAAATAAGAAAACGTTTAATCATTATGATATAATGTAATCAAAAGCAGGTGGAATGTATTGGCAATTTAGAATTGTATAAAGAAAAAAATTTTTAAATGATCAAGGAGGAAATTTATGTTAAATGTAATTATCTTTATTGTAATAGGCATTGCGGCAGGTATCTTAAGTGGATTATTTGGGGTTGGCGGTGGAGTAATTATAATTCCAGCCTTAATGTTTTTTGAAGGATTTTCTCAATTAAAAGCTCAGGGGACTTCATTGATTGCCATGCTTCCACCTGTTGGCATACTTGCATTTATTGAGTACTATAAAAAGGGAAATACTGACTTAGTTGGCGGTATAATTATTTGTGCTGCAATGCTAGTAAGTGCTAAATTTGGCGGTCAATTAGCAAACGTGCTTCCTGCCAATGTAATGAAAAAGACTTTTGGAATATTTATTATTTTAGTTGGGATAAAAACTTTCCTGAGTAAATGATTAAACATAATAACTTTTTTGATTTTAAGAGCTTTGGAGAAATCCAGAGCTTTTTTGAATTTATTTATTTAATTAGGTTGCATTAAAGACATGAAAAATGTCAGTTTTTAAGAAACCTAAATACAATAAAAAACAATATAGTGTTTGTATGATTAAAGGTTCAGACATAACAAATTTTATAGTTAAAAATATATGGAAACTTCAGTTCATATTGTTATGAAAAGTTATATTAGTTTATTATTATAAATATTTTTAATAATTTAGACAAAATAGTATTTTTATTTTAGATAAAAAAGAATAAATTATTGCAATTTTATTAATTATGTATTATTATATGAAGGTAAAACTCAATAATTCAGATGAAGATAGTGGGAGAGTTGTGGCATGGCCATTCACCGAAGAAGTGAATCTTTCAGGTACCTATTTAATTAGAGATGACCGCTATTGGATGAATCCTTGGAGAGACTCTTAATGAGCACCGAAGGAGAAAGTCGCAGGACAAAACTCTCAGGTAAAAGGACAGGGGAAGGTAACATATCTTGTAAGAGTAATATGTAATCAATTACTTCATTTAGATTTTATCTATTCCGTTTATATCCCCAATTACAAATATTAAAATATTTAGTACAAGCTTTTGAATAATATGGGGTATAAAAGTAAATCAACAGCAAAATTATTTACTAAAATCAATTCTATAGTATTGAAATTTGATTTTTTGTCTTACTGTATATGTCTGTTACTCCACTGATTGTCTAATTGTCCATTGACCTGAATTTTGAGAAAAATGAAAATATACAATACCAAAGGTGGCATTAATATGAATTTAGAAACAGTAATATTTAGAAAGGCGGAATACATATGTCTGAAATGTCTGAAAATCAAAACTTATCAAGAGGATTAAAAAATCGTCATGTTCAATTACTTGCAATTGGAGGTGCAATTGGTACTGGATTATTCCTTGGTTCAGGTAGGTCAATTCACCTGGCAGGACCATCTATTTTATTTGCATATGCAATAACAGGATTAATTTGTTTTCTTATTATGCGTGCCCTCGGGGAATTATTGCTTTCTAATTTAAATTATCATTCTTTTGTGGAATTTGTACATGATTATCTGGGAAACGGGGCAGCATTTATTACGGGATGGACCTACTGGTTCTGCTGGATTTCACTGGCCATGGCTGATTTGACTGCTTCTGGACTTTATATGCAATACTGGTTTCCTGGTGTACCTCAATGGTTGCCAAGTCTTATATTTCTTGTAGTCTTACTTGGAATGAACCTTACTGCGGTAAAGTTGTTCGGTGAAATGGAATTCTGGTTTGCACTGATTAAAATTGTTGCCATTCTATTATTGATTATAGTTGGTGTATTTATGATTATTAAAGGATTTTCTACAAATGCTGGTGCATCCAGTTTTGCAAATCTTTGGAAGCACGGCGGCTGGTTTCCTAATGGGTCAGGTGGTTTTATACTCTCATTCCAAATGGTCGTATTTGCTTTTACTGGAATTGAACTGGTTGGCTTGACAGCAGGCGAAACTGAAAATCCCAAACATGTTATTCCAAGGGCTATTAATAATATTCCAATTAGAATTATTATTTTCTATATTGGAGCACTTATTGTAATTATGAGTATATATCCTTGGAATTCAATTAATCCTGCTAAAAGTCCATTTGTTGAGGTATTTGCTGCAGTGGGAATAGTGGCAGCGGCAAGTATTATAAATTTTGTTGTACTTACATCTGCAGCTTCTGCTTGTAACAGTGGTATATTTAGTACAAGCCGTATGGTATATTCTCTTGCTAAAGAAAATAATGCACCCAAGTCAATGAAGAAGTTGACATCACATAAAGTACCTTCTAATGCTCTAATATTTTCTGCAGTTGTTATATTGATTTCAGTTATTTTGAGTTATATTATGCCAGAAGGGGTGTTTGTACTTATTACTAGTATATCAACATTTTGTTTTATTTTTATTTGGGCTATTATAGTTATATGCCATTTAAAGTACAGAAAAGCTAACCCTGAGCTTGCTGCAAAAAGTAAATTTAAAATGCCATTTTATCCAATATCAAGTTATATAATTCTAATATTTATCGTTTTTGTTTTAGTTGTATTGGCACTTAATAAAGAAACTCGTGTAGCATTATTTGTAACACCTGTATGGTTTATAATTCTTGGAATTATATACAAAATAATTAAATTAAAAAGGAACAGCTAAAATAACAACTAATAGCTTCAGCTTTATGCTGTCTCTTTGGTAGAAAATAAATGTAGCACACATATTTACAACTTTTGCACA
Source organism: Clostridium tyrobutyricum DSM 2637 = ATCC 25755 = JCM 11008 (assembly GCF_000359585.1). Taxonomy (GTDB): domain Bacteria; phylum Bacillota; class Clostridia; order Clostridiales; family Clostridiaceae; genus Clostridium_B; species Clostridium_B tyrobutyricum. The sequence goes on along the minus strand of NZ_APMH01000023.1, from coordinate 381 downwards.
TTAAATTCTTTTTTACCACCCTTTACAAAACCATGCATTCGCTTATATACAATTGAAATTATGGATATTATAATTGTTGAAATTATTACTGAAAATAGCACAAAATGCCATCCGGCTTTGGTATACATGACTAAAACAGTAGTAGCTCCTGCAGGAGGATGAAGTGTGTCTGTTAAAAGCATGGAAAATATGGATAAACTCAGTGCTAAAGCTAAGCTCACTGAAGTAATATTCATTGAATTCATGAGAAATAAGCCAATAAAAGCACTCATTATATGTCCCCCCATGATATTTTTGGGGCGTGAAAATGGACTATTGGGTAAAGTGAAAATTATTACACAACTTGCGGCTATAGACCAGCTAGTAAAAGTCAATAGAAAT
>NZ_APMH01000022.1 GCF_000359585.1 Clostridium tyrobutyricum DSM 2637 = ATCC 25755 = JCM 11008 | reverse complement strand
TTTCTATTGACTTTTACTAGCTGGTCTATTAATCATTTTCTTTTTATTCTATGTTTTTGTGGCTTCAAAGTAATATCAGTTATAACTACACCATAATCCTGGGTTAGTATACTTTGAACTATATTTGCTATAGTTTCACAATTTATATAAAATTCCTTCTGGCTATTGTCTTCTCTAAAATTTGCATTTCTGTAAAAATTACTTTTTGTCATATCAGGATGAATTGATACAACCTTAACTCCTGTTTTTCTAACTTCTGCAAAAAGACTTTCTGAAAAATGGCTCAGACCTGATTTTGTAGCTGAATAGGCACACCCATAAGTACTTACTTCCCTTGCAGTTACAGAAGATATATTTATTATTGTACCTTTATTCTTTTTTAGGTTCCTTAAAAGTATATTTGATAATATAAGTGGTACTTCTAAATTTGTTGATACCATCTCATGAATTTTTTTAGGGTTCAATTCTTCATGAGGTCCAAAATATCCTACTCCAGCATTATTTACAAGTAAACTTATTTCATTGTCACCTTTTATTTCTTCTATAGTTTTACATAATTTATTTGTATCTGTTATATCACAAATTTTTTCTATAAAATCTTTACTGTATATTTTAGACTTTGAAAAATCTCTTCCCAAACCATATACCTTGTAATTCATACTTATAAGTTTTTTTGAAATTTCAGCACCTATTCCTGAAGATGCTCCTGTTATAATTGCAGTTTTCACAAAGTTACCCCTCTTTACTATATAAAAATCTTTTCTTTTTCAACATATTTGCTGAGTAGGTTATACACAAAATCTATCATTGTTTTATGATGTATATCAGCATAAGTACATACTCCATTTTGCACTTTAAAGGGATATGACAGTACTATTGAGTATGGATTTACTTTTTTCATTCTCTTTAGATAATCTTTGGAAATTCTAAATACACCTATGCTTATATCTTGAATCTTTTCAGAAGGAACAGCCTCAAAAGTCCTGTCTATACAATCTTTATAATATATTGCCCAATTTTTCAAATATAAAATTGGATCAAAACATATCCTTAAATTCCAACCACTTGATACCGCACTTTTAATACTTTCCAATCTTGAATTAAATCCTGGAGCACCAATCTCATATGTTTTTGATATTTCTTCTGGAGAAAGTGTCCATGCAAGTATTACATTTGAAAAGGGCTCCAATTTTTCTATGCACTTAAAATTGGCACTCTTGGTCCTTATTTCTATCTTCAAATTTTTATGAATGCCAGCAAATTCTATCCATCTTTTGGTGAAGCCTGTTATATGCTCAAATGCCAGTATATCCGTATCATAAGATATACACAAATATACTGGATGTTTTTCTAAAAGAGATTCTACTTCATGAAATACATCATCTAAATTTACGAATATAACTATATTTGCCGATGTATACACTCCCTGTAAATAGCAATATTCACAATTATAAATACAATTCATTATGGAAGACGTATAATAAAAATACTTATTTCCAAAATCCTCACATACTTGTGCACCGTCATAGATAAAATTTCCATGTTTTACTGCAAGTATCAATTTGGGACTATGTTTCTGAACTGCAAAGTCCTGATTTTTCCTAAAAAATACATCTTTATAATGACTTATTTTTATTATATTTGACTTTTTAAAATGAGATAATATATCTTGTGTATTTTTATTTTTCAGTGCTTCATTCTCTACATAAATATGAGAAAAGCTAGAAAAATTCAAGTTGTTTGACAAGTCCTTCAAAATACATCTTCCCCTCATGTTTCGACTTGCAATAGATTTGCGTAAAAGGCTCCAGGGCCAAAGTCAGATTATCATTTCTCAATTTATATATCCCTGAAAGTTTTTTCAACTTATTTTGCATATAAGCAGATAATTTTAAATTGTCCACTATCTCATTTATATAATCCATATCCTTTTCAGAAAGAATTCCTTTTGGCTTTATGCTGTTATCTTTTATGTCAAGAATCCATCGAACTATATTGTGTGAATTTTGTTGAATTAATTTTTCTACATCATTCCTGTTTAAATTTTTACTATCCAAATGGTCAGATACAATCTTTAAAGTAAAAATCCTATGCGGAGGCATGAATATTGATACAGCTTCAAAAAAGCCTGCTGCTTCCATATCTACAATATCACCTTGTATGTATTTACTATCAGCTTTTTCTACTATTTTACTAAAACTCTCTATGCTTCCCTCTTTAAATGGATGCTTGATTATCATATCTGGATAAAACTCCCTTTTACTGCTGTTGTTTATAATTTTATTACATAATATAGTTGTTCCAATACTTATATTTTCATCCAAACTACCGCAAATCCCAATGTTTATAAAAGTATCATATTTACTTACTTCAAATGCACTTATTAAATAAGTACATGCACATGCCATATTTATACATCCAGTCCCTGTAACCACAAGAATTATGTCATCATTTTTAAATACTTGAAACTTGTTTATAGAACTGTCTTTTTTAAGGGAAAAAACATCTATAAACGGTTTTGCTTCACAATATAATGCTGTTGCTAAAAGAATCATTTTTATTTCACCTCTTTCACCTACAATTGTAATGGTTCTGTAAAATCAGATACAGGTTTTCTTACATTTATTGTAGTTTTTCCAAATAACTTATTATCTATATAAATATTTAAATGCCAGACTCCCTGCTTTGGAATCCTTATATTTAAATTTTGCTTTGCAGTAGATATATTTCCGTCTTCAGAAATTTTATCTATTCTGGATACCTGCATGGATTCCCCTTCATCATTTACTGCTATAATTTTAAGAGGCTTATTTATTATACTGTCTTCATTTCCCCAAAAATACCAGTCAGTATTTATAAAACTATCGGCATAAAAATTTTTATCTACAAAACCGAACTTGTTTTCAATTCCTATTAATTTGGATATCTCACTTTTTGAAGTAAAAACATAAAAATATCCTTTTTCATTATTATTTTGTATTTTTGAGTGTTCAATATTTTTTTCTATTTTATTATTCTTATATTTATAAAATTTATTAATATTATATCCGCTGTATGCAGAAATTACAAACGCTGTAAAAAATATAATAGTCAATACTCTTTTTTTCAAATTAATTCACTTCCAATATAATTTAATATCTCACATAATTATACATTAAAATTAATTTGAATACATCTACACTTTATATTTTTAATAAAATAAAAATTGCACAATCTAAAATATAAATTTTAAATTGCGCAATTTCTTAAAATTATAGGGTAACCTTGTATTTCTTGTTTCCAATTGTTATATCAGCCACCGGGCAAACATTTGCACATAGATGACATCCAACACATTTATCTTCAATAAGCTGGGGTTTTCTGCTTTCATAATCCCATTTTATGGCCTGATGACCACCATCATAACAGGATATGTAACATCTTCCACAGCCTACACAATCTTCATTTTTAAACTTCGGATATATTATATAACTTCTATCAAGTGCTTCTGCCGGAACTATATTGTCAAGTGCTATACCTACCAAATCCTCTAATTTATCAAATCCTTTTTTCTCCATATACAAACTTAATCCATCAATTAAATCATTTATTATCCTATATCCATACTGCATAACAGCCGTAGTAATCTGAATATTGGAACATCCAAGAAGCATAAATTCCACTGCATCTTCCCAGTTTTCTATTCCACCCATGCCGCTTATAGGAATTCCATTCAATTTATTGCTCTTAGCAAGATCATGTATAAATCTAAGAGCTATTGGTTTTACAGCTTTTCCAGAATATCCAGATACAGATGATTTTCCATCTATTATTGGATATGGAGTGAAATTATTCAAATCCACTCTTGTTATACTTTTTATAGTATTAATTGCAGCTATAGCATCTGCTCCACCTTTCACTGAAGCCACTGCAGGAATTACCATATCAGAAATATTTGGTGTCATTTTGGCAAGTATCGGAAGTGATGTTCCGCGTCTTACTGCACTGCAGTACTTTTCTACTAATTCAGGATTTTGTCCTACATCAGATCCCATAGAATTTTCAGCCATTTGAGGACATGAAAAATTACATTCGATTATATCAGATCCTATTTCTGTAACTAATTTTGCAAGTTCAGTCCATTCTTCTTCCGTTCTACCCATAATAGATGCTACTAAAACTTTATCCGGATAGCTCTCTTTAAGCGCTTTCATGTATTTTAAATTTTCTTCCAATGGATGATCTGAAATCTGTTCCATGTTTTTAAAGCCGATAAAAGGAGTACTTTCCTTACCAATGATATCAAATCTAGGAGATACTTCTTCCGGTACATAAAATCCTATAGTTTTAAATACTATACCAGCCCAGCCCATTTCAAAAGCTTTAGCACACATCTCATAGTTGCTTCCAACTACAGATGATGACAGGAAAAATGGATTTTCACATTTTACACCACAAAATTTTATAGAGAGATCTTTCATCTATTTCACCTCCTCATATACATTCCCTTTGTATAATGATTCTTGTACAATCTTTATTTTTATGGATCTGTCTATTTTACCCCTTATACAATTTCTCTGACAATACATTTTGTTGTTACAAGCTTTGCCACATTGTCCTGCCTTTTTTAAATATTCAATAGCTTTATAAGAAGCACCTTCATAATTTTTAAATCTCAAGGACATAATTATAGCCGCTGGCTCCTTTCCAACTGGACATGCCTTACTGCAGGGGGGATCATAACACAAAAGACATCGTGATGACTCTTCTATAAGCTCATTGAATTTTTTATGATTTTTCATACATAACTCCTCCCTTTTTGATTTGTGATTTATTTTCTTTTTCTTCTTAAAAATTTTCCCCAGCCAGGTTTTCCTAAAAATTCGCCATCTTTATAAACCAATTTTCCTCTTGAAAATGTCATAAAAGGATATCCTTTTAGTTTTACACCTTCCCATATAGTATGATCTGAATCGGAGTGCATATTGTTCTGGGATATAGTAAATTCCTTTGTTGGATCATATATTACAATATCAGCATCTCCACCTATTGTAATACTTCCTTTTTGAGGTGCACACCCATATATCTTTGCTGGATTTGTAGAACAAATTTCAACTACTTTATTAAATGATAATCTTCCCTTATTAGCCTCGCTAAGCATATAAGGATACATATTTTCTATACCGGCACAGCCATTTGGTATTTTGGTGAAATCATCCTTGCCCCAATCTTTTTCATAACTTTGAAATGGGCAATGATCTGTGGCAATTGTAGCAATATCACCAGTTTTTATTCCTTTCCAAAGTGCATCCTGACTTTCTTGTCCTTTCATAGGTGGAGAACATACAAAATTTCTTCCATCCTCTCTTTTAAATACTTCATTTGTAAAATATAAATATTGTGGACATGTTTCTGCATATATTTCATATCCCTCATCTCTCGCTTTTTTAACTTCTTCCATTCCCTCTTTATTCGCAAGATGAACTATATAAAGTGGTGCATCAAGTTGTTTGGCCCAATGTATTGCCCTCTTGTCCGCTTCAGCTTCTACAAATTCAGGTCTTGATAAATAATGATACCATGCAGATGTCTTGCCTTCTTTTAAGAATTTTTCAGTTCTTATATCTATTAAATCAGGATTTTCTGCATGAACTGCCAATATAGCCCCTACTTCTTTTGATTTTTTCAATACACTGTAAAGCATACCGTCATCGGCCATTAATCCCTCTTTTTTATATACCATGAATACTTTAAAACTCGGAACACCAAAATTTACAGAATCCTGGAATTCATCTAAAATTTCAGGTCTTAAATCAGTTATAACTACATGAAATGCATAGTCTACACATGCCTGTGGTGCACAAAGAGCATCTCTCTCCTTGGCTGTCTGTATTAAACCATGTCCTTTTTGTTGAATAGCAAAATCAAAAACTGTAGTTGTTCCTCCACAAGCTGCAGCCCTCGTACCTGCCTCATAGCTATCGGAAGATACTGTACCACCAAAAGGCATTTGAAGATGAGTGTGTCCATCTATAGCACCTGGGAGTACATATTTTCCTGATGCATCAATTATCTCTGCACTACTATCATCCAACTTAGATGCTATTGTTACAATTTTCCCATTTTTTATTCCTATATCTGCTTTATAAGTTTCCAATGCTGTTATTATAATACCATTTTTTATAATTACATCCAAAATTATCACCTCTTAAAATAATGTGTAAAAGATTTTCAGTAAATACCAAAAATCTTTTACTTGATAAATTAATTTTCATATTAGCTTTAAACAGCTTCATCCATATTCTTACTCTTTACAGAAGATATATTTAATACATAATATACTACAAAAGATACACCAAATCCTACAAACCATGCATAACTGAACAATCCACTTAATCCGGGTACAATCTTTCCTATTAATGCTGCAAAAATTCCTATTGCCAGTGCAATAATTGCCTTTGGATTAAATCCTTTAGAATAAGTATAATCTCCTTTAGTCATATATAAATCCTTCAAGTTCAATTTTTTTCTCTTTACAATCCAGTAGTCACATATAATTATTGCAGCCACCGGTCCTAAAATTCCAGAATATGTGTCAAGCCATGAATATATATATCCACTTGGATCTGCAAGCAGCTTCCATGGCATTATAAGTATTCCTATTATTCCTGTAATAAGTCCACCCATTTTGAAACTTATATATTTTGGAGCCACATTTGAAAAGTCATTTGCAGGTGATACAATATTGGCAGCTATATTAACAGACAAGGATGCTACTACTATACCGAAGAATCCAATAAATATTACTATAGGATTAGTGAATTTAGATATTATCTGCACTGGATCCCACATACTTTGACCATATATTACAGCGGTAGCAGAAGTTATTATTATTCCCATAGCAGAGAATATTGTCATAGTTACTGGAAGACCTATAGCCTGACCTATAACTTGTTCTTTCTGCCCCTTTGCATATCTCGTAAAATCCGGTATATTCAATGAAAGAGTTGCCCAAAATCCTATCATACTTGTAAGCGACGCTGGAAATACTTTCATAAAACTTCCCATAGTTTTCAATTTTCCACCTTCACTTAAAAGAGGGCCAAAACCATGTGCAGATGAAATTGCCCAAATCATTAAAACTAGGGCAAGAACCAATACCAGTGGAGCTGCCCAGTTCTCAAATTTTTTAAGCTGTTCCATTCCCTTGAATATAACAAACATTTCAAGAGCCCAGAATATCATAAATGTAATTCCTGCCGACAAACTCAAACCAGCTATTTGAAAACTTCCCCCGAGGGTCTTCCATCCCGGTATTATGGCTGAAAGCAATACATTAAGTGCACTTCCCCCAATATAGGTATTTATACCAAACCATCCACATGCTACAACCGCCCTAAGTATTGCAGGTATGTTCGCACCAAATACTCCAAAAGATGCTCTTGAAAACACTGGAAAATTAATTCCGTACTTAGTACCAGGATGTGCGTTTAAAAGTATTGGTATCAAAACTATAAGATTACCGATAGTAATAGTAAATAATGCCTGTTTCCAGTTCATGCCAAGAGCTATTAAGCTTCCTGCCATCATATATGTAGGTATACAATGTGCCATACCTACCCAGAGAGCTGTGAAATTATAGGTATTCCAAGTCCTATCTTTGACTGCTACTGGAGCAATATCATCATTATAAAGCTTGCTTTCTTTTATTATTGAATTGTCTTCCATATCCAGTTCATGAACTTTTTTATCTACAGCTTGTTCCATAATAATCCCTTCTTCCTTTTATTTAATATAATCCATAGTTTTATATTTTATATAAAGCTATGGATATAACCCTCTTGCTTGCATTGTTATTTTTTATCAATGTCCAATATAGTTCTGAGAAGTACATTAGCTCCCTTTAAACAATTATCAACAGGAGTTTTCTCTATTTCACAATGACTATTTCCTCCGATACTTGGAACAAATATCATAGTTACAGGGAGCATGTCAGCTGCAAATTGAGCATCATGTCCTGGCCCACTATACATTCTCATATTTGAATATCCATATTCATTTGCATTTTTTTCAACTAAATCTACCAGTTCTTTGTTGAAGCTGATGGTTTTACGTGACCATAATTCTCTATAGCTAACTTTACATTTTGCAAGCTCAGAAGGAATGTTCCTGATAATTTCAACTACCTGTTGTATTACTTTGGGATCCTGATGTCTTGCATCCAAAGTAAATTTAACATCATCTGGTATAATCGTATGTACATTTGGTGAACAATTAATTCTACCAGTAGTATATACAAGCTTATCATCAAGCTTATCAAGTTCTCTGTGAAGATATTGAATGGCTTCAGAAGCTGCTAAAAGAGCATCCTTTCTCATCTTCTGTGGAACAGTTCCTGCGTGTCCAGCCTGTCCTATAAATTCGAATTCATAATTTACCATTCCAACAACGCCTTCTACAACACCTATATCCATTTTTTTGGATTCAAGAACTGGCCCCTGTTCAATGTGAAGTTCCAAAAGAGCCATATAATCCTTAGGATTTATCCTGTTACTTTCATCGCCCTTGTAACCACTTGCATCCAAAGCTTCACCAAAAGTCACACCTTCTACATCTTTTGATGCCAGCATCTTTTCCTTGTCAAATTTACCCGTAATAACACCAGATGACATCATTGCAGGATCAAAACGTGCTCCTTCTTCATTAGTCCAGATCATGACTGTAATTGGATGACGGTGAGGTATATTTTCTGTGACAATAGTTTCAGCTGCTTCCATAGCTGTCATTACTCCTAAAATACCATCATAATTTCCACCTTGCACTACAGAATCACAATGTGAACCCATCGCAATATGTGGAAGATCCTCTGCTCCTTTGAAAGTAGCATACATATTTCCCATATCATCTGTTATAATTTCCGCCCCTAGTGCTTTCATTCTCTTTGTAAATTCTGATCTTGCTTTAAGGTCGGCTTCTGATAATGCAAGTCTTGTTATTCCACCTCTTCCTGTATCACCAAATTTACTAAATGTAACTATTTTATCTTTCATTCTATCTTTATCACAATTTATATTTTTCATTTTAATACACCTTCTCATATTTTTATTTTAATTTTTCTACATATTCATCAACAGAATCCATTACATCATCTAAAATATCCAAAGCCTCTTCCAGTTCTTCCTTATTTATGATAAGAGGTGGAGCTATCATTATAGAATTTTCATGAGAATATGTTGAAAATCCTTTTTCTTTAAGCATTCCAATAATTTTTGTCATCCTTCCTTCTGGATCTTTTCCATAAGGTACTAGTGCTTCTCTAGTATTTTTATCCTTAACAAGTTCTACTGCTGAGAATAGGCCTATATATCTTACATCTCCTACACTAGAATGCTTTTCCTTTAACTCTTCAAGCTTTTCACCTAAAATAGCTCCCATATTTCTTGAATTTTCTATTAATTTTTCTTCTTCATAAACTTCCAATGTTGCACAACCTGCAGCACAGGCTAAAGGATGTGCATTATAAGTAAGTCCACACATAAGTACATTATCGTCAAAATATTCTGCTATTTTTTTATCTACCAAAACACCTCCAAGTGGCACATATCCACAAGTAATTCCTTTTGCAAAGGTAATTATATCAGGTTTTACATTCCAGTTGTTGCAGGCAAACCATTCTCCTGTTCTTCCCCAACCAGCCATGACTTCATCACATATCATGAGTATTCCATATTTGTCACATAATCTTCTTATTCCCTGTAAATATCCTTTTGGTGGAATAATTACTCCATTACTTCCAGTTATAGTTTCTATAAACACAGCTGCCACTTTATCAGTACCTTCATATATAAGCTGTTCTTCCAACTTTCCAAGATAAAATTCTGTTGCCTTTTCTTCACTTTCAAATTTTATTTTTTCCCTGTAAATATATGGGTCGAAAAATTTTACAAATCCAGGAATTCCAGGCTCACATGTGTATCTTCTTGGCTCACCACTTAAATTTGCGGCACCAAAACTCGCACCATGATAAGATCTATATCGTGAAAATATTTTAAATTTGCCTGTATACATTTTAGCTATTTTTATAGCATTTTCATTGGCATCTGCACCACCCAAAGTAAAAAATACTTTATCCATATTGTCCGGAGCTTTTTCTATTACCCTTTCAGCAAGTTTTGCTCTTACATCAACTGCATATCCAGGACCCATAAATGGCATTTTATCTGCCTGTTCCTTTATAGCCTCTATTACTTTCCTGTTTCCATGCCCTATATTTAAATTAACCAACTGAGATGACATGTCAAAATATTTTTTTCCTGTACTGTCCCAAAAATAAATTCCTTCAGCTTTTGTAATAACAAGTGGATCTATTTTTTTCTGTGCACTCCATGAATGCAAGTTATATTTTCTATCATATTTCTTTATAGTATCAGCTGTCAAATCCAATTCATCATTTTTTAAAGTTTCCATTTTGATTCCCCCTGTTTAATATATGGTTTTATATATTTCTATAAGCTGCTCTACCGTTGGCTTTCTTGGATTAAGTAAAGTAGTCCTGCTCTTTATGGCATCTTCAGCCATGTTTTCAAAATTACTTTCATCAACTCCAACCTCTTTTAGCTTAGTTGGTAATCCAGTTTCCAAAAATACATTCTTTATAGTATCTATAGTCATATAACTAATTTCTCTTGTGGATTTTCCATGTATATTTTCTCCCATAGCTGCTGCAATCGCCTTAAATCTATCTGCACAAGCAGCTCTGTTAAACTTCATAACTTCTGGAAGAAGCAATGCATTAGCAAGTCCATGAGGGACTCCATAATACGCACCAAGAGGCCTTGACATAGAATGAACTAGTGCTGTAGAAGAATTGGTAAAAGCTAATCCTGCATACATTTGCCCAACCATCATATTTTCTCTGGCTTCTAAATCATCTCCCTTTAATACTGCTTTCGCCAAATTTCTGCTTATAAGTTCTATAGCTTTTATAGCATATAAATCGGAAGTCCTCTGGGAAGCTTTTGATATATATGCTTCAATAGCGTGAGTAAAGGCATCCATACCAGTGGCAGCTGTAACACTAGGAGGCATCATTAAAGTAAGTTTCGGATCTAAAATTGCTACTTTAGGTATCAATAAATCATTTGCAATCAACATTTTTATTTTTCTATCAGTATCCGTTATTATAGAAAATTTACTTACTTCACTGCCTGTACCTGCAGTAGTGGGAACTGCTATTATCGGGATTCCCTCTTTATGAGGAATATTATCTTCATAATCTACAATATCTCCTCCATTAGAAGCCACCATGCTTATAGCTTTGGAAGCATCCAATGCACTTCCTCCTCCTAAAGCTACTATTATATCTATACCATTTTCTCCGGCTACTTCCACTCCTTTTCTTACTGTGTTTGCACTCGGGTCTGATTCAATATCATTAAAAACTACAAAATCCAGATTATTTTTCTTCAAACTGTCAAGAACCTTGTCCAATGCTCCAGTTTTTTTAGAAGAATGTTTTCCTGTAATTATCATAACTTTCTTTCCAAATTTTATAGCCTTTTCACCTACCAAATTTACTGTATCTTGTCCATAGAGTATATCCCTAGGAGATTGAAATATGGAATAATTCATAAATATCGCCCTGCCTTACATCTGATTTGTTAATTAATTTATTGTTTATTTAGTAAATCATCAATTAATATGTATATAATTTATCATATTTTAAAATAAAATCATATGTCCATCATGTACAAATATATTTAATACCTTTTGTACATGGTTATGTTTTTGTTAATTTTTATGTATAAAAATTGTATTATTTTTAATATTTTCATTTTATTTTTAGCATTTTAAAAATAAAATGAAAATTCAATGTATTGAATTTAAAAATATTCCAATCTTTATGGATAACTTGATGTCAAAAACAGTATTTTCATCTTTTAGATCACAGCCTAGTATTTCTTCAATCCTTTTAATTCTATATTTTATAGTGTTCCTGTGAATATATAATTTTTCAGCCGTATTTCCAAGATTTCTATTTTGTTTTAAATATGTAATTAAAGTTTCCATTAAATCAGAAGAATTTTTCTCATCATAACTTTTTAATTTTCCCAAATTTTCATAAAATATATTCTCCATTTCTACATGATTATTCATATCAAGGAATAATCTAAATATACCAATCTCCTTGTAATTTACTATACAGTTAGTTTTTTTATATATTTTTGCTGTTTTCAATGCCTTTCTTGCTTCCAAAATAACTTTATTAAAATTTCTTAAATCATTGCAAATTCCACCTGTTCCTATACTTACAGTTATAGGCTTTATATTTGTAATAATTTCTTTTTTTACAGATTCAGCTATATATTTTATATGATCTTCAATATCACTCATATCATCTAAAGGTACCATGAAAAAAAACGTATCACTTTGGATGGCATAGAGATATTTCTTATTGTTTTTATGCATTACCATATCCACAATTTCTTGTATATTATTGTTTATATTGGAGATTATATCTCCTTTTGACGTATCTATAAAACCATCAATATCTACTACCATGGCACAATAAAATTTATTTGGATTATATCCATACAAATTTGCTCTATTTAATACTTCTTCAGTAATTTTTATATCTTCAAATATTATTTCCTTCATAAAATTGTTCATGGATTGTTTTTCTAATTTTTGAGTGAATATATTTCTGCATATATTTTGTGTTACATCTATTAATCTAACTTGAAATGGCAGCTCAAATATTGGAAAATCAACACTATTTGCAAATTCTATAACTTTCTTTGGAGTTTCTTTAATATAGGGTCCTACATTAATAACAAGCCCTGATAATTTTCTCATATTAATATCTTTTACAAATTTTAATAGTATTTCTGTATTATTTCCGATAGCTACTCCAGTAGTAAACAAAAGTTCCCCACCCTTTACCCATTTGGCAACATCCGTAAGTTCAACTACATGAACCCAGCTAATAGGTCTATTTAAACCGTTTTTTCCAGCTACTATCTTCATTTCTTCAAGGCCAGGCAAATTTAACATACTTTTACAAGTAACAAACATATTTTCATCTCCAGTATATTTAGTATAAAAAAATGGTATTATATCTATTTAAATATAATACCATAATAATAAACACTATTTTATTCCTCTTTTTAAATACCTTTTTATTCTAAAACTCCAATCATCATAAACTTCGGTGTATTCACTATTAACTGCATCTAAAAAATCTCCAAGTACTCCAAGTTTATTCAATCCCTTCATCAAATGTCTGGGATAGATACAATGTTTGGAATAATTATTTTTTGGATCAATGACATTTAAATAGAAGTTTTCATCTAAGTACAAATCTTTGCATCTTATGTCCAATTTTGTAAACCCAAGTTTTTTAAATTCTTTTAAGAGCTCAATAATACTATATGCAGCATTGTAATCAAGTCCATTTTCCTTAATATAATAATCAAGTCTCACACCTCTCGCATAGCTTCTAACAATATAGTTGGATCCGTGATAGTAAATCTGTGGAAAGTGTTTGCTTTTAGTAGTTTTTTTTAATATATTAAACTCACTTTCACACACTTTTTTATCTTTAAAAATCTTTATAACTTTATCATCCGGAAGCAAATATACTATACCATTGTGTCCTTCCCCTAGAAATTGCCCAATTCTTAAAAACTTTTCAGCTATATCATCAAGTTGAATATAGTAACCGCACTTTTTATTACTCATAAATTCACCTTTCATAATTGCTGTTACTATATTGTATGAAGAATGTACAATTTAATTTACTTCTGATTCTATTTATATTCTGAAAATATGTCTAAAGTATCGATATTTATATTTTTGGATTTTACATAAGCCATTGCTTTAAATGTATCCAATGAAGTTATAACCTCTATATTTCTCTCAATTGCAGCTCTTCTTATATGGAATCCATCTCTTGTGGAGTCATTTCCCTTTGTTGGAGTATTCACTACCAAATCTACTTCTTCATTTTTTATTATATCTATAATATTAGGTCTTTCCTCATTGACCTTTCTCACTTCTTTAACTTCTATTCCATTATCCATCAATAGCTTTGAAGTATTTTTAGTTGCGGCAAATTTTATACCCAACTTATTTATTTCTTTAGCTATGGGTAAAAACTCTTCCTTGTCATGGTCACTTATAGTTGCAAGTATAGTATCTATTTTATTGTAAGAAAACATTTTGGATGCTACAAATCCTTTGTAAAGTGCTTCCGTAAGTGTTTTTCCAACTCCTAGGACTTCTCCTGTAGACCTCATTTCAGGTCCCAGTGAAACTTCGACATTTGGAAGCTTTTGGGTTGAAAATACAGGTACTTTTACTGCCACTATATCAGGCTCTTTTGAAATTCCAACGCCATATCCTATTTCCTTAAGTTTTTGTCCCAGCATTACCTTGGTTGCTATATCTACAATAGGAACATTACTCACTTTACTTATATAAGGAACTGTCCTTGAGGCTCTAGGATTGACTTCTATTACATACAATTCACCTCTATATTCTATAAACTGTATATTTATCATTCCATGGATTCCTATGCCAAGTGCCAACTTTTTAGTATAATCCAGTATTCTTGACTTCATATCATCATCAACATTCTGAGTTGGATACATAGTTATACTATCACCTGAATGTACACCTGCCCTTTCTAAATGTTCCATGATGCCTGGTATTAATACATCTTCTCCATCACATATTGCATCTACTTCTATTTCTCTTCCCATCAAATATTTATCTATCAATATAGGATTCTTTTTATCTTTTACAAAGGCCTTTGATAAATAATATGTCAATTCATCTTCATTATAAGTTATCTCCATACCCTGACCACCAAGTACATATGAAGGTCTTACAAGCACTGGAAATCCAACTCTTTTGGCTTCCTTCAAACCATCTTCGATAGACCAGATACCCTTTCCTTTAGGTCTTGATATATCCAATCTTTCAAGCAAATCATCAAATTTTTCCCTATCTTCCGCCATATCTATTTGATCTGCTGTAGTACCAAGCGTAACTATGTTTTTCTCCTTTAAAAACTCCGCCAGCTTAATTGCAGTCTCTCCTCCAAATTGAAGGATTACCCCATAAGGCTTTTCCTTGTCTATTATATTTAGAACTTCTTCTTCAGTTATAGGCTCAAAATACAATTTATCTGAAATATCAAAATCCGTACTTACCGTTTCGGGGTTATTATTTACTATTATAGTCTCTATTCCAAGTTTTCTAAGTATTTTTATACAATGTACAGATGCATAGTCAAATTCTATTCCCTGGCCTATTCTTATAGGTCCAGAACCTATTACGACTACTTTTTTATTTTCTGATACATTAACTTCATCATGTTCTTCGTAAGTAGAATAATAATATGGTGAAAGTGCTTCAAATTCTCCACCGCAAGTATCTACCATTTTATAAGCTGGTCTTATATTCCATATGATCCTAAGCTTATATATTTCATCTGGTGATATTTTCAGCATATCAGCCATTCCTTTGTCTGAAAATCCTTTTTTCTTAAGCATTCTTAACCAATCTTTATCAAGATCATCTATAGTACTGTTTTTTAATTTTTCCTCCTGGTCTATTATCCACTTTAGCTTATATATAAAGAATTTATCAATTCCTGTAATCTCCGATAATTTTTCTACCCTATAGCCTCGTCTCAACATTTCTGCCAATGCAAATATTCTCTCATCATCAGCATATATAATTATATTTTTTAAATCTTCAAGACTAGAATTTTTAAATTTTTCATAGTCCAGTGAATAGGCACCTATTTCAAGAGATCTTATACCCTTTAAAAGTGCAGCTTCAAAATTGCTTCCTATTGCCATAATCTCACCTGTAGCCATCATCTTTGTTCCAAGTTCCCTATCTGCATTCTGGAATTTATCAAAAGGCCACTTTGGAATTTTTACTACTACATAGTCCAATGACGGTTCAAAACATGCAAATGTTTTTTTTGTAACTGCATTTTCTATCTCATCCAGTCCATATCCTAAAGCTATTTTTGCAGCAACCTTAGCAATAGGATATCCTGTAGCTTTTGATGCTAATGCAGATGAACGGCTTACCCTGGGATTTATTTCAATAACTGCATACTCAAAGGAATTGGGGTTTAGTGCCAACTGTACGTTACATCCACCTTCAATACCAACTTCATTTATTATATCTATAGATGCACTTCTAAGCATCTGGTATTCTTTATCAGACAAAGTCTGACTTGGAGCTGTAACTATACTATCCCCTGTATGGATTCCTACAGGATCTATATTTTCCATATTACATACTGTTATACAATTTCCAAAGCTGTCCCTCATAACTTCATATTCTATTTCTTTCCATCCTTTTATACTTCTTTCAAGAAGTACTTGGTGAATTGAACTCAGTTCCAATCCCGATTCCAGTATAGTATTCAATTCATATTCATCATTAGCTATTCCGCCGCCTGTTCCTCCAAGAGTATAAGCAGGCCTTACTATAACAGGATAACCTATTTTCTTTGCAAATTTCCTGCCACTTTCCATATCAGTTATTATGGCACTGTCCACTACAGGCTGACCTATCTTTTGCATAGTATCCCTGAATAATTCTCTATCCTCGCCTTTTTCTATAGCCTCTATTGAAGTTCCTATTATATTTACATTGTATTTTTGAAGTATCTTTTTTTCATGCAATTCCACCGTAAGATTTAATGCTGTCTGTCCGCCCATTCCAGCCAATAGACTATCTGGTCTCTCTTCTTTTATAACTTTTTCTACAAACTCCACTGTCAATGGCTCTATATATACTTTATCTGCTATTTCCCTATCGGTCATTATTGTTGCAGGATTGCTGTTTATAAGTACAACTTCTATTCCTTCTTCTCTTAAAGACTCACATGCTTGAGTACCTGAATAATCAAATTCTGCTGCCTGGCCAATTATTATTGGACCAGATCCTATAACTAGTACTTTTTTAATATTTTTATTTAATGGCATTTAATTTATCTCCTTTCAGCTTATTTATGATTTAAAGTGAATACTTCATAAATTCATCAAATATGTAATTATTATCTGCTGGTCCCGGCCCAGCTTCCGGATGAAACTGTATTGAAAATATGGGTAATTTTTTATGTCTCATACCTTCAACAGTATTGTCATTTACACTAACATGAGTAATCTCCATGTCCTGTGGAAGTTTATTCACATAATATCCATGGTTTTGTGAAGTTATATAAACTCTATTTGTATCCAGATTTTTAACAGGATGATTGCATCCCCTATGACCAAATTTCAGCTTTGATGTTTCTCCACCAAGAGCCAATGCTAAAAGTTGATGTCCAAGACATATTCCAACGATAGGTTTTTTTCCTATAAGTTGTTTTATATTTTCTATTTCATGTTTAAGATCACATGGATCTCCCGGTCCATTAGACAAGAAAATCAAGTCAGGATTTACTTTCAATACATCTTTTGCAGGAGTAAATGATGGAAATACAGTAATCTTGCATTTTCTGTCTGCAAATGATTTTATTATACTGTTTTTTATTCCGAAATCCAAAATAGCAACGTGTTTACCTGTTCCATTTATTGAATAGACATTTTTACTTGTAACTTCAGAAACTGCATTTTTATTTGAGAAACATCTTATTTCATCTTTTACAGCAGAAAAGCTTAAATTTTCAACAGTTATAATTCCCTTCATAGTACCACTATTTCTAAGCAGTCTTGTAAGTGCCCTTGTATCAATTCCGGAAATTCCTATAATCTTATTCAATTTCAAATAGTCTTCAAGCTCTAATTCAGATCTGAAATTACTGGATTTGTGGCAATTTTCTCTAACTATAAAACCTTTGACGGTAGGTTTTGAGGACTCCATATCATTTAAGTTTATTCCATAGTTTCCTATAAGTGGATATGTCATTACAACAATTTGACCATAATAAGATGGATCTGTAAGTATCTCTTCATAACCTGTCATTCCAGTATTAAATACTACTTCTCCTATACTATCTTCTAAATACCCAAAAGCTTCACCTTCAAAGATATGTCCATTTTCTAATATAAGCTTTCCCTTCATAAATATACCTCCTGTATTTTTACAGCAAAAACACACTTATCTATTAAAAAATAAAAAGGTAATAAAAAACTATTTACAAAATAATTTTTTCATTACCTTTTTATAAGTTTATATATAACTAATCTTTTTTTTAATACATAAAAACAATTATTCATTATATACCTCTTTCTGGCCTCACAGGACCAATTTAAAGTGTATTTTTCACTTAATTTCTAACGCCTATTGTACGTTAAAAATCTCTTAATGTCAAGTATAAAATATAAAGAGAGGATAGAAACTATCCTCTCTTTATATTAAAGATAAAACATATAATTTATATTATAAACGACATCTTTCATCTTGCTTTACATTTTTAATAGTTGTTATATTTATAATCTCTGTCTGAAATGCTTTAAGCAACGCCTTTTCAAGAACTTTTTCATGGTCAAAATTAGCTACATCGTTACAAATTGCAAAAACTTTATTTACATCACCATATAAATTCTGATAGGTTAAAGTTACATTAGGATTATCGAACTCTACGTTCACTATTTTTAGCCCCCAGGAGATTTGAGCAAACTTGTCTTTCACTTCTAGTTTAGTTAAATTCTCCAGTTTTTTTGCATCCTCTGAAGGATTTGTCACTATTATTAATTCGTCTCCAACTTTATATTTACTCATTCCAATCAACTCCCTTTAATTTTCTAATTTATTCTGTTAAGCTTTTCTTTATCTTAATTATACACTATACAAGTTATTTAAATCAAGCTTTTTTGCGATATTTTTAACAAACTTTTTTGTAAATTAATATTATGCCCTAAATTGAAAATATTATCAATTTCCAATTTGTAAATACTATAAATTTATTTGGAAAATATTTATGTATTCTATGACAATACTTTATACAACTTTCTTTTTAAGGAAATAAGATCCATAATCCTTGTGATAATATTTTATCACTAATTTCAATTTTCAAACCCAAGACTCTTCTTTAAGCCATTCCGTCCCAATACAGTATTGGAAAAAATATTCCTAGTTTTTTGAAGATATTCTTCAGGATTAATCATAGATGGACTAAAATGTGTCAACCAAAGTTCTTCTACATTAGCTTGTTTTGCAATTTCAGCTGATTCACTAAACAACATATGCTTATACTCTACTGCCTTTTGAAATTTTTCTTCATCTCCATAAGTACCTTCACATACAAATAAATTGGAGTTTTCAACAAATTGTATTAAATCTGAAGTTGGTCTTGAATCAGTACAGTAAGATACTTTTATTCCTCTTCTCTCTTTTCCTAAAACCATATCTGGGGTATACACAACATTTTGGTATTTACAATTTTCACCCTTTTGCAGTGTATTCCATAATTTAATAGGAACATTATTATTTTCGGCCATTTGCCTGTCAAATTTTTTATTTCTTGGAATATAAATAGAATACGCAATACATGGTATACCATGATCTACTGGAAGTGCTCTTATATTAAAAGCACCCATTTTTTGTGAACATTTTTCTTCTGCATTGAACTCTATAAGGTTTAATTCATATGGCAGACTGGGAGCGATAACCCTCAATCCTTCTATTGTATTACATAATCCAGAAGGCCCCATTATAGTTATAGGATCTTTTCTTCCTGAACCTGCTATAGTCAAAAGCAGGCCTGGAAGCCCAGCTATGTGATCAGCATGAAAATGTGTAAATAATATTGTATCTATAGATTTAAATCCTAATTTATAGATTTTCAAACTTACCTGAGTTCCCTCCCCGCAATCTATAAGTAGTTTTCTGCCATTATATGAAAGAACCATAGAAGTTAAAAATCTTTCCGGAGTGGGCATACCTCCTCCACAACCAAGCAAACATAAATCCAACATAAATATTTATCTCCTTGTCATATGTTAAATTAAGACTGCAGCAAATATGAGTTGCAGTCCCAACTGTTTTTCATTAATAATTTTATCACCAACAGGTACTTACTTAAATTCAACGAGAAGTCTCAAATCAAACACTTAATATTAAATCATCAATTTTGCATCCCAATATCCTAGCAATAACAACAACTTTGTCAAAACTTGGATTTTTCTTGTCTCCTCTTTCTAATTCCTCAAGATAGGATTTAGATATTGAAGTCCCAAAGCCAGCATCTTTTGTAAGATTTT
Source organism: Clostridium tyrobutyricum DSM 2637 = ATCC 25755 = JCM 11008 (assembly GCF_000359585.1). GTDB lineage: Bacteria > Bacillota > Clostridia > Clostridiales > Clostridiaceae > Clostridium_B > Clostridium_B tyrobutyricum. The sequence continues at coordinate 16,151 of NZ_APMH01000022.1, read as the reverse complement.
GAATATCCAATGTTGTATACCCCAACCTTTCTCTTATATGACGAATTTTTTTACCATTCAGCATAAAAAGACCCCCTATTTAATATTGACTTCCCTAATTTTATTATATTCCTTCTGAGGATTAAATAAAATATGCAAATTTTAAAATCATTTTTTCTTCTATATTTTTTGTAAGTGTAGTATAATACCACTGTATGAAAGAAAGGTGATTTTTATGAAAGATGCCATATTAAACTTGCTGAAAAAAAGTACTGAAGATTTTATATCTGGACAAATAATAAGTGAAAAATTGGGAGTTAGCCGTACAGCTATATGGAAATATATAAATATACTCAGAAAAGAAGGCTATACTATAGATTCATATTCTAAAAAAGGATATAAATTAATATCCTCCCCTGACATTTTAACTTATGAGGAAGTAAAAAATATAATTCATACAAAATACATAGGTCAAGAATTCTTTTATTTTGATAGCATAGATTCTACAAATACAGTGGGGAAAAAATTAGCTGAAAAAGGCGAACCCAATGGAACTATAATAGTTTCTGAAGAACAGACAATGGGACACGGCAGATTGGGCAGAAATTGGGTATCCCCAAAATATAAGGGAATATGGCTTTCCATAATTTTAAGACCCAATGTAGATCCAATAAATGTTTCAAAAATAACTCAAATAGCTGCCGCTGCAATGATAAGGACACTAAAATCATTAAAAATAGATGCATTTGTAAAATGGCCAAACGACATAGTTATGAATGATAAAAAAATATGTGGAATACTTACAGAAATGAGTGCTGAACTCAATAGAGTAAACTACGTAATAGTTGGCATGGGTATAAATGCTAACCTTGACAAGACAGATTTTAATAAAGATATTTTAAATAAGGCTACTTCTTTAAAAATTGAAACCAATTCATCTATAAATAGAAAGATTTTTCTTGGAACTTTAATAAATGAATTCGAAAAATTATATGATGAATTTCAAGAAAATTTTACTGTAACAAAATCAATAGAAATATGCAAAAAATATTCTGCAGTAATTGGGAATGACATAAAAATACTGCATTCTGGAAAAGAATTTTATGCTAAGGCCATCGATATAGAAGAAAATGGTGAACTTGTAGTTCAATACAAAGATGGCTCTATAGAAAAACTAATATCAGGTGAAATATCAATAAGAGGATTAAATGGATACATTTAATCCTCTTTATTAGTTAGTATAAATTCAGTAAAAAAAATATATAATAATTTTATACTAATATCAAGGAAGTGTTTCAACTATGCTCTTAATTAAAAATGTAGATATTTATGCTCCTGAACCTTTAGGTAAGAAAAATATATTTGCAAGTTTTGATAAAATAGCTTATATATCACCCAGAATAGATTTACCTAAGAGAAATTTTCCTGAAATTACAACAATAGATGCTGAAGGCCTAATTGCTGTACCTGGTTTAATAGATATGCACATGCATTTTGATGGTGCCGGCGGTGAAGGTGGTTTTAATACACGAACACCTGAAATGGTACTTACTAACTTTACTATGAGTGGAATTACTACATGTGTGGGACTACTAGGTACAGACGGTATTACAAGAAGTATGGGAAGCCTTGTTGCAAAAGCGCAGTCATTAGAGGAGGAAGGACTTACAACTTACTGTTGGACCGGATGCTATGAAGTTCCAACCAGAACTCTAACAGATACAGTGCGTGGAGATTTAGTTCTAGTTGATAAAATAATAGGTGCCGGAGAAATAGCAATATCGGATCACAGAAGCAGCTGCCCTTCATACAGTGACCTGATACATATTGCCAGTGAAACAAGAGTAGGAGGTCTTTTGTCAGGAAAATGCGGAATATTGTATATGCACCTTGGGGATGGCAAAAGAGGACTAGAGCCACTATTTAATATAATTGACAATTCAGAAATTCCTCCTGAAAACTTGCTTCCAACCCATGTAAATAGAAATTCTTTACTTGTTAAACAATCTATAGAATATGTCAAAACAGGTGGATATATAGATATAACTACGGGAATAAAAAATGAAGGTGATAGTGCAGTATCAGCCACAGACTTGTATATAAAACTGCTAAAAGAAAATATATGCCCATATAATGTGACTATGAGTTCCGACGCAGGAGGAAGTATGCCAATATTTGATGACAATGGCAAACTGCTTAAATTAACTGTTGGTTTGCCAACTACCAACATGGAAACTATAAAGGAATTATACCAAAGGGGGATATCAATAGAAAATTCTTTGATTCCTTTAACTTCATCTCCTTCCAGTCTGTTGAAATTTAAAAACAAAGGTCACATAAAAGAAGGATTTGATGCTGATATACTTCTCCTGGACAATGATTTAAATATTGCATATGTTATATCAAAAGGAAACATTATGGTAAGCAATTATAAGCCTGTAAAATATGGTACGTTTGAATATAACAAATAATCAAAACAAAATAGTTTAAGATCTCCTCTAAAATAAAGGAGATTCTTAAACTATTTATAAATTTATATTTATCTGTCAAGTATATTTCCGTCCGTAGATATTATAACTTCTTTATATGGAATTATAGTCTGTGATTTCAACATAGCACTTTTAACTGCACTTACTATACCACCACAGCATGGAACTTCCATTCTGACTACAGTTATACTCTTTAAATTGTTATTTGCTATAATCTCTGCAAGTTTATCCTCATAATAAGCTATATCGTCTAATTTAGGACATCCTATGACCGTTATATGGTCCTTAATAAAATCACTGTGAAAATTGGAATAAGCATATGCTGTACAATCAGCTGCTACCAGTAAATCTGCCTCATTCAAATAGGGTGCTCTAGTATTTATAAGTTTTAACTGTACCGGCCATTGTCTTAATTCTGATATACTGTCATTTTTTATATTTTCTTTGACATTTTTAACCTTAGGTTTTTCAGCCCTTAAAATACTTCTTGCAACTGTACCCGGACATCCACATGGAATTTTGTCTGCTTTTTGCTGGGATTTTTTCTTCATAACCAATTCCTCATTATATTCTTCGCTTTCTCGTTCTATTATTTTTATGGCACCTGTAGGACATTCTGGAAGGCAATCACCTAAGCCATCACAATATTCATCACTTATGAGTTCAGCTTTTCCATTTTTAAGTTTTATTGCTCCTTCATGACAGGCATCTATACACAATCCACATCCATTACATTTTTCTTTATCTATATTAACAATTTTTCTTATCATTTTACATACCCCCGATTTAATATTTATTTTATGATTTTATTATAATAAAATAGTGTTATAATATCAGTAACTTATGTTACCACAAACAATAAAATAATTTATTTATGAAAGGTATGTATTATGGATGTATTTATCGGCTCACTAAGAAAATGTATTTTAATGAATAATTTTACTGAAAATAATATAAAAGATTTGCTAAGTAAAATAAATTATATAGTAAAAAACTATGAGAAAGATGAAGTCATTGCAATTGAAGACTCGCATTGTGCAAAAATAGGCATATTGCTTGATGGAAATGTTGAAGTTCAAAAAATATATGCTTCAGGTAAAAACATTACTATAAGTAAACTAAACATTGGAAATATATTTGGGGAAGTTATAATATTTTCAAACAAGAACAAATATCCTGCTACAATAATTTCTTCCAATAATTCTAAAATACTATTTATATCCAAAGAAAATATACTGAAGCTTTGCAGCATTAGCCCTATATTTTTAAATAATTTTATGGCCCTTTTGTCAAATAAAATACTCATGTTAAATAAGAAAGTAAAAAGTATGTCCTATCAAACTTTAAGACAAAAGATATGTTTTTATATAATAGAACAATATAAATTTCAAAATAATTCAACCATAAAATTAAATATGACAAAGAAAGAAATAGCTGAGCAGCTTGGAGTTCCCCGTCCCTCGCTTTCGAGAGAACTTATAAACATGAAAAATGAAAATTTAATTGAGATGAATAAAAATACAATAACTATAAAAGATATAGATTATATGTATGAATTGCTTGATTAAAGAAGGAAAATGACAGAGTCATTTTCCTGAAATATTCAATTAACAAAATTTTCTTCCGCATCCACAAAATAGTATTATGAGTATTATTATTATACATTCATTTCCACCACCAAAGAATCCGCAACCGCATCCTCTGTCTCTATGACATCTGTGAGTATGTCTACATGACATAAAAATCCCTCCTTATCATCCAAAAAACTTCAAGCGTATTAATTTTTAATCCTCTGTAAATAGAAGAGGGACATTAAGTCCCTCTTTAAAAGTTAATTATTTATCTAGTGTTTCATTAGTAATTATTATCTGTCACCGCAGCTAACACCACAGCAAAGTATTAGTATTATTATTATTACCAATACTCCTCTATTTCCACCTCTAGATCCACATCTACATGAACGTGACATAAAGACCCCTCCTTATCATCTAAATATTTTAAGTTAACTCATTTTTAATCCTTTGTTCAATTACAGTATATTAGTAAGATTGCTAAATTGTTACTATAAATATTGGCTATGTCATACTAATACCTGTATTAGCAACTAACTCCACAGAACAATATTAGTAATATTATTATTACTAATACCTCTTTTCCTGATCCACACTTTCTGCCTGAATCGTGACCTCCGCATTTTCTTGACATAATAGACCCCTCCTTATCATCTTTTTATATTACTTAATAGGTACTCTGATTTTTTATCTTGTGTTCTATACTTCTATTGTATTAAACAGCCTCACAAACGTTACTATTTAAACATAAAAAAATACTATCAGTTAGAAAACTGATAGTATTTTTTACATTAAAGATTCATTGCATATGACATTATAGCTGCACCACTTGCCTTGGTACCTAAAACGGACTCAATATTTTCACGTCCAATTCCCCCTATAGCAATTACGGGTATAAATATTTTATTTGCTATATCATCTATAAAATTAATTCCTCTCCCCTTTAACCCTATTTTACAGCTAGTTTCAAATACATTGCCTGCCATTACATAGTCTGCTCCTAATTTTTCTGCTTCTACGGCCTCTCTGGAACTGTGTACTGAAACTCCAATACACAGGCTGTTTTTTTCACTTCTATTCATACTCTTAAATCTTTCAAAACCTGTATGAAATCCATAGGTTTCAAGTTCAAGGGATGCCCTGAAGTTTCCATTTATTATAAGTGGGACTCCATAATTATCTGTTATATTCTTTGTCTGTTCTCCAACTTCCATAAGTTCTTCATACTGTAAATCCTTTTCTCTGAGCATTACAGCATCAGCACCATATAAAACACATTTCTCAATTGCATTTAAAAAATTTTCTTTTACCAAGTGCCTGTTTGTAACTACAATTATTTTCTTAGAACCTTTTAATTTAAATATATCCTTATTTTCCATCTAACAAAACTGCCAATCTTTAAAGACAGGATTGTATCCCAACTTCTCTACAGTAGCCTTTATCTCATCTACAGATCTTCCATCGGATATCTGGAACTGGCCTTCTCCCTTATCTTTATCATTCAATGAATGTCCTCCTACTTCTGTAGTAACTCCAGCAGACATCTTGGTAACTCCAAGTGGTATAAGATTATTCCTCATTTTTGCGCTTTCCCTTGTAGTTACATTAAAACCAGCTCTCTGTAAAAATATTTTATATGCCATAGCTGCTTGTACAAAATTTCTATCCGTAACATCATATATTTTAATTGGACTTCCTGCATGAGGTCTTATTCTTGGAACAGACATGCTTATTTCAACGGATGGATAAGTTCTTGAAATATAATCTGCATGTACTCCTGTCAAAAACACTTCATTTCTCCACTTGTAAAGTCCAAGTAGTGCACTCATACCAACTGAATGTATTCCTGCTCTACATCCTCTGTCTAAAGCCTCTAGCCTATATCGGTAATCCCTTTTCTTTCCTGCCAAATGTACACTCTTATATACTTCTTCATTATATGTTTCCTGGTATACTGTTAAACTGTTAGCCCCTAAGCTTACTAATTCCCTATATTCATCTTCTTCAAGAGGATATATTTCAAGACATATGGAATCAAAGTATTTTTTAAGTATTTTAACAGCTTCCTTTAAATAGTCCATAGGACAGTGATATCTTGATTCTCCAGTCAAAAGTATTATATGTTTTAAACCAGTTTCAGCTATAGACTTGGCTTCTTTTTCAATTTCTTCATAAGTCATTTTTTTTCGTGCTATCTTGTTTTCTACATTGTATCCACAGTAAATGCATTTATTTGTACAATAATTTGCAATATACATAGGAGTATATAACACTATACTTTTCCCAAAATTTCTAAGAGTTATATCCCTGGCTTTTTTTGCCATTGGCTCTATATACTTTTCAGCTCTTGGAGATAAAAGTGCCAAAAAATCTTCTCTTGTAATTCTATCTTTAAGAAGGATTTTTTCTATTTGATTATCTGTAACATCGTTAAAAAAACTATCAAAATCAAAATCATCATATTGATGTATTTCTTCATAAATACCCATATTAATCACTCCTAATTCAAAAATCCTGTAAGTGGTGAAGACGCTGAAGCAGTTTTTCTTTCAGGTCCAATTTTTGCAATATATGCCTGTCTTCCAGCTTTTACTGCATATTTAAATGCTTCCGCCATAAGTACAGGGTCTTCTGATGTAGCTATAGCTGTATTAACAAGTACGGCATCCGCACCCATTTCCATAACCAGGGTTGCATCAGATGGCTTGCCAATTCCTGCATCGACTACTATTGGTATATCAATTTCATCTACAAGTATTCTGATCATCTCTTCAGTTCTTATACCTCTGTTTGAACCTATAGGAGAGCCTAGTGGCATAATGGCAGCTGCACCTGCATCTACCAGTCTTTTAGCATCTGATAGATCTGGATTTATATATGGAAGAACTACAAAACCTTCCTTTACTAAAATTTCTGTTGCCTTTATAGTTTCTATATTATCTGGAAGTAAATATTTATTATCAGATATTGCCTCTATTTTTATCCAGTTTCCACATCCTGCTGCTCTGCCTAGCTTGGCTAGTCTTACTACTTCATCTGCCGTTCTTGCCCCTGAAGTATTTGGCAGCAATGTGCATTCTTTTCCTATAAAATCTATAATATTTCCTCTATTTGAATTTACATCAACTCTTCTAAGTGCTACAGTTACTACATTTGAACCAGAGGACTTCAAAACTTCAGGCAATATTCCATCTGATGAGTATTTGCCAGTACCTACAAACAATCTACTATTTAATTTTTGTCCTCCAATAATCAATTCATCCATATAATAAAACCTCCATATATTAGTATTATAATTGACTTAATCTTTAACTATATACATCAACCTCCACCTACAAATCTTATGATCTCTACTTTTGAACTGCTATCTAATTTTGTAACTTCAAATTTGTCCTTATCTACTATATCCAAGTCTACTTCAACAGCTACATGAGTAGGTTCAATTTTTAAATCATTCAAAAGCTCAAGTACAGTAATACCTTCTTTAAATTTTCTTTCTTGACCATTTACTATCATAATACCTACACCTCCCTTATAGATGAAAATACTATAGAGATATACGCAAAAAAGGAAACAATTTCTTGTTTCCCCATAATCCAATCCAAATACATGCTAAAAATAAAATATACAAATCCTGATAGAATTTGTATATAAAATAGCCATATGTATGCTGCGTCTCCCTACGTTGGCATTATCCAAATCAGGTTATGAGGATAAGGAATAACATTCCACTCTCAGATCATCACATGACCTCTCCTTATAATATTAAATTGTTAACTCTTTACATATTTATTCTACCACATAAAAAATTTAAATCAACCATATGTTAAAAATAATATTTTAATTTGAATTACTATGCAACTATAAGCTATAATAATGTATATAAAAATTATTATCTATTAATTTTAACTTTTTATTAAGGAGTGTACAAATTGACCAATAATCTATTGAAAGGATCAAAAATTATACTTACTTCATTTAAAGAAGAGTATTTTAAAAATTTTACAAAATGGTACAACGATATGCCTTTCTTAAGAAATTATGATATGATTGCAGCATTCCCAAGATCTATAGACGAACTAAAGCCTATGATAGATGATGTAAAAAAATCATCTGATAAATTTATATTTGCTATTAAAACTTTAAAAGATGATAAATTCATAGGAGTCACTGGTTTCGAGGATATACTATGGAATAATGGAACAGCAGTTATATATATAGGTATTGGAGAAAAACAAAACAGAGGTCTCGGTATTGGAACTGAAGCATTTAACCTAACTATGGAATTTGGATTTGAGGAATTGAATCTACATAGAATTCAACTTACTGTATTGTCTTACAATACTCCAGCCATAAAACTATATGAAAAGCTAGGTTTTAAAAGAGAAGGTGTATATAGAGAATTTATTCATAGAGATAACAAAAGATACGATATGTATCTCTATGGTATTTTAAGAACCGAATGGGAGAATTTAAATAACTATTAATAATACTAATTAATATAACAAGGAGATTATTTATGCTTGAATTTAAGCCCTTAACTATCGAAGACAAAGAGATCTTTGATAAATATTTACAGGATTATAGATTTAGTACCTGTGAATACTCATTTACAAGTCTTTTAATTTGGAGAAAAGGCTGTGATATCAGCTACACAATATTAGATGATGCATTAATTATTAAAAAAAGAGGTTTCGATGATAATTACTACTTTATGCAGCCTATAGGATACACAGATAAAAGTCTTAAAGATATAGTAGAAAATCTTAAAGAGTACAGACAAGTTAATGATATGCCATATCTTTTTGGAGATGCAGAAGATGGATTTTTAGAGGATCTGAAAAAAATTTATAGCAACATGCATGTTGAAGAAGACATAGATAATTTTGACTATATATATGATACTCAAAAGCTCATGACACTATCCGGGAAAAAACTTCACTCAAAGAAAAATCACTATAATCGTTTTATAAAAACTTATAATTATGAGACTAGGGACTTTTTTGAGCCTGAAGTTAAAGAAGATTTACTTAAAGCATCTCAAATATGGTATAACACCAAAAACAGTGCTAATAAATATCTGTACTATGAACTGGAAGGAATAACCGAGATATCAAATTATATGGAAAAATTAAATTTGATGGCCGCTGCTGTATATGTAGATGATGAAATCTCTGCATTTACAATAGGTGAAAAAGTAAATTCGGATATGGGAATTATACATATAGAAAAAGGATTTCCAAATATAAATGGAATATATACATTTATAAATAAATATTTTGTTGAAAAGTATTTACCTGATGTAAAGTATATAAATAGAGAACAGGATCTTGGTCTGGAAGGATTGAGAAAAGCCAAAAAATCTTACCATCCAATTATTATGGGTAAAAAATATTGTATTAGTGTTTAAAAAATATGTAGATAAACTTTAATTAGTTTATCTACATATTTTTAATATCTATTTTTTTATTTTAAATGAACTCTTTAAAGAAACAATTCTATTAAATACTAGCTTACCTTCTTTAGTGTATTTTGGATCTGCACTAAAATATCCATGTCTGAAAAATTGATACTTTTGTCCGGACTTTACATCTTTCATATTAGGCTCTAAAAATCCATTAAGTATTTCTAATGAATTAGGATTAACATTGTCTAAAAATGAGTCACTTCCATCTTCTCCATCTTCCACAATCAATGGTTGATACAGTCTGATTTCTGCAGGAATTGCAGTTTCTACATTCACCCAATGAATTGTGCCCCTGACTTTTCTCCCATCAGGACTATTTCCACCTCTTGATTCAGGATCATAAGTACAGTGAAGTTCCACTATATTTCCAGATTCATCTTTAACGACCTCATTACACTTTATGAAATAAGCACTCTTCAATCTTACTTCATTTCCTATAAATAATCTATAATATTTTTTAGGTGGATTTTCCATAAAATCTTCCTGTTCAATGTACAATTCTTTTGAAAAAGGTACATTTCTAGTTCCTGCAGTAGGGTCATCAGGATTGTTTTCAACTTCAAAATTTTCTATTTTTCCATCGGGATAATTTGTTATTACAACTTTTAGAGGTCTCAAAACTGCCATGGTTCTAGGAGCCTTCTTTTCAAGATCATCTCTTAAAAAATAATCAAGCATCTGTGAATCCACTACACTGCTAGCTTTGGCCACGCCTATTGCCCTGCAAAAATTACGAATTGATCCAGGTGTAAATCCTCTTCTTCTCAAGCCTGCAATAGTAGGCATACGAGGATCATCCCATCCATCCACAAATTTTTCATCTACAAGTTTTTTTAATTTTCTCTTGCTCATAACGGTATTTGTAATATTCAACCTTGCAAATTCTATCTGCTTAGGTACCTTTTTCATTTCACATTCTCTTACAATCCAATCATATAACGGTCTATGATCTTCAAATTCGAGAGTACATATGGAATGTGTCACTCCTTCTATAGCATCTTCCAGTGGATGTGCAAAATCATACATTGGGTATATACACCACTTATCTTTTGTATTTTGATGATATGCATGGGCTATACGATAAATTATAGGGTCCCTCATGTTTATATTAGGAGATTTCACATCTATCTTAGCTCTAAGAACTTTTTCTCCATCTTTATATTCACCATTTTTCATTTTTTCAAACAGCTCTAAATTTTCATCTACGGTTCTGTTTCTATACGGACTTTCCTTCCCCGGCTTTGTAAGTGTACCTCTATATTCTCTTATTTCCTCTGCAGATAAATCACATACATACGCTTTGCCTTTTTTTATTAGAAGTACCGCATGTTTATACATTTCATCAAAATAATTTGAAGCAAAATGAAGTTCATCCCAATCGTATCCCAGCCATTTTACATCTTCCTTTATGGATTTTACATACTCCGTATCTTCTTTTATAGGATTTGTATCATCAAAACGAAGATTTGTCCTCCCATTAAACTCGTCGGCCAATCCAAAATTCAATACGATGGATTTAGCATGGCCTATATGTAAGTATCCATTTGGTTCTGGAGGAAAACGGGTTATAATTTCTTTATATTGTCCGGACTTTAAATCCTCTGCAACTATGTTTTTTATAAAATTTGAAGTAACTTTATTTTCGCTCATAAAATCATTCCTTTTCTGTTAACTTATTTATATTATGTACAATTCAAGATATTATATCAATATATGACTTAATAAAAGGCATTTTACATGTAAAAAATGCCTTTCCAATAAATATTACAATATTTGCTGACTATATGCAACTCTATTGTACTACAGTTAAATCTTTATCATATTTATTTAATACTTCACATCCACTTTCTGTAACTAAAACCAGATCTTCTATCCTAATACCTATTCGGTTTGGAATATAGATACCTGGTTCAATGGAAAATATCATTCCAGACTTTACTCTATCAATATTTGTTGAAGATACATCCCCTAAATCATGGCATTCTATTCCTATAGAATGTCCAGTTCTATGAGTAAAGTATTTACCATAACCTTGACTTTCTATATATTCTCTAGCAGCTGCATCTATATCACAAAATCTTGCACCTGGTTTAATTGCTGCAATTCCCCTCTTGTTTGCTTCTAAAACTACATCATATACATTTCTACTATCATCAGGAACATATTTATAGAATACAGTTCTGGTCATATCAGAACAATAGGAATTTTTAACACATCCTATATCCATGGTTATAGCTTCACCTGGTTTTAAAATTGAACTGTCTGATTCATGATGTGGATCTGAACCATTTATCCCATAAGCTATAATAGGGTCAAAAGAGAATCCATCCGCACCTAAATTTTCATATATATCATATAAAAATTTTTCCATGTCCTTCTCTGTATTTTTTTCAGAAATCAATTTTATAAGCTTTCCCATTGCAATGTCATTCAATCTAGATGCTTCTCTCATACAATCCTTTTCCCTGTCATCCTTGCGCATTCTTATTCTATCCAGTATTTCAGAACCATTTAAGAAAGCACTTCCAGCTTTCAGTTCCATAAGTCTCAATAAAAATTTAGCCGGCCAATTTTTATCTATTCCCACGGGCAAATTTTTATCTACATATTTGGAAATTAGAAATACTCCATCATCTGTATCATTAAACCATATTTTATCTGCTCCAATATCCTCCTTTAAAGGAAATAGCTCATTTATAAACAATTTATTATTTCCGTTTACATTTAAATAAAGGGCCAACAACCTTTCACCCGGATGTATCCATTTTTCAGTCAAATAAAATATTGATGCTGGATCTGATATAATAAGCTGCGGTATATTTTTTGATTTCATAAGTTCTAACACTTTTCCAAGCCTATATGAATTCATTTTTTCTCCTTCCTTTAATAATATACTTAGTTACTACTATAATTATAGATTTCTCGCAAAGTAAAAACAATAAATTATTTTAATATAAATATTGCAAGTGACGTTACGTAATGTGATAATATATTTGAGGAGATAAAATATGAATAATAATGAAGCTCCTGTTTTTACCACAGGAGAATTTGCAAAAAAATCCGGGGTTACACTTAGAACTTTAAGATATTATGATAAGATAAATCTACTAAAACCATGCAGTTATACTAAATCGGGTCACAGACTTTACAGTAAATCGGACTTTGGAAAATTACAAAAAATTTTAACTTTGAAATTCATAGGTCTTTCATTAAAAGACATATCAAAAATAATGAACTATGATATGGAAGACAGTAATATAAAAAAATCTTTGGAAATACAGCGGGTTATAATGAAAGAAAAAGTACATCACATAGAAGCGGTAATAAAATCAATAGATGAAGCTATAAACATGCTGGACACCAGCAATACATTAAATTGGGATAAATTCATAAATATAATAAGTATAATAAATACAGATCAAAAATGGATGAATCAATATGAAAATGCTTCCAATTTAAAAGCACGGATAAGGATTCATGAGCTATTCAGTATAAATGCCAAAGGATGGATGAATTGGTTTTTCGAACATCTAAATATAAAAATAGATTCCCGCATATTGGAGCTTGGTTGTGGAGATGGAGAATTGTGGGAAAAAAATTTAAACAGAATACCTGAAGGCTGGAATATAGTTCTTACTGATTTTTCTGAAGGTATGTTGAAAGATGCAGAAGTAAATTTAGGTGAAAACTCGGGAAGATTTAATTTCAAAATAGCCGATGCACAAAAAATTCCTTTTGAAGATAATAGCTTTGATGTTGTAATTGCCAATAATATGTTATATCATATTTCAAATATAAATCTAGCATTGTCAGAAATACACAGAGTTTTAAAACCAGGTGGAACATTATATGCTTCTACCGTTGGGAAAAATCATATGAAGGAAATGAGAGATATAGTCAATGTTTTTGGTTCCAAAAATTTAACATTAAACAGCTGGACCCTTACTGAAAACTTTCAACTTGAAAATGGTATGGAAAAGTTGAATAAATGGTTTAACAATGTAAAATTAAAAAGATATAAAGACAGTTTGAAAATAACTGATGAAATACCTCTTATGAATTATATTTTTTCCATGCCTGGAAATAATAAAAGCTCATTTACCGGGAAAGAGCTTAAAAATTTGACAGATTTTCTACATTCTGAAATAATGAAAAATGATTACATTTATATAACTAAGGATACAGGTTTTTTCAGTGCTCAAACAGCACTTAACATTTAAATAATTTTAGTGAAGGGATTTGATATTTATGAATAAAAAAATTACATTTTCTCCCCCGGATATAAGTCAAGCTGAAATAGATGCTGTAGTAGATGTTTTAAAATCAGGTTGGATAACTACAGGTCCTAAAACTGCAGAATTTGAAAAACAGCTTGCAAATTACTGCAATTCCAATCACGCAGTAGCTGTTGGAAATGCTACTGCAGGATTGGAACTCCTACTTCAGGTATTTAATATAAAAAGTGGTGATGATGTTATAACTACACCTTATACATATACTGCCACTGCAAGTGTATCTATTCATAGAGGAATAAAACCTACATTTGTAGATGTAAAAAAGGATAGCTTTCTCATAGATATAGATAAATTATATGATGCTATAAAGCCAAATACAAAAGCCATATATTCAGTAGATATTGCAGGCGTTCCAGTTGACTATGATAAAATTCGTGAAGTATTAAAAGCCAAAGGGCGTGAAGACATACTTCTGGTATCCGATTCTGCACACGCCTTTGGAGCCAGCTACAAAGGCAAAAAAGTCGGTTCACAAATGGATGCTCATGTTTTTTCATTTCATGCAGTAAAGAATTTGACTACTGCTGAAGGTGGTGCAGTAACTTTCAACAATAATAATTTACTTGGCAAAGAAGATTTAGTAAAAGATCTTAAATTGATGTCCCTTCACGGTCAATCAAAAGATGCTCTTTCAAAGATGAAAGCCGGTGCATGGAAATATGACATAATATATCCAGGTTATAAATGCAATATGACAGATATAAATGCCGCCATAGGTCTTATTCAGCTTTCAAGATATGAAAATATGCTTAAAATACGCAAATCAATATTTGACATATATACAGATGCACTAAAGGATAAAGAATGGGCAATAATTCCTTTTGAAAAAGAAGATGATACAGTCACTTCCTATCACCTTTATACACTTAGATTGAGAAATTTCAAAGAAGATGATAGAAATTATGTAATAAAAGCAATGGCAGATAGAAATATTGCAACCAATGTTCATTTTACGCCTCTTCCAATGTTTACTGCATATAAAAATCTAGGATATTCCATAGGAGATTATCCAAATGCCTATGCACAGTATGCAAATGAAATAACTCTTCCAATGTACTCTACTCTTTCAAGGGAAGATGCTGAATACGTAGTGGAAAATCTTATAGATGTTGTAGAAAAAATTAAAAAATAATATTAAAGGGTGGATTATATATGAAAGTTAAATTTTACAGTCCTCAAAGAGAATATCACGAGAAAAAAGAAGAATTCAACAGCGCCATATCAAAGGTAATCGAAAGTGGAAATTTTATACTTGGGGATGAAGTATCCAATCTTGAAGAATCCATAAAAAAATACACTGGAGCAAAATATGCCATAGGTGTAGCTTCCGGTACGGATGCTCTCGTAATAGCTTCAGACATACTTGGTTTCAAAGACGGCAAGGAAGTTATAACTTCTCCTTTTACATTTTTAGCATCGGCATCATGTCTTTCAAAACATAATGCAAAACCTGTATTTGTAGATGTAGATGAAGAAAGTTTCAGTTTAGATGCAAACAAGATAGAAGAAAAAATCACAGATAAAACAGTAGGAATACTTCCTATTCATCTATTTTCGCAAATGTGCAACATGGATAAAATAATGTCTATAGCAAAATTCCACAATTTAAGGGTACTGGAAGATGCTGCGGAAGCCTTTGGTATGCGTTGGAAAGGGACTGGATCCTTATATAAACATTCAGGTACTGTTGGTGATATGGGTGTATTTTCATTCTTCCCTACTAAAACCTTAGGTGCCTATGGTGATGCAGGAATGATAGTTACAAATGACGATGAACTTGGAAAATTAGCTAAAATGTTCAGAGTACACGGTGCATCAAAAAAATATCATTATGATTACATAGGTTATAATTCCAGACTTGATACAATTCAGGCAGCTGTACTTTCAATTAAACTTAAGTATATTGATAATGCCATAGAAAAAAGAGCTGCTGTAGCAAAATGGTATGAAGAAAGACTTTCTGATTGTGAATATGTAAGATTCCCTAAAATAAAAGGAGAACAAAAGGGAGTATACTATGTATTCAACATACTTGCAGAAAAGCGTGATGAATTGGCAGCTTATTTAAAAGAAAATGAAATAGGCAACAGTATTTACTATCCAATACCTCTTCACCTTCAAAAGTGTTTTAGTTATCTTGGATATAAAGAAGGAGATTTTCCTATAGCTGAAAAACTTTCAAAGGAAGTCATAGCACTTCCAATATATCCTGAAATAACTGAAGATGAAGTTGATTTTGTATGCAATACAATAAAGAAGTTCTACAAAAGGTAATCTGTTGGTAAAATTTCAATAAAGCTAATTACAGTATGGATATGTATGTCTTTATCCTTTATATTGAAGAGACAGG
>NZ_APMH01000021.1 GCF_000359585.1 Clostridium tyrobutyricum DSM 2637 = ATCC 25755 = JCM 11008 | reverse complement strand
GGAGAGTGTCCACATATGTGGACACTCTCCATATACTTAATTATACATATTATAATTTTCACACGGAAACATATGTGACTTTTTTCCTCGGACTTGAAAACCACTTTTCCACAGTATTTATCCATTTATTGAAATGCTCCGTTTTCAGATGTTCTTCCATATCATATTCAGAGATGTATCCTTCATACAGCAAAAATACTGTTGGATCATCCTTGCATTGAAGAAAGTCAAAACAGCTGACTCCTTTCTCAAGTTTTGAATTCCTTTGATTTTCAAGCGTTGCCGCAATAAATTTCTGAGTATAATCTGGCTTGATATGAAAGGTTACATTTTTTACTATCAAAATTAATCCTCTCCTTTATATTATATAAATATCAAGAATGAGCAGATTTCAAATCATATAATTCTGTAGAATTTACACCTCGTGAAATCCCGAAACCACTCACAGATGATTGATTGGCTGTCTGCTGCATTGAACTGGTTGAATCTTTCCATTCACTTTCTGGAACTATTGTACCACTTTTCCTTATCCAGTTCACAATATTGTTATTTGGACTATTTATTCTACCGCTTGTGATATTTACAATAGCATATCTTACATCTCCATTGTTCACCAGCTGTTTGAACTGTTTTAATGTAAGTATTGGATCGGAACCACTAAAGCCTCCAAGTGCCATTACAGATTTACCTGTTTCAAGTATGAGTTCGGAACCATATGATGTAGCTGAAGGAACTGCTACAAGATATTTTTCTTTCTTATAATTTTTCTCCAGAAAACTTATGAGTTTAGAGTTGTTCCCACTGCTTTCATTATTGTACATGCCAATTGATGACCTGCTATTGCTTCTTGAAAGTTCCAATCCTGCCGATGGACTGCTTCCATTCATTTTATAGAACATTGGAGTAAACGACCATACCGCAGGAGCAGCTAATATACCTGCAAATGCGATAGCAGCGAATGTCCTGCTTATTACAATCTTATTTTTGTAACGCTTGCTCAAATTAATTATACAAAGTACTATTGAAGATACAATGCATAAAATTGCTGTTAATATGATTATGATTCTATATCCCGCAGATTTACCATTATGGGATAAAATAATTATTTCAATAAAACCATTTAGAATAAGCGCAGTAGGTAAAATCCAGGATTTGTGGGAATCTGACTTGTAAAATTCCCACATTTCAAATAATCCAATCCCAGCTAATGCTGCAATGGATGGAGCCATTGTAGTCAGATAATACGTATGTGTTATATTTTTCGAAAAGCTGAAATATATGAATTCAGGCAACAGCCATGCAACCCATAGTATAAGTGACAATTTTCTTCTGTTGTTAAAAGGAGCTTTCAGTTTTTCCTTTACTGCAGCAGCAATAAATCCAATTATAGCAAGCATTAGAATCCATGATATCTGATCCGACATATTTCCACTGCCAAATAATCTGAATATACCACTCTGTGAATTTCTACTATAAGCTTCATTTGCTCTATTTTCAAAATTGCTTCCTGATCTAAAATTATTTCCTGATCCATATCTGTTTGCCCTTTTAAAACTGACTGACAAATTGGAATTACCTGATCCTCCAAAATTGTTTTCTTGATCAAGCCTATTTCTCTTTCTGAAGTTATCATTCATCTGACCATTTCTACCACCTATTCCAATCCTCTCCAGACCATTGTGTCCTATTATAAGCTGCATGACAGTATTGTTCGTACTGCTACCTATATATGGCCTTTGACTTGCAGGTACAAGGTCTACTATTACGGCCCAGGACAATGATACTACCAAAAGTACTAAGGTACCCACGATAAGATCCCGCATTTTCTTTTTGAAGCTCATGCTGGAAGTCAGAAGGTATGTTATATATATTGCAGGGGCTACCATGTATGCCTCTACCATTTTTATATTGAATCCTATACCCACCATTACAAGACTCAGTATTAGATATTTTATTTTTCCTCTTTCTGCCGCTATTAGTGCAGCCCAACATGCAAGAAGCATTGGAAGTACGAGTAAATTGTCGATTGTATTGTTTCTTCCTGCTGCTACGGATATAGGAGTTATTGCAAGACACAGTGCAGCAATTAATCCTGACGTATTTCCAAAAGATCTTTTTACAATATGGTATATAACTGCAACTGAAATTACTCCTGCTAAGGCTTGAGGCAGAATTATGCTCCAGCCGCTGAATCCAAATATCTTTGCAGATATAGTCTGAATCCAGAAACCAACCGGTGGCTTGTCGATAGTTACGAAACCTGCAGGATCAAAAGATGCAAAGAAGAAATTTTTCAAATTCATCACCATACTTTTCACACCTGCTGCATAAAATGTATTTCCATACCCCTCTATACCAAGATTTACAAAATTCAAAACTGCAGATAGCAGCAACATAAATATAAGTGGAATGTGCCGTTTCGTCAATCTTATTCTGTTATACAAATTATTGTCCTCCTTTTATTTTTCGTATTTATAACAATAATTGTATAATTTACATATTAAAATAATATGTCAAAACAATTAACAAAATACAAATTTAAAAGTGCCCATCAAAATCAAATGGACACTTTAGGATAATTGTACTGCTAATTTAGAAGCTATCATCCAAATATAATTCAGTTCTTAAGAATCACTGAACAACAAACAGCTACTTTACTTATAGGGATAAATGTTAGTTCAAAATGAGATTGTGTGTATGGTATGGACTTCTTCGGCAATAAACTGGTATCCTTTCAAATTTCCAATAAAAATCCAGGTGCTGAAGTTATTGCAAATGGAATACTTCAGTATCTCAAGAAAAATTCACTGACCCACTTTAATATAGCTTATCATACAATTTTTGAGCAGTATTTATAATTTTCTTGTCTATACATAAAAATCATTTATAAGATTCAAATATTTCAATTCATTTTTTACATTTTTTCAACATATTAAAATATTATAATAATTTGTTAATATTCTATAAGCAATTAACCTTGTGCATGTAAATACATAATATGATTGTATATATTTAAAAATTTGAAATGAATTATTTACAATATTATATTATTTTATATTTGTATTTGACTCTAAATTCTGTTTGACACATAAAAATATTTAAATTAAAATGTACTGTATTAGATTTACAAGAAGGGAGGTCAAATTTTAGGTGAAAGAAAATAGACACAAATTAAAGATACTAACCGTCGTATTAATGGGTCCTCTTGTAGCAACTATAGATGCAAGTATAGTAAATGTAGCACTGCCCGACATGGCAAGTAAATTATCTGTCGGCATAGATACTATCCAGTGGGTTGTAACCAGTTATTTAATTGTGATATCAGCATTAATTCTTATATTCGGTAGAATAGGTGATTTAATAGGAAAGTGTACGGTATTTCATAGAGGATTTATGATATTTTCATTTGGTTCTCTTCTATGTGCACTTTCAACCACAATTCAATTTCTTATAATTTCAAGAATAATTCAAGCAATAGGAGCTGCTATGATAATGTCTTCAAATCAAGGAATAATAGCTGAAACATTCTTGCCTAGTGAAAGAGGAAAAGCTCTTGGATTATCTGGATCCACAGTGGCTATAGGAACTATGCTTGGTCCGCCAATTGGTGGTTTTTTAGTACAATTTTTCAACTGGGAGTCTATATTTATTATAAATATACCAATTGGAATAATTGCATTTATAGCTGGTATAAAGATATTACCGAAAGACAATAAAAATGGTCATTTGAAAGATCTTGATTTAGCCGGTTCTTTTTTATTCATGATATCTATAATATGTATTTTCTGGGCACTTTCTAGTGGTGAGAAACTTGGATGGAGTAATATTTACATTATATCTTCTTTTATAATTGCAGTTTTATGCATAATAGTATTTTATTTGGTAGAAAAAAGTCTAAAACAACCTTTGATGGAATTTTCCATGTTTCAAAACAAATTATTTAATGTAAGTTTGTTATGTGCTTTTATATCTTTCACAGTAATATTCTGCCATAATATAATTTATCCATTTTATCTACAATACTTAATAAAAATATCACCTGCCAAATCAGGTCTTTTTATGGTAGTATTCCCAATATTCGCTGGGATATTTGCTCCATTGAGCGGTTATATATCTGATAAAATAGGTGGAGAAATTCCTACATTTTTAGGATTATCTTCTACTGTTATAGGCCTTGTAATAATGTCTTCATTAAATTCAAGTTCCACTTATTTTCATATAATATTAGGAGTTGCAATATTAGGCATAGGAAACGGACTCTTTCAATCTCCAAATAATTCATTGATCATGTCTTTGTCTTCCAAAGATAAACTTGGTATAGCTGGCAGTATAAACGCTCTGGTTAGAAATGTTGGAATGGTATTCGGAACAGCTTTTTCAGTAGTTTTACTATATAATCGAATGAGTTCAAAAATTGGTTATAAAGTAACTAATTTTATATCATCAAGACCTGATGTTTTCATATATGCTATGAAATTCGTATATTTGACTGCAGCGGCTTTCTGCATACTGGCAATCATACTCTCATTTTCAAGATTGATTTTCACAAAAAGGCAAACCATATAGAAAAAGCAGATAAAAAAATTCAGGACATCAAGTGATGCCCCGAATTTTTTAAGATCTAAATACAACTTCTTCTTTTGAAAACATAAATCTTGCCAATAATACAGCTGCTATTACATATACAATATGCCATAGTATAACTACTAAAATATGTGTAGGATTAAATATTCCCACAATGGCTTCTTTCATAACTACAACAGCATTTACTACGGGAATATTGAAAAATGCAAAACTTATATTTTTGGCATCCATCATAAATGGTATGTAGGTTAATATCATTACGGGAACTATAAAGCCACCTAAATAAGTATTTGCCTCCTTCATGGACCGCGCAAATATACTTATGGATATTTCTATGGAACTAAGTGCCACCAATACAAATATAGAAACTATTCCTATAACTGCAAAAGCTCTAAGAGGTATAGTAAATTGACCACCGCTTGAAAATATATAGATCATTGAACCTAGCATTGAGCCTAAAGTTACTATCAAAGTAATCAATGCCACAGAAGAAATAGCTGCAAGTTTCCCGAAAAATATAGACATTCTTCCTGCTGATGTTGATAAAAGAGGTTCAAAAGTCCCCCTCTCTTTTTCTCCTGCTATTAAATCTGCTGCTATTCCTATAGTAGGACTTATCATGAATATAATTATTATAGTTGGAAGTACATTCAATATACCTTGAGCCATAGAATCTCCACTCTGTTTGCTTAAGGTACTTTGTTTTATGTCAAAAGGTGTTAAAACACTTTCACTAATTCCCTTTGATTTTAATCTATTATTCACTATATTATTGCTGTATTTATCAAAAGTTTCCTTTAACATGGAATACGCCATATTGGATTTATTGGAATCTTCATCATATATTATATTTATATTAGTTTTATTTTCAGATGAAATTTTCGAGTCAAAATCTTTAGGTACATCCACTATAATGGATATCTTTCCTTTTTTCAGTTTTTCATCTTCATTGCCGCTTTTATCTATAGTTATATTATTCATGGATTTTAAAATTTTATAGATGGAAGAGTTTTCATCTCCCCTGTATGCAATAACAACATTTTTTTTAACTGAATTTGTAGTATGTTCTATAGTAGAATCTATAATTTTAAACATGGCAGGATACATTATAATGGGAAGTAATATAGTGAATATAAGTGTCTTTTTGTCTCTGAATATATCTGTAAGTTCTTTTTTCAGAATTACCCAAAAGTTATTCATTTTATTTACCCCCTATTAATCTTATAAAAACTTCTTCTAAATCATCATTTTTATATTTTTCTTTTAAATAGCTTACTGTACCTTCATCTACAAGTTTTCCCCTATGAATTATGACTAACCTGTCACAAAGCTTCTCTACTTCCTCCATAGAATGAGAAGAGAGCAGAATTATCTTATTCTCACTTTTACATTTTAAAATAAATTCATGTATAACTCTGGCAGCGGAAACATCTAGACCAGTGCTTGGTTCATCAAATAACATTACCTTGGGAGAATGAACTATAGTTCTTGCTATGGAAACTTTCTGCTTCATACCGCGTGAAAATTTTCCCGCTCTCTTGTCTATATACTCTTCCATTTTCAAATCTTGAGTAAGTTCCTCTATTTTCTTGTCTATATTTTCTTTAGTCATTCCATACAATCTTCCAAAATACTCAATATTCTCTCTAGCTGACAATCTATCGTAAATTCCCACTTCGCCGCCAAATAAAACACCAATTTCTCTTCTTACTTGTGAAGGATTTTTAACTACATCATACTCATTTACTTTTATGGTACCTTCAGTAGGCTTCAACATAGTTGAAATCATTCTCAATGTAGTAGTTTTTCCTGCACCATTTTCCCCCAGTAGTCCGACTATTTCCCCTTCTTTAACATTAAAGGACAGTCTATCAACCACCTTTGAATCTTTAAATTTTTTGCTAACATCTTTTATTTCAAGCATATATCCAATCCTTTCATTTTGATATGTATACCTAAAATGTTAACATGTTCCATACTGCTTTTCAATATAATTCATTCAATTCCAGTTTCTATATTATTAATACATGCTTGATGTATTCCCTTCTTCTGCATAGCTTCTATAGTTTTTTTATAATCATATGTAAACTCTATAATTTCAGTTTTTATGTGATCTGATTTCAAATCTATAATGAGATAAGTTCCATTGGGCCTTCCTATTTTAGGTTTTCCAATACTTCCATCATTTAAAAGTATTCTACTCCCATAATCTTTTCTAAAAGGTATGTGTGTATGTCCACATACTAAAATATCTTCCTGCAAATTTTCCATTACTTCTTCCGATTGCCTGGAATTTTCAATTAAATATTCATTTATAGCCCTTGTACTTCCATGTACAAATCTAATTTTCATGTTGTTAAATTCAATAATTATCTGTCTTGGAAGTGATTTTAAATAAGTTTTATTTTCCTTGTTGACTTCTTTGGCAGCCCATGGCATACAGAATTTATTTACTTCATTATCTCTTATATAATTAAATTTTTCTTCCAGTACAGCTGCATCATAATTTCCAAGTATGCTCAATATATTGTTCTTTTTTATGAACTCTACTACTTCATTCGGATAGGGACCGTATCCTACTAAGTCTCCAAGACACACTATAGTATCTAAATTTCTATTTTGAATGTTGGAAAATGCCTCTTCAAGTGCCTCAATATTTCCATGTATGTCTGAAATAACTGCTATTTTCATAAGAATACCTCTTTTCCAATTATAATTGTGAGTAAAATTATACCATAATTAAAGCATTATGTATATTTTATCTGCCAGTTTAAGATTTTCGGGATTCCAATTTCTCTTTGGACAATCAATAGTCTTATATGAAATATTAAAGGATTTTATAAAATCATAGAATTTATAGTCAAGCCAAGGAGGTGTCCAACTTCCAGATCTGCATACATGAATTGCATCAACTTTAATCTTAGGTAAATGTTCAATATCTAGATATTTTATATTAAATATGTTGTTTATTTCTGAGAATTCTTCTGGTTTTTCATAGGTATAGGGACTGTATACTATATTGGCCTTGTCCGCTATTTTATTTTTCAATAATTTTCCAAGCCAATTTGCACAATTCAGTTCAAACCCAATAGATTTAAGACCACCGTAGCCAAGATCAGAATGGGCATCAAAATTTATTATATTACTGCATTTATTCACTTTCGCTATATCGTAAGAAAATTTATGAGAATCAGATACATACATCTTTATTTTTTCTCCAAAATTAAAGTAATTCTTTATCTTTTTTAAAAATGAATTTAATTGTATCCCCTCTCTAATAGACTTTTCTATATTTATTCCACACTTTTTATTTTCAAAATATCTTTTATACCATATCGTCATGATATTTCTCTTATTTTCAATATATGAACCACTCAATCTTTCATCTATAGGTATAAAATAATCCCAATCAATACTTATAAGATTTCTTTTCATAAAAACACCCCCTACTATTATATTAACTATTTTTACTTTTTTTCGGTAGTATAAATATTAAAAATTTAAATTTAATTACAAAATAAGCGCTCTAAAAACATAGGCGCTTATTTTGTGTATAGGGAATTATTATATTTTTCCTAAGATCAATTTCTTAGTATAGTATAATTTTATACAACTAATGTGACAATATTGTGTCATACTCATATATTTTTATTATTTACTTTTGGATTTTTGATTAACATTGTGATTGGACGTAGGCTTAGAATTATTCTGCTGTGGCTTGTCCTTGTTAGTTGAATTATTTTTATCTATTGGAGCTTTGGATACTTTACTATTTGCTTTAAATGAATCCAGTATCTTTAATTTTTGAGACTGTGTTATAACTTTTCCTTTTGTTAATGTATCCAATTGTGCTTCAAAATTTTCTGATGTTATTTTTTGTTTATTAAATAAATTTAATATTGCTGATTCTTGAAAAGATGTTATAGCCTTTGAAGATGTTAATTTATTTAACACCATTTTGAAATCAGAAAGATAATACTTATTCTGTTTAGCAGTATCATCCTTAGTTTGATTTGATGCTGCCGTAGATGTTGGAGTTGAAGATTTTTTATCCTGTTTTGTAGCAGCTTGAGTAGTAGAGCTACTCTTATTACTGCTGCTGGCATCTGAGTTTTGAGCTTTTGCAAAACTGCATCCAGCAAAAGCAACACTACTTATTGATAATACTGTAATTAAAGAAAGCATTCTTAATTTAAATTTTTTGTTCATTCGTATTCACCTCTATAATAGGTTACTATGCATTTATTAATATACTATGTTATTTATATTTCTAATTTATTAACAAATATTTACATTATTGTTACCTATTAAAATAAATACTTAAACAAGAAAAAAGCCCATAAAAACTATGAGCTTTTTTCCCCTCTAAACACTAAGTGTTTAGGACGCATATATTCATTTATTCTACTATTTACTAAATTAATTTTGTTAGTTTACAGATAAGCACCTTAGGTGATAGATACCTATCTGTAAATTCAGTGTTGAAACTTTATTTATGGTTTACATAGGGCAATTACTTTTAATAATATTATATTACTATTTTATTAAAAAATCAACTTATTATTGATAATTTTATATTATTTATTGTTATTTATTATTAAATAGTTTGTGAAAATGTTTTTATTATATTACTACATTCATTCAAGTATATTAAATTCTGATTTTAAATTAAATAATAACAAAAATAAGTACCAGTTTTCACCAGTACTTATTTTGCTGTCATAATAGGGGAACTATTATTTAAATTTATTTTGCTTTTTCAATTATTATATTATACTCATATCCTTAAAGTTTCCTTAAAAAATAACATAAATAAACAAAGTTTATATATTAAAATGAACATACAAAACATTATGAATGCTTGTTTGGTAATTACCATTACTTTTTCATATATTTTAAAATATTATTCTTATTTTCTCTAGGACTTTTCCTAGGAAACGTATTATTATATGTGGAAATATATGCTAATTCAAGTTATAGTCTGTTAATAAACTGTTAATCATCTATTTAAGTATGAATTTAGATTAGCTCCGTATTTTACTAATTTAAAGTATATCTTTTCTATTAAGTAGTATTATAAATTTTTCTTACAAAAAATATATACTTACTCATAATTACAGTATATTACTATAAGAAAATCACACCATATTATTATAATACCTCTTCTTCCTTTTTCCTGCGATTTCCAGTATAATAATTCAAATCTTGCACACTATAATAGTATAAGATTATCAATATATTATTTTATTAATATTTGATGTTTACATAAATTAAAATATTATGCTCAAATATATTGATAAATTCTTTTATTCTGGGGATTTTAAATCCCCAGTTCTTAAGTTTTTGATTGTTCTCCTATATTAATAAAAAATTATTTTTCGTGTCAATATTTATTATACTAGGGATTTTATCCCTAGCTTTTGTTTTTAAGAAAAACTTACAGTATAAATAGCACTTAAGGGATGAACATTCATCCTTTCAAATTAAAAAATTTTACATTTATACATCTGGTATAACCTTTTCTATAAAAAACATATTATCTAATACTTGCCAATTTTGAGGAAAAGGCTGACCTAATGCCCAATAGCTAACTCCTCTCAGTCCATATTCACTTGATAGTTTGTACTTTTCAGAAACACTTCTGGCATCTTCAAACCATACTACGTGTTCTCTTCTCTGTTCATCTATATAATTATAATAAGGCGATTGAGAAACTTCATCATATTTTATTTCTGCTCCATATCTTCTAGCTCTATCTATAGCCTCCTGATTTCCTATCGCTTCAGCAAACTCTCCTCCTGGTATATACGGCAATGTCCAATCATATCCATAAAGTGGCATTCCCATAAATATCTTGTTTGCAGGTATTACACTTGCTGCATAATTTATAACTTTTCTTACTTCGTTAATTGGAGCTACGGCCATTGGTGGACCTCCTGACCACCCCCACTCGTAAGTCATAATAATTACAAAATCAGCTATCTCTCCATGGGCCCTATAATCATGTGCTCCATGCCATGAACCTGTTGTAATATCATACGTCTTTGGTGCAAGAGCAGTGCCAACTACATATCCCATAGGATGCAGTCTTGCCACTAATTTTCTTAAGAAATCATTATATTTTTCCCTGTCTGCTGGTGGAATTCTCTCAAAATCTATAACAACACCAGAATAGGATTTAGCCTGCAGTTCAGATACAATATTGTCAATTAAATTATTTTGTAGATTTTCATTATTCAATATATTTTGTATTAAATTACTATCAAAATTATCCCCTGATATATTTGTTACAGATAGAAGTGGTGCTGTTCTAAAATTTCTTCCTGTATTCACTGCTGCATCATCATTTAAAGGTGTTAAACTTCCATCTTCTGTAACCTGATGACTAAATGGAGTCAAATAAGTCAAATATCTTGCAACACCGCTTACTAAATTTCTATCTCTTTCAGGGCTTCCAGGCTGTATGAAAGCATTTGTTTCTATATATCCATAATTTTTTGACTGTGCAGGTATTATAATCATCATACCTGGATAGATTTGAGCAGGATCAGAAATATTATTTACTGAAATTATACTTTCTAACGATACTCCAAATCTACTAGCTATATTCCAAAGAGAATCACCTGGCTGCACCATATATGACCTTTCAGTTGATGGAACTACAAGTGTTTGTCCTATTACTAAACTCTCATTTGGATCCAATGCATTGGCCCTTATTATGTTTTCTGGATTTACTCCAAACTTTTGTGATATGGACCATATAGAATCTCCCCCTATTACTACATATATATTCAAAATGGCAACTCCTTTTTTATTACTATTATATAATATATTCAACTACAATTATTTAGTTAATATTTATGTTATTATAAATTAAAGGATGTGATTTTATGAACTTGAATAAATTATTAGAAACTATACCCAAAACAGATTTACATTGTCATTTGGATGGTAGTATAAGACCACAAACCATGATAGATATTTCAAGAAAAGATAATATTTCTCTTCCATCTTATAGCATAAGCGAACTAGAGAAATATGTAAAAGTATCAGGAAAATGTGATTCATTAAAAGACTACTTAAACAAATTTGATATTCCTATAAAAATTATGCAAAGCTATGATAATATATATAGAATAACATCGGAATTATTGGAGGATGCCGCACGGCAAAATATATGCTATATGGAAATTCGGTTTGCACCTTTCAACCATTTGCAGAAAGGTCTAAGTTTAAAAGATGTAATAAATGCCAGCATAGATGCTATAAAAGACGGTAGAAAAAAATATGGAATTGCATCAAATTTAATTTTATGTGCTATGAGACATGAATCTCCAGAAATGAGTAAAGATCTAGTAAATACAGCAAAAGACTTTATAGGTTTAGGAGTTTCAGCAATAGATTTAGCTGGAAATGAAGCTGATTTTCCTCCTGAAATACATAGAGAGGCTTTTGATATGGCAAAATATTATGGACTGCACCGTACTGTACATGCAGGAGAAACTGGCAATCCTGCAAATATAATAAAATCCATAGAACTTTTAAATGCAGAAAGAATAGGCCACGGTGTGTTTGCATTTAAAGATAGCCATGTAGTTGAATATCTAAAACGAAATAACATACCTCTTGAGGTTTGTATTACAAGTAATGTAAATACTTCTGCAGTTAACTCCTACAAAGAGCATCCAGTAAAGTCATATATGGATAATGGAATTATAATAACAGTTAATACAGATAATACAACTGTATCAAATACAAGTATAGTTGATGAATTCAAATACCTTGTAAAATATCAAAATTTCACTTTGAATGATATAAAAAAGGTTATAAAAAATAGCATAGATTATTCTTTTGCAGATAAAAAGGATAAAGACAGCTTGAATTTTAAATTTTTATCATTTGTAAATGATATGCATATTTAGTAAATCAGCTTGTAAATTCCATTTGAAATTTACAAGCTTTATGTTTTATTGCCTATCAATTATACTTGAAAGGTCTAGTTTATCATATTTCATAAGATATTTTATTAATTTTGGAACTATAAATTCAACTCCTCCTTGACTATCTGATTCTATATTTAATGGCATTACAGCTTCATGCAATGACAACCTTAATAAAAACCAGCCATCTCCATTCTCTTTATTGCAATTTACCTTTATTCCTTCATAATTTTCAGGTTCAATGCCCCATCCATTAATACTTTTCACATAGTCTTTTAAGTTATCCAAAATATTGGAACCATACTCTTTAAAATCATTAAATTTAATTTTCATTCTATATTCCTTGCTTTCACATGGACTATCTAAATCAGAAATCAAATCAGAAAGCTTTCCATTACTGTCATTTTTTAATCTTGCCATTTTTATAAGTATTTTACAAACCAGATAAGCTCCATCATCCAAAAAATAATTTTCCTTTAAAGCAGCATGTCCAGAAGTTTCAATAGCAAAATGGCACTCTCTGCTTTCATTATTAAATTTTATAGCTTCATTAATAACATTTCTATAGCCTCTTTTAAATCTATGATGTATACCTCCTCTTTTTTCTATGAATTTTTTGAGCCCATTACTGGTAACAGAATCAGTCACTATTATAGATCCTGGATGTTCTTCAAGAACAATAGCAGAAGTTAATGCTATAAGCAGATTTCTATTTATTTCTCTTCCATAACTATCTACTATAGCTGCTCTATCCACATCTGTATCAAATATAATTCCAATATCAGCTTTATTTTCAAGTACAGCCTTTTTTAAAGAATCCATAGCTTCCTTTTTTTCTGGATTCGGTATATGATTTGGGAAAGTACCATCTGGTTCGATAAATTGACTTCCATTAGTGTCCGCTCCCAATTGATTCAATACTTTTTCTACAAAAAATCCACCTGCACCGTTTCCAGCATCTACAACTATTTTAAAATTTTCAAGTGGTTTCAATCTGTGTTCTTTATCGTCTATTCCATCTATTATTTTATTTATTAAAAAATTACTATAGTCTTTCATAAGATCACATTTGATTATAGCTCCTAATTTTTGCACTGTACAAACCTTTTCATTTTGTGCAATATCAAGTAATTCATTTATATCCTCCTTGTCAAACCCTCCTTTATTAGTAAAAAATTTAAATCCATTATAATAATAAGGAAGATGACTGGCCGTTATTTCTATAGCTCCATCTGATTTATAATTTTCAAATATTGTACTCATGAACATTGCCGGTGTAGAACATAAGCCACAGTCCATTACAGTACAACCCAATTTTTTGATCTCAGAAATTAAGATTTCTTTTATACTTTCACTAGTTATTCTAGAATCCATTCCTATAGATATTTTAAGTTTA
The DNA here is from genome assembly GCF_000359585.1 of Clostridium tyrobutyricum DSM 2637 = ATCC 25755 = JCM 11008. GTDB lineage: Bacteria > Bacillota > Clostridia > Clostridiales > Clostridiaceae > Clostridium_B > Clostridium_B tyrobutyricum. The sequence continues at coordinate 12,760 of NZ_APMH01000021.1, read as the reverse complement.
CTCAAATCCCTATTCTTTTTTCTGGATAAAAGCAACACAAAAGCTTTCGCTATACTTGAAATCATACTATCTATAAGGTTTACATCCCTTTCGGAATTTTTTATTACAACGCCTCTGATATCCGTACTATTTTTTACATTTTCCCATTTACTATCCATTTCCTTCCCCAGCATAAAACACAATGTGATTTTATGCCAAAGGGTTCACCTCCTTATATAGTTTATTTTAAGCTTTTTATATAATAATATATTATATATTTAATTTTCCAATCATCATCATTATTGTAGCACTTAAAATTGATATAACAGCAGTAGTTAAAACTTTATTAGGAATAAAATAACAAATTACAATTAGTATAAATGTAATAACTATTGAATACTTATTAAGCTGCTTTTTACGTTCGCTGCTCTTGATTGGCCTGTTAACATTATCTACAGGTGAAAATATACAAATACAAATAAAAGACATAATTAATAGTATTGATAAAATACTAACATTAATTATTAAATATTTTCCAACAATAATAATTGTAGAAAATATAATAAAACTCATAATAAAACATCCCCAATAGGTTTTTGCATGATAACCACCTGAAAATAGCCTAATAGGACAAAAGAATATTAAAGCAATTATATAATATTTTTGAATAGAAAATATCCAAAATATTATATAATAAGGAATTAATTTTGTAATCTCATCGAAAATACAAGTTAATCCATATTCCATTTTCTTTAACTGTAAATCTGAAAATTCAGGATTTGATTTAGAAATTTTTTCTACTAGATGAGATATAAAATTTTTCATTTTTTTGATTCCTTTACTTTAAATTCAATTAAAAACTTAGTTATTTCAGAATTACTTTCGAGAGATATAAATCCATCATTTTGTTCAATTAATTGTTTAGTAATATATAGTCCAAATCCATGATCACTTGATTTTTTAGTTTTTGTTGAAAACCCTTTATTAAAAATCTTATCCTGAATATCCTTTGGAATCATATCAGCATTATTGGATATTTCAATATAGAACTTTTTATTTTCAATAAAAGTATCAAAGGTTATTTTTTTATTCTCAATATCAGATCCAAATAAAAATGCTTCAAAAGCATTATCTATAAGATTGCTTACAATACTTATCAACTCATTTTCCTTTATTTTTATCTTACTAAATGGCTCATCAATCATTATATCAAAATTTATATCATTTTTTATTGCATAATTATTTTTAATAGACAATAATCCATCTAGATAATCATTTCCTGTATTTATGTACTTAAATGATGAATGAATAGTATCTGAAATTCCACTTACATAAGTCCTTATTCTCTCAACTGTATTGGGTTTATTTAAAGAACATAATCCCCATATTACATTAATGTGATTTGCAAAATCGTGTTTTTCCTGTCTTATTATGCTGATTATTTCTTCCATGTTTTTAATCTGATGTTCTTGAATTTTATAATTTGATTCTATTTTTATATATTTTCTATAATTTTTCAGTTCCTTTAATTCAACTATTAAAAATATAAAATACAAGATAAAAATTAATATATTATATGTTTTGGAATCTTTTATGTTAGGTGCACTAAAGTTCATTATGAATACAAAAAATCCAAATATACCAACTTGAATTATTAAACTTGACAAAACTGTATCCTTATGGCTAAACAAATTAAATTTTCCAAATTTTTTGTTCAATTTAAATATAATCATTACGATAAATATCTGAAGTAGTTTAGAGCTAATTACAAAAATCAATAAGTATTTTTGATTAAAAAAAAGTTGATTTAAATTTATATTAAATACAAACATCTGTATGATTTCAACAAAATTTTCAGTAATAAAAATCATTGAAATAAACAGAAAAAATATTACAGATGAAATAAAAAATCTTATTTTAGCAATACATGTCAATAACAAAATACAAAATATTGAAAGCACTAACGTATGATAAACTTTGTTAATATAAAATGTACTAAAATAACTAGCAGCAACATAAAATATACAAAAACTAAATGCTTTAATTTTATTTTCTTTTATAAATTGCTTGTTATTATATAATATTTCAAAAACCATTAAAAAAAGCACAGCCTCTATACTGTCCAATACTATTTCTCTTATAACCGGCATATTTTTCTCCTATGTATAACAAATTAAGACTCTCCACAGAAATTATATATCTATGGAGAAGCCTAAACTAATTACTTTAATAACTCATCAGGGCATTTTGGTTGATGTCCACTAACAAGCGATGTTGGTACTAACACTATTCCCCCTAAAAATAATGCTAAGGAACCTATCATTTTCATTGATTTTTTTGTTAAAGAACTTTTTAAAAATTTCATTTTAACATCCTCCCCATAATTTTAAGATAATATTACTTGTCTTAAATTAAAATATTCTACAAAGACTTTATTTTTCCTGCATGACATAGAAAAATTTCATATTAATATAAAATTTTTTATGTTGAACCCTCTTTATTTTAATGTGATTTGTAATAATATACAATAAGTTCATCTAATTTTTGGCTTACTTTTAATATCTCTGCATCTGTATACTCGTCTGAATCCATCATTTTATTCAATTTATCCCTCAGTTTCTCCAATACTTCATCCAATAAGTTTTTCATATACTTTACATTACCTACCATCTTCTACTAAATATTATGTGATATAATATTGGGTTATTACAGTAAATAGTTCGAAATATTTCCAGCATTTTAATTATAACGAACTTATGTTCTTATGTAAAGTATTTTTTGTTATTAAACATATTATTAACAGAAAGACTGCCTCAATTGATTTTTCAATTAAAACAGTCTAAATTTTATTTTTGTGAGGGAATTTTTTCAACATTTTTCTTTTTTATGGCTTCATCCAAAGTATGCCATGCAAGCACTGCACATTTTACTCTAGCAGGCATCATAGATATATTTTTAAGTGCTATAGCATCTTCTAATTTTTCCAATTGTTTTTCATCTGTAACCTTCTTTTTTATCATACCAATAAATGTATTTACATAATCCATGGCTTCTTCAATAGTTTTACCTTTAATTAAATCTATCATCATGGATGTGGATGCTTGAGATATAGCACATCCACTTCCTTCATAGGCTACATCTTCTATGATATCTCCATTGAATTTCAATGAAAGTGTTATATCATCTCCACAACTTGGATTGTGTCCTCTTTCCTTTATATCTGGATCCTCTATTTTTCTCTTATTTGTTGTATCCTGATTATGCTCTGTTATTATTTCTGAATATATAAGACTAAGATCGTCCATAACCTAACCACTTCCTTACCTGTTTGACAGCATCTACAAATTTATCTATTTCTTCACGAGTATTGTAAAAATAGAAACTAGCTCTTGCTGATGCCTGTATTTTCAAATATTTCATAAGAGGTTGTGCACAATGATGTCCAGCTCTCACTGCCACACCGTAATTATTCAATATACTTGCAACATCATGAGGATGAATATCTTTTATATTAAATGAAACAATTCCTCCTCTATCTTTAACATCTTTAGGCCCATATACTGTAACATATTCTATGTCAGAAAGCTTTTTTAGTGCATATTCCGTAAGCTCTGTTTCATAAGTTTCAATATTATCAAGCCCTACTGAGTTTAGATAATCTATAGCTGCTGAAAGTGATACAGCGCCCTCTACATTCTGAGTACCAGCCTCAAACTTAAATGGAAGCTCTGCAAAAGTTGCATCCTGTTCAGTTACATACTCTATCATATCTCCACCTCTTAAAAAAGGAGGCATCTCCAATAAGAATCTTTCCTTTGCATATAATACCCCTATACCCATGGAAGCCAACATCTTATGCCCTGAAAACACAAAGAAATCGGCATCTATATCTGTCACATCAACTTTCATATGAGGTGCACTTTGAGCACCATCTATTAAAACTAATGCACCCTTTTCATGAGCATATTTTGAAATTTCCTTGACCTGATATTTGGTTCCAAGAACATTAGACATCTGTGCTATAGCAACCAATTTCGCTTTATCAGTTATTTTACTCTTATATTCTTCTTCTGTTAATCTTCCATCTTCATTTGGATACATGTACTTGAGTACAGCACCTTTTGTCCTAGCTACCATTTGCCATGGAAGTATGTTGCTATGATGTTCTGAAACAGGAATTACTATTTCATCACCTTTATTTATAAAATTTAATCCATAACTGTAAGCTACTAAATTTAATGATTCTGTAGCATTTCTTGTAAATATTATTTCAGAAGCTTTTTCTGCACCTATAAACTCTCTAACTTTTTCTCTGGAACTTTCATAAGCTTCTGTAGATGTAACGCCAAGATAATGAGCTCCTCTATGAGGATTTCCATTTAATCCTTCATTATATCTTCTAACGGCTTCCATAACAGCCTTTGGTTTTTGAGTGGTTGCTCCATTATCAAAATATACCAAGTCCTTATTATTTACTTTTATGGATAATATGGGAAAATCCTTTCTTATCTCTTTCACATCTATATTTGAATTTTTCAAACTCACTCTATCCATTTACGAGCCTCCTTCTAAGTTCCTCCGATAGAAACTCTTTTAAATCATCTGCAGGTACTCTATCAAAAATAGGGCTAAACCTAGCTTCTATAACAAGCTTTTTTGCCTCTCTATCATCAAGTCCGCGGCTCATCAAATAAAAAAGCTGATTCTCATCTATTTTACCTACACTAGCTGCATGAACTCCATCTACATCTTCCTCATGGCATAAAAGCATTGGTACGGTATCTGTTTTAACAGTAGGATCCAAAAGTAATACTTCTTCGGACTGAGCACCTTTTGACTTAGATGAGCCTTTCTTAAAATCTATATTTCCTTTAAATATCTTTCTAGCTCTATCTTTCAATACTCCCTCTATAACCATATTGCTCATACTTTCTTTTCCAAAATGATTAGTAGTATAATAGATATCCTGTCTTCTATCTCCATCTACTAAATAAGCAGAGTATATATCAGCTGAACTGTGGTCTCCTTTTAAATCGGAATTATAATTTGTAACATTTATTCCACTTCCAATTTCTATTGTTACCCAGTTTACTTTGCCATTTCCTTCTACCAGTGCCATATTTGAATCAAAATGAGTTGATTTGTCATTCATTCTCTGAATCTTTACAACATTTACTTCTGATCCCTCTTTTGCAAATACTTTGGTTAATCCATTATGAAATGCTGCAGTTTCCTTATCCTGTGTAATATAATCCACAACTAACGTAAATTTGCTATTTGGTTCAGCTACAATTATATTATTATCTATAAGAGTTGTATTATTCTTGTTTAGATTGAAATTAAGTCTTAAATAAGAATCTACAATCTTGTTCTCTGGAACCTTTATAAATACACCTGCATTAAATCCGTTTTCTGCAAGTCTTACAAAATCTTTTGATACGGAAGTTGCAGTCTTAAAACTTGAGCATCCGCAAAAGCACTCATTCCTTGATGCATCCTTGGTAGGAACTATAGTTAACCCATCAAATTCCTCTTTATTAAAATCCATATATTTTTCTTTATATTGCTCTATTTGTGGAAGTCTGTAATTATCCATGTTAAAGCTATTCAATCCAAGGTACTTCCATGTAGCAACATATGCTTGATTTAATTTAAAATTCTTCTTATTTTCAAAAGTAGAAATTATATCCTTACTATTACTGTCTATCATACCGTACCTCCTTATCCTATACTTCCCTTTAATTCAAGTTTGATCAAGTTGTTCATCTCTACTGCATATTCAAGTGGAAGTTCTTTTGCTATAGGTTCTACAAATCCTCTAACTATCATGCCTCTTGCATCTTCTTCAGTAAGGCCTCTGCTCATCAGATAGAAAATAGCATCATCACTTATTCTTCCTATTTTAGCTTCATGGCCTACATCAACATTATTATTTGCCACACTTATAACAGGTATTGTATCTGATCTTGATTCACTATCCAGCATAAGTGATTCACAGGATACACTTGCTTTTGAGTTATCTGCATCTTTAGTAGAACTCAAAAGGCCTCTGTATATTGCAACTCCACCATTTTTAGATATTGATTTTGTATTTACAGTGGATGTTGTATTAGGTGCTGCATGAACTACTTTTGATCCAGTGTCCAAATATTGGCCTGCTCCTGCAAAAGTTACTCCAGTAAAATCAGCCTTTGCTCCTTCTCCCTTTAATATGCTCATTGGATAAAGCATTGAAACTTTAGATCCAAAGGAACCGGATACCCATTCTACATGCGCATTTTTATCTACAAGTGCTCTCTTTGTATTCAAATTATACATATTTCTTGACCAGTTTTCTATAGTGCTATATTTTAGTGAAGCTCCTTCTCTTATATAGCACTCAACACATCCTGCATGAAGATTGTTTACAAAATATTTAGGTGCTGAACATCCTTCTATATAATGAATTTTTGCACCTTTTTCAACTATTATAAGAGTATGTTCAAACTGTCCTGCTCCTGGAGCATTTAATCTAAAATAAGATTGAATTGGAATATCTACTTCTACTCCTGCCGGTACATACACAAATGATCCTCCAGACCAGACTGCTCCATGAAGTGCTGCAAATTTGTGGTCTGTTGGTGGAACAAGTTTCATAAAATGTGGTTTTACAAGATCTTCATGTTCCTTTATAGCAGTTTCCATATCCATATAGAGTACACCCTGCTTTTTAAGATCTTCACTTACATTATGATAAACAACCTCTGAATCATACTGTGCTCCCACACCTGCCAGTGATTTATGTTCTGCCTCTGGAATACCAAGTAAATCGAAAGTCTTTTTTATATCGTCGGGAACATCATTCCAATCGTGTTTCATATCAGTATCAGGTCTTATATAAGTAACTATATTTTCCATATTCAGCCCTTTTAAATCAGGTCCCCATGATGGCATTGGCATACTATTATATATATCCAGGGATTTCAATCTGAATTCTCTCATCCATTCCGGATCGTTTTTTTCATCGGATATTTGCTCTATTATTTCTTTTGTAAGTCCAGAATTTGTTTTATAACTGTATTTAACTTCATTTTTTATATCATAAATACTTCTGTGGACATCTTCTATATAAGTTTTATCATTTTCCAAAAAAAACACCTCTTTTTAAGTAAATCTTTATACTAAAGCTTTAAATTGATCATATCCATTTTTCTCTATTTCATCAGCCAATGAAGCATCACCAGTTTTAACTATTTTTCCATTTACAAGAATATGAATATAATCTGGTGTCAAATATTCCAATATACTATTGTGATGAGTAATTATAAGTATTGAATTATTTGAATTTCTAAGTTTGCTGACTCCCTCTGATACTATTCTGACAGCATCTACATCAAGCCCTGAATCTGTCTCATCAAGCATAGCCAATTTAGGTTCGAGAACTGCCATTTGAAGTATTTCATTCTTTTTCTTTTCTCCACCAGAGAAACCTACATTCAAATATCTTTGTGCATAACTTTCATCTATCTTTAAGAGTTTTAATTTTTCCTTTAGAGCTCTTCTAAAAGCTAATATACCTATATTTTTTCCTGTAACAGCAGTCTTTGCAGTACGAAGAAAATTTTCAACAGTTATTCCAGGTATCTCTTCTGGATATTGGAACGACATGAATATTCCTTTTTTGGCTCTTTCATCAACTTTCAAGTTATTTAAAGATTCTCCTTCAAATAACATTTCTCCATCTGATATAGAATACTTAGGATGACCCATAATAGTATTTACAAGAGTAGATTTTCCTGCACCATTTGGTCCCATGATTGCATGAATTTCTCCTTTTCCAATTTCAAGATTAAGACCCTTCAGTATTTCCGTGTCCCCCACTCTTGTTTTCAAATTATTTATTTTCAGTAATTTATTGTCCATTATATCTCTCCTTTATATCCGAGTATTTAACTCTTGTTTAATATTAAAAAAAATCAAATTCATATAAGTTCAAAACATATCAGACTTAAACACTCAGAATTATTTCTATTTATATTCTACTATTTATTTTGATAATAATCAACATTTCAGCAAAAAAACCTCATGTTTAATAATTTTGGTTTTCAGTTTCAATATTCAATCCATCAATTGTAACATCCTCATTTAATACTATAAGCAGACATTTTCTACCATCTTTATCTCTTATCTGCTTAACTGTATTCAAATTTCCCGGAGTAATAGTTATATTTATATTATCATTTTCTATCTTAACAGATCTTCTTTCAAAATCAGGCACTATATTTTTGACTTTAAATTCATAATCTCCTCCACATACTTCTTCAAACGCATTTTTTACAAGTTCAGGCTTTTCTATACCACTCTGTGATAATATATTTACAACTTCTTTCATATCTACTTTGGGTTCTTCATCATCTTCATTTTCATACTCAAGTTTTTCGTTTATATTTTCATATATTTGCTGCATGACTTCAGGTTTTATTTCATTTTCCACTGCTGTTTGAATTATAGCAGTAAAACTCTCCTTTTCTTCCACAGCTGTAGGTTTCATATTGCAATCCAATACGCCCTGTACAAAAGCGTCATTTATTTGTTTCGCCTTATGTGAATAATAAATCAACTTATTTACATCTACATATTCAGAACTAAAACTTGGAAACACAAAACCGTCAAGAGGTGAATTTAAATTTATAGTAACATCTAAAATAGAATTTGATTTAAACTTCATCTCGGAATAATCAAACTTTAAAACTTTCTTTGGAACATCTACTTTATTTACACTACAAAGTATAAACTCTATAGCTTGTATATAATCTTCTACATTTTCATCTTGACTTTTGCTTTTTTTATTTCCCCTATAGTATTCAGATTTAATAAAATTTATCACTATATCTGTATCATAATTAAAATTATCACGGATTTTGTCCACTATTTTATCCGCAAAATCAGGTATACTCTTTTTTTCACTTAGTGCACTATATAATATGTTTTGTGTACCTTCCTGTAAATTTTCTTCAAGATTTTGATTTTTAAAATCCAGTTCAAATATTTTTGAGTCTATTGTACCTGTGACTACCTTTTTAAAATTATTTAAATACAATTCTCTAGTTTCAATATCCATCATTTCAAATGGTGTCAATTCATTTGTTATTATCTGACCATTATCTTTTTTTAAATATACACTGTATACTTCTTTTATTGGAAGTGCATAACTATCAATTTTGAATTCTTTTCTAATATCTGATAAATCCTTTTTATTCATTTTCTCCTCCATAATGTATAAATTTTTCATTATTAACATTATAACAAATACCAGTAGTTGTAAATAGCTATTCCCACTTTTTTGTATTAGCAATATTTATTAATCATGATATGTATACTTATACATATATTATAAGAAATACTTCACAATATAATTACTTTGAAAATCATTGACTATTATGAAATAAAAAATTATAATTTTATTGTATTTGCTATTTATAGAGGTCTTTATGAATTAGCAAATACAGGTATTAATTTTTATAAACTATATTGCATAATTATTCATAAAGTTTTATAATAATAAATATGTTTTTATAGTTAGTGAGGGGGTAATTAAATCGCTAAAAGTTGGAATAATAGGTGGCACAGGTTACGTAGGAGCAGAATTAATAAGACTTTTATCAAGCCACAGCAAAGTCGAAATATCAGCCATATCTTCAGTCAGTTATAATGGGAAAAAGCTTTCAAGTATATACCCTAATTTTTATAATATAAGTGATCTCATATGTGAAGATGAAGATACTGTAATAGAGAAATGTGATGCAATTTTTATAGCTTTACCTAACGGTTTAAGTGAAAATATTGCAGAAAAAATATTAAATAAAAACAAGATATGCATAGATATGGGGGCCGATTTTAGATTCAAAAATGGACTTACATATAAGAAATGGTATGGAAAAGATTTTAGCATGGCTGATTTACATGATAAATCAGTATACGGTCTTCCAGAGCTCAACAGAGAGAAGATCAAAAATACAAAAATAATTGGAAATCCAGGATGTTATGCTACTTCCATAGAACTTGCTCTTCTTCCTTTGATTTCCAAAGGCATTATAGAAGAAAAAGGAATAATTTCAGATTCCAAATCAGGAGTAACTGGTTCTGGAAGAGGTCTTAGTGAATCATCGCATTTTACTAATTGTAACGAAAGTTTAAGTGCATATAAAATAGCAAAACACAGACATACACCTGAAATAGAAGAAACATTAAACTCTATTTCAAATAGTGATATAAAACTAACATTTACTCCTCACCTTCTGCCAATAAACAGAGGAATTCTATCTACCATATATACTACTCCAAAGCAAAAAGTAGATATGGAAAAAATTCATGATGAATACTGCAGATTTTATGCTAGTGAGCCATTTGTAAATGTACTTCCATTAGGGGAAGTTTCCAAGATAAATAATGTAAGGCTTTCAAACTACTGTGACATCTCTCTTCACTACGATGAGGAAAATGGCAAGTTAATATTGATTTCCTGCATAGACAATATGATCAAAGGTTCAGCAGGTCAGGGAATTCAAAATATGAACATAGCCTTGGGTTTTGATGAAAAAGAAGGTCTTAATTTCGTACCATCTATTTTTTAATATATTATTTGTACATTAAAAGGAGGATAATTGAATATGAATTTTAAAATTACAAAAGGGGGCGTTACATCACCTAAAGGTTTTAAATCATCCGGTGTCAGTACAGGTCTCAAAAAGGGAAATAAAAAAGATTTAGCCTTGGTGTATTCAAAAGAATCATGCAATTCTGCTGGTGTTTACACTAAAAATAGAGTTAAAGGTGCTCCACTTATAGTTACAAGGGAACATTTAAATAATTCTAAGGCACAAGCCATAATTATAAACAGTGGAAATGCAAATACATGTACTGGAGATACAGGTATTAAAAATGCAGAGGAAATGTGCTCATGCTGTGCTGATCTACTTGAATTAAAAAAAGAAGATGTTCTTGTAGCTTCTACTGGAGTTATAGGAGTCCAGTTAAATATAGATGCTATAAAAAAATCTATACCTGATTTAGTAAATTCATTAAGTGAAGATGAACATAAAAATGCTGCAAATGCCATAATGACTACTGACACTGTACTAAAAACAGTTTCTCTGAGTTTCAAAATTGGTGATAAAACTGTAACTATAGGAGCAATGACAAAAGGTTCTGGAATGATACATCCTGATATGGCTACTATGCTTGCTTTTATTACTACAGATATAAACATATCTACCGCTCTTTTAAACAAGGCATTGAAAGATTCTGTTAAAGTTAGTTACAACAGAATTTCAGTCGATAGAGATACATCAACAAATGATATGGCTCTTATACTTGCCAATGGTCTTGCAGGAAATCCAGTTATAGATGAAGAAAATCAAGATTACCAAATATTTTCACAAGCATTAAATGAAATAAATATAACTTTAGCTAAAATGATGGCAAAAGACGGTGAAGGTGCTACTAAATTAGTAGAATGCAAAGTAATAAATGCTCCGAATGAACATGATGCTGAAATTTTAAGCAAGTCTGTAATATGTTCAAATCTAGTAAAGACTGCCATGTTTGGTGCTGATGCCAACTGGGGAAGAGTATTAGATGCACTGGGATATGCCGGTGTGGACTTTGATATAAACAAACTACAATTATCCATGGAAAGTTCAAAAGGAACTATAGAAGTATTCAAAAATGGATATCCTGTAGATTTTTCGGAAGATATTGCAAAACAAATATTATCAGAGGATGAAATTTTAATAATTGTAAATATGAATTGTGGTTCTTGTATTGTTTCTTCCTGGGGCTGTGATCTAACTTATGATTATATTAAGATTAACGGAGATTACAGATCCTAAATAAAAAATAGTGCAAATTAAAGGAGGCATACATTTTGAATCACAACGAAATAGGAAGTGTATTGGCAGAATCATTGCCATATATTCAAAAATATAGAGGTAAAACATTGGTAGTTAAATATGGTGGAAACGCCATGATAAATGAAGATTTAAAAAAATATGTCATAAATGATTTAATACTTATGAAATGTGTAGGTATAAATTTGGTAGTAGTTCACGGTGGAGGTCCTCTTATTTCTTCTTATTTAAACAAATTAAATAAGGAAAGTAAATTTATAAACGGACTAAGATATACAGATGATGAAACTATGGATATAGTTCAAATGGTCTTATGTGGAAAAGTAAATAAAGATCTTGTTAACTTAGTTGAAAGTTGCGGTGGAAAAGCCATTGGTCTATGCGGTATAGATGGTTCCCTGCTCAAAGCTAAAAAGATTTCTTCTGATGTAGATTTAGGACATGTAGGTGAAATTACAGAAGTAAACACAGAAATCATCAAAAATTGTATGGACAACGGATATATACCTATAGTAAGCAGTGTTGCACTTGGATATGATTCTGAAGTTTACAATGTAAATGCAGATACTTGTGCTTTTAAAATTGCATCTGCATTAAAAGCTGAAAAGTTGATACTTCTTACAGATGTTCCCGGAGTTATGGAAGATGTAAATAATCCTTCCACTCTTATATCAAAACTAAATCTAGAAGAAATTAAAAAATTATATAAAGACAATATAATAAATGGTGGAATGATACCAAAAATCAACTGTTGTACAGAATCAATAAAAGCAGGAGTCAGAAGAGCACACATTATTGATGGAAGAATTCCTCATTCTCTTCTTCTTGAACTATTTTCAAAACAAGGCATAGGAACTATGATTTATTAGACCAGCTAGTAAAAGTCAATAGAA
>NZ_APMH01000020.1 GCF_000359585.1 Clostridium tyrobutyricum DSM 2637 = ATCC 25755 = JCM 11008 | reverse complement strand
ATATAAAAAATCAACAAAAAGAAGATATGATTTCTGACCAGATAAGTATGAAAGAATATATGAACCCTTTTAAGGGTAGCAAGTAATATAAATTGCGGCTGGCGGGATCTTCAAAAAATGCCTTAAGGCATAATGCTGGTAATGTGCCCTTGTAGGGCTTAAGAAAAACCACCAGCTAAGCTGGTGGATATTTATTATTTTTTGAATATATAAATCAATAATAATTGTGCTATAATTGGATTATAATGTAAACAACTGTCAGAATATAAGTATGGGGTGTCAAAATGCTTACTATTGAAGAATATATTGCAAGAAGAAAAAAAGAAGATAAACTTGATGAGTTTAATGTTGATGAAAGAAATGAGAATATAAAATGTTGTGTTAATTATATTTTTGAGTATTTCAATAATTATTTAAACATTACTGAGGCTGAAGAGAAAACTGTTTTGAAAGATGAAAAATTGGATAAATATCGTAAACAATTAAGAGACTATGATCAAGAAGTAAGAGAATGGCTTGTGGGAATCTGTTCAGAATATGGAAAGAAGATAAATAGAAATATTGGGAATATTTTAAAGGGTGATAAATTCTTTTTCCTCTATAATTCTGATAAAGAATTTAGAAATTTATCATATGATTGTTATTCTAAATTAATAAAAAAACTTCCCTTTATAAAAGATCAGACTGAGATGCTGTTTTTGTTTATTAAAGATTATCATAGAGTAATGAGTCAGCCGGGTGATGAGTTTAAAGAGCAATATATTTCAGATGAAATACAAGAATGGATTGAGCATACATGGGAAAGATATCAAGTTAATATATGGGCATTTGTATATCAGTGGACGGAATATTTCTGTGATAATGAGGATTTATGGCCTATTACATATAGGAAAAAGAGTATTTATAATTTTAGAAAATATGATTATGATGTAAAGCAAAAAAGTAACCTTTTTAATCTTGATTCTCTATATAGAAAAATGCCTAAAAAAGCATATACTAAAGGAAGAAAGCAGGAATTTGAAATTTTGATGATGTATTATTGGCTCCATAGCCTGGAAGGAGATGATGATGGTTATTGGGAAGAATATTTAAATAAAACTTTACCATATCTAAAGCATAAATAAATAGAAAGTATAGTAATATATAATCGCTACCAGAAAGTTTTGAAGGCAGGAGATAGAATTATGGAGGCTGTGAAAAAATTTCACACTCTCATATTAATTTATTTATTAAACTTCTTCCTTTATACGTTGAGTTAACATATTTATATAATAATCCATTCCCACATTAGTTATGTGACCTGATTGTTTCAGACCTATAATTTCGCCAAATCCTTTTAGATCGGCATTTCGTTCTGATATTTTAAATCCACTACCTAAATATGAATTTTCACACATTATTTTTAACCTTTCTTTTGCGGTAGGCTCTAATTTTTTATTTTTTGGATATGTCAAAATGCAATAGGATTGAATATTATTATTTGAACGACCTATACGGCCACGAAGTTGATGAAGCTGTGACATTCCTAACATTTGACTATTAAAAATTATCATTGTATTAGCATTCTTAACAGTTATTCCCACTTCTATAACTGTACTAGCCAATAATAAATCAATCTTTTTATCCAACATATATTCCATAGTATCATCTATTTCATTTTGTCTCATTTTTCCATGTACAATGCCAATTTTTATCCCTGGAACTAATTTTTCTATATAATCTCTTAAAGCATATAATTCATTTATATTATTATCAACTAAAAATATTTGTCCACCCCTATTCAACTCTCTTTCTATAACATATTTAATTTTATCATTATCCCAAGGATACGATTCTGTCATGGGTGCTTTTTTATTTGCTGGCGGAGTATCTATTACACTTATATCTCTGATATGCAATTTAGTAAGATTCAAAGTCCTGGGAATTGGTGTTCCTGACATAGATAATACATCTACATTAGCTGAAATTGCCTTTATTTTATCTTTTGTAGCAACGCCTAATTTCTGCTCCTCATCTATAACCATAAGACCTATATCATGATATTTGACGCATTTGGATACTACATTTTGGGTACCTATAATTATATCTATATTACCATTAGCAATATCTTTTAGTAATTGAGCTCTCTCTTTATTTCTTTTACTTGTCAATAATCCTATTTTTATATTATAGTTTTTGAAACGTTCTACAAAATCGACATAATGTTGGTGTGCCAAGATTTTTGCAGGTGCTAAAACGATTGATTGTTTTCTATTTTGCACAGCTTTAAATACTGCTCTCATTGCCAATTCCGTTTTTCCAAACCCCACGTCACCACATAAAAGTCTGTCCATAGGTTTATCTGACTCCATATCCCTTTTAATTTCCATTATGCACCTGAATTGTCCTGGAGATAATGTAAAAGGAACCTCATGTTCAAATTGTCTTTGTAGTGGTGTATCTTTTGAAAATGCAAATCCTTTTGTATTTGCTCTATTTTTATATATTTCTAGTAACTCCTTTGCTTGTTTCCTAGCTTCAGCCATTGATTTTTGCTTTTTCCTTCTCCAACTTATCTTACTTATGAGAGAATCTAACTTTGGAGGATTATTCCCAACATTACCATATTTATAAAATCCATTTAATTCTCCATCACTTACATAATATCCTCTATTGTCCTTGAACATAAAACAATGTTTAAGTTGCCCTACAAAATCCTTAATCCCCATATATATACAAATCCCATATCTACTGTTGACGTAAAATGATCCTATAACCAAATCTTCTTTTTTAACCATGTCTAAAATCTCCTTTCTGTTATAATAAAATCTATAAGAATACTGATAAATTGTATATTTTTAGTTATACTAGGTTTATATTTTTTACTTAAATTTTCAATTTAGATATCTGATTCAGCTATACTAAAGTTAGGATTGAATCGATAAGTTTTTTGACTTCTGCTGGATATTCAGGATATAACTGAATAAATTCAATAAAAAGGAATATTTCAAAATATTTACAGGAATATACAAAACTAAAATTTAGCTTGTCCTAATTGTATTATTTTCCGCAGATATAAATTTATAAATATTCTTTAGTTTATTAGATCGATATATATAATTTTACTTTCAAATTCAGTATTTTATTATGGCATACTTTAATTTTATATCACATTACAAATTATAGATTTATAAACCATACCTTGACAAGTATAACTTTTAGAGTGATGAATATTTTTCAAGGAGGGATGCAAAAGTGACAGATGAATTTACTTATAAATTCTGTCTTTATTGTGGTAAAAAATTAGAGCAGAACAATAGAGGACGAAGAAAAAAATACTGCAGTATAGAATGTAAAAGAGAGTGGGAAAAGACTCATCATAAAACCTATAATCTTCATTGTGCGTATTGCGAGAAAGAATATAAAGCTTTTACAAATAAAAATCGTAAATATTGCAGTCATGACTGCTATATAAAGGATAGGTTTTGGAGAAAAGAAGACGCTGCTGAAATCTTAAAAAATATTTCAGAAAATAAAAAAGTTGAGCATGTACCAAAATGGTTGAAAAAGTTATTGCTCTTCAATAAAGAAAAGTGAGATTCCTGAAAATTTAAATTCAGTAAGGTACAGTTATTTATGGTATATTCATACAGGGATTTAAAAGAACTGCTTAAAAAATCAAGGACAAAGGAAGAACAAGATTTTTATGCTGCTTTATCGGATTTAGTGCTTCAAAGAGAGCAAAAAAAGGTGATAGGTAAAGAGTAATGGCTACTTATACTATATTTGCAGGAGTAAATGGTGCTGGAGAAACATTGAGATATAAATCTATTTATTATGAAAAAGATGAAAATGGAGAAAGAATAAATATGATTAAATTGCATTAAAGTATCCGATTGATGCATATAAAAGCGGAGTTTAGGATGAAATGATGAAACATTTGATATATGGAATCATGAACAAAAACAGTATGTAAAAATAGTTTGCTTTTAGGTGGGTACATCTTTACGCAAAACCAATATTTTTGCATAATTTTATCGATAGCTTGTCTACTGGCATGTGGAGACTATAGTGTTGATACAACGAAAAACTATGTAGAAATCCTTAATTTTAGGCACTTCTTCAAGCATTTTGTGTTTACGAGTGAAGGGGATAAAATCCGTAATAAACAGTTAAAAAAATATATTAACGTTTCTGTGGTTATTGATCTGGAGTGTGGGAACACAAAGGAATAAATTTAGAAAATAAAGAAATACTGCCAAAAAAATAATGGGTTTACTTTAGAGGTTCAAAAGTTAAAAATTCAACAACTATTGAGTGCAATATTTTTGCACTCTCTTTATTTGGCTTTAAATAAGCCTTTAGTAGTTACTTTTACTTGAAAATATATTGACTTTTACATAGGTTTTTGCATTATAAAAAACACTTGTAGTAGTTTTATTACAAGTGCAAAAATGCTTGTGAAAATGAATGTAATTACAAGTATTGGAGCTATACCTGTTTTTAAGATATAATGATAGTGAATACTTGCAAGAAACTGTGAAGTAATGATTATTTATATAATCTGCAAATAAAATAGAAATTTGAAAGGATGATTTTATGAAACTTACTATGTTAGGGACTGGTAACGCATTAGTTACAGAGTGTTATAATACATGTTTTATACTAAATGAAAGCAATAATTATTTTATGGTAGATGGAGGTGGTGGCAGTACGGTATTAAGACAATTGAAGTATTCAGGTATAGACTGGAAAGATATTAAAAATATTTTTGTTACACACAAACATGTTGACCATTTAATGGGAATTATCTGGATGGTTCGTATGATTTGTCAGTATATGAACCAAAATGAATACGAAGGTAATGTAAATATCTATGCCCATGAAGAATTAATTGAAATCATAAAAGATATAGCAAAGAGGTTATTACAGGAAAAAGAAACAAGGTTTATCGGACAACGGTTACATTTAATTCCTGTATCGGATGGAGAAGAATGTACTATTATAGGACATAAGGTTGCTTTTTTTGATATTCATTCGAGTAAAGCAAAACAGTACGGATTTACGATGTATCTTAAAAATGATGAAAAATTAACGTGTTGTGGTGACGAACCCTATAATTATTATAACAAAGATTATGTTCAAGGAAGCAAGTGGCTATTGCACGAAGCATTTTGTCTACATTCACAAGCCGATATTTTCAAGCCTTATGAAAAACATCATTCAACAGTTAAAGATGCCTGTCAATTAGCAGAACAGTTAAACGTAGAAAATCTATTGTTATATCATACAGAAGATAAGAATATTACTAATCGTAAAAAACTTTATACAAAAGAAGGATCTGAATATTTTAGCGGTAATTTGTATATCCCAGATGATTTGGAAAATATTGATATATAGAGAACTGTTTTAAATTTCAATTTGTTTGTATGAACAAATTGAGCATAATGTGTGTCTTAATTAATTCATATTTTTCTTTTATTCTTCATTAACAAATATATAATGAGATGTAAAAAGGATGTTAATTTCAACTAATTAATATCCTTTTTCTGTTGCAGAAATTGTTGTAAAAATCCTTGTAATTTTAGATTTTGTACCTCTAAAGTAAACTCGTTACTAAAAAAGTATATCTTTTCAGTTTAAGCATTCAGAAATGAACACCTATTTTTTATGAAGAAAATTAGAAAGGATGTGATTCAGATACAAAGAAAAAATGAGGAACGTTCGCCGCCATTAAAAACTAATAGAATTTTTCTTATTCTGCTTAATTAATATTTACCTAAATGAATGGATTTTGTCAAGGGTGCGTAGCACGGAACTTTCCCTTGATAAAATACAGTTATTTAGGTATTTTTTATGAGGCAGAATAGAAAAAAGTCAGAAGTAAATTTTCTATTTTAAATATAAAAAGAAGAGAGGTAAAGAAATATGGAATTAAAATATGTAATACCAAACATGGAAAAGACATTTGGAAATTTAGAATATGCTGGTGAAGGAAATATTGAGCAAAGAAGGGTAAATGGACATAATACAATTTTATCTCGTAGTTATAATTTATACTCTGACATTCAGAGAGCAGATGATATTGTTGTCATTCTTCCAGCTGAAGCAGGAGAGAAACATTTTGAAGTTGAAAAAAGAGTAAAGCTCATTAATCCACGAATTACCGCAGAGGGTTATAAAATTGGAACTCGTGGATTTACAAATTATATTCTTCATGCAGATGACATGGTAGAAGCATAAGAAAGGAAGGTAAGTTTATATGAGATTAGCAAATGGAATTGTTATTGATAAAGAAGCCACATTCGGAAATTTAAAGTTTTCTGCTTTAAGACGTGAGGTACATTTACAAAATGAAGATGGTACGGTATCAGATGAAATAAAGGAACGAACTTACGATTTGAAATCAAGAGGGCAAGGAAGAATGATTCAAGTTAGTATCCCTGCAACTGTATCTTTAAAGGAGTTTAACTACAATGCAGAAGTTGAAATAATAAATCCTGTGGCAGATACTGTTGCTAACGCCACTTTTCAAGGTGCAGATGTAGACTGGTATATCAAGGCGGATGATATTGTTTTAAAGAAACAGGTTTCTACTGTTAGCCAAAATCATCAATCACAGGGAAACAAAAATAATAATAACAAAGTAGACTAAGAAAGGAGATATAAGCTGTGAAGTATTATATATATCGCGGCAAGAGAATTCATGTGGCTGATAAAGATCTTGTATTTCATTTTGCTGCTGCCTATTTAGTATTTATTTTTCTTCTAGTCATTCTGCTGCTTCATAGTAGAACAATTATGCGGATTGACTGGAAGAATATATCATTGTTAAACAAAGGTAAAGTTCATTTTGATATTCCATATATGATTATAAGTATAGTAATAGCATCAGCTATATGTTTGACTGTATCGGCTCTCTATTATCATTACTATATAGATTATATTAAACAATTATTCCATAGGCAAAAGCTTGCAAGAATGATACTAGAGAATAAGTGGTATGAAGCAGAGCAGGTACAGTCAAACAGTTTTTTTAAAGACATACCTTCTGGAAAGACAAAGGAAAGAATAACTCATTTTCCAAAGATGTACTATAGGCTCGAAAATGGCTTGATTCATATTCAAGTAGAAATTACATTAGGTAAATATCAAGACCAGCTCTTGCATCTTGAAAAGAAACTTGAAAGTGGTTTGTATTGTGAACTTACAGATAAGGAATTAAAAGATTCTTATGTGGAATATACACTGCTTTATGATACAATAGCAAACCGTATTTCTATAGAAGATGTACAGGCTGAACATGGAAAGTTAAGACTAATGAAGAATATTTGGTGGGAATATGATAAATTACCCCATATGCTTATTGCAGGTGGTACAGGTGGAGGAAAGAGTTATTTTATTCTTACGTTAATAGAAGCTCTGTTGTGTACTAATTCTATACTTTATGTTCTCGATCCTAAAAATTCAGATCTTGCAGACTTGGAAGCTGTTATGCCAAATGTTTATTATAAAAAGGATGATATGATTGCGTGCATTGATAAATTTTATGATGGAATGATGAAGCGTAATGAGGATATGAAACAAATGGAAGGATATAAAACAGGTGAAAATTATGCTTATTTAGGTTTGCCTGCTAATTTTCTTATTTTTGACGAATATGTTGCGTTTATGGAAATGCTGGGGAGCAAGGAAAGTAACGCAGTTCTTAATAAGTTAAAACAGCTTGTTATGCTTGGAAGACAGTCAGGATATTTTTTGATTCTTGCTTGTCAAAGACCAGATGCGAAATATCTTGGGGATGGGATTCGCGATCAGTTTAATTTTCGTGTAGCTTTAGGTCGTATGTCAGAAATGGGTTATGGAATGATGTTTGGAGAAACTGATAAAGACTTCTTCCTAAAGCAAATTAAAGGAAGGGGGTATGTAGATACAGGTACAAGTGTTATATCTGAATTTTATACTCCTCTTGTACCTAAAGGACACGATTTTTTAAATGAAATAGATAAATTGATTGTAAAAGCAGAGAAAACAGATTAACATTTGGAGGGTTTGAATTTTATGCAAGAAGTGTATTCTATTGAAAATGTTGAGGAAATTATAGGATATGATGAATACATTAAGGATTTTGAAGAGCAGGCAGCAGATTTTTGTAAAACATCTGGTACGAGAATATTACAAAGTGTTTTTTCTGAATTTACTGCTGATATGGAGTGCAGTGTTTATTTAGATTATGAACAAACAAAAGTAGGATATCCTATAAGATTTGAGTTTAATATTAACGTAGAAGAGGGACAAGTACTAGTATCTTATATTGGTTTTAGTTAAAAAAGAGTAGATGGTAGCCAAAGCAATGTACAAAGCAAAAGTTGTAGGTTCAAACTAACTGTTTTCACAAAATAGCATGATTTTTTAGATGAAATATAAACATTGATTATTAAAAATAAATAGAACAAATGAAGGTGTTTGCTTTTTTGAGTAAACACTATTTTTATTTACAGATTGGAGAAAACAATGAAATACAATATTATTTATGCTGATCCTCCTTGGCAATATAAAAGAAAAAAGGGACAGGGAGTAGCAGAAAACCATTATTCAACAATGCCTATACAGGAGTTATGTGACCTTCCAATAGATAAAATAGGCGCAGAACATTGTACACTATTTTTATGGGTTACATTTCCTCAATTAGAGGATGGGCTACGTTTAATGAAGGCATGGGGATTTATGTATAAGACAGTAGCTTTTGTATGGGTCAAATTGAATAAGAAAAGTAAGACACCATTTTGGGGTCTTGGAAATTGGACAAGATCAAATTCAGAAATATGTATTTTAGGGACAAAAGGGCATCCCAAAAGGATATCTAAAAAAGTTCATCAACTTATTTGCACTCCCATACAAGAGCATAGTAAAAAACCAGAACAAGCAAGAGAAAAAATTATAGATCTTATGGGAAATTTGCCAAGGATAGAGTTGTTTGCAAGAGAAAAAGAGAATGGATGGGATGTTTGGGGAAATGAAATTGACAATAGTATAGAGTTGACTAAAATAGCAGAGCCAATAAATTAAAGCAGGCAGAACGGCCAGGCGGCGTGCGAAGCGAAAGCCGCAGGGACGGGCTGACCTGCTTTTGGTGTGGCGATAGCCACGCCGTATATTAGCCCCCCGTATCTAACAGGGGGGCACAAATCAACAGGAAATAGGCAGTAAAATAGACAGAAATCCCACTAGTTTCAACGGGTTTCAGAAAATAAAATTAAATGTCAACTAAGGCTTAAAAGTTGACATTTAGGGACTAGTTGTTTTATTAAGTTGGAAAGGAGCTTATGAATAATAATATTTAGTTTGATACTGTGGCAAGGAGGTGAGTATTTAAATTAGCATTCATTTTATACGAGACAAACCATTTTGTATATGTAGTAAAACTAAAAAATACAATAATTAATTAAAGCAGCTTGAAAAATAGCTGCTTTTTTATTACTCAAAAATAAAGAAAGAATGAGGTATGAAAATGAAAGAAATATTTGAACAATATGGATCAGTAATTATTGCAGCAGTAGCTATCAGCGCATTAGTAGCAATTATCGTAGTGCTTTTATCAACAGATGGAGTTGTAGCAAGTTCTTTTAAAAACTTAGTTGATGAATTCTTTAAAAGAGCAGCAAGCACTATTACAGGTTAACAGCAAATAAAGTTATTAAAAAATCTATTTGAAATTAATTATTACACAAAGAGTGGATAATCTCCACTCTTGGAAAGGAGAACTATGGAACGTAGTGCAAAGTGGGAATTAGTACCTGCACATTTTGGATTGCTTTGGACATATGTTGAAGATGATAAGATCACAGACATTGACTTTAATGGTAGAGATTTATGGATTACCAATACTGATAATGAAAGAATAAAAGTGGAGGATCACGGTATAACTAAAGAATTTATTGAAAAGTTCAGTCATTATATTGCTAACAATGTAAGCAGAGCATTCAATAAGGTTGAAAATCTTTTAGAAGGCGATACAGATACACTAAGAATTAGCATTGTTCATGAATCGGCTGCAATTTCTGGAAGAACAGTTTGCATTAGAAAAACACTTCCTGCTGTAAGAATGACAAGAGAAAGCATAATAGAAGATGGTTATTGCAGCAAGGATATATTAGAGCTATTAACAAACTGTGCTAAAGCTCGTATGAATTTTGTTTTCTGTGGAGAGCCAGGAGTTGGAAAGACAGAAGGAATAAAATTCTTTTCACAGTATATTCCGAGCAATGAAAGGGTAATTACTATTGAAGATACGCCAGAGCTTCATTATCGTGAAATTAATCCAGATAAGGATTGTGTAGAGCTAATAGTATCAGAAGGATTTAGTTATACAAAGGCAATTAAAACAAGTCTTCGTCAAAATCCAAAATGGCTTATGTTATCAGAAGCGCGTTCAGTAGAAGTTAAATATTTGCTAGAGAGCCTATCCACTGGAATTAAAGGTTTTACGACTATTCATACAGATGATGCAAGAAAGATTCCAGATAGAATATTAAATATGCTTGAAAGTAGAATAGATGCGGACAGAATGGAAAATGACATTTATATGTTTATTGATGTAGGAATTTTGATACGTAAGAAGCAAATGAGAGATGGAAAGGTTCGTAGATATATAGATCAAGTATGCTTTTTTTATAGAGAGAATGGCAATAATATAATTTTTCCAATGGTACTTAATGGAGAGATTGTAAAAGAAAATATACCTAAAGCTATTATGGAGAAGTTTGAACGAATGGAAATAAAACCATTTGAAAGTGAAGGAGGTAACAATATTGAAGAAAAAAAGTGCACTAAGATATCTTAGATATAAAAATTTGACCAATGAGTTAGCTAAATATGGATATGAATATACCCTTAAAAAGGCATTTATCACTTATGGAATGATTGTGCTTATGGCTGCTATTTTCGGTCTTCTTTATAAACTGGAACTGAAATATATTGCTGCTATTGGAATTATAGGATTTCTGTTTTCTCCAATGGTTACTATACAGATTATTAAGGGTAGATACCATACAACAATGTTTTCTTTAGCTAATAGCTATATGGAGCAATTTTTATATTCTTTTAAAAGAAATGGAACTGTGCTTAGTGCATTATTAGAAACAGCTGCAATTTTTGATGAAGGAATGTTTCACGATATATTGGAAAAATCCATAGAGCATATTCAATATACAACCGATAGTGAAGATCCAGAGAGAGAAGCATTAAATATGATAGGAGAATTCTTTAACTGTGAAAGAATTGATAATATACATGACTTTGTTATTGCAGCACAAAGACGTGGTGGAGATGTAAGCGGAAGTATTACACTGCTTACAAAGAATAGAGCTATGTGGGCTGAAAGAGTATCAAATTTACAGAAAGAATTTCAGCTTGTAAAAAGAAACATAACAATTGCTTTAGTAGCAACTTTGCTTATCTGTATTTTACCTCTTTATCTATTGGGTGGAAAATTGAATATTAGTTCCATGCAATTATGTCAGATGTCAGCAGTTGTATTAATAGGAAGCTGCATGTTAATTTATGTGAAATCTGATAAAAAGCTTTGCAGAAGCTGGATTGAGAAGGAAACTAATAGTACAGGGATAGGGAAAAAATATATTCAAGTCAGAGACTATGACGAGGCAAAGGAAGCAAAAGTTAGTAAAAAAATAGCCGTGATTGCAGCAGTATTATTTATCAGTGGATTTTTATACTTTAAAAATATTGTAATTGCAGTAGTAGGAATTGTAGTTGTGCTTTTCTTTTTAAATCAACATAAAATTGGACATAACCTTGCTAAGAAAAAGGTGGCAAAAGAAATTGAAAAGCAGTTTCCTAATTGGCTCATGGAAGTTGCACTGTTATTACAGACAGATAATGTGCAGGTAGCAATTCGTAAATCCATAGATAATTCACCAGAAGTATTATTGTATGCACTTGAAAATCTTGTAGACGAGTTAGAAGAAAATCCTAATTCAATAGAACCTTATCATAGATTTTTAAAGGAATACCGCAACCCCGATGTGCAGTCAGCTATGAAGATATTATATTCACTATCAAGTGGAAATGCTGGAGATGTAACTAAGCAAGTAGAAGAATTAATTGATCGTAATAATGCACTAATGGATAAGGCAGAAAAGCTATCGCAGGAGGATAAAATAGCTGGAATGAAGGTTTATATTTTATTACCTTCTTTACTAGCTTCTTTCAAGCTTATGGTTGATATGTCATTACTCCTAGTGGTGTTTCTTAAAAACTTGAATTTTGGAATGTAGGAGGTAGATTATGAGTACTACAATTAAAACTTATGTAGGCATTTTCATATTCCTTATATCAATATTTTCTATGGCAGGAATTATGTCAGCCAGTATTGATGCTAGTAATGCAAGAGATTTTCACAACTCTGTAATAGCAGAAATAGAAGATGCTAACTTTGCACCAAGTGTTATTAATGCTTGTAAAAAACAGGCTTCAAATGCTGGATATGAATTACTGATAGATAATAACAGTGTAGTTAAAGATGAAGACGGTAAACCTACATTAATGGAAGTAATTCTAAAATATAAATATCGTATTAATTTTCTTAATGTTATGAAGACACAACAAATTAGAGGTTTTGCAAGGTAAGGAGGATGGATTAATGAAGCTTATTATGGAGCAGTTTGGAAGCAGTATTATTTATGCTATAGCAGGAAGTGGCATGGCAGCAATTTTGCTTGGATTTTTAAAGGTAATCAGTAGTTAGGAGGTACAAAATGCAGGAGATATTTGAAGAATACGGAGAGTTCATTATTGAAGCAATAAGTGGAATACTGTTTCTTAGCATTGTGGCTTATTTCTTTTTAAGTACCCCAATGGCTACAATTATACAGAAATTTATTACAAGTGTTATAGGAGGCAGTATATAGATGAAAGAAATATTTCAAGAATTTGGGACTGCTATTATTGCGATAATTACATCAATTCTTGTTATTGGAATATTGTTCATAGTATCTATTTCTGGTAAACAAGGTATTCTTGAAATTGCTGGAATACCTTTAAATAAAACAGAAATCAATTATTCTTCCTATAGTGATTTTGATTCTGTAATTACATGGCATAAGAGAACTAAACCAGAAGCAGCTTACATCACATCAAAAGGAAGGTTTTTTGAGAGTGAAAATGTTGATTTTCTGGAAAGATATTATGCTAAAGATATGGAAGGCGTAATATATCCAATGGATGATGTGATTATTAAAAAGATGTTTCCAGACATTATGTTTGGCAAGGTTTTAGATATACGAAAAGCAGATGGAACAAGTATAATAAGTTCTTATTCTAAAACAGATGGAGTTATATATTTCCCTAGTGCTGGTATTTATGAAGTTTACTTTCAGATTAGAGACAAAGAAAATTTGACAAGCATCTGGAAAATACCAATTGCAGCAGATGAAAGGAGAAGCAATTAATGAAGAATGTGTTTTTAGGATTTGGAATTACAATTTGTTCTATTATAGCTATTGTAATTGTTATGACACTTTGGGGAATAAATATTAGACAGAATGAATTAAATAATGCAGTGAATGGAGCTTTTAAGGAAACTATTGAAAATCAGTTTGACAGTAAAACCTATTCTGTAAATAGTAATGATGAACTGGTTGCTGATTTTATGGAAGCACTACTTGTGCAGATTAATTCCGATAGCACAGTTGTTGTAAATGTTCTAGATGTAGACTATCAGAAAGGCTTATTGTCTGTTGAAGTAATAGAGAAGTATAAACACCCTATTGGAACAGAGGGACAAGTATCAGTAAAACAAACAGCAATCATGGAACAGTACAAAGTTAATATAAAATAAAATTGGGAGGAGGATTTATTAAGTTGAAAAAGCAGTTAAAGAGGCTATGTAAGGAGTATAAGAAACTTATACTAGTAGTGGCTATAGTAGCAATGGCAGTCGTTTGCGTTAATGTATTTATAAGCTTGAATCCAAGAGAAAAGCCTGTGGAAGTAAATGATAGTGTTAAAAATTCAATACAAGATAACTATGTTCCAATTTCAAAAGGATGGAAGGAATCTAAAACATCCAAGGGAGATATTACATCTGTTCAGAAGACAAAGATGGACGGATTGATTGAAAGTTGGAAGAAAAGTGATATGTCAGATTCAGACTTGAAGAATAATATAATGAAATATTTGGATGAACAAGGAATTGATTATAAGGAAGTTAGCGTAACCAGTAAAGGATATACACTGTATGACAAGATACCAGAAGTAAATCTTAGAGATGGGAGTAATTTATATTCCTTTGTTGACATTTACAGCACTGGGAAACAAAATCCCAATGGAACACACAAGACAGTTTGTTATAATTGGTCAGCATTTGTATTCTAGGAAAGGAAATAAATAGAATGAAGAAAATGTGGAGAACAGGCTTGATTGGTCTGCTTTTATTTTTGTCTATATTAGGAATAACTGTTTTTAGTTCATCAACTAAAGCGGTAATGGCCAGCAGTTTTGATAATGCAGTAACATTTTATAATAACTATAATTCTGATATTGTTTTTAAAGATGGATATTTTTATTATGCTACGAAAGGAAGAGCAGCTACTGTAAATAGAAATACAACCAATTGGGGTACTATAGGTTATAGAATGAAGGTTACTACAAGTTCACAATCTACAAACATTTATTTTAATTTATCTGGCTATACAGTAGAAAGAGTAGCTGAAGTATCATCAAGCGGATATATTTATGATTTATGTAGGATAAATCTTAGTTATGTAAAGTCAAAGTTGGCACAAACAAACAGTACAGCGTACAATGAATTCATAATTAATGGTGGCTATCTGGTAGTTGATAGCTGCATGGTAACTATTAGAATTGATAATTATGGTAATCATACAAATAGCGGTTCTATGGATGATTATGGACATTTTGGGGGAAGCGTCTATACGAATTATGATGGAATAGCAAATGCTGCACCTTGGGAGAATCCTAGTTCCCTACACAGTTACTTTAATAAAACAATAAACTATGTTACTCAATTGAAATCAAGGCAGATTGTGTATGTAAGGTATCAAGAAGCTAATGGAGATTACGGAGGCTATAATGCAGTAATTAATAAAGACTATGTATATGGTGAAACTGTGAAGTGGTCAAAGCCAGAAGATGATTGTTATAATGCTGCAAGTATTTCATATACAGCAAAAGATGCAAAGACTTCGTATATTTCTGTTACAAGAAAAAAATATAATGTAAGTATAATTGCTGGTACAGGGATAGATAGCGTTTTAGGTGGAGGCAGTTATTATTATGGTGCAAGTGCTACAGTCGATGCAAATGTGAAAACAGGATATACTTGGACGAGCTGGAGTGGTACTTATAATTCTAATAATAAAAAATATACCTTTACTGTAACTGGAAATGTAGGTCTAAAGGCAAATGCAGAAGCAAATACCTATTATATTGTGTTTCATTCAAATGGTGGTAGTGGGGCTATGGAAACATTGACCTGCAAGTATGATATGACGTACACTTTACCAGCAATGAGCTTTGTTCCACCAGTTCACCCTAATACCTATCTAGGATGGGATACAGACCCGAATGCTTTTTCAGCTAGTTTTATGGAAAGGCAGGAAATCAAGAATCTGACAAGTATAAATGGATATACCTTCAATTTTTATGCAATATGGGATTATGCACCAGATTTAACCGCTTATGACCGTTACTTTACTTTGTATGAAGCTCAAACAGGTGTAATTACAGAATCAGAGCTTTTAAGAACAGTAAAATCCATTGATAGAGAAGATGGAACAACACAGGTTAGAGTTAAAAACTATTCATCTTCAATGTTTACTAGTTTTACAAGCGCTGGCGAAGCTACTATAACATATATAACTACAGATAGCAGAAACAATACAACGGAAAAACAGATAAAAGTTGCTATAGTTGATACAGAAGCAACTAAGGAAGGACCTATGGATTTTGATGGAGTAAAAAAATACGTAAGGTTTATTAGTACTAAGTATTATCTAGAAGATTATGAAAATGGAGGTTTGGAAGCTACTTCAAAGTGGAGAAGTGATTCAAACTATAAAAGTACATTATCCGCAGCTATTAATAATGTTAAAGGTAAAAATGGTGATTGGTCACATGTAGTGCAGACATGGGAATTCAACGAAGATGATATTTCTTTAGGTAAACAATATGTGACTAAAAACGGTATGGGAAATTCTAAAGGTGGAAACGAATTAGAAGGGTTTTTAAGAAGTTTTAGCAAGGATATCATTAAAAAATAGTACTAAAAAATCTATATTTTTTAAGATAAAGAAAAATAATATAGTAATTTAACTTTTAAAATGTAAATAAAATCCGAGAGTAGAATCCCGGATTTTTCACTTTTTTCTACAAATCATGAAGGATAATATAACTATATGTAGAATTATAATTTATTAAAGGAATTAATAGGAAATAGTTTGTTATGTATTTAATGGAAAGCTAAATAAAAAAACGGAACGAACAAACTGGTCGCAAGAGCATAGAAAACTTCAATTAGAGATTATGGAATTATTATATCCTTATAAGGGAGATGTAAAAAATGGTAGCTAAAACATCAGCACAGTCCACCTCGCCTGGCAGTTCTAAGGTAGTATCAAAAAATAAGAAAATAAAAGATATAGCGGTTGATACTAGTTCTGGTAGTATGGCGTATAATCGCTTTGAGATGCAAGTAAGCCAGACTCTTCACATGGCAATTGAACTTTTTGATAGCTTGGATTACTTATTAGTATTGGATTATTATGATGATATTGCTTTGTTTGATGATGAAAAGAAACCGGAAGTAGTAAGCTATTATCAGATGAAAACCAATGAAGAATCAATTAGTATTAGTACAGCGATTTCAGAAGATTGGTTAGTTAAAATGTATGCACAGTTGGAGCATCCCGAGTGGTTAGTAAAGGAACTTGGACTTATAACTAATTGTCCATTAAAAGTGACTGTTAAGATTAATGGAGCTGATGGTAAAAACAAAAACCAAACAAAAACATATACAGCTGAAAAAACGCCTTTTAGCAAATTCAATCCTATTACAATTGATAAAATAAAGCATGATATTGCACAGAAAAAAGGAATTAGCCCTGAAGATGTTGATTTGACTAAATTTGTTCACATACGGACAACACTTTCTATTCCTAAACATCATGAAATTGTTGAGCAGGAGTTGGGTGACTTCTTACATAAAAAATATCCGCGTATTACAATGGATGTAGTTAAGACAATTTTCGGAGCTATGTTGGACATTCTCACAAAGAGACAACAATATGAGTTACTAGCAGAGAATGCACTTTATAATGAAGTGCGTGAAAAAAAAGGTATTACAAAGTGTGATTTTTCTCGTGTAATTGAAGAAGCAATTGTGATATCTATTCCGCCATTTGATGAAATACAGAGGGTTGCAGGTTTATCAGATGATGATAAATACAAAGCATCATTTGAGTATACAAAAATAATGAGTGATTCTCAGTCAAAAATAGAATCTTTTTCAAACATATTTATTAAGATTAGGAAACTGTGTTCTAATTATCGGAAAAATTCGGATGAATGTGTATGGCAATATGTCAATAGATTGTGTGATCGACTGTACAAAGATAACTTTATTATAGAATCAATATATAATCGTATGTATATTTGTATCTTAACGATCTGTATTTTGATTAATGAAATGAGGCGGGTATAATGAATGAAATGTATTTTAAAAATATTTTAATTTCTGATATACAGGCACAAACTGCTCGTTTTCAGGAGTTTTCTAAAGGATTCAATGTAATTACTAGTCATGATAATCATGTCGGAAAATCATCCCTGTTGAAATCAATTTATTATACACTTGGAACAGAGGTGGACTATGATCCTGTTTGGGACAAGAGAACAAAACTATATGCTGTTACGATTTGCGTGAATGGTATTGATTACAGAGTTGCGAGATTTCAAAAGAGTTTTGCAGTTTTTAAAGGAACAGAACTTGTATTGCTGACTCGGAGTGTTACTCATGGTTTGGCAAAAAAATATGAAGAGCTGTTTTCTTTTGCAGTTTACCTTCCCAATAAAAATACGAAAAAAATAGAGATGGCGCCACCAGCTTTTTCTTTTATGCCATATTATATAGATCAAGATAAGGGTTGGAGCGGATTATATAATAGTTTTGCAAGTATTGATCAATATAAGCAAAATGACAGAATTAAATCTTTATATTACCATTTGAATATCTACACTAAATATACTGTGGAGCTGATGGCACAAAGAGATCAAATAAAAGATGAAATTGAAAAGTTAAAAAAAGAGGAAGAACGTATTCGTATTACACTAGAATCTCTTTCTCAAGAAACACAAAATTTGCTTCCAGCAGAAACATTAGAAGACTTGGAACGTAATTTACAAATACCTAAAGAACAGATAGCAAAACTGGTAAAAAAAGCAGGTGAAGTTAGAAACAAAATTCAGTCGTTGGAAATAACTTTTAATCAACACGAGCATCAGTTACAGGTAATAAAGGAGTATAAGAATATAAAGACTGATGTAGGCAATACTGATCGGAAAATATTGCATACTTGTCCTCAATGCGGTTATACCTTTGATGAAGAAATTTATAAAATTGTTCGTTCAAATTACAATATTCAGAACGAGGATTATATGTGTCAACAAATTCAGCTGATTATTGATTCCATTGTAGAAGAACTTGATAGGCATAAAAATCAGTATGTTGAATTGATGGCGGCCTTGGAAGAACAGGAGAATGTTTTTGATGAATCACAGGATGCTTACAAAGTGTATGTTAGGCAACGTGGATTAAAAGATTCACTAACTCACTTTAGTCAACAGTTGAGTTATAATTCGTTGAAACAGTCTGAATATACTGATGCAATAAAGAATATTAACAAGGAACTTCGAAAATTGCCTAATAAAAAGGAAGTGGAAGAAAAATATATTGAATATGTACGCTTAAATATTATTAGTTTAGATGCATGGAATGCTGCTTATGATGGTAATATCAAATTGCTTAAGCCTATGAAGGCACAAGGTACTTTAGAGAACAAAATAATACTGGCACAGTTTGTTGGATTGTTCCAGACAATGGAATACTTTAAGAGCAGTGCTATTCGATTTCCATTTGTAGTAGATTCGCCTAGAGCTAAAGAAGCTAGCAACAGCAGTAGTAAAGATATTCTGAAACTTATTTCTGAAGTTGATATGCTACCCCAAGTTATTTTGGCAACAATGGACTATTCAGATTTTGGATCTGAGATATCACATAAAGCAAAAATTACAATTCTCACTGAGAAACGTAAACTTTTAAATAAAGAGAATTATGAAAGTCATAAGGATTTTATAAATCAACTATTTGAACTTTTGAAGAATGTATGATAGACAAAATTTCTTTGACATAGAATATACTTAAATTTGCTATGTTTTACAAGTTGCCATGTATACAAATAATGTGTAACTGTTATTGGACATTAGGTAAGGCTAATAATTCATATTTGAACCGTTAATATATTTGGTACAAGTCCTAATGTTTATTATGGACTATATTTTGAGAAGCACTGAATTTCTTATTATTCATATTAAAGGACCTATCAGTCAAGAATATTCTTTATTCTATAGTTCAGATGGTGTGGTAAATTATTATAAAACTTTTTATGATTAATTGCAGTGATTTACGAAGTAAAAGTACATCAACAGAGGTATAATTTTTTATATTTCTAAATATTGTCGTATACTATATACAAGCACCTCAACTTTGATTAGTTTATGAAATATTATAATCAAAAATAATCTTGAAATTTACAAAATGTAGATAATATCAGCTATTGCAAAGTAGAGGTATTCTCAAATGTGGAGGTTAGTATGTCAGAAAAGTTATTAATAGCAAAATATAAAGATGGTCTTATTAAATATTCTGAATATCAAAGGTCAATTCATGAAGGAAAATTATATTGTCCATTTTGTGATCCAGCAATTAGAGTAACTTATAACATAAAGGGATTCTTTATGGCATGGAAAAATGAGGGTGGGCATAATTGCGGCAAAGCAAGAGAACAAGCTAAGTATCTTGACCCAGACTGGAAAGGTAGAAAATTAGTAGAAATTTCTCGTAATCAAGAAGGTGATTTAGAAATAACGATTGATATTAATACCCTAGTATATCCTAAAAGAAAAAGTATAACAGGCGGAGAAGATAACACTGATGGTTCACCCGATAAGAAAGAACATGATACTTTTCCAATTTATAAAGAAAGAGAAGAAGTTTTTAGAGATGTAGTAAGAAGTGTGTACCAAATGAAGCGGATTTTAGAGAATAATACGCAGGAATTTTTAAGAGGTCTCAATTTCAAATTTAGGACAAGTGATGGTGTACTTTCTTTAAATGATGCAGTGATAAAGATGCATGAGTTAAATTGTAATGTTGTCGGAAAATCAAGATTTGTTATGTTTATGGTAAACAATGTTATAGTAAATAATGGAGTAATATATATTAATGCTTATAGTGCAAAGGGGATTAATTTATCAGCTAAAATAAGGTACCCATATAACAAAAATCCATTTAAGAAGTTGGAGGGTGAATACGGTATTGCCTATGGTAAGATTACGTATTCAGATAAGTCTAGTAAATACTTTGTAACTCTAACAAATGATTTTCAAATAAGAAAATTAAAAGAGGATGTTGGTGCTGAATTTTTTGATAATATAGAGTTTGAGAAATACAATTATAAAGCATTTGTTAAGCCAGAAGAAAATACTAAGATTATAAATGATAAAGAAAATGAAGTTTTAAAGAGCAAGGAGAATGATACAGTAAGGCAAACAATGAATAGGCCTACAACTAACAACATTAAGGTAGAAAGGCAAGATAATTATACTCAAAAAAGCATCGTGGTTAATGAAAATATTGACAAGCTTGAACCTAATAGATTAAATGAAGTCAAAATTAAGCAACCAGAAAGAATAGAACATAGGCCGTCCTACAAAAAAGATGAATTACCGGTTGTAAATTTGGATGTAGATTCAGGTGGTATGTTTTCAACAGTAAAGAAATTTTTTAGAAATCTTATTGGCAAATAATTAATAGTAATGGGTAGGAATCGCAATTATACCAGAAGTAAAATCAAAAGGTATAATTTTGAGATATGATGTATTTGGAATAGAGTTTTGTGTATAATTAGCAAAAAATGAACTATTTATATAATAAAGGCCAAGAAAAAAATCTTGGCCTATTTTTTATGCAAATTTTTATTGATGTATAAAAATAGACAATATTAAAAATAAGGCGTATGTCAGCTAATTATTAAAAGTTGATATGCGCTTTTTTGATTGGAGGAATTTTTATTGGAAGAAAGCTCATGGGTAAAAGAATTGAAAGAAAAGAGGGGTGAATATGGTATTTCACAAAATAAGCTTGCGGTAGCTGCTGGTATTACAAGGCAGTATTTAAGTGACATTGAAACTGGTAAGGTTAGGCCATCCGCAGAGCTTCAAGTATCTATTTCAAAAGCATTAGAACGGTTCAATCCGGATTCGCCATTAGAAATGCTATTTGACTATGTTAGGATTCGTTTCCCAACACTTGATGTTAAGCACATTGTAGAAAGTGTTTTGAGGCTTAAACTGTCCTATATGCTTCATGAGGATTATGGATTCTATTCTTATTCAGAACATTATTGCATGGGTGATATTTTTGTACTTGTATCTGGTGAAGAAGAAAAAGGTGTGCTTGTAGAGATGAAAGGCCGTGGTTGTCGTCAATTTGAAAATTATCTTCTGGCACAAGAGAGAAGCTGGTATGAATTTTTTATGGATGCATTGGTAGAGGGTGGAGTAATGAAACGGCTTGACATTGCTATAAATGATAAGGTTGGAATTTTAAATATTCCTAATCTCACAGAAAAATGCAGAAATGAAGAATGCATTTCAGTTTTTCGTAGTTTTAAGAATTATAGAAGTGGTGAGCTTGTACGCAGAGATGAAAAGGAATGTATGGGAAATACCCTGTATATTGGTTCACTACAAAGTGAGGTTTATTTTTGTATTTATGAAAAAGATTATGAACAGTATAAGAAAAACAATATTCCAATAGAAGATGCAGAAGTAAAAAATCGTTTTGAAATAAGACTTAAAAATAAAAGAGCTTATTATGCACTTAAAGATTTGATGTTTTATGACAATCCAGAGAGCACAGCTTTTAAAATTATCAACAGATATGTTCGTTTTGTGGATAAAGATGATGATAAGCCGCGTAGTGATTGGAAATTGAATAATGAATGGGCCTGGTTTATAGGAGAAAATAGAGACTCCATGAAGCTTACTACTAAACCAGAGCCTTATTCATTTAGAAGAACTTTAAATTGGCTTTCTCGCCAAGTTGCTCCTACTTTGAAAATGGCTATGAAGCTTGATGAAATTAATAATACAAAGTTTATAAATGAGATTATCACCAATGCAAAGCTGAAAGAAAGACATGAGAAGATTTTAAAGCAGCAGGCAGCTACAGCTAAGGAGGTGATAACAGGTCCTGTTCTAAAGTAAGAGAGGATTATAGGTTGCCTTTATAAACCTAAATATATTATATGAGGAGATAATTTATGAATTTTGGACAAAATTTATACAATTGGTTTTTATCAAATGCACAGTCTTTAGTTCTTATGGCAATTGTTTTTATTGGAGTTTACTTAGGATTTAAGAGAGAGTTCTCAAAACTTATAGGCTTTTTAGTTATAGCTTTAATTGCTGTTGGACTTGTATTTAATGCAGCAGGTGTTAAAGATATTCTATTACAATTGTTCAACAAAATTATAGGAGCATAACAAATTATTTTTTATTAAATCAGTGAATCTATTTAGATTTGCTGTTTTTTTTATGCTTAATTTTAGAAAGGATGTGGGTTTTATTATATGGAGATGCAAGTTTACATTGCCAATTTAGGCAAATACAATGAGGGTGAGCTAGTTGGAGCTTGGTTCACCCCACCAATTGATATAGAAGATATGAAGGAGAAAATCGGCTTAAATAATGAATATGAAGAGTATGCTATACATGATTATGAGCTTCCTTTTGATATTGACGAATATACTCCAATCGAGGAAATTAATCGTTTATGTGCTTTGGCTGAAGAACTTGAAGGAACACCTATTGAATTTGAAATGAGAGAAATTCAGACAAACTTTTTCAGCAGTTTTGAAGAAATGGCAGAACATGTTGACGATATTATCTATTATCCAGATTGTGATGATATGGAAGATGTAGCACGCTATGTTATTGAAGAGACAGGAACATTTGGAGAAATACCAGTTAGTCTTCAAGATTACATTGACTATGAATCTTATGGACGAGATTTAGAGTTAAATGGAAACTTTCTTGTTACAGCTCATGGTGTTTTTGAATATATAGGATAACAATTAAATAACTGATTTTATAGGGCAGTTCTTATTTATGGAGCTGCCTTTTTTCTAGTGTAAAATGAAAGGAGCATCATATGAAAAAAATAAGAAGTTATACAAATATCTGGTCAGTAGAAAAAGTACTTTATTCTATTAATGATTTTAAGCTGCCATTTCCAATTACCTTTACACAAATGACATGGTTTGTTTTGTCACTGTTTGTTGTTATGTTGCTAGGAAATATGCCGCCACTTTCTATGATAAATGGAGCTTTTTTAAAGTATTTTGGAATTCCAATGGGGATAACTTGGTTTATGTGTCAGAAGACCTTTGACGGAAAGAAGCCTTATGGATTTTTAAAATCTTTTATTGCGTACATTATTAGACCCAAAATAACTTATGCAGGTAAACCAGTGAAGCTTCACAACCAGAGGATGAACGAGGCAATAACAATAGTAAGGAGTGAAGTATATGGCATATCCAATTAAATATATTGAAAATAATCTGGTCTGGAATCATGATGGAGAATGTTTTGCCTACTATGAGCTTACTCCCTATAATTATTCTTTTCTGTCAGCAGAACAGAAATTTATTGTACATGATAGTTTTCGTCAACTAATAGCACAGAATCGTGATGGTAAAATCCATGCCCTACAGATTAGTACCGAATCCAGCATACGGGCAACACAAGAACGCTCAAAGGAAGAAGTTACAGGCAGACTTAAAGAAGTTGCATATAAAAAAATAGACGAGCAAGCAGAAGCTCTGGTTTCTATGATTGGTGATAATCAGATTGACTATAGATTTTTTATTGGTTTCAAACTGATATTAAATGAACAGGAAGTAACAATAAAGAATCTTAAAAAAGAAGCAATAAATGTACTTTCTGATTTCTTAAAAGAAGTAAATCAGAAATTTATGGGTGACTTTGCATCAATGAGTAATAATGAAATTGGTCGTTTTACAAAGATGGAAAAACTACTAGAGAATAAGATTTCACGTCGTTTTAAAGTTCGTCGTTTAGATAAAAATGATTTCGGCTATCTTATTGAACATCTATATGCTAGGGCAGGAACAGCCTATGAAGATTATGAGTATTATTTGCCTAGTAAGAAATTCAAAGAGGAAACCTTGGTAAAACGTTATGATTTATTGAAGCCTACTCGCTGTCTGGTTGAGGAGAACCAGCGATATTTAAAAATTGAACATGAGGAATCAACATCCTATGTCACTTACTTTACAATTAATTCTATTGTGGGAGAATTGGACTTTCCTTCATCAGAAATCTTCTATTATCAGCAGCAGCAATTTACTTTTCCTATTGATACAAGTATGAATGTAGAAATAGTAGCAAATAAGAAAGCTTTATCTACTGTTCGTAATAAGAAAAAGGAATTAAAAGACCTTGACAATCACGCTTTTGAAAGTGATACAGAAACAAGCTCAAATGTTATAGAAGCTTTGGACAGCGTAAATGAACTTGAAACAAATTTAGATCAGAGCAAGGAATCAATGTATAAACTTAGTTATGTAGTAAGGGTATCTGCGCCAGACCTAGACGAATTGAAACGTAGATGCAATGAAGTAAAAGACTTCTATGATGATTTGAATGTTAAACTTGTTAGACCTTTTGGAGACATGATGGGTTTACACAATGAATTTATTCCTGCAAGTAAAAGGTATATGAATGACTATATACAATATGTTACTTCTGATTTTCTTGCTGGGTTAGGCTTTGGAGCAACTCAAATGCTCGGAGAAACAGAAGAAATTTATATAGGCTATAACCTTGATACAGGACGAAATGTATATTTAAAACCTGCTCTTGCAAGTCAAGGGGTTAAAGGCTCGGTTACTAATGCCTTGGCTGCTGCTTTTGTTGGCTCTTTAGGTGGTGGAAAGTCATTTTCAAATAATATGATTGTTTATTACTCTGTATTATTTGGGGCGCAGGCAGTTATTGTAGACCCTAAGTCGGAGCGTGGAAACTGGAAAGAAACACTGCCAGAAATTGCAGATGAAATCAATATCGTAAATCTTACAAGTGAAGAGATTAATAAAGGACTGCTTGACCCTTATGTGATTATGAAAAGACCAAAGGATTCTGAAAGCTTAGCAATTGATATATTAACCTTCCTCACAGGTATTTCTTCTCGTGATGGTGAGAAGTTTCCAGTATTAAGAAAAGCAATAAGAGCTGTGACAAAGAGTGAAAAAAGAGGACTACTACTTGTTATAGATGAATTGAGAGCTGAAAATACTGCTATAAGTAATAACATTGCAGAGCACATTGAATCTTTCATAGATTATGATTTCGCCCATTTACTCTTTTCAGATGGTTCTATTTCTCAATCTATAAGCTTAGAAAAACAGCTAAATATCATACAAGTTACTGATTTGGTGCTTCCAGATAAGGAAACATCTTTTGAAGAATATACCACAATGGAACTTCTTTCAGTGGCTATGCTAATTGTTATTAGTACCTTTGCCCTTGACTTTATACATTCTGACCGCAGCATTTTTAAAATTGTAGACCTTGACGAAGCATGGAGTTTTTTGCAGGTAGCACAAGGAAAAACACTTTCTATGAAGCTGGTGCGTGCTGGTAGAGCTATGAATGCAGGAGTATATTTCGTAACGCAGAACACAGATGACCTGCTAGATGAAAAACTTAAAAATAATTTAGGATTAAAATTTGCTTTTCGTTCCACAGATATTAATGAGATAAAGAAAACTTTAGAATTTTTTGGCGTGGATAAGGAGGATGAAAATAACCAGAAACGCTTACGTGATTTGGAGAATGGACAGTGTCTTGTCAGCGATTTATACGGTAGAGTTGGTGTAATACAATTCCATCCTATTTTTGAAGAATTACTGCACGCTTTTGATACTCGTCCACCTGTGAGAAAAGAGGTAGAGCAATGAAGCAAGCAAAGCTAGAGAGACAAAAAGAAAAATTTAATTGGCAGTGTTTAAGAAAAATAGCAATTACAGTATTTATGGTATCAGTGATTGCTATTTTTATATTAGCAATAGTTGGAATGGTGGCACATGCAGCAGGGCTTGTTGATGATACAGTAAAGGCTAGTAATGAGTACAGTAAATATCCACTAGATAATTACCAACTTGACTTTTATGTGGATAATAGCTGGAGCTGGTTACCGTGGAATTGGGTTGATGGAATTGGAAAACAGGTTATGTATGGTTTATATGCTATTACAAATTTTATATGGACTATCAGCTTTTTTTTATCTAATGCTACAGGGTACTTAGTGCAGGAAGCATACTCTCTTGATTTTATATCAGCAACAGCAGATTCAATCGGAAAGAATATGCAGACTATAGCAGGTATTAGTACAAGTGGTTTCTCTTCAAATGGCTTCTATGGAGGTTTTCTGTTAATTTTCATTTTGATACTTGGAATTTATGTTGGTTATACAGGACTTATCAAAAGGGAGACTACAAAAGCTATTCATGCAGTGGTGAATTTCATTGTTGTATTTGTACTATCAGCTGCATTTATTGCCTATGCACCAGACTATATAGAAAAAATTAATGGTTTTTCTGCTGACATTAGTAATGCCAGTTTATCAATTGGTACAAAAATTGTAATGCCAAACTCTAAAAGCAAGGGCAAAGATAGTGTAGATCTTATTCGTGATAGTTTGTTTGCTATACAGGTAAAGCAGCCTTGGTTACTACTGCAATATGATAACTCTGATATAAAAGCTATTGGGGAAAGCAGGGTTGAAAAATTAATATCTACAAGTCCAGATGATAATAACGGAAAAGACAGAGAAGATATAGTAAAGTCTGAAATAGAAGATAATAAAAATACTAATCTCACCATCACAAAAACTATTAATCGTTTAGGAATGGTGTTTTTTCTTTTTATCTTCAATATTGGAATTTCAGCCTTTGTATTTCTGCTTACTGGCATTATGATTTTTTCGCAGGTGCTCTTTATAATTTATGCAATGTTTTTACCAGTAAGTTTTCTGTTAAGTATGATACCGACCTTTGAGAGTATGACAAAGCGTGCCATTATGAAGCTATTTAATACTATTATGTCAAGAGCAGGAATTACATTAATAGTTACAACTGCTTTTAGTATTTCTACTATGCTTTATAATTTATCAACTGGTTATCCATTCTTTTTAATAGCTTTCTTACAAATAGTGACCTTTGCAGGTATTTACTTTAAACTTGGTGATTTAATGAGCATGTTTTCACTACAAAGTGGTGAATCTCAAAGCATGGGAAGACAGATTTTAAGAAGACCACGTATGCTTATGATGGCTCATATGCACCGTCTTCAACATAAGCTTGGACGTTCAATTGCAGCTAATGGGAAAAAATCTAATGCAGGTAAAAAATCAAGTAACGGTTCTGGAGCTTCTGCTTCAAGAGCTGCACAAGCGGATCATACAAGGCCAGATGGAAAGCAACAGGAAAATCCTAATACTAGAGAATCATTTGGAAGAAAAGTTGGACAAGCAGCAGGTAAAGTAATGGATACTAAAGATCACATCAAAGGTACAGCAGAGCATATTAAAGAGCAGGCAAAGGATTTACCAGTTAATGCCAAGTATGCTTTGTATCATGGAAAATCACAGATTGAAGATGGAATTTCTGACTTTAAGACAAGTATTACAGATACAAAAAAAGCAAGACAGCAAGGAAGAAAAGATAAAGAAAATAAGCGAAGAATGACCATTGCAGAACGCCGTTCAAAAATGGAACAGGCACGTAAAAGTAAAACTGAAAATCCAGTAAAACCTAGTAAAATAATCAATTCGACTCGTGAAAGACATGTTACAACAGGAACACAAGGAAAGATGAACGTTAAAAGTTTGAATGATGGCATGTTGGAATTGATTGTTGTAAAAGCACCAGCCACAATAAAATAAAGAGTTGACCGTCACTTGAGGAATTTCCTTGGTTGGCGGTTTTTTATTAAAAACGGAAATAGTTATTGACATATGCCATAAACAGTGTATAATAAGAATAAATGGCATATGCCATAAACTATAAGGAGGTGAATAGCATGCCAAGAAGAGACGGAACTGGTCCAATAGATGCTGGATCAATGACTGGAAGAGGTTTAGGACTTTCCACAGGTGCTAATGCAGTAAGATATGGAGCTGGTCTCGGAATGGGATTAGGTCTTGGACTTGCTTGCAGACGGGGTTTTGCAATTAACCAGACATCCTCAGAAACAAAAAAGAGCTGCTCCATGAACAGAAAACCATGTTGCAAGATCGACTCGAAGTTATTGATAAGCAATTAGAGAACTTATGATGGGCATCAGGGATAACCGGAGGACTTTCTAGTTATTTCTGATTGGAATGGAGGTGATAAATCATGGCAAGACCGATGAAGTGGCGAAAAGTTTGCTGCTTGCCTGAAACCAACAGATTCGGGCCTCTTGATTCACCTGCAGATGCAAAAAACCATGTAATCATGACCATTGACGAGTATGAAACTATAAGGCTTATCGATTTGGATGGCTTTACACAAGAAGAGTGCGCCACGCAGATGAATGTTGCTCGTAGCACAGTTCAGGGAATTTATATCGAGGCCAGAAAAAAGCTGGCTGAATCATTAGTAAATGGAAAGGTGCTATTGATTGCTGGTGGCGAATACCGGCTTTGTGAAGGATTAGGGAATGGTTGTGGCCGTGGCTGTCATAGGCATAGGAATGGTAGATGCTTTACAGATGATTAGGATTGAGTTGGTTGATTATATATTCAGAAAAAGTAATTGAACATTTTATGTGCCTTCAAAATGCCCAAAGTATGCCAGATGCAGATGCTGAAGGAAACTACGGGGATCCTTCCTGCGGAGATTATTTGACCATTTATTTAAAGGTAAAAGATAATCGTGTAGAGGAAATCAGCTATCTTGTGTTTGGGTGTTGTGCTTCAATTGCAACATCCAGTATGATGTCGGTATTAGCAAAGGGCAAAACCTTTGGGGAAGCATTGAATATTACAGAAGAAGATATCTTCAGGCTTTAGATGGACTTCCTGAAAATAAGGTTCATTGCTCAAATTTAGGTGTGAGTGCGCTACGTAATGCAATTGAAGATTATTTAAACAAAAATAGAATGGAGGATCCCTATGAAAATAGCAATTCCAGTAGATGAGAAAACCTTGGAGTCGAACGTATGTACATCCTTTGGACGTACTCCCTATTTTCTTATTTATGATGTAGAAACTAAGGAAAGTACATTTATTGATAACAGTGCCGCAGCAAGTACAGGTGGCGCAGGAATTAAGGCTGCACAAACGATGGTAGATAATAAAACAAATATTTTGCTTACTCCTCGCTTA
Organism: Clostridium tyrobutyricum DSM 2637 = ATCC 25755 = JCM 11008; assembly: GCF_000359585.1. Classification (GTDB taxonomy): domain Bacteria; phylum Bacillota; class Clostridia; order Clostridiales; family Clostridiaceae; genus Clostridium_B; species Clostridium_B tyrobutyricum. The sequence continues at coordinate 34,373 of NZ_APMH01000020.1, read as the reverse complement.
GGGGAAAATGCTGCTGACGTGCTTAAAGCCGCTGAAATCAAAATTTATAAAACGACAACTGCTTCAGCTAAGGATAATATTGATGCTTTTATTGCTGAAAAACTTCCTTTGCTGGATGAAATTCATGCAGGATTTCATGGACACGGAGGCAATTAATATGAGAATAGCTGTGCTAAGCGGCAAGGGCGGCACAGGAAAAACACTGGTATCGGTGAATTTAACTGCGATATCGAAATCATCGACATATATAGATTGTGATGTAGAAGAGCCAAATGGACATCTGTTTTTTAAGCCTGAAGGAGTTCAGGAGAAAGAAATATCAGTGAAAATTCCAAAAGTAAATAATGAACTATGTAATGGATGTCGAAAATGCGTTGATTTTTGTAAATTTAACGCCCTTGCCTATATTAAAAATAAACTGATTGTCTTTGACGAGGTTTGTCACTCCTGTGGCGGCTGTATCTTGGCTTGCCCTGAAAAGGCACTAACAGAGAAAGAAAAGGTTATTGGTAAAGTTCAAAAAGGAACTTCAGACCAGGTAGTGATATACACAGGAATATTAAATACTGGTGAAGCCTCGGGTATTCCTATCATTAAGAAGCTGCTTGCTGAGAAAAATCTGCAAGCAAATAAACAGACTTTTATTGACTGTCCTCCCGGAAGCGCCTGTATTGTAATGGAAAGCATCAAAGATGCGGATTACTGTATATTAGTGGCTGAGCCTACATTGTTTGGTGTGCATAACCTCAATATGGTATACGAACTGGTCAAGTTATTTAATAAGCCATTTGGGGTGGTTCTTAACAAATATTTGGAAGAAGAAAATCCGGCAGAGAAATTTTGTTTAGAAAAAAACATTAAGATATTAGGGCGGATTCCATTTGACACTAACCTCGGAACATTGAATTCAAATGCAGAAATTGCCGTTAGTAAAAATGATAATTACTGGGAAATGTTTTCTTCCCTGCTTAATACGGTGACAAAGGAGGTGCAGCATGAAACAACTACTAATCCTTAGCGGTAAAGGCGGCACCGGAAAGACCACAATAGCAAGTGCATTTATAAAACTCGCTGACGCCAAGGCATATGCAGATTGTGATGTAGATGCACCTAACTTGCACCTAATAACCGGGTGGAATGCTGAACCGGCAAAAACAGACTATTATGGGTTGCCAAAAGCGATGATAAATCCAGAACTATGTATTGAATGCGATCAGTGCAGGCAAAACTGCCGATTTGATGCTATTTCAATAGATGAAAAATATAAAGTGGATCCTTTCGCATGTGAAGGCTGTGGTGTTTGCGAGTATGTTTGTCCTGTGGAAGCGATAACTATGATACCGGCAGTGGCTGGGGAATTAATGCTTTATTTTGATAGGAAAAAAGTATTTTCAACAGCACAACTCAAAATGGGTAGTGGTACCTCCGGAATGCTTGTCACTGAGGTGAAAAAGCAAATGAAATCGACAGCAGTTGATGCTGGGCGGGCCATTATTGATGGATCTCCCGGAATAGGCTGCCCTGTTATTGCATCACTTAGTGGAGTGAATATGGTTTTGATAGTCGCAGAACCTTCCATATCAGGTATCAGCGATATGGAGCGCATTATAAATACAGCAGCGAAATTCGAAACAAAGACAGCTGTATGTATAAACAAATATGATACCAACATTGAAAACACAGAAAAGATTGAAGAGTTTTGTAAAAAACAAGGGCTGCCCTTTATCGGCAGGATACCCTTTGATTCCAACGCAGTAAAAGCTATTAATAATGGTCAAACCATTGTAGACATAGACTGCACATCAGGGTCAGAGGTTAAGGAGGTTTATTACAAGACAATGAATCTACTTTTTGAAAAAGGTGGTGGCTAAAGTCATGCTTATAAAAACTTTAGTGGAAAATACATCGATATCAAAGGGGTTTGGTAGTGAGCATGGCCTTAGCCTGTATATAGAAGCAAAGAAACACAAAATATTGTTTGATGTGGGCGCAAGCGAGTTGTTTCTTCAAAATGCAAAAAAGCTTGATGTGAATATCACTAATGTTGACTTTCTTGTAATTTCGCATGGACATTACGATCATGGCGGAGGACTAAAAACATTTTTGAAAGAAAACACAAAAGCCGAGGTATTTTTACATCGCTTCGCTTTTAAGCAACACTATGCTATCCGTTCAAATGATAAATTAGATTTTATCGGTTTTGATGAAAATCTGAAACAAAACAAACAAATTGTACTCACGTCAGATCGATTTTTTATCAACAATGGAATCCAAGTATTCTCGAATATTGTCCAAAGAGAGCCACGTCCAAAATCAAACAGTGGTTTGCTCACTGAGCATAAAGGGCAAACGGTAGACGATACCTTTGCACATGAACAAAACCTCGTGATAGAGGAAGACGGGATGACTCTATTAGTTACAGGATGCACCCATAATGGCATCATAAATATACTTGAGTATTTTCACTCGGTCAAAGGACGAATGCCCAACTATGTGATAGGGGGATTTCATCTTCTCAGTCGTTCTGGCGAAAATGAGGACTCTGATATGATAGATAGAATTGGTAAATACCTAATGGGTACAAAAGCAAAGTTTTATACCTGTCATTGCACAGGCATAGAGCCTTATAAAACGCTGAAAGCTACTATGGGTGATAACATTGATTATCTGTCGGCAGGCAGTGAAATAACAATCTAAAATAAAGGAGCAAGATTATGAGTGAAAATTGCAATCAAAGCTGCAGCAGTTGCTCGGAGGACTGCGCAGAAAGAAAAGAACAAAAAACGGATTTTTCCGAAAAACTGCACGAGATGAGTAGCATTAAAAAGGTTATTGGTATTGTTAGTGGCAAAGGAGGAGTCGGCAAGTCACTTGTTACCTCTATGCTTGCAGTTACCATGAACAGAATGGGTTATCATGCTGCCATTCTTGATGCGGATGTTACTGGGCCTTCTATCCCAAAAGCCTTTGGTACCAGGGAGAAAGCTTCAGGTAGTGAATTCGGCCTATTCCCTGTTAAAACTAAGACCGGCATTGATATTATGTCTGTTAATTTGCTTTTAGAAAACGATACTGATCCGGTTGTCTGGAGAGGACCGATTATTGCCGGTACAGTGAAGCAGTTTTGGACAGATGTTATCTGGAGCGATGTGGATTTTATGTTCATCGATATGCCACCCGGCACCGGCGATGTTCCCCTTACGGTATTTCAATCCATTGCTGTTGATGGGATTATCGTTGTGACATCTCCACAGGAGCTTGTATCCATGATTGTATCAAAGGCTGTTAAGATGGCCGAGATGATGAATATCCCCATTATCGGTCTGGTGGAAAACATGTCCTATTTTAAATGTCCTGATAACGGCAAGGACTATCAGATATTTGGCGAAAGCCACATTGAAGAAATTGCTGATAAACATAATTTAAAGGTTCTTTCTAAATTACCTATTGACCCGAAAATTTCAGCTGCATGTGACAAGGGTATGATAGAGCTTTTCAATGGCAATTGGCTTGATCCGGTTGCAAAAATACTAGAAAAAATGGAGGAAAACTAAAATGATGAAAATTGCTGTAGCAAGTGAAAACGGAATGGTGACTGAGCACTTTGGACATTGCGAAGGGTTTATGATTTTTGATACTGAAAACAGTCAAATCGTCAAAAGCGAAACCATTGCTAATCCCGGACACAGACCTGGGTTTTTGCCTAATTTCTTGAATGATATGGGTGTTAATGTAATTATATCAGGTGGTATGGGCGGGGGAGCTATTGACATCTTTAGTGAGAAAAACATCGAGGTTATTGTCGGAGCAAAAGGTAATGCTAAAGCAGCGGTAGAAGCGTACCTGCAGGGTTTCCTAAAATCTACTGGTTCCGTTTGCCATGAACATCAGCATCATGATGAATGTGGCGAATAAATGACACATTTGTATTGTGAAATAGTGTTTGCGCAGTATAATTAGTGCAAGTACTATTTTTTTACTACCGTACAAGCGAATGCTGTGTGGTATATTAATCAAGAAATAGAACCACAGCTTTACATTATGGTGTTAAATATAGGAACAGGAGGAACACCAGTATTCTTACCTTCTGGGGGAGCTTCAAGTTCACAGTACAGTACTATTTTAAATAGACCAATAATTCCCTATAGAGCAGTGTTCACCTCTTGGTAAAAAGGGAGATATTATACTTGCAGATTCTATGCAATATATTGGAATAGATAAAAAAGCACCAACAGCAGATGTGTCAATACATGTAAGATTTTTATATGATGCTCATGTGTTTAAGGTTTATATATAAATTTAATGGTGCTCCGTATAGAAGTAAACCTATTACGTCTTATAAGGGAGCTAATGCTTTGAGTCCGTTTGTTACTTTGGCTGACAGATAAAAAATTGTTTATATAAGTGATGTATTAGGCTATAATATAATAAAAGTATTATTTGTTGGAGGAATTATTATGGAGAAAATAAATCAACAAAATAACTTATATGAACAATTCCTAAAATATTCATATTGGGATTTAAAAGAACTATTTAAAAAGGCAAAAACAAAAGAAGAACAAGATTTTTATATGAATCTATCAAATATGGTGCTGCAAAAAGAACAAAAAAGGGTAATAGGTAAATAGAGATGGCTACGTATACCATATTTGCTGGTGTTAATGGTGCTGGAAAGACATCAATATATAAATCCATTTATTATGAAAGAAATAAAAATGAAAAAAGGATAAATACAGATGAGATGGTGGCAAGAATAGGTTCATGGAAAGATAGCAATCTTCAAATTAAGTGTGCAAGAGAGGCTGTAAAACTTATAAATTATTATATTAAAAATAATATATCATTTAACCAAGAAACTACTCTTTCAGGTAAAAGTATTGTTAGAAATATAAGAAAAGCAAAAGAAAAGGGATTTTATGTAGTTATGAATTTTATTGGAGTAGATAGTCCTGAAGTTGCTAAAGAAAGAGTTAGAATTAGAGTCTTAGAAGGTGGGCATGGAATTTCAGAAGAGGCTGTAGAAAGAAGATATTATGAATCATTAGAAAATTTAAAGATATTGATGCTTGTCTGTGATGAAACAAATATATATGATAATACAAAACAAATTGAGGAAATAGCCTATTTGATTAATGGGGCTATTAAATGGAAAAGTAAAAATATGCCTAAATGGAGTAGGAAAATTCTAAAGTGAAACTAGCTTAGTATATTGAATATTAAGCTAGTTTTTTATGTTCAAAATATTAATAATGTATAATTGAGGGAGGTTATTACAATATGACAATAATTGAAAAATATAAATTAAATGAAAATGTGTGATTTTAGACAGGAGGAAAAGAATTTTGTACTTATGGGCAAGTCTGGTGTTGAGCAATTAGAGTTACAGACCATGAGCAGTGGTGAAGAAACAAGACTTAAAATAGCACAGGCTCTTTTTGAGCAGGTACATGGTATTCTGGCAGATGAACCGACCAGCCATTTAGACCGTGAAGGAATAGACTTTTTAATCGGACAGTTAAAATATTTTTCTGGCGTATTGAGTTATAAGCCATGATCGCTATTTCCTTGATGAGGTGGCAGATAAAATATGGAAACTAATTATCTTCGCTAGAAAGAGAAAGACTGTAAAAGTCAAGCTGCAAAATATGAACGATTTGTTGTAGAGTGTGATTGATTGGAACAGGCTGCTGGGGAAAAGCGAAAGCAAGCACGTAAAATAGCTTAGAAAGCAAAAGGTGCTGCCGAGAAAAATAGTTCTGAAGGTGGTGGACGTCTGTCTGGTACATCAGAAAACAATTGGAATCACAAAAAGAGTTAGCTTATTCTACAGATGCTTGAACTGTTAAGTAAAATATTCTTATAAGGCATATGCTAATTTATTAAATAAAAATAGAATTGATAAGTAAAAAATCTGTAGTTACCATTTTACTTCATAAAGTTGGTTGGCTACAGACCTCTTATTATTTTCTGGATAAAATTTGTTTTATTGTAAATAAAGTGTGAAAAAATGAAAAGAGTAATTTTGACAAATGGAAGTCCCCATAAAGAGGGGTGAACATTTATTGAATTAACAGAAGCCTCAGAGACTAAAAAAGTATGGTATTGATTCGGATATGTATTGACTGCGAAAAATGCAATTAATTGGCTAAAATGTACTTTCAATAATGATATTGTCAATGAACTGTATGAAAAAAATCAAGAAAGTAGATGCAATAATTGAATGATATAGAAGCTAATTGCTATTTTTTAAAGATATTGGATTTGCATCTACTATATTGACATAAATTCAATCCATATTCTTAAGTATTATAATATGGGGGCTATCTATACTCTATATAATCTAAAAATCGTTTGACTGCAAGTGATGCACTCTTTTTATCTTTCAAGGCCAATCCAATTTTTCGATAAGCAGGTATTTCCAATTCCTTTGCTACAATATGATAAGGAATGCGTTGTAAAATAAGCTGCGGCAAAATACTAATGCCCAAACTGCTTTCAACCATAGACATAATGGCATAGTCATCCCATGTTGTAAAATGAACTTTAGGGGAAATGTTACATTGTTCAAATATATCCGAAATCTCTGCTTTTGCACCCTTTTCTAACAGCATAAAAGGATAATCACATAATGCCTTTACCGGGAAATATTCGCAATCTGCAAGTGGGTGATTTTCAGGTAAAACCACAAGTAGTTTATCCTGTTCCAAAAAAATCGTTTCAAATTCCGGGAGTGTAGGAAGCCGAAGAAAGCCGCAATCTACACGCCCATCTAAAATCCAGTTTTCTATTTCCGTATAGTCGCCCAATAACAGTTCATAATCGATATTAGGATAATCCTTTTGAAATTCTTTAATGATATTCGGGAGCCAATGGGTTGCTACGCTTGAAAATGTACCTATTCGGATAAGTCCGGATTGTAATCCGTTCAATTCTTGAACTTGCGTCTGTAACTTTTGATACTCATTACACATACTTTTAGCAAACGGCAATAATTTTAAACCGTCTGAAGTTAATCGTACACCAGAACGTCCACGTTCAAGAAGTGATACATTCCATTCTTTTTCTAAATCATTAATCATACGACTAATACCAGACTGGGAATAGTTTAACATCTCTGCTGCCTTTGTGAAACTCCCATATTCAACAGTCCTAACAAATGCCATATATTTTTGAATATTCATATCCATACTATATTTACCTCATATTCATCTGATTTTATCATCTTTTTTATGATAAACATTCGCTTTTGTAATTTATAAATTTATGATACACTATGTCCATAGAGTTTTCAAGGGAAAGGGATGGAATAAAACATGTTTTTTGTAAGTGATATTTATACAATGCCGCCAGATAAGCTTGATACTATACTGCAAAAGGAAACGTATAGGGTATTACAAAGTTTACATATTCCATTTGAACGTGTTGATACAGACGAAGCAATTACAATGGAAGATTGCGTTCAGATTGATAAAAAATTAGACATGAAGATGGTAAAAACGCTGTTTCTTTGTAATCGTCAGCAGACAGCTTTTTATCTGTTCATTACGGCAGGTGATAAGCCGTTCCGGTCAAAGGATTTCAGTAATGTGTTAGGAGTGTCTCGTGTTTCTTTTGCCCCTGCGAATTTAATGGAAAAGATGCTAGGAACTAAAATCGGTGCAGCAACTGTTTTCAGTGCCATACTTGACAAGGATAATGCTGTACAAATTGTTTTTGACAAAGATGTTTTGGCTGAAGAATGGTATGGGTGCAGCGATGGTATAACTACTAGTTATATGAAGATTAAAACAGAGAAAATCATTCATGATTTTCTGCCCTTTGTGAAGCATATACCAACTATTATTGAAGTGTAATTAGAAAAGAAGGAGTATTTTTAATTATACGATCATTTATGTATAGAGAAAGAATGGTGAATAATTTGAATTTGTATCAAAATAGAATTGTTGTTAAGGTTGGTACTTCTACACTGACAAATGAAATGGGAGAAAATAATTTGCGCTCTTTTGACCGACTTGCCTGTGTAATATCTGATATTCAAAACATGGGTTATGAGATTGTCTTAGTATCCTCCGGTGCGATTGCTGCAGGTAAAAATAAACTGAAAATGAAAACGTGTCCTACAAGTAAGCGTTTGAAGCAGGCTGCAGCTGCAGTTGGGCAATGCAGTATCATGTACCTATATGATAAATTTTTCCATGATTACGATAAAACAATAGCACAAATTCTGCTAAATGCTGAAGATATGGAAATCGAGGAGAAGAAGGAAAATCTAACAAATACATTTAATACCTTGCTTGAGATGGGTATTATCCCGGTTGTAAATGAAAATGATTCGGTTAGTTATACCGAAATTGAGTCTGAGGACAGGCTATTTGGTGATAATGATATGCTATCTGCTGTTGTTGCCATATTGTGCAGAGCACAAAAACTCGTCATTCTATCAGACATTGATGGTTTTTATGATAGTGATCCTCGCCTATATCCTAATGCAAAGTTAATAGAACGAATTACCACAATAGACGAGAAAGTACAATCCTTAGCTGGAGGAGCTGGCTCTCGGCGTGGTACAGGTGGTATGAAAACGAAGTTGCAAGCAGCAAAATTGGCAACTATACAGGGGATTGATACAATTATTACAAACGGTAAGAATCCATCTGTATTATACGAGATTGTAAAGGAAAGAAATGTTGGGACACTCTTTGTTGGAAGACATTAAGTTTCAGTGTGGTTTCTTTTACTTGCATATAAGATTTCATTAAACCTAACAGATTTTGAAGGAGAACAACTATGAAATATAAAATTCAGTTAATTTTATCTATGATTATTTTTGGAACTATTGGTTTAGTTGTTAGACATATAGAACTGTCTTCAAGTGAATTGGCGCTATTAAGTAGTGCAATTGGCTGTTTATTTCTGATTTGTGTTTTTTTGTCGGCTAAAAAAAGATTCCATTGGGATATGCTAAAAAATAATTTTATCCTATTATTTTTCTCTGGAGTTGCTTTAGGGGGAAATTGGATTTTTCTATATGCTTCTTACCAGTATACAACAGTTACAAATTCTACACTTGCTTATTATTTTGCACCGGTAATTGTTATATTTTGTTCACCAATTCTTCTTCATGAAAAACTATCTATTAAAAAAGGAATTTGTATTTTTATTTCACTGCTTGGTTTGGTTATGGTTGTAGGAAATGGTATGAGTAACATGGCATACAGTGATTTTATTGGAATTGTTTTAGGACTAATCGCAGCAATTTTTTATGCTTCACTTATGTTGATAAATAAATTTATCCATAATATGGATAAATTAGAATTAACAATTATACAGCTAGCAATTGTTGCCATATTACTTTTCTTTTATGTGTTTTTCAAAAATGGACTGTCCTTTTTTAGTATTTCAGCATCATCAATACCTTTCATTGCTATACTGGGCATCGTCAATACAGGAATTGGGTTTTGGTTATTCTTTTCTGGTATGGAAAAGCTCTCGGGGCAAAGTATAGCTATGCTAAGTTATGTTGATCCACTAGTAGCAGTTGCAATTTCAGGAATTGTTTTATGTGAGCAAATGACTACTATTCAAGTAATAGGTGGAATTTTACTTTTAGGATCTACGTTTATTAGTGAAGTTAGATTAGATGAGTTCCATAGTTAAATGAAATAATTTAAAAATAAATAAATTAATTGAAAAACAGATTTCTTAAATCTCTGATCATACAGAAAGGATGATAATAACTAATGAATAAAAATTTTCTTAATTTTGATTGCACTATTACAGATTCGTAAACGCCAAACCATGGGTACCTCGAAACTAATTTAAATTTTTGAGGTAATTTATATGAACTTAGAAAAACTACTAGTTTTTCTAAAGTAAATAATGAGCTTTTCTCGAACAAGTGGACACTCCAGAGTCAGAAATTCTCTCAATATCGCATAATTGCTATTGTTATTATTGAGTGCATTATTTTTCATAAAATCAACTATGATGCTATTAAAATCTTAAATTCCTTCCTTGCTTATTCACGTATTTTATACTCTTCCCGGTAGATTAATTCACATTCCCTAGATCTTGAAGGATTCTCTCTGTCTTTTTATTTTTTATCCAGTTTCCTAAGGTCTGATCATTCATTCCTAAATCTTTTGCTATACTTCGGAAAGGAAAAATCCAGGGGAACATCAGAGACAGAGACAACTAACTGAAAAACCTCTAGTTGAGGCTTTCTTTAAATGGCTAAAAAAGCGCAGGAATGAAGTCCTGCCCAAATCTAAAACAGGTAAGGGATTAACATACTGTCTTAACTAGAAGAAATATTTAAAAGTTTTTCTTGATGACGGTAATATTCTCGCTGATAATAATGCAGCAGAAGCCAGTATCAGAGAATTTTTTATTGGAAAGCACAACTGTGGAATCTAATCGATACGATTGACGGTGCTAAGGTCAGTGCAATAATTTACAGTATTGCAGAGACTGCTAAGTCTAATAACTTAAAATCATACAATTACTTTGAATTCCTTCTTACAGAAATTCCAAAGCACATGTAAGATACTGATCTTGATTTTCTGAAAGATTTTCTCTCGTGGTCTGAAAAACTTCCAATCAAATGTAAAAAGCAGAATAAGTAATTCAGTTTGCCGCCAAAAAGGCGGTTGTGTTTTCACACAGTACCTATGGTTTGGAGTTTACATTTGAGTTGATAAAATTATATGTGTTTGTGATAAAAAGAGTGCCAAAGGCAACTTTGACAACAGCGGCCTTGGAGTATTAAGTAACGCTGTAAGCTGCTATATAACTGAAGAATTAAACGGTGATTATTTATAAGTCGCTTGGTTCTTTTAACACTTATATTTAGTATTATTTTAGTGACAATTATCGGCAATGCTGCGAAGCACAGTACGATGGTACTGATGTCACTAAAATAAAATGAATGTCGCGGTTGAAATTGCGTTGGGCTCCAGTCTGAAAATCATTCGGGAATTATATGCAAGATTCCTCCCACCATCCAAATGCGATACGTCCAAGAATTTTTTCGTTGTTTGTTTCTGGTGGAAGACAGTTTATTAAAAAATTACCTCCAGGCCGGCAAATGAATTTCCCGTCTTCTTCCGACACAATAGTCGTTTCAGCAGGACAACGGCGTCCAAATATGATTGTTCCACCCGTAGGTTCCGCATCGACGTTTTCTGAATACAAAAACTTAATTCTCGGTTTCGGCAGAGGTCGGATTGCTGTGTTTGATGGGCTTTGCATATCCGTCAGCTTTGCCTTTCCTGATGCTGTTGTATTCAGCCAGACCTGAAAAGAAAATGGAATTTCAGTAACATTACTAACGGTAAAAACATTTACGAAAAGTAATACTCCGGAATCGCGGGGATTGAAAAGTCCGGCCCACGCATATCTGCCTTCGCCGAATTCTTCTCGGCTTAACCCAACGAAATACTTGCCCCGAAGGGATTGATATAAAGGCATTGGATAGGATGGTGGCTGACATGGATTAACGAACATAAATATCACCCTTTCTACTGTATTATATGAAAGATGTTTGGAAAAAGTGAAATCAAGTTTCCACTTTTGCTTTGAATTCAGAACTTTAATTTTTCTTCGTGCGATTTAATGTTTAAGGTACCACAGGTGTTAAGTCGTGGATTTTCAGAAAAAGAAAATAGTAGAATTAAAAGTAATTTACTAAAAGGCTGCAGCATAATAGAGTACAATTGTTTTTCGGATTTAATTTCATATAATAAGCATGGTTCTTTTGTATTTGGCGGTTCATCGGGTTATGAAGCTTTTAATAAAGATAATGGAACACCTACAACTTCAAGTATTACGGCATCATGTATATGCAGAGGAATAATGAAATACTTTCCCATGTTAAAGGATGTAAAAATTGTTCGTACCTGGGCAGGCTGGATTGATGAGTGTAAAGATCTCACACCAGTTATAAGTTTTGTAGATGAAGTACCCGATTTTATACTTGCATGTGCTTTTACTGGGCACGGATTTGGAATTTCGCCAACTGTTGGTATGCTTTTATCAGAAATGGTAGAAGGAAAAGAAACTACTCTTGATATAAATGCTTTCCGTTATGATAGATTTAAAGCAAAAATATAAAGAGGAACTACAGCTGTACAGCCGGATGGTACAGTTTATGGAGAAGGAAGTGCTTACAAGCAGACAAAATACATTCTTGAAAAATTGGTAAAGCTTATTCAAAAATTTTTCATGATATCAAACCTCTTTGTACAATTGTTGGAACTCCTATGCTCAACCGTCATACACAATTAATAGAGATAGAGATGGATGCAATAGTTGGGTCTAATCTAAGATCAAGTGTAAACTAAAAAAGATAGCATATTAGCTATCTTTTTTATCTGATAATAGACATGAGAATAATTAAAAATTAAATATAGGAAAAAGGAAATGTTACTAACTGAAATGTAAAAAATAACAGGTTTTAAAATTCTACTAGTTGTACCATTGCTTGGAATGTGTGTGTATATATATATATTATTAGGACTTTCTAATATTTCAAAAATTGTGGGATTTACATGGATGGGATTAGGTATAGTATATCTTGTTGTAAGATGTAGAATATCAGAAGACTTCAATAAAAATATCTCAAATATTACTTTTAAAAAGGCATCCTAAATGTTTTCTATATTTTTATTTTATTAATTCTATAAGTCTATTCCTTTATGTTTACACTTTTATACTAATATTAGCTGATTGATTGGAGGTATTAAGATGTTGATGGTTGAGTTTTGAAAGCAAAAGTTGGAAAATATAAACAGTAAATTTAAGAGAATCATTTTCATTGAATTACAATATAAAATATTTTTGAATACAAGGAATAAAATTAAAAATCACACAAGAGATGAGCTTGTGTGATACAAAAGTAACTATTTTAACTTTTTTTCATAGCTTTCAACCATTTTTTTTACCATCTGGCCGCCTATAGAAAAAACTTGATGTGAGGAATCCTGATTTTTATTATTTTTAGCTAATTCTTCTGCAGCTTCGATTTTCAATTTTTCAAGACCTTGTCGAGCTTCGGGCACTAATATTCTATTTTTTCTAGACAAAATAATCATCTCCTTTCGATTATTTTATGTATTTAAAATAATCATATACAAGAGCTGTAAAGGAATAGTTATCAAATAAAATAAAAAAAGCCAGGAGTGAAATCCTGGCATAGCAATGGTTATAGGAGAACTATGATTATTAAAACACTGGAGATTGATCATCCCCAGTATAAAGGTAACTATCAATATACTTCAGCATAATATTTAAGTTTGAGTAAACATTGAATATTAATAGATTCAATATATTAATAACCTTATATGAAATAGAATGTACAGAAATTAGATATATTATACTGGAAACTTTATATATTATATAAAAAACACTAGGAGGAGAATATTGGAAATATGTAAAACAAATATGTGGAAAAATATTTATAAAATTTATAGAATTAGAATTATTATGCATGTAAGGAATTGAAATTATGAAAGAGTTAACTTAACTAGAGAGATTAAAGCTATCTTTGAAATATAGTAATTTGGAGAAATATAAGGTGTAATTAAAAAGAGAATAGATAAAATTGAAAATAAGGTAGATATTAAAACAAAGAAAGTGAACATGTTTTAGAATAATATATAAAATTCACTAATATTCTTTACTTGAATATAATAATAAGGCGAATAATAAAATGAAAGATGAGTGAATAATGTTATTTCCTTTTTATAATTTATGGGATAATTACTGGAGACAGTATCGTATTAATGCTGAAACAGCTATACAAACTGCATTACAAAGGGTGCCAGGGCAAGTAATAAGAGTTGAAGTGGACACTGAAGATGGTTTATTAGTTTACGAAATTTACATTAGAACTACTAGTGGGATAATATATGAAGTTACAATAGATGCTAATACTGGAGAGATACTTGAAGTAGATAGGCAAAATGATTAATTTGAGAGCCCTTACCAGGGCTCATTTTAATCCAAAACAAAACCAATGATACTTGTGTCATGACTTTTACTCCCAACGGTGAACGTATCACTAGTATTATAATTTAGTTAGCAATATTTTATGACATAACTCGATTGCCTCCAGCGTGTTTACCCTTGTATAGAGCCTTGTCCACCCTCATAAACCAGCTATCTAAAGATTCACCGCATTTCCATTCTGCAGCTCCAATGCTTATTGTTATTTTAAGGTCAGGTCGTATTTGAATTCCTTCTACTTTTAAACGTAAATTGTCTGCCTCCATTACTGCATCATTAATAGATGTATCTGGCATTAATACGATAAATTCATCTCCACCCAATCTAAAAGTTATATCTCTATTTCTTAAAAAAGAAGTCATAATTTCAGCAAAATTCTTAAGCACCTCATCACCGATTTGATGTCCAAAGGTATCATTGATTTTCTTAAAGTGATCTATATCCAATAAAAGTGCTGTAATAGTCTTTTGGTTGAAGTTTGCCTTTTTAATTTCTTTAGATGCTTTTATATCGAGGTAAGTACGATTATATAAGCCTGTTAGCTGATCAGTGATACTTAAGTGCAATAAATTTAAATAAGACTCAATTAAGTTTCGCATTTTTTCCATAAAATCTTTCATATCCTGTGAAAAGTTATTTTCCTTGTCATCAAGCATACAAATTGTTCCAAAAAAATCTCCATTAGGCAATCTGATTGGAAATCCTAAATAACACACCATATTGTATTTCATATCAGGATTATTTCGCCACTTATCCGATTTTGATGCATTGGGTACTAGCAGCATTTTACCTTTTTTGATAACTGTTTCGCAATAAAGTCCCGAGTCTATGAGATTTTCCTTGTTTCCCAATTTATAAGGATTATTTTTAGTATTGCTGGCTATAAATACTTCAATTTCTCCGTTCTGTACTCTCATGATAAGAGCTGCACGGACTCTTGCAATACGGGCTATGAGATCCACTATACTCTGCCATTCTTTAATCAGGTTATCTGGAATATCAATATGATAAGTTTTAGTTGACTCTGTATCATCATTATTATTCATTGCTTTAACCACCTTTATATAATTAGAAAAGTTAAATTATAAAATTGGTAAACCTATTTAAAATGAAAAATTATTTACATCTCTGATTTTATATTTTGAATATTATAGAAGTACTTTTATATATAATTATACTACATACCTGACAAACTACATTCATTTTTCCAAAATTTAGCTTTGGCTTTTTTGCGCTATAGGTATTACGGCGTAATTGAATACATCTTCTATAATTATTTGATTATATCATGTTATTAAAAAATGTATAAGTTATCTGCTGCATTTAATTTTTAATCACATGCGATATAATAGCTGTAACAAAGAAAAACATATGATACATATGCAGCGTATACAACCAGGAGCGAGAGTGCTTGAAAGTGATAGAATTAGTAAGATGCTGGATAAAAACGTATTTACCAGTCATGTACTTGGTACAAACCAAGGAGCACTTTTGTGTACTGAACCGAATTATATAGATATTGTAATAGGACAGGATATAGAAACGGCATATATTGAACTCAAGAATTTAAATCATGTTTTAAGAATTTTGGAAACAGTATTTTTAAAAATTAAAAACAGGAAATCAATAGTAGTTTTTGAATGATTCAGTTTGTACATCCAAGAGGTGAATTTGCAATATAATTCACTTCTTTTTAATGGCTTAAATTTATTAATAAAGTTCTTTGTAAAGTTTTTAAATGAATTTGTAGCATAATGTCGAATATGTTGACAGTAGAAATTGCTAAGAATATAATTACTTTGTGTAAATTTTTTGTTAAAAAATACTTTATAGGAGTTTCTTATGAAAGATAAAAATAAAATATACAATTCGCTGGTGATTAATACAAGCATTGCAATATTTTTTATAATTTTAAGTGTAGTATCTTTATATTTTTCTCACATTTATAATTTTAGAATGGTTACCGGCGACGATTACCAATTTCATGCAGTTAGGATAGAAGGATTATATGAAGCTTTAAGAAGTCATGTCTATTTCCCTAGAATAAACATGACATTCATGCATTCAATGGGCTATGCCACAAGCATATTTTATTCTGATGTATATTTGTATTTTCCTGCAGTTTTAAGATTATTAGGATTTTCATTAGCTGAATCCTATGTGATTTTCCTTGTTTTCGTTAATTTTTTAACTTTTGTTATATCGTATTTTTCTATGATGAATATTGAGAAAAAGATAAGTAAAAGCTTGATATTTTCACTGCTTTATACACTATCTTTTTATCGCCTTTTTGATTTAACTGGCAGGGCGGCTTTAGGAGAAACTTTAGCTATGTCATTTCTTCCTTTGGCTTTTATGGGGTTATATCATATTCTCTATAAAAATAAGAATAAATGGTATTTCATGACAATAGGAATTTCGTTGATTATTTATGCTCATATGCTGTCAACAATCATGTTTGGACTTGCTGTTTTTGTTTTTTTGCTTATTAATATTAAAAAACTTTACTATGATAGGGAACGATTGAAGTGCTTTATCAAATCAGTTTTAGTAATAATACTCTTAGTTGCATTTAGTCTTGTCCCTATTTTAGAGCAGATGCATTCTCAAAAATTTGTGGTAACAATATTAGTTTTTCATGTGTCGAAATATGCCAAAAACTTAGGGGGACTAGTTACTGATTCACTGTCAAATACACCTTTAACTTCTAACCTGGGTGTTGTATTATTGATATTTTTAATTATTTATTTATTTTCAATTAGGAAACTAAAAAATAGAAGCACTAGAGACATATTTATTGTTGGATTAATATTTTTATTGTTGACAACTAGTTTATTTCCCTGGAAAATAGCTGAAAGGACATTTTTGCATACCATACAATTTCCATGGAGATTTATTTCAATTGTTACATTATGCTTGTGCTGGATTATTGCAGAGGATAGTTTGAAGCTTTTAAAAAGTAAAAGAATAACCAGTGTATTACTATTTCTGGTTATTTTACTTTCTGTATCATATTCTATAAATTGTTCTGAACGCTCACGTAAAGTTTTTAAATATACCCAGCTCGACCATATAAATACCGACTATATTGGAGGAGCCGAGTACTTGCCAGAAAAAGCACATTACACAACTTTGAAGAATACAAAACTGGATTTACTATACAATAAAAAAGATATAGACATAAAAAATTATACTAAAAATAGAGATACGATTATTTTTGATTTTAAAACAACTAATCGTCAAAGTGTTACACTTCCATTAATATATTATAAAGGGTATGTTTCACAACTGACAGGAAGAGGAACAGTTAGTGAACCATTTTTAAATAGAGGACAAGAGGCAGGATTAATTTCTGTAATTGTAAAAGGCGAAGGAAGGGTAAAGGTTTATTATAGAGAAACTGTTCTGCAAGCAGCATCAAAATATGTATCTTTAGCTAGCTGGATTATATTTTTGTTCTATCTTCTAGTTATAAGAAAGAAAACTGATTCAAATTAAAAATATATAAGGAGTATAAAATGAAACAACAGGATAGTATATCTATTGTAGTGCCATGTTATAACGAGGAAGAGGCAATTCCAATATTTTATGGTGAAATAGTAAAAAAACTGAATACAATACCCAATATAGATTATGAAATTATATATATAAATGATGGTAGCAGAGATAAGTCTGCAAAGGAAATGAAACAGTTGGCAATTCAAGATGATCGTGTCAAATATATTTTATTATCAAGAAATTTTGGTAAGGAAGCAGCTATGTATGCTGGACTTAAGGAAAGTAAAGGAGATTATATTGCAATTATGGATGTGGATTTACAAGATCCACCTGTTTTGTTAAAGGAAATGTATGAAACTTTAAAGAGTGGATATTATGATTCTGTAGCTACCAGGCGTGTTACAAGGAAAGGTGAACCACCTATTAGAAGTTTGTTTGCACGATTATATTATAAATTGATTAATAAACTATCAAAAACTCAAATAGTAGATGGTGCTAGAGATTTTAGACTAATGAAGAGACAAATGGTTGATGCTGTACTGTCTATTACAGAATATAACCGTTTTACCAAAGGTATTTTTAGCTGGGTTGGTTTTGAAACAAAATGGCTGGAATATGAAAATATTGAACGTGTAGCTGGAGAAACTAAATGGTCTTTTTGGAAATTGTTTTTGTATTCTATTGAGAGCATAGTGGCTTTTTCAACTGCTCCATTAGCATTGGCTTCTGTTTTAGGTATTATTTTATTTGGCATTGCTATTGTTTTTATTGTATTGATTATTGTTAGAACTTTATATTTTGGAGATTCCACCAGTGGATGGCCGTCGTTGGTCTGTGTAATTCTCTTGACAAGTGGAATTCAGTTATTATGTATAGGGGTTATTGGTGAGTATTTAGCCAAGACATATTTAGAAGCGAAGCATAGACCTCTTTATATAATAAAGGAAAAGAATACAGATCAAAAGAAAAATTCTGAAGCGGAGAATAGCTAGATGAATAGATTAAAAAATATAGTTGATATTAAAACGCTTAAATTTCTAATAGTTGGTATAATCAACACTTTAGTTGGTACATTTATTATGTTCAGCTTTTATAATTTATTAGGATTGAACTACTGGATTTCATCATCAGCAAATTATATATTGGCTAGTATATTAAGCTATATTCTCAATAAATACTGGACATTTCAGAATAGAGAAAAGTCAGTTAAGATAGTGGTTAAATTTATTGTTAACATTTTGGTATGCTATTTAATCTCATATGGAGTTGCAAAACCGTTAGTTAGGAGTTTTTTAAGTGCAGCGGGTACTAAAATACAAGATAATGTATCTATGTTTGTAGGCATGATATTATTTACTTCACTCAACTATTTTGGACAAAGATTTTTTGCTTTTAAGGAGCAGGATTAGTGGACGTTTCGGAGGTTTGATATGAATAATTTGATTATGGCATTTTTATTAACTCTTTTTGCGGGCCTATCTACGGGAATTGGCAGTACCTTAGCTTTTTTTACTAGAAAAACCAATACAAGGTTTTTAGCAGTAAGTCTCGGATTTTCTGCAGGTGTAATGATATATGTATCTATGATTGAAATATTCTTTAAAGCTAAAGATTCCCTTATAGGTGAATTGGGAATTAAAATGGGTTCATGGGTTACTGTATTTTCATTTTTTGCAGGTATGATTTTAATCGCAATAATTGATAAAATTATTCCGAGCTATGAAAATCCTCATGAACTTCGTAAAATAGAAGATATAGATGAAAATAAAAATAATCCTGACATTAATTTATTGAGAATGGGAACATTTACAGCATTGGCCATAGCAATTCATAATTTTCCAGAAGGATTGGCTACCTTTACTGCAGCACTGAAGGAACCAACAATAGCTATCCCAATTGGAGTTGCCATAGCAATTCACAATATACCTGAAGGAATAGCAGTGTCTGTACCAGTATATTTTGCTACAGGAAACAGAAAAAAAGCATTTATATATTCCTTTCTATCTGGATTGTCGGAACCATTAGGCGCACTTATTGGCTATCTGATATTAATGCCTTTCATAAGTGATTTAACATTTGGCATACTCTTTGCAGCAGTGGCTGGCATAATGGTATTTATATCCATAGATGAATTACTTCCATCTGCTCAAAAATATGGAGAACACCATCTATCTATATATGGATTAATGGTTGGGATGGCAGTTATGGCTGTAAGTTTATTGTTGTTTATTTAACTATTTTAATTAGTGACTTTTCCTATTAAAAGAAGTATAATATCTGTAAAATTATGATAAAAACAGGGAGAGTGTTTACTATGCAGGATAAAGTTATGGAAATAGAATTAAATGATGGACTTAGAGTACCTTCTATTGGTTTCGGAACCTATAAGTTAAATGGTATGGATGGAGCAAATGCCATAAAAGAGGCAATTGACATTGGATATAGATTAATTGATTCTGCATTCAACTATGAAAATGAGGGAGCAGTAGGTCAAGCTGTTAAACAGAGTCCTGTATCGCGAGATGAACTTTTAATCACTTCAAAATTGCCAGGACGTCATCATTCATATAAAGAGGCAATTGTAACTGTTCAGGAGTCACTTTTTAGAGCGGGACTTGATTATTATGATTTATACCTGATTCACTGGCCAAATCCAAGGGTTGATTTGTATGTTGAAGCATGGCAGGCTTTGATAGAGTCAAAAAAGAGAGGTTTCATAAGATCAATAGGGGTCTGTAACTTCCTGCCTGAACATATAGAAAGGTTAATAAAGGAAACAGGTGTGACACCAAGTATAAACCAGATAGAGCTTCATCCATATTTTAATCAGGAAAAACAGCGTAAATGGAATAAAGAACATAATATTGTAACACAATCATGGAGTCCCCTTGGAAGAGCTAACAGTATACTTAAGGAGGAAAGAATTGGTGAAATAGCCAAAGTGCATAAGAAGACAATTTCACAAATTATTTTACGCTGGCACATACAGCTTGGAGCAATTCCGATTCCAAAGGCAACTTCAAAGCAGCACCAGAGTGACAATTTAAATATATTTGATTTTGAATTGTCTGATGTAGAAATGAAAAATATTTGTAAACTGACATGTAAGTCAGGAAGAACTAATAATCAGGATCCAGCTGTATATGAAGAGTTTTAATTGTTTGAGATAAGTGTAATTTATTTTAAAATTATGTATAATATATATATACGATAAAATGTCCGTACATTAAGCAAACATTTTGTATTTGTTTGAAAAAATGCGGACACAAATTTAAAATTTTATTTGCTCAATATGTGTTAAAATAATAACATGATTTAAATTTATAACTTATAATAACTAGTAGGAGGATTAAATATATGTATTGTGTTAGAAAAGTAGATGAAGATCTTTATTGGGTCGGAGGAAATGACCATCGCCTTGCTTTATTTGAAAATATGCATCCACTTCCAAAAGGCATTTCCTATAATTCTTATATACTTTTAGATGAGAAAACTGTACTTTTTGATACAGCAGATTGGGCGATTTGCCGTCAGTTCCTTGAAAATATCAAGGCAGTTTTAAATGGCAGAACTTTAGATTATATGGTAATAAATCATGTGGAACCAGATCATGCTGCATCTCTTGAAGAGATTATGCTTCGTTATCCGGGTGTAAAGATTATATGTACTAAAAAGGCTGCTGTGTTTATGAAACAGTTTGGATTTCATATAGATGGAAAAGTTATAGAAGTCAAAGAGGGCGATACTAAGTCATTTGGAAAACATAATGTTGAATTTATAACTGCTCCAATGGTACATTGGCCTGAAGTCATGGTTACATATGATACTACAAATGGTGTATTATTTTCCGCTGATGCATTTGGTTCCTTTGGTGCATTAGATGGCAAACTATTTAATGATGAAGTAAATTTTGACCGTGACTGGATTGCAGATGCTAGAAGGTATTATACAAACATTGTAGGCAAGTATGGACCTAATGTACAAGCCCTTTTAAAGAAAGCAAGTAAATTGGATATTAAAACTATTTGTCCACTTCATGGATTGGTATGGCGCAATAATTTGGGATATTATCTTGAAAAGTATGACAAGTGGAGTAGTTATGAACCAGAAGAAAAAGGTGTAATGATAGTTTATGGATCAATGTATGGTAATACAGAATCTGCTGCCAACAATTTGGCAACGAGATTAGTGGAAAAGGGAATGAATAATGTAGTCATGTATGATGTTTCCAAAACTCATCTATCCCATTTGATTGCGGAAACATTTAGATACAGTCATGTAGTTCTTGCTTGTGTAACCTATAATATGAAGATTTATCCTCCAATGCTCAGTTATATAATGGACATGAAGGCATTAAATCTTCAAAATCGTACTATTGCTATTTTAGAAAATGGTTCATGGGCACCTCAATCAGGTAAACTCATGCGTGAACTTGTAGGTGAAATGAAGAATATGACTATTTTAGATAAGGAAGTGTCAATACGTTCCAGTATGAAAGAAAGCGATATTAATTTAATGAATGAACTTTCAGATAATATCATAAATTCAATGAAGTAGTTTAGAAAAGTTAAAAAAATTAGTTATAAAAAAGAAGCTTTTTCAAAATTTTATTTTGAAAAAGCTTCTTTTTATATTTTTTTATATTACTTTAATCCCTGTTCATAGGCCTGAACCATTTTCTTTACCATCTGTCCGCCGACGGATCCAGCTTCTCTTGAAGTCAAATCTCCATTATATCCTTGTTTTAAATTTACTCCAACCTCTGAAGCAGATTCCATTTTGAATTGGTTTAATTTTTCCTTAGCCTCAGGTATTACTAATTTGTTACTATTGTTATATGACATAATACACACTCCTTTTTATAGTATGTTTTACTACTTACAATTAAAGCTTGTGCAATATAGAAAAGAGTATGCCAGGTAATTAGAGGAATATATATATAATTATTTGGTTATTTGGTATAAAGAGTTTAATAATTATAATTTTAAGAAAATATTAAGATAGATATATTAAAATAATTATAAATAATTTTAATGGAGGTGTTTAAAGTGAGTATTTCTTCAACTTCTTCTGTGTCTATGTCTACTATAGGAGTATCATTAAATATCAGTGATACAGGTCAACTTGAAAAACAAGCAACATCTATACAACAACAAATACAGCAGGAAAATTCCAGTAAGGATGATGAAAAAACAAAGAAGGCTAAAATTCAACAGTTAGAAACTCAACTGGAAAATATTAAATCTCAAATTCAGCAAAAACAATCTCAAAATATAAATGAGGTTCTTGGAGCTTCAGGAGAAGAATTAAAAAACGATAATAATAGTAAAAAAGCTGATTCTAATAATATAAATATAATTGATGAATTTGCATAAGTATACCTTCAATTTATTTTAAATTGGAGGTATACTTTTTACATTTTTGGAGAAATTTTTGAATATTTTTTCTTTCTTCCAATCTGTTTGAATTTAATCTTCCCATTCGGTCACATAAACCAAGCAGGGCAATTTCACGAATATCTGTATTGTATTTCATTCCCTCTATGTCAGCAAAAGGAAGATTGTTTGCTACAAAGAGTATTTGCATATGATATCTTATGAGATTATAGACATTACAAATAAAATACTTATCTTCTTTGAAAAATAATAAAAATTCTTTTGCAAGCTCAGCTCCAATTTTATCATGATTGTATGACGTTATTCTGCCATTTGTTTTCTTTGTTGTAGAAGGTTTTCCTATATCGTGAAGAAATGCCGACCACATGAATACTTTTTTATCTTTACTCTTTGATTTTATTTTACCGGCTTCATCTACAACAAGAAGAGTATGATTCCATACGTTTCCTTCTGGATGATATTTTTTTGATTGTTCAGTAATTTTTAATTTGTACAGCATATCAAAAGGATATTCACGGAATATTGAACAATTATATATTTTATTTAAATAATTTGAGGGAATGGAATCTTGGAGTATATGTTTTTCAATACTTGTATATAATTTACAAAGTTCTGCCATTTTTATATGCATAGGATCACCTCTAAAAATAGTATTTTAATCACAGAAATATTTATACATATTTATAGCTCTAACTAATTTATCACTTTACAATATTCAGAAAATGTGTTATATTCACAATAATTAAATTTAAAATCTAATTTACCGGAGGAAGATATGGAACAAATTATTTTAAACGTCATTGAACAGTTTGGCTACATTGGCATCTGTTTGCTCATTGCTGTTGAAAATATTTTTCCACCCATACCATCAGAAGTAATTCTAACTTTTGGTGGATTTATGACAACATTTAGCAGTATGAATATATGGTTGGTTATTTTAGTAGCTACTATTGGATCAGTAATAGGTGCTCTTGTGCTATATGCAATTGGAAGATTTTTAAGTACGGAAAGACTTGAAAAATTAGTACAAGGAAAATTTGGAAAAGTAATGCACTTGAAGAGTGAGGACATCCAAAAAGCTGAAAAATGGTTTGAAGAACATGGAAATAAGGCAGTATTTTTCTGTAGATTTGTTCCAATTGTGCGCAGTCTCATATCCATACCTGCTGGAATTACAAAGATGAAATTGAGTTCGTTTTTGATTTTAACAATTTCGGGAACTTTTATTTGGAACGTGGTACTTGTTTATTTGGGAAGATTTGCAGGGAATGCCTGGGAAACAATTGCTTCCTATGTGGACATCTATTCGATAATAGCAGCTGTATTTTTTATTTTAATTGCCTTGATACTTGGAGCTGTTTTCATAAAAAAGAGATTTATTGCGAATAATAGTGAAGAAATAAATTAATTGATTTACTATTATATATATGATATTATATAACTGATTTTAATTAGAATGGAGGGTTACTGGAAAATGCGCATTAAATTTCGATTTTACACTTTATGTGACTAATTTAATAGTGTTTATAGCTCTGCTGACCTGCGGGGTAATCGGAATTTTTATGTATATTTTTAAGATAACCTTATTATAGATATGTTTATAAGTATATAAAAATGCATTTTAAGAATGGTAGTCTGTTATTTTATAGTATATAAGAGCAGGTGTGTTTTATAATGTATTTTCCGTTTATTACATGCACAGGCAGCAGACCTGTGCTTTTTTTATTTTAATAAAAATGGAGGTATATGTGATGGAAGATAGAGAAAAGGCTATAATTGCCGGAGTTGAATTAAGCAACCAGGATGATTTTGAAAACCTGATGGAGGAATTGTATAATCTAGCTGATGCATGTAATATTGAAGTTATTGATAGAATAACTCAAAGATTGGATAAAATAAATTCTTCTCAATATTTTGGAAAGGGAAAGGTGGAGGAATTACAGAAACTTGTTGATGAAAAAAATGTGGATATGGTTATTTTTGATGATGAACTTACACCTTCCCAAATTCGAAATTTGGAAAAAGCTATAGATTGCAAGATAATAGATCGAACTTCTGTAATTTTGGATATCTTTGCAAAGAGAGCAAGGACAAGAGAAGCACAGCTTCAAGTTGAAATTGCAAAATTACAGTATATGCTGCCCCGACTAATTGGATTTGGTGAATCCATGGATCGTCAGGGAGGGGGATCAGGTTTATATAATAGGGGATCAGGAGAGACAAAATTAGAGCTTGATCGTAGAAAGATAGAAGATAGAATTAGTAAACTTGATAAAGAACTGGAAACACTTGTGACTCAAAGGCAGAATCAAAGAAAGAGACGTAAAAAAGAAGGTATACCTGTAATTTCCCTGGTGGGATATACCAACGCAGGAAAATCGACCATTATGAACTTATTTATAGATTTATTCAATCCATCAATGGAAAAGAAGGTATTTGAAAAAAATATGCTATTTGCCACTCTGGAGACTTCTGTAAGAAGAATTGACCTGCCTGACAATAAGGCATTTTTGTTAACTGATACGGTAGGTTTTATCAGTAAATTACCACATTATCTCATAAAAGCCTTTCGTTCAACTCTGGAAGAAGTTTCAGAAGCCGACATGCTTGTTCACGTAGTGGATTATTCAAATGTTAATTATGAAAAACAAATAGCTGTTACAAAAAATACGCTAAAAGAACTGGGTGCGGAAAATATTCCAGTTATCTATTGTTACAACAAAATAGATCTTAAGGATTCTGAAATTCCGGAACAAAGTGAAGGAAAAAAATATATATCTGCCAGGAAAAAGCAGGGAATGGATAAACTTATCGATGCAATTATCAAAAAAGTTTTTGGGGAGTATGTTAATTGTAATATGCTAATTCCATACGATAGAGGAGATATAGTATCATATTTAAATGATAATGCAAATATAAAATCAACAGATTATAAAAATGAGGGTATATCAATAGCAGTAGAATGCAGTAAAGTCGACTATGAAAAATACAAAAAGTATGCAACGCAATAATTAAATAAAATGTATTAGGTATTAGTCTCTATCATTAGGGACTAATATTTATATAAGAAGATACTTTATAGATAAATGGGGGGTTTATATGTCAAGAATGACAAAATATCTATATGTAATATCATTTGATGGTCTTTCCAGTCTGGATTTTGAATATATATCATCTCTGCCAAATTTTAAAAGGTTCCTTGCAGAAGCCTCGTATTGTAAAAATGTATATAGTGTATATCCAAGTCTTACATATCCTGCTCATACCACCATTGTTACAGGAAAATATCCTAGAAATCATGGAATAGTAAATAATACATTACTTCAACCCTATAGAAAATCTCCAGATTGGTACTGGAGTAGAAAATATATAAAAGGAGATACTATTTATGATCTTGCAATAAAAAAAGGAATGAAAGTAGCTGCATTTTTATGGCCAGTTACAGCAAACTCAAAAATACAGTACAATGTTCCCGAAATATTTCCAAACAGATTTTGGCAGAATCAACTTATAGTATCTTTTTTAAATGGAAGTCCCTTATTTCAATATGAGATAAATAAAAAATTTGGCTATATTAGAAATGGTATAAGTCACCCTGAACTTGATGATTTTATTCATAGATCATTTTTATATACTATAGAAACTAAAAGACCTGATATAACTTTTGTACATTATTCAGAACTGGATGCAATGAGACACTGTCATGGGTTTTATTCAACACAGGCGAAGAGTTCATTAAAAAGGCACGACAAGAGATTAGGTGAAATAATAGAAACTTTGAAGGAAAATCATATGTATGAAGACAGTACAATAATAGCCCTTGGAGATCACAGCAGTTTTGATGAAGATAAAATAATAGATTTAAATGTGATGTTAAAAAATACAGGTTATATTCATACGGATAAAAAAGGCAATATAAAAAGATATAGGGCATTTGTGAAAAATTGTGATGGATGTGCATATGTTTATTTAAAACACAGCACTGACAAAGAACTTAAAAATGGAATATACTCCCTGATAAGTAACTTTAACAGAAATACCAATTGCATTGAAAAAATATATAACAGTGATATTGCAACAAAGTTTGGTGCAGATCCTAAATGTACATTTATGCTTGAAGCAAAGAGAGGATTTTATTTTTTAGATGGTACAGAAGGAGATGTAATAAAGAAGGTTATTCCGGAACAAGTTAACAGAATGCGTAATATTACAAAGGCCACACATGGTTATTCACCTTATAAGAAAGATTATACTACTGTTTTTATGGCAGGAGGGAAGGGAATTAGGAAAAATGCAATTGTTGATAAGATGAATTTAATTGATGAAGCTCCAACCATGGCAAAATTGCTGGGAATTAAACTAAAGAATGTGGACGGTAGAGTTATAGATGAATTTATGTTAGAATAACATGTTAAATTATTGATAAGATGAATTATTGTTAATAATTTAATAACTACAAAAATTTTAAAAAATGACATAAAATGTTTTAAACGTTACAAACTTATACATTAAACGATAAATATTAAAAGATATTTCCTATTCTATTGATACTTTATAATAAATATGTTACTATTTATTTGATAATAAAATAACAACAGGTTTTATTTAAGAATATTTTTAGAATGAGAAAGGAAGTTTTATAATATGGCAATATTGAAGTTATTGAGAGCTCCATTAAAATATTTACAGGGTAGAGGCGCACTATTAAATTTTTATGAGGAAACAAAGGATTTAGGTTCTTCATATCTTTTTATCTGCAGTAAAAGTGGATATAAATATTGTCACGAAAAAATCGAGAAAAGTTTTGAAGGTTCTGATTGCAAATTACATTTTGAAGTTTTTGGTGGAGTAAGTTCTAAAAGTGAAATCCAAAAAATGAGAAAAATAGTCCAGGATGAAGGTATTCAGGTAGTTGTAGGTATTGGCGGAGGATCTGCTATTGATACTGCAAAGGCTACTGCTCATTATGAAAAGCTTCCAGTAGCTATTGTTCCTACAGTTACTGCTACAGATGCACCTTGTACTGGATTATCTGTTATTTACAATGATGATGAAACTTTTGATACATATTTATTTTATCCGAAAAATCCAGAAGCTGTTATTGTAGACAGTGAAATTATTGCAAATGCTCCTACTAAATTCCTTGTAGCAGGTATGGGGGATGCTCTTGGAACTTATTTTGAGGCCAGAGCTTGTAAAAGAAGTGATTCTCCAAGTCTTGAAAATGGAGGAATTTCATTGTCCGCTATGGCATTGTGTGAATTATGTTATAAAACTTTGCTGGAAAATGGATATCAGGCAAAATTGTCCTGTGAAAATCATTTAATAACACCAGCATTGGAAGCTATTATTGAAGCTAATGTATATTTAAGTGGTGTAGGTGCAGATAACGGTGGTCTTGCCGTTTCACATTCAGTATACAATGGCTTTACAGCATTGAAAGAATGTGAATCGACTATGCATGGTTCTATAGTTGCGTTTGGTACTATTGCTCAGCTTATTTTAGAAAATGCACCAAAAGAAGAAATTAAAAAGGTAATGGATTTCTGCTACAGTGTGGGTCTTCCTGTTACTCTAAAAGAAATTGGTATAACAGATGTGCAAAGAGTTCATATAGCTGCTGAAAATGCTTGTGTACCAGGTGAAACAGCGCATAACTTGGTAGGAGATGTAACTCCAGATCAATTATATGACGCTTTACTTACAGCTGATTTATTAGGACAAGAGTATTTTAAATAAATTGTTTAATATATAAACTCTCATCTATTTGTCATGATTCCTGACGCGAGGTGGGAGTTTTTATTTTGTGATATGTTATAAAATGTTAACAATATTGACACTTAAATGAAATAAACATCTATTATTATAAATGTATAATAAGTCTATTAAGGGCAGAATGGAGACAATTTATCATGAAAATCAAAAGCAAGGACAATGTAAAAAAATCAAAACAGGGTTCCATTTCAATACTTTTATATGTGGCTGCTGTTGTTGTAGCGCTTATAGGAGTCGCACTATTAGTTAATAATGTTTTATTATTTAAAAATACTGTAGCACAATATGTAGGACAGGGATATTCAGCAGCTACAGTTCAAAAACAATTGATACCATCTCAACTTCTTCCGGGTATATTTGAACCTGTTGGATTATATGGAGGAATTGCAGTTTGTTTATTGGCTGCAGGAATATTAAACAAAAAAGTTTCAAAGTGTTTGGAAGCTTTAACTAAAGATAAATGTGAGGAAAGCACTGAACAGACTGATAATATTGAAGAACCAAGTAAATCTTGATGAAATATAAATTATAACTTATCGATATTTAATTGATAAGTTTTTTTATATTCATATTGTCAACTATATAAAAATATAGAGTTGACAATATAGCACATTTAATATATTATTTTAGACGGGAGGAAGTCATAGTATGGACAAGAATATTTATAATTACGTATGAAGAGAGGAAGATTAAATTGTATAAAAAATTAAGTATACGAGATATGATCTATTCAGCATTATTTGCAGCACTTACAGCAATTTTAAGCTATATTACAATTCCATTGCCGTTTACACCGATTCCTATAACAGCTCAATCTTTAGCAGTAATGATTGCAGGCTGTGTTCTCACACCAATACAGGCAGGGTTGAGCATGATTATATTTTTATTTATGGGATGCATAGGTATACCTGTATTTTCAGCAGGAAGAGCTGGAATTGGAATTGTAGTTGGCAAATCAGGAGGCTATCTAATTGGATATTTTGCAGGTGCAGTTATAATAAGTCTTCTAACACGCAGAAAGAAATCCTTGATGAATATGTTCTTAGCCTGTGTGCTTGGTGGTATAGTAGTAGTTCATTTTATGGGAACCGCATGGCTTGGGTTCATAACAAAAATTGGAATAAAAAATGCTTTTATAGTTGGATCTCTTCCATTTTTACCCGGAGATATCATAAAATCTATAGCAGCTGTATTTATTTCAGCAAGATTAAACAAGGTGGTGAAACGGCATTAAGGTTTATATAATTGGAGGATTAAGAACTCCTATAGGCAAAACTAATGGATGTTTGAAGAATATCCTTCCTGAAAAGATGGCATCATATTTGATTAAAGAACTTATACATAGATATAGTATTCCTGAAAATTCAGTAGAAGAAGTTATTCTTGGAAATGCAATTGGTCCTGGAGGAAACCTCGCAAGATTGAGTTTGCTCGATGCGGGGCTTGGCTTTGAAGTTTGTGGAACAACCTTAGATTTTCAATGTGGTTCTGGATTAAAATCCATAAATATGGCTGCAAGTATGATAAAATCAGGACTAAGGGATATCATTATAGCTGGTGGCTCTGAAAGTACAAGCCTTGCACCTAACAAGCAATATAATCCAATGGATAAAAGATACAGCGGAAAAGATGTATTTTTTAAAAGAGCTCAATTTTCTCCATATTCTATTGGGGACCCTGATATGATAGAAGGTGCGGAAAATACGGCAAAATACTGTAATATTTCAAGAGAGGATATGGATGTCTGGGCATTGGAAAGTCATATAAAAGCTGCAAAAGCCAGAAGTGAAAAAAAGTTGAAAAACATAATTTTTGGTTTAAAAACTGAGGAAGGTATAGTTTTGGAAGATGAGAATATAAGGAAAAAACCTTCATTAAAACTTATGAAAAGAGCTATCCCTATTTTAGGCAAGCAGGGTACAATAACTGCAGCAAATGCCTGCAGCACTAACGATGGTGCGGCCCTTGTACTTATGGCATCTGAAAAAGCTGTAAAAAAGTATAATCTTCACCCTGAAGTCATGTGGATGGCGGGAGATAGTTCAGGTGTTGATCCAAACCTTTTTCCTCTTGGAGCCATTGCGGCTTCACAAAAATTATTGCAGTCTAGAAATTTAAATATAAATCAGGTGGATCTAGTAGAAATAAACGAAGCATTTTCGGTAAAAGTGCTGGCATTTTTGAAATACTTTAATTGCCAAAAAGAAAAAGTTAATATATATGGGGGAGCCCTGGCATATGGTCATCCTTATGGAGCTTCAGGCGCTATAATAATGCTCCACCTTATGGAAGCATTAAAAAATCAAAATAAAAAAATAGGGCTAACAACATTAGGGGTGGCAGGTGGATTGGGGGAAGCTGCCATTATAGAAAGGTGTAATTGATAAAATGTTGATTTTTTCAGGAATATATAAAAATGCAAAACAAAATCCACATAAAATATGTATGTCTTTTGGAAATAATAGAATTGTTTATAGAGAATTTGTACATTGTATTGATCAAAGAGCAGAATACTTGGCAATTAGGTATAGTAAATGTGAAAAAGTTATAATAAAAAATATAAATCCAATAAATACTATAATTAATTTTTTGGCATGTTCACGAGCTGGATTGGCGGCTGTTCCTATAAATTTCAAAATAACTCAATCAAAGATGGATTCAATAGTTAGGAAAATA
This sequence comes from Clostridium tyrobutyricum DSM 2637 = ATCC 25755 = JCM 11008, assembly GCF_000359585.1. Taxonomy (GTDB): domain Bacteria; phylum Bacillota; class Clostridia; order Clostridiales; family Clostridiaceae; genus Clostridium_B; species Clostridium_B tyrobutyricum. The sequence goes on along the minus strand of NZ_APMH01000020.1, from coordinate 3,024 downwards.
AATCCATGCTGTATAATAGATGATAAATTTATTTTTGAAACTCAATTAGTAGGTCAGGAAGGTAGATTACCCTTAATTGAAGATTCTGATATTTTTCTTGGTGCACTAAGCTCTGGAACTACAGGTCATAATAAAGTCATATGGAGAGATCACAAAAGTTGGACCAGTGCATTTAAATATCAAAATCAGGTATTTCACATAAGCTGTAGGGATATACTGTTTTTAGTAGGATCACTTTCCTATACTGCAAATCTCAATAGTGCAATGCATATTTTAAATGAAGGTGGAAGCATAGTATTTTCCAGCAGTATTTATCCTGGAACATGGATACGGGAAATCTGTAAAAATAATGTTACAAGTATATTTATGGTGCCTGCTCACTATAGAATATTGTTGAAGGAACTTAAAACAGAACTTAGAAATGTAAAGTCAATATTAAGTGCGGGTGATAAAATTGACAGTGACACTGTCAATATGCTAAAGAGTAAATTCCCTGATGCATATGTCTGTGAATACTATGGTGCCAGTGAATTGGGACATGTAGCATTTAGAAATAATAAAAATGTAAATAGTGTGGGAAAGGCATTTCCACAAGTAAAATTATGGATACAGGATGATGTAGTATGGGTGGAAAGTCCATATATAGCTCCAGATTTCAGACCTAGGGCTACAGTTGAAGATATAGGAAAAATTGATAGTAAAGGGAATTTATATATTTTAGGTAGAAAAAATAACACTATAAATAAAGGCGGTATAAAAATACTACCATATAATATAGAAAAGATATTGGATAATAATCCTAAAATATTAAAATCAGTGGTATTTGGAATAAAGGATTCTTTAAAAGGCGAGGAAATATGTGCTGCAATTGTACCCAAAACCAATAATATAACTGTAAAAGAAATAAGAGAATATTGTAGGATCAATTTTGAATCATATCTTCAACCTAAAAAGATAAAAATAGTTCAGCATTTAAAATTGAACTCAAGTGGAAAAATTGATTACAGAAATTTGATGAAATAGTATATAAATAATAAAAGCTGAGAATATAATATTTATTCTCAGCTTTCCAATATAAGTATTATTATTTTCCAGGATTTATAAACATTTGGACCCAATAAGGTGTTCCATTTTTATCCTTTGCAACTCCAACTCCAATTTCAGTAAAATTGGAATTTAATATATTTGCTCTATGACCTGAAGAATTCATCCATCCATTCATTACTTCAGCAGGAGTTTTCTGCCCATAGGCAATATTTTCACCAGCTGTAGTATATTTAATGCCGAATTTAGTCATCATATCGAAAGGTGAACCATATGTAGGTGAATTGTGGTCGAAATAGTTTTTATCAATCATATCCTGGGCTTTAGTTGCAGCTACTTTAGACAGTTCAGCATTTGCTTTGAGTGGAGCTAGTCCATTCTTGCTTCTTTCTACATTTACCAGTCTTATTACTTCATTTGCTTCTGCACTTATAGAAGATGAAGCTTGTTCATTATCCTTATTTGTGTTTGCTGGTGTTTGAGTATTGTTTTGAGTATTAGTGGATTGTTTGTTGTTTACTGATGATTCGTTAGGTGTTTTAGCTTTATTTGAAGTTGTAATTTTTTTATTAACGGTATTGCAGTTTTTTAGTTGAGGATATTTTTTTATAATATCCTGTAATAAAGATTGTTGAGTTTTTGAAGTGGTACAAGTTGAATCGCTGCAGTTTTGTGTAGTGCAGTTCTGTGTGTTGCAATTTGAAGTAGTACAATTAGTTGCATTGTTGCAATTAATTCCAGCCGCCTTTGCCATAGTAGGTGCAGATGTTGTTAAAGCCCCTATTACCGCTGCTGCTGCAACTATTGATTTAATTCTTTTATTCATAAAATGTATCCCCCTAAAATTTTGTTTAAGTTTTTTATTTTTAAAACTTATTTAGAGTATAAATAAGAAATGTGAACAAACTGTACCTATTGTGTAAAGTAGGTAGAAACATTAATGAAAATATTCAGAACATTATGGTATGTGAGGTTAATCATTGAATAGTAATATAAATATGTATATAAATTTACAAATTTATGGCATAATATGATTAACAAGGAATTATAGTTTCTCAAATGTATAAATGTTATTGCATTTTTAGGAGATAATATAAAATGTCATTTAATAAATAATTATGTGGGGAGATTGTATGAGTTTATATGAAGATAAGGTATTTAAAGAATTGTCAAACTGGCAGAAGAAGATGAAAAAAAAGCCCAGTCTTACTAATGGACTTACGAAAAATATTCAAAAGAAGATAAATGGCATTATTCCTGAAAAGATTAATATTATGATTACTAAATCAATAAAAATTATGGTAAGGACTGTAATATTCGGATTTAAATATATTTCAAAAGAGAACTTGGATAATTCTAAATTGGATCTAGAAGCAAGAGAGAATTTAATTAGAAGAAAAATTGAGATCTACAAAAAAACTGCCATGCTAAGTGGTGCAGGGACTGGTGCTGGTGGGCTTATTCTTGGAGTGGCGGATTTTCCCATATTTTTGAGTCTGAAGATAAAATTTTTATTCGATGCAGCAGGTATATATGGTTTTGACCTGAAAGATTATAAAGAACGTTTGTATATTCTATATGTATTTCAAATAGCTTTTTCAAGTGACAAGAGAAGAAATAAAGTTTATGAAATTATATCTGATTGGGATAATTATTCTGAATCCCTTCCATTAAACGGAGATAATTTTGATTGGAGAACTTTTCAAGAAGAATACAGGGATTATATTGATATTGCAAAGATGCTGCAATTGGTACCTGGAATAGGAGCACCAGTAGGTGCATACGCCAACTATAAGTTGATGGGAAAGCTTGGCTATACAGCTATGAATGCTTATAGGCTTAGAATTTTAAAATAAAACTTGGAAGTGAGGTTATATAATATTGGATGTCACATCAAAAACTTATAAAATTATCATAGGAATAATAGAATTATTTTTAGGAGTGCCATTTATAGACCAGCTAGTAAAAGTCAATAGAAAT
>NZ_APMH01000019.1 GCF_000359585.1 Clostridium tyrobutyricum DSM 2637 = ATCC 25755 = JCM 11008 | reverse complement strand
TGTTATAACCACATTATACAAGGAGGAATAATTAATGGATAATATTAAAAAACTTACTTATGCAGGGCTTTTAACAGCACTTGCAATTGTAATTCCAACAGCCTTTGGATTTTTAAAAATTCAATTGGGACCATTTACTGCCACAATTGCAGCACATGTTCCAATGTTTTTATCAATGTTTCTAGGACCGGTGCCAGCAGTAATTGTAGGGGTAGGATCTGCACTTGGATTTTTGATAACCAGCCCGGCAGTAATTGCAGCTAGGGCATGTAGTCATATTTTTGTTGGATTTCTTGGTGCTGTCCTGTTAAAGAAAGGATTTGGATTTAAAACTGTAATTGCTTTTACAGCGCCTATTCATGCTGTACTTGAAGCTTTGTTTGTGATGCCTTTTGGATTCACAATGTATAAAGTACTTGTTGTAGTAGGAGTAGGTACTATTGCTCATCATACTGTAGATGGTGTTATAGCTTTTATACTTTTATCTACTCTGACAAAAACATTAAAGGTGAACTTGAGGAAAGCTTAATTAAAATATAGATAATTTTAATAGGGCAGTGCAGATTTTGCACTGCCCTATTTTTAAAGCCTTGACATATATACAGCTTAAATATAAAATTTAAATTTGTATAATGTTTAGAAACATTTGAATATATTCATTGCAAAAGGGGGTCTGTGTTGTGTCGATAAAAGATGAAGATATGGTATTTGAAGTTCAGCACCTGGAAGAAACTAAAAGTTGGATACAGAATCAAATTGAAAATATAAGTATGGATGATAAAAAGCTGAAAAGTGGTATAGATAATCTTAGAAAACAGCTAAAAGGAAAATATAATGAAGAACTTGAAACAAAAGAAAAATTATATAATATAACTCATCAAAACTTGGAAAAGTATATGGAAAGTTTTGAGCAACCCTATTTTGGAAGAATAAATTTCAGGGAATATAAAAGAGATGAAGAAAGTTTTTATATAGGGAAATTCGGCCTCGGGGATATAAGAGATGGGGATGAAAAAGTAATTGACTGGCGTTCACCATTGGCTGATTTATACTATAGTGGAACTTTTGGAGATGCTTTTTATAGAGCACCAATGGGAATAGTAAGCGGAAAATTAAGCCTTAAAAGAAAATTCCTCATAAGAAATAGTGAACTTAAAGATGCATTTGATGATGGAATAAACGATATTATGCTCAGATCATCTGATGAGAAAGGCAATTCTTTAACAGATGAATTCTTAAAAATAAATTTGGAAGAAAGTATAAGTACAAAACTTAAGGATGTAGTTGCAACTATACAAAAAGAACAAAATGATATAATAAGAACAGAAAAAAATATATCTCTTATAGTTCAAGGATCAGCTGGATCGGGAAAAACTACAGTAGCTCTTCATAGACTGGCATATCTTTTATATAAGTATAAGGATAAATTAGAAGGGAAAAATATTCTTGTAATAGCACCTAATGAGCTTTTCCTGGATTATATATCGGAAGTACTTCCAGATTTAGGAGTAAGTGATGTTAAACAGAGTACTTTTGAACAAATAAGTATGAATATATTAGGTATTAAGAACAAAATACTTACAAAAGATAAAAAATTATCATATTTAGTAGAGGAATCAGATATAGAAAATAAATCCCTCGTAATTAAAAGTAGTAGTTTAAAAGGGAGTATATTGTATAAGAGTTTTTTGGATGGCTATATAAAGTATATGGAGGAGCAGGATTCTAATATAGATGATATAAAAGTAGACAATTACATAATGTTTAAACAAGATGAAATAAAAAGATTGTACTTAAAGGATATGATAAATTTTCCTATAAATAGGAGAAAGGATGAAATAAAAAGGTATTTTAAATTAAAAATAGATGATAAGATAAAATTTATTATGGATAAAGTTGATTTTTCCTATGCTTATTTAGTATCGAGAATTAAAAGTGCTATGGAAGATGGAGAGGAAAGAAGGAAGAAACTTAGAGAAATATATAGTGAAAGAGACGATAAGAAAAAGAGAGTATGTATTGATGCAAAGAAATCTTTTGAAGTGTATTTTGATACTTGGAAGGGTGTCAGTACTGAAAGCAAGTATAGTGACTTTTTAAATAGTGATTATATGTTTAAAAAATTTGTAGATGGAAAAGTCAGTAAAGATGCCTGGAACTTTATTAGAGATGAATTCAATAAGAATGCTAAGGAAAATATAATAGATAGTGATGATTTAGCATCTTTATTATATTTGAAGTTTAAAATAGAAGGTATATCTGAAAAATTCAAATATAAGCATATAGTTATAGATGAAGCTCAGGATTACAGTGAATTTCAATTTTCTGTGTTTAGGGAAATGGCATATAATAATTCTATGACTATAGTTGGTGATATTGGTCAGGAAATATACTATTATAAAGGCATTTCAAACTGGGAAAGCTTGACTGAAAATGTATTTAAGGAAAATTTTAAATATGTAGGACTAAGTAAGAGTTACAGGTCTACAATTGAAATAATGGAATTTGCCAATAGAGTATTAAAACTTCAGAAGAACAATTTGAAGCCAGCCGTCCCCATTTTGAGGCATGGTGAAAAACCTGAAATATTTAAATTTAAAACCAATAGGGATTTTGCACAAAGATTAGATGAAATAGTGTTTAAAGTCAAACACAATAATAAAAAGAGTATAGCAGTTATAGGAAGAAATTATAAGCAGTGTAAAAAAATAAAGGATTATTTGAGAAAATACAGCAATTATGATTGGAGATTAATAAAAGAAAATGATAAGAACTTAGAATTGGATTGTATAATAATACCATCATATATGACAAAAGGGTTGGAATTTGACTGTAGTGTAATATACAATTGCAATGAGGAAAATTATGTAAATAATGAATTGGATAAAAAGATATTGTATGTAGCTTTAACGAGAGCACTTCATTTTGAATTTATATTTTATTCCGGGAACATTTCGAATCTTATTATGAATGATAAATAATATTTACTTGAAGTTTTTATAATGTTATTATTGGAATAAAACTGATGAATTTTTATTTATTATAAGATATATAGTGATCTTTAGATGCTTATTGTGATTAAAAAGAAATAAAGTAGTGCAATAAGTCATAAAATGTACTTACACTGCTAATTAGACATTTTTTGTTGCTGATATTTTAATATAAGTTCATCTAATTCCATACTGCACTTTACTATTTTTTTATCTGTTAAATTATTACTAGTTTTCATTAGCTCATATAAAACGGATTTTAATTGGTTTATTTCTAGATTTAGGTTATTTAAGTTTTTCTCCATCACAATTACCTCATAATTTAAATTTAGTTATCTCTATATATTTTAACAGATAATAAATAATTAAACATATATTTTATAAGTCAATAAAATACAGATTATTACAAGAAAAAACATAATTTCTGTAGATAAGATGTGGACTATTCTGTGGAAAAAATGTGGAAAAACATAAAAACATGTCTTTATATATTGATATAAAAGACAATGGAAAAAAATGTAAACGCAAAATATTGTCAAAAACTTTTTTGCATATAATAAATATACGATCATATATTTACTTCTCAATTTTATACTTGTAGTTTTATACTTTCTTTATACTATTGTGCTATAATAAATACCATAAATAGAGGATATTCAGGAGGAAGAGATTTGATAGAAGATAAATTAATAGACAGAATAAATACACTATATGCTAAAAGCAAAAGTGTTGGACTTACAGGACAAGAAAAAATGGAACAGGAAAAACTTAGAAAAGAATATTTAAATAATATAAAAACAAACTTTAGAGCCCAACTAGATAATATAACAAAATCATCGGATAAAACAGCTTTGGACTAGGGGGCGAAAAAATGACTGTAACAGTTAAAGATATGATAAAAGATTTAAAACTGGAAATTTTAAATGAAGGTAAAAGGGTAAATCAAGTTAAAGTAAGTGATATAAACAGACCCGGACTTCAATTTAGTGGATTTTATAATTATTATGCCAATGAAAGAGTACAAGTAGTAGGAAAAGCAGAGTGGAGTTTTTTAGATGCTATGCAGCCAGATTTAAGACAAAAAAGGTTAAAGAAATATTTTGAGTTTGATAACCCATGCACTATAATAACTAGAAATCTAGAACCTCATGGAGAACTTTTACAAAGTGCACGTGAATATGATAGATGGATACTTAGGACTGAGAGTGTATCTACAAGATTTATAAATAAACTTATGAATTATCTTGACTATAAATTGGCACCGGAGACTAGACTTCATGGAGTATTGGTAGACGTATATGGTGTTGGGATGTTAATAACAGGTGAAAGTGGTATAGGTAAAAGTGAAACAGCACTTGAACTTATAAAGAGAGGACATAGACTTGTTGCAGATGATGCAGTGGATATAAAAGAAATAGATGGAGAATTACATGGAAAATCTCCCTATATAACTTCAGGAATGATTGAAGTTAGAGGAATGGGAATAATAGATATATCAGCTCTTTATGGACTGAGTTCAGTCTTAAAGAGTAAAATAATTCATTTAGTAGTTTATATAGAGCAGTGGAAAGAATCCCAAAATTACGATAGATTAGGAGTAGATAAACAGTATATTAATATTTTAAATGTGCCACTAAGAAAATTGACACTTCCAATAAGACCGGGAAGAAATTTAGCTGTTATAATAGAGGCAGCTGCAGCAAATTATAGGTATGGCCTTATGACTGATGTTACTCCAGTAGATATAATAAGTAGAAGAATGAATCAAGTTGAGAAGAAGAGGAAAATATTAGAAGATGATGAATAAGAAAGATATTAGAAAAGACATACTATCAATTAGGGATTCACTAAGTGATAGTCAGCGTGAAGCATTGAACAATAAAATATTTGATAAAGTTATAAACAGTTCAGAATATAAACGTGCTAAATGTATATTTGTATTTGTAAGTTATAGAAGTGAAGTTAATACTCATGGAATAATAAAACATGCTCTGTCATCTGGAAAAATAGTTTGTGTACCTAAAATAATATCTAAAGATGAAGGAATGAAAGCAGTGAGAATAGAAAAGTTTAGTGAATTGGTTCCAGGAGCTTTTAATATACTGGAACCTATAAGTACATATAAAAAAATAGATGAAACTTTTATAGACTTAACATATGTTCCAGGAGTTGCTTTTGATAGACATGGAGGTAGAGTTGGATATGGGGGAGGATATTATGACAGATTTTTAAAAAAACTAAAAAAAGATTCTGAAAAGATAGCTATCTGCTATAATTTTCAATTGTTGGATGAAGTACCTAGGGAAAATCATGATGTGTCAATTTATAAAATAATAACTGATTAAATATCCTAACTTCTGCACAAAATAAATATTATAATTATTTTTAAAATTAATTATGCATCTATGGTGGTGTTACTATGAGAATAATTGATATAGATAATAATTTTATAAATGTTGATTGTGAAGAAGATTTAAAAGATAATAAATATTGGATAATGGCAGATGTAAGTGAAATCGAGAGTTTAAATAAATTTATAAATATTGACAATGAGAGTATAGAAGATTGTAAGAGTTTCTCTCAAACTTCTAAAATAAGTTTTTTTAATGAATATATTTTCGTTATCTTTAATGTATTGAGTTGGCAAAATGATATAGTAACTTCAAGAGATTTAAATGTATTTCTAAGTAAAAAGTATATAATAACAGTTTATAGAGATAGTATGGGAATTTTAAATGATTTGATAGATGATATAAGAGATTCAAAAAATTGTTATGTTTTAAAAGATAAGCCTGCTGTAGATATGTTGTTGTACTATATATTGGATAGAATAATTATAAGAAATTATGATGTTATATCGAAATTGGAGGCCAGTGCAGACAAGATAGAAATAAATATTTTAAAAGATGCAGAAAAAGAGCAGTTATATCACCTTATAACTTTAAGGAGACAGGTGTATAAGGTTAGAAAATATTTAAATCCTTTAAGATACATAGGAGATAGTCTGTCATTAAATGATAATTTGATAATAGAAACGGAAAATATAGCTTATTTTATAGGCTTGAATAAAAAAATAGAGAAACTTATGTTGTCTCTTGAAAGTCTAGTTCAGGATTTAGCACTTGTAAGAGAGGCTTTTGAGTCTGAAACTGCCAATAAGACAAACGAGCTTATGAAAGTTTTTACTGTAATTACAAGTGTATTTCTTCCACTGAATTTAATTACCAGTATGTATGGTATGAACTTAAAAGGAATTCCATTTATAGATTTGGAAAATGGATGCCATTATGTGGTTATATTTATGATATGTATAGCAGTTTTCTTGATATTTGTGTTTAAAAAGAATAAATGGATATAGCCTCTATTAATACTTAGTTTAATTGGAAACTATATCCTTATTTATATAGTTAAATAGATTTATATCTTTTTTTAATAATTCTTTTGGATAGTAAATCTCCGATTATTTGTACTAGTTCTACTAAAATTACCAATATAACAACAGTTGATATCATATAGCTAGTTTCAAATCTTTCATATCCGTATCTTAGAGCGACACTTCCAAGTCCCCCGGCACCTATTGCCCCGGCTAAAGTAGTACTCCCAATTATGGATATTGTACATAGAGTATAGCTTCTTATAAGAGATGGAAGAGCTTCAGGAATCAATACTTTAGTTATTATAGCTATTTCCGTTGTTCCCATGCTTATAGCAGCCTCTATTTTTCCATGTTCTACTTCTTTTATGCTATTTTCAATCATTCTCCCTAAAAATGGAGACAATCCTATAACTAATGGAACTATTGCAGCATTTGTACCAATGGTCGTACCTACGATTAGCCTGGATAGAGGAAGCAATACTACTATTAAAATCATTGTAGGGAATGATCTTATAATATTTATTATGGTTCCAAATACTTTATTGAATTTAAGAGATTCTAATATATTTCCCTTTTCTGTTACTACTAAGAGTATTCCCAAGATAGTTCCAAAAATAAAAGTAAATATACATGTAATTACAGACATATATATGGTCTCTCCAAGTGCTTTTTCAAGTACTATTAACATTTCATCGGTCATATTCCAGCACCTTCTTTCCATGTAGTAGTTTGAAAGCTGTTTGTTATATCAATGAACTTTTTAGCTGTATTGCTTTTAGGATTTAAAAATAAGCTTTTAGTAGAACCACTTTCAGTTATTACTCCTTTTTCGAGTACAGCCACATTGTTACAGCAGTATCTAACTACATCCAGTTCATGGGTGATTAATAATATTGTTAAATTAAGCTTCTTATTTATATTTTTTAAAAGTTCTAAAATCGAATAGGTTGTAAGTGGATCCAATGCAGAAGTTGCCTCATCACTTAAGAGAACATCAGGATTATTAGCTAGAGCTCGAGCTATGCCTACTCTTTGTTTTTGACCACCGCTTAATTGAGCTGGATAGGCATATCTTTTATTGGATAATTCTACAAGATCCAATATTTCATCTACTCTAGTTTTTATCTTATCCTTAGGATATTTTGCAACTTTTAATGGAAAAGCTATGTTTTCGAATACTGTTTTTGAGTCAAACAAATTAAATTGTTGAAATATCATTCCTATTTTTTTTCTTGCATCTTTTAATTCTTTTTTATTTAAAGAAGTAATTTCTTTATTTCCGATTTCTATTGTTCCTTCATCAGGTTTTTCTAGAAGATTTAAACATCTTATCATAGTAGATTTACCTGCTCCACTGAAGCCGATTATTCCAAATATATCTCCTTTTTCAATTTTAAGGTTGATGCCTTTTAAAACATCAACCCTTCCATAAGGAGTGTTAAATTTCTTACTTAAATTTTTAATGGTTATCAAAGTAAAAACCTCCTAATTTTTAAAATGCCGGAACTACTGAACCTTTATATTTTTCTTTAATAAATTTTTTCACATCATCTGATTGAAGTGCTTTAACTAATTTCTTTATAGCATCCCTATTTTCATCACCTTTTCTTACTACAATTATGTTTGCATAAGGTGAATCTTTATCTTCTTTAAATAATGCACTGTTAGGATCTATCTTTGATTGAAGTACTATATTTGTATTTATTATTCCACCATCAATATCAGGAAGTGATCTTGGTATCTGGTATGCATCCAGTTCTTCAATTTTTAAATGTTTTGGGTTTTCAGCAATATCGTTGATAGTAGCACTTTTATTAGAAACTGTATTTTTCACTTTTATTAATCCCTGTTTTTGTAATAATAATAATGCCCTGTATTCATTTGAAGCATCATTAGGTATAGCTATAGTTGCTCCATCTTTTAAGTCATTTATAGATTTGATCTTTTTAGAATAAAATCCAATAGGTTCAACGTGGATATTGCCAACTGATGAGAAATCAAATCCTTTTTCACTGGCAACTGAATCCAAATATGGTTTATGCTGAAAATAATTGGCATCAATTTGTTTATCTTTAAGCGCAGGATTTAATTGCGCTGAATCATCAAAAATGATAACATCTAAATTTATGCCTTCTGCTTTTAGTGTTGGTTTTATATGATTTAAAATTTCTGCATGTGGAGTTGCGACAGCTCCTATTTTTAAAGTTTTTGAATCTGAAGTCTCTGTATTTTTACTTTTACAGCCTGTAAAAATGCCTCCCAATAAAATTATACAGAATAGTAAAGTAACAATTTTTTTCTTCATAATAGACACCCCTCATAATATTTATATTAAAAAAGAGACCAGATTATAGGCATAAAACACCTATAACCCGGTCTCTAGTTTTTCTAGTCAACCTGGAAAATATAAAAAATATAAAATTTTACATAAAAACAAAGTTCTTCATAAAAGACAGACGTAAGAAGAACTCTACTTACTTCCCATCTTCAAGGATAATCCTACTGGAATTAGCACCATTAAATGTATTAGGTTGCCGGGCGTCATAGGGCCAGTCCCTCAGCCTCTCTTGATAGAAAGATCTTAATTTTTGATTGTATCATGAAGTATAGCAAACTTGTCCTAAGTTGTCAATATAAATATTTTGCATCAATATTTAAAATACTGTAAATATTGGTTTTTTTGTGATAGAATATAATCATTAATTAAAGCAGAGGATATTTATAGTTAGGAGATGTGACAAATGGCAAAAGACTTACAGAAGAAATATGACTATGCTTGGGATAAATATTCAAAGGATGACTTTAAAGCACTTTTTAAAATATCAGATGAGTATAAGGCTTTTATGTCAAAATGTAAAACTGAAAGGGAATGTACTCGAGAATTTATAAAAAGAGCGGAAGTTAAGGGATATAAAAATATAGAAGAACTTATAAAAAGCAACACCAAACTGAATCCTGGAGACAAGGTATATGCCAACAACAAGGATAAGACTTTGGCTCTTTTTGTAATAGGGTCAAAAGATATACAAGAAGGTATGAGGATATTAGGTGCCCATATAGATTCACCTAGGCTTGATTTAAAACAAAATCCACTTTATGAAGATACGGATCTTGCCCTCTTTGATACTCACTATTATGGTGGAATAAAAAAATATCAATGGGTTACATTACCACTTGCAATTCACGGTATAGTAATAAAAAAAGATGGTACTAAAGTAGATATAGTAATTGGAGAAGATGAAGATGACCCCGTAGTAGGTATATCTGATTTGCTAATACACCTTTCTGCCGACCAGATGGCTAAAAAGGCAGCTAAGGTTATAGAGGGAGAAGATTTAAACATATTGGTAGGAAGTATCCCTGTGAAAGATAAAGATGTAAAGAATAGAGTAAAACAAAATATACTTAAGATACTCAATAAAAAATATAGTATTGAAGAAGAAGATTTTGTATCCGCAGAAATTGAAGTGGTTCCAGCTGGCAAGGCAAGAGATTATGGAATTGACAAGAGTATGGTAATGGCTTATGGGCATGATGACAAGATATGTGCCTATACATCCTTTGATGCCATGATGAAAATAAAAAATCCTGATAAAACCTGTGTTACACTTTTAGTGGATAAGGAAGAAATAGGAAGCGTAGGAGCTACTGGAATGCAATCCAGATTCTTTGAAAATACAGTTGCAGAATTAATAGATCTTATTGGAGACTATAGTGACTTGAAATTGAGGCGTGCATTGACCAATTCCAAGATGCTTTCATCGGATGTAAGCGCTGCATTTGATCCTAATTATCCATCTGTAATGGAGAAAAACAATGCAGCTTATTTTGGAAAAGGAGTAGTATTTAACAAGTACACAGGAGCTAGAGGAAAGTCAGGATGTAATGATGCAAATCCAGAATTCATTGCTGAGATAAGGAAAGTAATGGATGATAACAATGTATCATGGCAGACATCTGAACTCGGTAAAGTGGATCAGGGCGGCGGTGGAACTATAGCATATATACTTGCAGAGTATAATATGCAAGTAATAGATTGTGGTATAGCGCTCCATAATATGCATGCACCATGGGAAGTTGCCAGTAAAGCTGATATTTATGAAGCCGTAAAAGGATATAAGGCATTTTTAAATGAGATATAGTAATTAGTTGTAATATAGAGAGGGAATGAGGATAGATTTGTGTAAAAACAAATATATCCTCATATTCCTTATACATGTTTCTTACTTTCCTGAATCTTTTCATTCAACTCATTTAAATAGGCCCATCGATCCATTTTTTCGTCTAGTGTTTTTTCTAAAACAGATTTTTCTTTCAAAAGATCTTCAAGAAGCATATAGTTGGATCCGGCATTTTTTATCTCAGATTCTTTTTCACATATACTTTTTTCCAAAGATTCAATTACTTCATCTATTTTGTTGAATTCAAGTTGTTCTTTATATGAAAATTTTAAAGTCTTCCTACTCTGTTGTTTATAATTCTTTTTTTCAGTGTTATTTTTAGCAGTATCTTTTTCTAAATGTATCTGTTTTTCTTTTTGCATTTTTCTAAAATATGAGTAATTACTTGTATATTGGTTTATTTCACCTTTACCTTCAAATGCAAATATTTTGTTGACTATTTTGTCAAGAAAATATCTATCGTGGGATACTGCAATGACAGCACCATTAAAATTTTCAAGGTAATCTTCAAGAATTGTAAGTGTCTCTATATCAAGATCATTTGTAGGTTCATCAAGTAAAAGTACATTAGGATATTCCATAAGTACTTTTAAAAGATAAAGTCTTCTTCTTTCACCACCTGAAAGTTTTCCTAAAGGAGTCCATTGCACTGAAGGCTCAAATAAAAATTTTTCAAGTATATTCGATGAATTTATTTTTTCACCTTCAGAAGTTTTAGCATATTCCGATGTACCTCTTATATATTCGATTACTCTTTGTTTCATATCCATATTTGAGATCCCTTGAGAATAGTATCCTACTTTAACTGTTTGCCCTATATCTATATTTCCACTATCAGGTAGTATATCTCCATTTAAAATATTCATTAATGTAGATTTTCCACTTCCATTAGATCCTATTATTCCTATTCTATCATTATTTAATATATTATAAGAAAAATTTTTGATCAATGTTTTTTCTCCAAAACTTTTACTTATATTATCGATATTGATTACTTTCTTTCCCAATCTTGAACTTTGAATGTCAATGTCAAATTTTGAATTGTTTATGGCTGATTTTTGATTGGTCAGATCTTCAAATCTCTGTATTCGTGCCTTCTGTTTTGTACTTCTTGCTTTTGCACCACGTCTTATCCACGCAAGTTCTTTCTTTATAAGGCTTTCTCTTTTTCTCTCATTGTTAGTTTCCATTTCAAGTCTCTCAGCTTTTTTTTCAAGGAAAGTACTGTAATTTCCCAAGTAGCTGTACAGTTTTCCACAATCAAGTTCCAGCATTTTATTAGTAATCTTATCTAAAAAAAATCTATCATGGGTTACCATAATGAGTGCACCACTGCGTTTATTTAAAAATTCCTCCAACCATTCTATAGTTTCATCATCAAGATGATTAGTAGGTTCATCAAGTATTAAAATATTTGCTGGGGTTATAAGACAAGATGCAAGGGATACTCTTTTTTTCTGTCCACCTGATAGTGTAGATATTTTTGCATTAAAATCAGTAATTCCCAGCTTGGTCAGTATAGTTTTAGCTTGACTTTCCAGTTCCCACGCATTTTCGGATTCTATTTTTGTATTGAGAGCAAAAAGTTTATTTTGTAGTTTTACATCATCAGGCCTTTCTTTAATCAACTTAATAGTAGTTTCATATTCTCTTAAAAGCTCCATGACAGGAGAACCGCTTTTGAAAATTTGTTCAATTACTGTTGATTGCCTGCTATTATTGAAATCGGAATTTTGAGGAAGATATCCTATTATAGATTTATTGGATTTAACAATATCACCAGTGTCTGGCACTTCAATACCTGCAATTACTTTTAAAAATGTTGATTTACCCGTACCATTTACACCGATTATTCCTATTTTATCACCATCATTTATCCCCAGAGATATATTATCAAACAGTATTTTTTCACTGTAACTTTTACTTATATTTTCTACAGTTAGTAAATTCATTTATACACATCCTATTCTTTGACAAGTAAAGTCTAATCTATTATAACATGGGTAAAAAATAAATGTGATATATTAATTAGCCTGTTTAGAAATCTTTACAAAAGATATAGTATATTATATTGTATCATAATAAATCACTGTTCAAAAAATACACAGACAATTTCACTGATTTTGTTCGAAAAATGAACAAAAATGCAATAGGTGTAAACGAAATCATTTAAAATGCACACTTTAGATTTTGGCATGTATATTGCTATATAAATATATAACACATGAAAAATTATAAATGTAGAGAGGATGACAAAAATGAAGCTTTTACCCGTAAAAGAAGCCGAGGGAATGGTATTGGGTCATGATATGACTCAAATAATTCCTGGAAAATATAAAGGTACTGCTTTTAAAAAAGGCCATGTTATAAAGAAGGAAGATATACCTATACTACTTAATATGGGCAAAGAACATATATATATCATGGAAATAAAAGAAGGATATATACATGAAAATGAAGCAGCCATTAGAATGGCTAAAGCAGCAGCAGGGCAAGGTATAGAACTTTTTGGACCTTCAGAGGGCAAAATAACTCTTATTTCTAGACATAGTGGATTATTAAAAATAAATTATGAAGCATTGATGGAAATAAATGATGTTGAGGAAATTTCATTTGCTACACTTCATACAAATCAGTTTATACAGGGAGAGGCCAAAGTTGCAGGTACTAGAATAATACCGCTAACTACTAAGGAAAGTAAGATAAAGCATATAGAGGATATATGTAAAACAAATTATCCTATTGTAGATGTCAAACCTCTAAAAAAATTAAATATAGGTATAGTTACTACAGGAAATGAAGTGTTTTATAAGCGGATAAAGGATAAGTTTGGACCTGTCATACAGCAGAAATTTAAAGAACTTGACTGTAATATAATAAAGCAGTTATATGCAAGGGATGATGCAGAAATGATTGCAAAATCCATAACACAACTTATAGAAGAAGGAGCAGATATGATTACGGTTACTGGTGGAATGTCTGTAGATCCAGATGATGTAACACCTACAGGAATAAGGAAATCAGGGGCACAGATTATATCCTATGGTGCACCTATACTTCCAGGTTCAATGTTTTTACTTTCCTATATAAATGAAGTACCAGTTTTAGGGTTGCCAGGATGTGTAATGTATAATAAAAGAACAATTTTTGACCTGATTGTACCAAGACTTGCAGCAGGTGAAAAAGTTATCAGGAAAGATATAATAAAGCTTGGTCATGGAGGTTTGTGTATTGAATGTGAAAAGTGTTCATTTCCCAACTGTGGATTTGGAAAATGTGCTATATAATAAATATTTTTTAAGGAGGAATTTATAATGTATAATACGACTTTAATAATTAATGGCATTCCAAAAATTGTCATAACAACACCTGAAACAATGTTGTCAACAGTTCTTAGAGAACAACTTCATCTTTTAGGCACTAAAGTGGGATGTGGTAAAGGTGAATGTGGAGCTTGTTCTGTAATAATGAATGGAAAGGTGGTAAGAGCTTGCATTACAAGAATGAAAAGAGTGGAGGAAGAGGCTGAAATTACTACTATTGAGGGATTGGGAACTGCAAATGACTTACATCCTCTTCAATTATCATGGATGATTCATGGAGCTGCACAATGTGGTTTTTGTACTCCTGGATTTATAGTATCTGCCAAGGCATTACTTGATGAAAATATAAATCCTACTAGACAGGATGTAAGAGATTGGTTCCAAAAGCATAGGAATATATGCAGATGCACAGGATATATACCTTTGGTTGATGCAGTAATGGATGCTGCAAGGCTTATGAGAGGTGAGGTAAAAAAGGAGGATTTATGGTTTAAACTAAAAGAAGGTGATAGCCTTATAGGAACAAAAGCTATACGTCCTTCTGCTGTTGCAAAAGTAACTGGAAATTGGAGATTTGGTGCGGATTTGGGATTGGAACTTCCTGAAAATACACTTCATATTAAGTTGGTACAAGCTAAAGTTCCTCATGCCAATATTTTATCAATAGATACATCAGAAGCTGAAAAAATGCCGGGAGTATATAAAGTTATAACATACATGGATGTTCCAGGAACTAATAGAATAAATGGACTGGCATTTCCTAATAACAAGGGCGATGGAAAGGAAAGACCTATATTGAATGATAAAAAGATATTCCAATTTGGTGATGCTATAGCTATGATACTTGCAGATACGGAATATCAAGCAGAGCAGGCAATAGACAAGGTTAAGGTAGAAATTCAAGAACTTCCAGCTTATATGAGCGCACCAGCTGCAATGGCTGAAGATGCTATCGAGATTCATCCTGGAACTCCAAATGTATTTTTTGAAACTGAAGTAGTTAAAGGAGAAGATACCAGCTCGATAATGGAAAAGGCGGATTATGTAGTTGAGGATGATTTTTATGTAGGTAGACAGCCACATCTTCCACTTGAACCAGACGTTGGTTTTGCATATATAAATGAGTCGGAAGAACTAGTTATTCATTCAAAAAGTGTTGGAATACATGTACATGCTGCCATGGTAGCAGAAGGAATAGGAATTCCACTTGAAAAATTGAAGATAGTACAGAATCCAACAGGAGGTACTTTTGGATATAAATTCAGTCCAACTATTGAAGCTCTTTTAGGTGTTGCTGCATTAATAACAAAACGACCGGTATATTTAGGATTTAATATGTATCAGCAGATAACTTATACTGGAAAGAGATCTCCATTTTTTATGCATGTTAAAATGGGTGCAGATAAAGATGGAAAATTACTGGCATTAGAGTCAGACTGGTCAGTTGATCACGGACCATATTGTGAATTTGGTGATATGCTTACCACAAGAGGTGCACAATTTATAGGTGCAGGTTATGATATACCAAACATAAGAGGAGAAGGTAGGGAAGTTTGTACAAATCATGCCTGGGGTTCAGCTTTTAGAGGATATGGTTCACCACAGAGTTTGTTTTCATCAGAAGTATTGATTGATGAATTGGCAGATAAGATGGGATTAGATCCACTGGAATTGAGATATAAAAATGTTTATAGGAAAGGTTCTACTACTCCGACAGGTTGTGAGCCGGATGTAATTTGTCTTCCGGATATGTTGGACAAATTGAGACCTCAGTATAAAAAATCTAAAAAGGCAGCAGCAGAAAAAAATAAAATTAGCAAAGACAAGAAATATGGTTCAGGTATAGCACTACTTCTGTATAGTTCAGGACTTGATGGAGCAGATACGTCTGAAGCCTGGGCTGAAATAACACCAACAGGTGTATCTGTAGGCAATTCATGGGAAGATCATGGACAGGGAGCAGATATGGGAACACTTACTATAAGTTATGAAGTTTTAAAACAGTTGGGCATAAAACCGGAACAGATAAAATTGGTTATGAATGATATGCAGAAAACTCCAGATAGTGGTCCGGCAGGTGGAAGTCGTTCAAATGTTTTAACAGGAAATGCTACAAGAGTTGCTTGTGAAAATCTAGTAACGGCACTTAAAAATCCGGATGGAACTTACAGAACTTATGATGAAATGATAGCTGAGAATTTACCTGTTAAATATAGCGGTAAATGGACAGCACCTTGTACAGCAGCCGACGTGCATACCGGTCAGGGAAATCCCTTCCCTTGCTATATGTATGGAGCACTTTTAGCAGAGGTAGAGGTAAATATTAAAACAGGAAAGGCAAGAGTAACAGGTTTAAGTATGTTGTCTGATGTTGGAACTATAATAAATAGACTTATAGTTGACGGGCAAATGTATGGAGGTTTAGCTCAGGGTATTGGATTGGCTTTGAGTGAGGATTTTGAAGACATTAAAAAACATACTACACTTACAGCTTGTGGAATACCTCAAGTAAGAGATGTGCCTGATGATATAAATATAGAATATTTGGAGACACCTAGACCATATGGACCATTTGGTGCTTCAGGAGCAGGTGAGATGCCGCTTTCAGCACCACATGCAGCAATAGTAAATGCAATTTATGATGCCTGTGGAGTACGTATAACTAAGTTGCCGGCAAAACCTGATAAAATTTTAGCTGCACTCAAGAAACTTTAGATGCTATATTAAATAAAGCATTTAATCCTATAATAGTATTTAATCTTGGAGAGATTAAATACTATTATTTCAAATACCGTAATCTATTAAATAAAAATTTTGGTTTCCATTTATCAAAAGAAATGGAGGAAATACATGGATTCAAATAAATTATTAAAAATGAGTGATATGTGTATTACTGATGAACCATCTGCCTGTACAGCTTTTTGTCCTGTTCATGTTGATTTAAGATCTTTTATGGAAGAAATAGAAAATGGTGATTTTAAAAAAGCATATAAAGTTATGAGCAAGAAGATTCCCTTTCCAAGATTAATAGGGAAAATATGTGATCATCCATGTGAAGAAGTATGTGTAAGAGAAAATATAGGTGGAAGCATAAGTATAGGAGATTTAGAAAAGCTTACTGTAGATTTAGGATTTGTTTCTAAAAGAAAAGGTTTCTCAATACCTAAAAATGACAAGAGAGTTGCAATAGTAGGTGGTGGGTTAAGTGGCATAGTAGCCGCAAACAGTCTTGATAATAAAGGATATAATGTAACAATATATGAATGTACTGAAAAAATAGGTGGAAGAATATGGACTCACCAAGGTAAAGACCTTACTGGGGAATCTATAAAAATAGGATTAAATGAATTTAAAAATAGAAATATTGAGATTAATTATAATACAAAAGTTGATAAAGTTCAATTGAGGAATATATCAGAACAATTTGATGCAGTTTACCTTGGAACTGGAATATGGGATGAAAATTTAGAAATAAATCATGAAACACATCAAATTGGCAAATCCTCTGTATTTGTAGGAGGAAGACTTTTTAATCAAAATGATTCCGTAATATATTCTGTAAGTTCAGCAATGAGCTCTGCAATTTCAATGGATAGGTATATACAAAAAATCTCCATTACAGTTGCCAGAGAAAAAGAAGGAACTTATATGACACCTTTGGTAATCAACACAGATACTATTGAATTTCAAGGAAAGGTAGAAAGAAAAGGAGATAAGTATACAAGAGAAGAAGCTGTGGAAGAAGCGAAAAGATGCCTTAAATGTCAATGCCTGAATTGTGTAAAAATTTGCAGCCATCTAAAGAAATATAACAGGGTTCCCAAGAAATACATACGGGAGATAAATCATAATGAGACTATAGTTCTTGGAAACCATTATGCTAATAAAATAATAAATTCATGTACATTATGTGGACTGTGCAAGGAGGTCTGTCCATCCTGTATAGATATGAAAGAAATAATACAGGAAACAAGACAAAGTATGGTAGAGAGAGGTAGAATGCCAATATCTGCCCATGATTTTGCTTTGAAAGATATGGAATTCAGCAATAGCAAATACTTTCATATGGTAAAAAATCAGCCGGGATATAATGAAGTAAAATATGTATTTTATCCAGGTTGTCAGCTTTCAGCATCACAGCCTGAGTATATTGAAAAGACTTATAAATATCTTATATCAAATATTAAAAGAGGAGTAGGGATTTTCTTAGGATGTTGTGGAGCACCTGCAGATTGGTCAGGAAGACAGGACTTGATGAAGCTCAATGTAGAAAACATTAGAGATAAGTGGAAAGCTATGAAAAAACCTATTTTTATATTAGCTTGTTCTAGTTGTTGTAGTGTTTTTGAAAAATACATGCCTGAAATAAAATATATTTCCTTATGGGAGGTTATGGATAAACGTGGAATTCCTATTAAAAACAAAATTTCTAAAAAGCATGTACTTAATATACATGATGCATGTACTACAAGGCATAACAATAGAATTCATAATAGTATAAGACATATAGTATCAGATTTAGGATATACTGTAGAAGAATTGAAATATTCAAGAGAGAAGACAAAGTGCTGCGGATATGGGGGCCTTGTATATTTTGCTAATAGAGAGCAGTCGGATGAATTTGTAAATGACAGGATTCAGGAAAGCAGTGAAGATTATCTAGTTTATTGTGCTATGTGCAAGGATTTATTTGTATCTAAAGGCAAGAAAACATATCATATTTTGGATTTGATATATAGTGATAATATTGAGAAAGTTTCTCTTAAAAAGGCACCCACTCTTTCAGAAAGACATAAAAACAGAATCCTTTTAAAAATTAATTTGTTAAAAAATATATGGAATGAAGAAGTTGATACTCCAAATGTAATCTATAATTTAAATTTGATAATATCTAATGATGTAAAAGAGAGTATGAATGATAGGTTTATTCTTCTTGAAGATGTTGAAAAAGTTATCTATAATGCGGAAAAAAATAATGAAAAGTTTATTAATACTAAAAATTCACATTATTTGGCCAGGCTTAGAATTGGAAACGTGACCCATTGGGTAGAATACGAGAAAAAGGATGAAGGGTTAGTTGTTCATAGTGTTTATACTCATAGAATGGAAATAGTGGAGGAATAAATATGAATACTGATGTAGATCAAGATGATTGCTGGATTTGCTATAGATGTCATAAAAAATTGGAACTCAAACAGGTAAGCGTACTTTATCTTGGAGGACGATTTGAAGTAGAGCTTATGCAATGCCCACAATGTAAAATGGTAATTATAAATGAGGATCTAGCTCTTGGAAAAATGTTGGAAGTTGAAAAGGGATTGGAGGATAAATAATGAAACCTTTCAATACTTATGAAAGTCAGCATATGAGAAATATTACGGGAGAAACTTTAAGACCTGGAGATTTTTCCCTTACAGATAAGGGGATAAAGTTCTGCAAGTTCTCCAAAGAGGATTCACTGCTTGATTTAGGAAGTGGAATGGGTGCTACTGTTTACTATATTTATAAAAAATATGGAATAAAAGCTATTGGACTGGATCCTTGCGATAAATTAATAAATGCAGGTATGAGCAAATATGAAAATATAAAATTAATTCATGGCAGAGGCGAAAATATACCCTTTAAGGATGAAAGCTTCAAAGGAGTATTGGCAGAGTGTACGCTTTCTCTTATGGATGATTTAGATACAGTTATATCGGAAGTATTTAGAGTTTTAAAAAAAGAAGGATGGTTTATCGTAAATGATGTTTATGCAAAGAGACCTGAATTTATAGATGATATGAATTCATTTTCAGTTAACAGTTGTATGAGGGGATTGCATAATTTAGAAGTATTGAAAAGTAAGCTTGAACACAGAGGCTTTAATATATTACTATTTCAAGATTGCAGCCATATGTTGAAACAACTTATGGTAAGGACCATATTTACTTATGGTTCCATGGCAATCTTTTGGAACAAGGCCATGGAGTGCTCTGTGAATGGATGTCAATTTGAGGAAGTGCTTAGAAGATGTAAACCAGGGTATTTTATTATTATAGCTAAAAGAGGAGATAAATAATATGGATGATATATCGTTTCGTATATACAAGTTAGCAGTATCTGGATTTTGTTGTAGCCAGATTATGATTATAATGGCTTTAGAAGAAGAAGAAAGAGAAAATGAAGATTTAGTAAAGGCTTCCCATGGATTATGCGGTGGTATAAATCTTAAACAAAAGACTTGTGGATGTATTATATCCGGAATACAAATATTGGGCATGTATGGAGGAAAAGGCAGTGAGGAGGAATATTGTAAAGAAAATTTTAAAGTAATGATGGATGAATATATGGAATGGTTTGAGGAAAAATTTGAAAGTACGGATTGTATAGATCTAGTAGGAGTTCAAATTATAAAGGATGATGAAGGTAATACAACATATCCAGTAAAGTGCGGGGACATAGTAAAAGAATGTTATTTAAAGATACAGCAGATATTATATGAAAATGGATATGACTTTGGAGACAGGGAATAATCATGACAAATTCAAATTTGATATCAGAAACTGAAAGTATATGTCCCTGCTGTTTGAAAAAAATATCTGCAAAGA
Organism: Clostridium tyrobutyricum DSM 2637 = ATCC 25755 = JCM 11008; assembly: GCF_000359585.1. Classification (GTDB taxonomy): domain Bacteria; phylum Bacillota; class Clostridia; order Clostridiales; family Clostridiaceae; genus Clostridium_B; species Clostridium_B tyrobutyricum. The sequence continues at coordinate 50,453 of NZ_APMH01000019.1, read as the reverse complement.
AAATACTGAAACATAATAAAGTATATATGGAGAAGTACTGCCATGAACATGGAAAATTCACCACTATTATATGGGATGAAAGTATACCTTTAAATAGTTGGGTTAGAAATAAGAAGAGAGCATATATAAATTATCCGAATACTACTGTGAACAAAGGGTGTCCTTATGATTGTGGATTGTGCAGTTCACATAGACAGAACACATGTACTGGCCTTATAGAAGTTACTCAGAAATGTAATTTGAAATGCAGATTTTGTTTTGCAAGTTCTTGTTTGAATAAAGGAGAAGATCCTTCTATGGAAAAGATAAAATTCCTATATGAGTCCTTGATGAAATCCTCTGGAAGGTGTAATGTACAGCTGTCAGGCGGTGAACCAACACTTCGAGATGATCTTCCACAAATAGTACTTTTAGGAAGAAATATTGGATTTGAATTTATACAGTTAAATACTAATGGAATACGCATTGCTTTGGAAGAGGATTTTACTAAAAGATTAGGTGAGGCAGGACTTGATTCTGTTTTTTTACAATTTGACGGAACTAAAGATTCTATATACAAAGAGTTGAGAGGAAGAAAACTTCTTGAACTCAAATTGCAAGCTATAAAAAATTGTAAAACATATGGAATAGGAGTAGTTCTTGTGCCAACTTTAGTTCCAGGAATAAATATAGACAATATAGGAGAAATAATAGATTTTGCAATTGATAATCTTCCTTCAGTTAGAGGTGTACATTTCCAGCCTGTAAGTTATTTTGGAAGAATTCCTCATATACCTGAGGATTCAGATAGAATTACTTTGCCTGAAATTATGGATAATATAGAAAAACAAACTTCTGGCAAAATTAAAATAAACAGTATGAAGCCTCCAGGATGTGAAAATGCCCTTTGTTCTTTTCATGGAAACTATATATATATAAATAAAGATGAAATATTAAGTGTTACCAATTCAAATAGCTGCTGCAGCACAGTTGAAACAGCAGTAAAGGGAGCAGTAAAAGCAAAAAGGTTTGTATCAAGAAATTGGTCGGCAAGAAAACCAATAAATTTAAAAGAGAAGTTGAATTTCAAAAGACCAAATACCTGGGACAGCATACTTTATAGAATAAAAAACTATTCTTTTAGTATATCTGCTATGGCTTTTCAAGACATATGGAATTTAGATTTAGAGAGAGTAAAGGACTGTTGTATTCATGTAGTCAATCCAGAGGGAAAATTGATACCTTTCTGCTTATACAATATTACAGATATAAATGGAAATTATATGTATAGAAGGGGAAGCATAAATGAAGTGCACAACAATTGAAAAACTTATAATGGATAAAACTGAAATACAGTATAAAAGTAGAAAAAGGTTGAAAGAATATCAACTTCACAAAATAAAGGAGACAATAGCTTATGTAAAAGAAAACAGCAAATTTTATAGAGAATATCTAAAAGATATTAAAGCGGAATATATAAATTCATTTAAAGACTTTAAAAATGTACCATTTACTAATTCTAAAGATATAATTCAAAATCCTTTTAGATTTTTATGTGTACCACAAAAGAATATTAAAAGAGTTGTAACACTTAAAACTTCAGGTACAACGGGGTATGAGAAAAGAATATATTTTACAGAAAAGGATCTGGAATTGACAGTTGACTTTTTTAGTTATGGAATGAAGTCCTTGGTAGATGAAGGTGACAGGATATTGGTGATGTTTCCGGGAAATTCTTATGGAAGTATCGGGTATCTGCTTAAAAGAGCACTGGAGAAAATAAATATATACTGCTATGTACAGGGAATTATGAAGAATACTAGTGATACGGCTGATATTATAAAAAACAAGCATATAAATTGTATAGTTGGAATTCCAATACAGTTACTTCAATTCAGCAGAAGTCAAAGTAGTATATTTAAAGACAGAATAGATAAAATACTTCTTAGTTCCGATTATGTGCCTGAAACTCTTGTAAATGAGATGACAGATAAATTTAAAACTAAAGTATTTACACATTATGGCATGACTGAAATGGGATATGGAGGAGCAGTTCAATGTGAAACTTTAAATGGATATCATCTTAGAGAAAATGATATCTATTTTGAAATTGTAGATCCAACTACAGGAAGAGAGATAAAATATGGTGAACCGGGAGAAGTAGTATTTACAACTCTTAAAAGTGAGGGAATGCCACTTATAAGATATAAAACTGGAGATATAGCTTCTTTTAGTAAAAATTGTTGTAAATGTGGAAGCTTTTTAAAAACCATGAACAAGGTACTTGGTAGAATTGACAATAGATTTGAAATAAGTTCACATAAATATATTTATATGAGTCAATTAGATGAAATCATTTTATCTTTTCCACAAGTTATGAATTATAGTTTGCATATTGAAGATTACAATAAAATATATGTGTATTTGACATTATTTAATCAGTGTGATTTTAACAAGTTGTCACTAGAAATACTGAAAGGGATTAAAAATATAACTTTCATAGAAGATGAGTTATTGAATAATATAATAGAATTTAAAATTATAAATTCAACAGAAGATAAACAAATAAAAAATAGCATGTTAAAGAGAAAAATATATGATAATAGAAAGAAGGTTTATTTATGAAGGATATATATAAAATCATAGAGGATTTAATATATGAACAAGAGGATTTTGTGTTGGCTACTATCTTGGAAAAGTCTGGCTCTGCTCCTAGAGAACAGGGTACAAAGATGATTATAAAGAGGGATTTTTCTATTGAAGGCACTATAGGAGGTGGAATATTTGAGGCTGTTTCCATAAAATTATCTTCAAAGGTTTTTGAAAACAAGGAATTCATAGTTAAAGATTTTTCTTTTTCAAATGAAGGAGCTGCTGCACTTGGCTCAGTTTGTGGTGGAAGTGTAAAATTGCTTCTTGAGTATATAGACTGTAGTGATACTTTCATGATTGAAACATATAAGAAAGCAATGTCATTAAAGAAAAAGGGCACTGACTTTGTGCTGGTAACTGAAATAAGACCAAATACAAAATATATAAATGGAGTAGATAAATGGATATGTACGGAAACAGGATTTTATGGTAAGGAAAATGACAAGGTTCAACATGTATTTAGAAATATAAGGGAAGATTTTAAAAATGTTAAATTTAAATATATGACTGACAGTGAGAGTAATTATTTAATAGAACCTGTATTCAATTATGAAAAAGTATTTATAATGGGTGCCGGCCATATATCCCAAAAAATTGCAACTTTAACTAAAATGCTTGATTTCAGAACCATTGTTTTAGATGATAGGGAAGAGTTTGCCAATAGAGAAAAGTTCAAAATTGCAGATGAGATTGTAGTACTTGAGTCTTTTGAAAATCTTCTTGACACTGTTAAAATTGACAATAGAAGTTATGTTATAATAGTTACAAGAGGGCATGCTTGTGATAAAGAGGTTCTGGAGCAAGTTCTAAAAACTGATGCTAGATATATAGGAATGATAGGTAGTAAGACCAAGAGAAATTTTGTATACAATACTCTTTTAAAGAAAGAATATATCATTGAAGATATACAAAGAGTACACTGCCCAATAGGACTTGAAATAGATGCCCAGACTCCTGAAGAGATAGCAATAAGTATTGCAGCTGAATTGATAAAGGTTAGGAGATCAATTACAAATGAAAAGGAATAACTTTGGAGCAATAATTATTTCAGCTGGCTATTCTTCTAGAATGGGGGACTTTAAACCTCTTTTGAAATTTGGAAAATATACTGCAGTGGAGCTGCTTATAAATACCTTTACATCTTCAGGTATCAACAATATTGTTGTGGTGGTGGGACACCGAGGAAATGAAATATTGGAATTGTTAAAAAATAGCAAGATTAAATGTGTGGAAAACAGGGATTACCCAAAGGGTATGTACTCATCTATAGTAACAGCACTGGGAGATTTAGATGATACTGTGGATGGCTTTTTTATGATTCCTGTAGACATACCACTTGTTAAAACAAATACTATCAATTCATTAGAAAACGAATACTTAAAAGGAAATGCGGGAATTATATATCCTGTTTTTAATGAAAAAAAAGGACATCCTCCCCTAATAGATTGTAAATATAAAAATATAATAAAGAAGTGGAGTGGAGGTGGAGGATTGAAGAAATTGCTTGCTAAATTCGAGAAGGATTCTACAATGGTTGCAGTGTGTGATAATAGCATTTTAATGGATATGGATACTAAAGACGAGTATTGTAAATTAGTAGATTATTTTAATTCGCAGATTCCAAATATAGAAGAATGTTTATGCATTTTAAAATTATATAATGTACCTTTAGATGTAATAGAGCATAGCGTCAAGGTCTCACAAGTAGCAATGGATATTTGTGAGTCACTAAATGATGCAGGATACAATTTTGACAAGAATATTTTGAAAACAGCGGGACTCCTTCATGATGTATCTAGGAATTGTAAAAATCATGCAGAAGCAGGAGGCAAACTATTAAAAAAATTAGGCTATCCCAAATTAGGCAATATAATATCTCATCATATGAATATAAAAGTTTCAAGCCAAGAAAATATTAAAGAAAGTGAAATACTTTATTTATCCGACAAACTTGTAAAGAAAGATAAAATTATTAATTTAAAAGCGAGACGTGAGTATTGTCTAAATAAATATAGAGATAATCAAGAAGCTTTATACAAAATAAATCTTAGATTTGATGCAGCTGAAGATATAATGGAAAAATTAAAGTGTGCAATTGGCAGGGTATTCAAGTATGAGTAGAAAAATTTATTTGATCAGACACGGTAAAATTAAAATGGATAGAGAAAAAAGGTATATAGGAATTACAGACTTACCTCTTTGTATGGAAGGAATAGCACAAAGTATGAATCTAAAAAAATTTTTTTCTAGTATTTATATAGAAAAAGTTTATTTAAGTCCTATGAAAAGATGTATCCAGACATCGGATATAATTATAGGAAATAGAAATGTACCAAGAGTTAAAATAAAAGAACTTATGGAAATAAATTTGGGAAAGTGGGAAGGTAAGTCTTTTAAATATATAAAAAAATTTTTCACTGAGGAGTTTAAAAAAAGAGGAGAAAATATAGATACTTTTGTTCCTAAAGGCGGAGAAAGTTTTAAACAGTTGCAAACTAGAGTGGTTCCAGCGGTTGAAAATATTATAAAACAAACAACAGGAAATGTACTTATAATTGCTCATTTAGGAGTAAATAGGGTTATAATCGGAAATATTTTGGGAATTTCATTAAGTGATATTTTTAGAATAAGGCAAAATTATGGATGTATAAATGAATTGGTATGGAATGATAAAAATGGTTTTTGGTTAAAAAAGGAGTTTAATTTGAACATGATACTTTGTGAAAAATAACTATAAAAAATTGTATGCCTTAAATTAATAGTTGAAAAGAAGGGGTTATTATGATAAAGGCTGGTTATAAATCATATATAGAGACTTCTCATGAAAGGTGTAAAAAGTTTGGCATTAAACCAGAACAAATCTATAGCAAAAAAATTATTAGTGATATGGAGTTGCAGAATAGGATTAATTCCAACAGAAATTTAATATTATGTGCCGTACCATATATGGAAAAGCTCATGAGTTTTGTACAAGAATTTAACTTTTTTATATTGCTTACAGATATGGAAGGCTGTATATTAAATGCTATAGGTGATAAAGAAATATTATCTCAAGCTTTTTCTATAAAAATGATACCAGGTGCTTTTATGAATGAAGAAAGTATTGGAACTAATGCAATAAGTTCAGTTATCAATACCAATGAGCCGGCTTGTATATGTGGAAAGGAACATTTTATAAATAAGTATTACAAATGGACATGTTATGCTTCTCCCATAAAGGACAATACAAATAAAATTATAGGTATTCTAAATTTTACAGGATATAATGAAAATGTAAATTCTCATACTTTTGGAATGGTTATTTCAGCTTCTGATGTTATATCTGAGAAATTAAAGAGAAAGTCATATTGTATAAAACATGACACAGATAACAAGTATAAAAAAACAGTATTTAATTCAATCCCATTGGCTATAATTACCTCCGATATAGATGGAAAAATAGGTATTTATAATAAAAAAGCTTCAGAAATGTTTGAAAATAATAATGTGAATTTAGAAGTATCAGAAATGAAATATCTTTTAAAAGACTGGGATAAAATAAAAAATGATATATATTCAGGTAAAAACTTTTCTTGGAAGGTAAATATAATAACCTCAGGTAATAAATTGCAATTTCAGCTAACTGCCAATCCGATATACAACTCCAAACAAAATACTATTGAAATAATATATGTGTTTCAAAAGATAAAAACTATAAATAAAAATAAAAGCGGACAAGCATACTATACTTTTGATAAAATAGTTGGACAGGATGCAAACTTTATAAAAGTAGTTGAGTACGCAAAAAAGATTGCAAATAGTAAGTCTACTATACTTATAATGGGAGAGAGTGGAACAGGAAAGGAACTGTTTGCACAATCAATTCATAACTATAGTAATAGAGTAGATGGCCCTTTTGTAGCACTAAATTGTGGTGCTATTCCAAAACAACTTATAGAATCAGAACTTTTTGGATATGAAGATGGATCGTTTACAGGGGCAAAAAAAGGAGGTAATCCTGGAAAATTCGAATTAGCCAATGGAGGAACTATAATGCTGGATGAAATAGGAGAAATGCCTCTTGATATGCAAACAAAACTACTAAGAGTTGTACAGGAAGGAATTATAACCAGAATAGGCGGCTCAAAACCTATGTCTGTAGATGTAAGAATTATTGCAGTTACTAATAGAGATCTAAAAATAGAAGTGGAATTGGGTAGATTTAGAAAGGATCTCTACTATAGACTAAATGTACTTCCTATTTATTTACCGCCATTGAGAGAAAGAAAATCCGATATACTTCCTATTATAAAATACTTTATCAATAAGATAAGTAAAAAATCAGACAAAAAGAATATAGAAATACCTGAAAAATATTTGAAAAAAATGATGAATTATAAGTGGCCGGGCAATGTAAGAGAACTGGAAAATTTAGTTAATTTGTTAGTAAATACGAATTCAATACCATTGGAATATTTTGGAAAACAAAAAATAGATGAAAATAATAATATATTAAATATTAAGAAAAAATATTTAAGTCTCGAGTACGTAGAAAAGGAACATATTGTTAAAACACTTAAAATATTTAATAATAATATTACACATTCTGCAAAAGCACTTGGAATAAGGAGAAATACTTTATATAATAAGATAAAAAAATATAACATAAAGATATAATTCATTTTTCTAAAGCATAATTCCAGTTATTTATACCACCAAAATTATAGATCTTTTTAAAACCAAGCTCATATAATATATTCGCAGCTATACCTGATTTTCTACCAGTACGACAATATAGTATAATTGGTGATTTTAAATCTAAATTCATTTTAATTATAACTTCCTTAAAAACTTCAATAGGTATATTTTTGCTTTTCATAATATGACCTTGGGAAAATTCTGTAGGAGTTCTGAGATCAATAAAAATAGGAGAATTTTCACTTTCAAGAATTTTCTTCAAATCATCTTGAGTTATTTTCATAGAATGTTTTTCATATGGTAGATTTGCATTATGCATTGTATAGAACCTCTTCTCCATAAAAAGTTTAATATATTTATTATAACTTAAAAACTTCTATTTAGTAAAGACATTTGTTGTTTTAGATAATATAGTTTTATACTATATGTATATATTTTAAAATTAAATAAAAAATAGTATTAAAATTGAAGGAAATTAGGTTATTATGTAGAAAATATAAATCAGGGTGATGATAAAATGAATAATAAATCTATAAATATAGAAGATTATTTAATAAAAAAATTAGAAAATAAGATCAATGAAGCAAAAGCAATATCTTCGGATTGGCGTAAAAATGAAGATATGCTTAATGATTTATGTAATGCAACTTCTAAAATAACTAAAACGTTAGAAAACATTTATTTGAATGACTCCAATAGAATGGAATTACATAATAAAATAAATGAGTTAACTGAAAAATCTTTAAAAGCACAGGAAAAGCTAATAAGAGCAACGATACATTAAAGTTTTGATTTTAAAGAAAAATTGAAATAATTTTGCATGTAAAACAGGAAAATTTCTTAAGTGAAAGAATTTAAAAGCACCTAAAAATATTATTATTCCTGAAAGTATAACTATGAAACTTAAAATATTGTCTACAATAGATGTACTTTTTACATTGAGTTTGTTATTGAATTTGAATGTTGTAAAAATCAATATAAACCACCACAGCATGCTTCCTATAAATACACCAATTATTAAAATAATTTTGCTATTGATATCTGCACTTATATTTACTAGATGAAGTGCTGTAAATATAGCTATAAACGAAAAAATAGTAGCTGGATTTGACAGTGCCAGCAAAAATGTTGATATAAATCCCTTAAATAAAGAATTACTATTTGAAATAGATTCATTTTTAACATTGGAATTTGCCTTTAATGATATATATATACCGAAGCAAATAAGTATAATTCCACCTATTATATGAAAGTATGACTGATATAAAAATATAAATTTTGTTATTATCATAAGTCCAAATGAAACTAAAAATGCATAAATGCTGTCGGCAAATGCCGAACCAAATCCACAGATTAAACCATATTTTCTACCAAAAGTAATAGTATTCTTAAGACATATGGCTCCAATTGGACCAATGGGCATGCCTACTATTAAACCTATAAGTATTCCTCTAAATAAATTTATGAACATAAAAATTCCTGCCTTTAATATTAATGAATTATACTTATTAAGTACATGGATATTTTATCTTAAATATAATTTATATTCAACAGTATGTGTTAAAATTATAATAATATAATCACAATAAACGGCTTTGTAGAATAGTATGTTAGTGTATTAAGAGCGGAGAAGGAACTTAAAATGATTTATTTTAGTTATCCTGACAATTTTAAAAATAATATGAAATATAGGAGCGAAAATCTAAAGGAGGGCATTAAATTAGAGGAACAGATACTTGAACCGGATAAATTTAAAATATCCTATCCTGTTGTAGATAATACAAAGAACAAGGAAAATATATCTAATATAAATAATGCTATTATAAATGAAGTGGGGGAACTTTTTAAAAGTCAAGCACTTGTAGACGGTGTTGTGGATTTTAATCAGATTCTTGGAGACTACGAAGTAACTTTAAATGAAAGTGGTATACTAAGTATATTGTTTAGTATGTATATTTATGTAAATAGAGCTGCACATGGATATACTAAATATTCTTCTATAACTGTCAATATAGAAAACGGAAGAGTATATAGTTTCAGCGATTTGTTTAATTCTAAAGTAAATTATACAGCGGTTTTAAATGAACTTGCAAAACAATATATAGAACAAAATAATATTACTTTAATTAATGAGTATAATGGTATAACTCCAGATCAAGAATATTATTTGACTCCTACTAGTCTGGTTATTTACTATCAAGTATATGATTATACGCCTTATGTTCATGGGTTATTTAAAATAGAAATTCCATACGAGAAAATTAAAAATATAATTAGTCCTGTTGGACCAATAGCTCAAATTTTAAATAATGAATATTAACATATTTGTCCCAAAATAGTATTTAACACTATTTTGGGATAGTTTTTTTATTCGTTAGTTTGTTCTTCTATCAACAAGTCGCAAAATTTTGCGATAAGATGTATATTTTTTTCACTACATTTATTGAGCTTTACAGCAATTTCATCTTTTAAATATTTTTTAGAAGTATAAATTGAATCCAATAATATGAAATCGGGGGTTACACCAAGCGAATTACAAATTTTCAATAGAGTATCAATGCTTGGTATAGATCTATTTGTCTCAATGTTACTTATGTAGTTGTTAGAAAGGCCGGTCATTTCTGCCAGCTTTTCCTGAGTAAGGGCCCTTTCTTTACGTATTGTTTTAATTCGTTTTCCTAATTTTTTATAATCTGTTTTCATATGCATCACCCAATTTGACTTTAGCAATTTTTGACAAAGGATATAACAAACTATAAGTGTAAAATACACTTGTAATTATATTAAAGGTTGTGTATACTGTATATAATATGACATTTTTAAACATAAAATGAAATATTTAAACAAAGTAATTATAGTATTCTATAATATATTTATTATTTAATAATATCAAAAATTATATTTATTATTGTATATTTATAGTGATAAGTTGCTTTGATAATATCAAAATTACAGATAAGGGCTTATATAATTTTATAAGGATACAATAATTGGAATCAAACTTAATGACAGTATTATTTTATAAGGGGGGGTGTAATAGTTGTCAATCGAAGAAGAAAAAAAATTCATATTAGATAATATTAATGGATTTACAGTAAAATGGAATATGGAAGATAATAAATTCAGTATATCTAAAATGTGGAAGAATATTACCGAATATAATATTAAACAAAATGCTAATTTTTTTAATGAGCTTATAAAAGTTATATGTCCTGATGATATAAAAATAATTGATAATTGTTTGATGAAGTTTATAAGTGAAAATTCTAAGTATTTTCAATGTGAATATAGAATTATAACTAAATCTCAAAAAATCAAATGGGTTTTACATAAAGGTAGAATTTTTTCAGATGGTAAATATAATACTTTAATTATTAATTATATTTCTGACATTACTGATAAAAAAATATATAAATCTGACCTTGAATATTTAAAATATTATGATGAAATAACTAGTATTCCCAATAGGTTGTTTTTAACAATGCAGTTAAATAGATTTATTAATAAATCTATTTTAAATGATAGAAAAATAGCAGTATTTAGTATTGATATTGACAATTTTGAAAAAATAAATGACGTTTATAAAGATAAAGTAGTACAAACATTATTAAGAAAAATAGCTTTTATATTAAAAAGTAGTTTGGAATTTAAGGATATGTTGTGTAAACTTGAAGGAAGTAAATTTTGTGTTGTAATAGTTGATTACGGAAATGTTTTAGATATAAAATTGAAAGCTGAAAAATTTTTAGGATTGTTTAATAGGTTATTTAATATTAATAAAGAAAAAATTTTTGTAACAGTATGTATAGGTATTTTTTTATTTACTAAAAGAGTAAAAGATATAGAGAACATATTTAAATATTCCAATATAGCTCTAAATAATGCTAAAAGAAATGGCAATAATAAATATAAAATTTATAATAAAGAAATGAATATAGAGATTTTAAACAATATTAAAATTGAGAATGAATTGAGGACGGCAATATCAAATAAAGAGTTTGTAGTTTATTATCAACCTCAAGTTGATATTCATGAAAAAGAAATTTATGGTGTAGAAGCATTGATAAGGTGGAATCATCCTTCAGGTATGAGATTACCAAATCAGTTTATAGATATTGTTGAGAAAAATGGTATGATAAATGAAATAGGTAAATTTGTATTCTATGAATCATGTATCCAAATGAAAAAAATGGAGTCATTAGGATATAAAGATATTCACATGTCAGTTAATATATCTAAAATGCAGCTTGAAGATAAAAGATTTGTAAGTTATGTAACTTCTACATTGAAGGATATGAAAATAGATCCTAGATATATATGTTTTGAAATTACGGAAAGAGTTCTGGTAGAAAAATCAAAATCAATACTTAGAGTCTTGTTTGAAATAAAGAAAATAGGAGTTAAGATATTTATAGATGATTTTGGAACAAAGTACTCCTCGTTAAACTATTTAACATATTTACCTGTTGATGGTATAAAATTAGATAAATCTTTTATAGACAGTATAAAAATACATGAAAAACATCTAATAATTATAAATCATATTGTTGCTTTAAGCCATGATTTAAATATTGATATAGTAGCAGAAGGGGTAGAAACAGATAAACAACTAAGATATCTAAAAAGTATAGGATGTAATAAAATACAGGGATTTATATTTAGCAAACCTTTAAACTCAGAGAAATTAAATAAGATTTTGAAAGATAAAAGTAATAGAGGGGAATTCAATATAGATTGTATTAAAAAAACCTTTTAATACATCTATTCTATTTTTATTAAAAATAGAATAGCCTGTACTTAAAAGGCTAATTTAATTGTTTCCTGATTTTTTTATGTGCTTGAGCACTTTTTTCAATATCTCCAAATGATTCACAAAGACATTCATTGATAACTTCTGGAGTTATTAAATTTGGTTTTTTATTGTTCAATTCTTTCATTCATTTCACCACCTTTCATTTACTACACATTTATTGTATATCAAAAATTAAAAATTGTCAATAAAATTAAAGGATTAATAGTTTATTTATTAATAATCAGAATTTAACTAATTTTATGTCAACAATAAAAAGCGTAAAATAAGCCATGAATCGACATTAAATGTTTATAATGAGTTTATAAATATATGTTATTTGTTGTATCGTTTTATTGATATATTAAATATTTAAATATTAAGAAAATTCAGATATGATAGATTGGTAATAGTATTTGAAAATAAATTATCATATCTTCATATTCAGTTTAATATCAGAGAAAAGAGATGAATATATAATTAAGGGGCATTCAACTCCATTTTAAATGAGAATCATCATTCAATGTAAAAATAGAAGGAGTCAAGCTTTCGTTAAAGGACAATTGGCATATGGAAGTATTTAAAAGTATTATTTTATTATACATATTTAAATTCCATTCCAATAATCCCATTAATCCGGCTTTTATTATGCCTTTATGGGCAACTACAACAATTCGTTCATGTTCATGTATTTTAATCAATGAAAGAATAGCGGTTTTAGCTCTTTTACAAGCTATTTTAAGATTTAAATTTCTGTTGCACATAGTTTTTCCTATGCCAGTAGTTTTCCAGTTAATATATTGAACTTTATAGTTGTTGAAAATTTCAGCTTTAGTTAACCCTTACCATTCACCAAAATGTATATCACGTAAATCATTTATCGTATTAATAGATTTTTCAGTACCTTTTGAAATTATTTCTGCAGTTTTTTTGCACACTTCATGGGACTTGAATATATGAAGTCAAATTTTCCATCTAATTTTTGAGCCAAATATTCAGCTTGTATCATACCATCAGAGGATAGATCTATATCAAAATTTCCTTGTAACTTCCCCAATTTATGCCATAAAGTTTCACCATGCCGTATTAACAATACTTCTGTTCTAGTTAATTTCATTACACAATATCTCCTTAAAATATGTTTATTAAATATTATTGACAATAATATTTAAAATAAGCTAGAAAAGTATGATTAATATTTTTTTAGCTTATTATATGAAAATATAATAGTTATACACATGATTTTGTGATAAAATTATAAATAATTATTTTATGATTTTACCATAATTGTTTTGCTTATATGGTGAAAGGTGGTTTTTACATATGAAAGATAAAATAGTATTAGCAGAAGATGAGCCAATTACAAGAATGGATATTTCTGAAATGCTTATATCTTCTGGTTATGATGTAGTTGGAAAGGCAGCCGATGGACTTCAAGCTGTGGATCTATGTAGAATATACAAACCTGATTTGGTAATTATGGATATAAAAATGCCTAAATTAGATGGAATACAAGCTTCAAAAATACTAATTGATGAAAACATTGTAGATGCAATAGTTATGCTTACAGCTTATAGTGGAAGTGAATTTATTGACAAGGTAAAAGAAGTTGGAGCTATTGGCTACATTGTAAAACCTATAGATGAAAGAAATTTAATTCCTCAGATTGAAATAGCAATTTCAAAGGGTAAAGAGATAAGAAATATTAGGAATGAAATAATTGAAGCCAAAGATACAGCAAAAAATATTAAAATCATACATCAGGCAAAGGAAATATTAATGGATAAGTACTCCCTGAAGGAAAATGATGCTTACAGACAAATAAGAAAATTAAGCATGGATGGGCAAAAATCTATTCTAGAAACGTCAACAAGATTAGTTAGAAAGTATAGAAAGGCAAATAAAAATGCTTAGAAAATTGTGTGAAAAATATACAGATTTACCTCATGAGGATATATGTATATTAGAAGACATGGAAAAATACATAAAAATCATTTCTGACTTAGTAAGAGCAGATATATTTATAGATTGTTTGATTAAAAGTTCTGATAAAGCTATTGTGGTTGGAGAGGCAAAGCCTCCAAATAATTTGTCATTATATAAAAATTCAGTTGTGGGAAAGCTTGCTTTAAGAGAAAATGAACCGGCAGCTCTTAGAACACTTGAAGTAGGTATGGGAACTTCAGATTTAAAAGCCGTTACCCAGGAAAATAGAGTGGTTAAACAAAATACTGTTCCTATTAAGAACAATGTGGGTAGGGTAATTGGTGTATTGATAATGGAAAGAGATGTAACTGAAGATGTAAGTAAAAATAGAAACATGGAAATACTATCTGAAACTACAGAACAGCTAACTGAGACTATTATGAATTTTAGTCAGCCTGATTTACAAAATTCCCTTGATTTTAATCTTATTAATGATGCTATAGTTATATTTGATAAAAATGGATATTCTATATATGCCAACTATATTGCTGAAAACTTATATAAAAAACTTGGATACAAGGATAAAATAATAGGAATGAAATTTCATAATCTTGTATTGAGTAAAATTAATTTTATAAACATTATAAGTGAAAATAAATCTATATCTTCAGAAGTAACAGTAGGAAAGTTTTCTTTGCAGATAAAATATGCATTGGCGAAAACATCAAATGGGGGACTTGGAGTAATTATGCTTATTAAAGATATAACGGATATACGAGAGAAGGAAAAAGAGATTGTTTTAAAATCAGTAGCAATACGGGAAATTCATCATAGAGTTAAAAATAATTTACAGACTATAGCCAGTATTCTAAGACTTCAATCAAGAAGAATAGAAAATACCCAGGCAAAAAAAGCTTTTAATGATAGTATAGGAAGAATACTTAGTATAGCAGCTACCCATGAAGTATTGGCTAAAAATGGTATAGATGATGTGGATATAAAGAATATATTGGATAAAATCAAAAATAATGCTATAAGATCATCTATACAGAATAATAAAAATATAATTATAAATTTGATTGGAGATAGCTTTTATGTAAATTCTGATAAAGCAACCTCCATAGCCATTATTATAAATGAATTACTGTCAAATGCATTTGAACATGCATTTGTTTATAAAGATGAAGGATACATAGAAATAGTTATAAACAGGGGAATTATGTATTCTAATATATCTGTAATTGACAATGGAATTGGATTTGATATTAAGTCAGCAAAGCATCAAAGCCTTGGTTTGGATATAGTAAAAAGTATGGTAAAAGATAAATTGAATGGAGATATAAATATTGAATCAAACAATAGTGGAACGAAAATCATATTTTCATTTTTGATCTCTTAATATTATAATTAATAGGTATACTTTATAAGGAGGTCAATATGAAAGGAAAATGTTATTATTGTAATAATGAATTCACCAAATCAGGAATGTCAAGACACTTAAAAAACTGCAATAGGCTAGATAAATCTTCTGTAAATAGTGCAGGTAAGTTTATATTGTTTATAGAGGCTAGATACAATCCTGATTACTGGTTGTATATAAATATAGACAAGGAGGCGAAATTAAAAGATTTAGATAGATTCTTAAGAAATATTTGGGTTGAATGTTGTGGACATTTAAGCAGATTTAGTATACATGGAGAAAATTATGATTCGGAAATTGATACGGATGAAATATGGAATAGATCTAAGAATAATATGAATGTAATTATTAAGAATATAATAAAATTAAAAGATGATATAGATTATGAATATGATCTTGGAAATACTACATATTTAAAAATAAAGGTTATAAATGAAATCAAATGGTTAAAAACAAAAAATAAGATAGAGATAATGGCAAGAAATAATAAACCTGATATATTATGTGCAGAATGTGACAGAAAAGCAGAATACTATGATTATGAAAATCAGGAGTATTTATGTGTAAAGTGCAGCAAAAAGGCATTTAGAAATGTAGAAATGATAGAAAAATTAGAATATGAAAATTCTCCAAGGGATCGTGTATGTTCATATCATGGAAATAAATATAACGAAGTTCCCTATTTACCCGAAGTTTTAGAAGATGATGCATGTTTATGGGACAAGATAGATGAAAATTTTGATTTGACATATCATTTAGAAAGACTTACTAAAAAGCAATTGTTGGATATTTGTAAAAATTTATATATAAAAAAGGTATCTGGTTTAAAAAAAGACGATTTAAAAAATATAATAAAGTCTGTATATAAAGATAGAATGAATGTATTCATAGACAACATAGACATTGCTAGATTTCATTATATTTTAAATTATTTAAATAATAGTGAATATAGAAATGACAATTCTCATATAGATAAAATTATGTATTTTAAAAATAGGGCTGTTTTATTTAACGGTATAATAAATGGTAAAAGGAGTATAATAGTTCCCCAGGAATTAGAAGAAATAATAAGAAATAAAAATAATCTTCAAAATAGACTTAAGAAAAATGAAGAATTGATAAAATTATTTTGTGGAATGTGTTTTTACTATGGTGTATTGAATATAAATGACTTTAGAATATTAGCTAAATCTTATGTAAATTATAATTTATCAGATTTTAATTTGGATATAATCATGGAAAATGCCTCTGAATACTATGGTATATTTAAATTCAGAAATGGTATAGGATGCAATATATATGTAAAGGATATTTCATATATATTAAATAAACGCAATGAAAAACGTAATTTAAATTTTTATCCTTTTAAAAAGCAGCAGTTGTTAAGTTCTTCAAAACCTGGTTTTATAGACAGAACTAAATCTTATAGAAGACTTTCAAATTATCTAATAAACAATTTGAATTTAAGTAAATCTTCAGTAGAAAGCCTTATGTATAATTTAGAGATTAGTATAAAAAATGGGGAAGATTTTGATGAAATGGTTTTAAATCTTATAGGTGATTTTAAATTCGAAAAAGTAGAACAAGCCGCTCACATTACAAATGAAATATGCTATTTTTCCAATAATACGAGACAATGGATTACAAAAGGATATACAATTGAAGAACTTAATTATAATACAGTACAAAACAAAATAAAAATAGGAAGAAATGATTTATGCCCTTGTGGAAGTGGGAAAAAATACAAGAATTGCTGCGGAAGGAAATAATTTCGCTATTTATTGATAAATATCAGTACATAAATGAATTATATTATTAAATTAATACTAAAATCCACTTTACATTAACACATTATTATGGTAGACTTAATATAAATTATAGATGAAGTGCAACGGAGCATTTATTTAAGTTTATAATTTTAGTGTAATATTGGAAATTAATATTGGTTTAATAAGCAATGGAGCTTAAAACATGTAGGTGTTTTGGGTTCCATTTTATTTTTATAAACTCTATAAAAAGGGGGTGAAATAAAATAATGCAGGATAAGATATTAAGTGTAGGAATTGATATTGGTACTACTACTACACAAATTATATTCAGTGAAATAACAGTGCAGAATACAGCAAGTAGTTTTCTTGTACCAAAAGTTAAAATTACTAAAAAGGTTGTAATTTATAAAAGCAATGTATATTTTACTCCTCTACTAACAAAAGAAAAAATAGATTTGAATAAATTAAAAAATCTGATATTACTGGAATATGAAAAAGCAGGTATAAAGAAAAAAGATATTTCTACTGGTGCAATAATTATAACTGGAGAAACCGCAAGAAAAGAAAATGCTGAACAAGTTTTGAAAGCACTCTCTGATTTTGCAGGGGATTTTGTAGTAGCTACTGCAGGTGGCGATTTAGAAGCGGTACTAGCAGGTTTTGGAGCAGGAGCTTCTAAAGTTTCCAAAGGTATTATAGATAAAGTAATAAATTTTGATATAGGTGGAGGAACTACTAATGCTGTTGTGTTTTATAAAGGGGAACCTGTAGACTCTTTTGCACTGAATATAGGAGGAAGACTTATACAGTTTGATGAGAAAGGAATTATAACTTATATCTCATCAAAAATATTCAAACTAATAGATATATTGAGGCTAAATTTACGAATTGGAATAAAACCTGAACTTAAAGAATTAAGGTTACTTGTGAATTCATTTATAAATATTATTATGAAAATTGCCAATAATAAAAATTTATCTAAAGAGGAAAATGATCTTTTTATAGGACATGAAAATAGAAAGATAAAACCCGAAATATTTATGTTCTCTGGAGGAGTCGCTGAATTTATATATAGCAACTATATGGTCGATAAACTATCAGATGTAATAAAATATGGAGATATAGGGCCGCTTCTTGGAAGTTCTATAAGGGATTTTTTAAAAGACAAAAGATATAGAATTATAGAGTCAAAAGAAAAAATACGAGCTACTGTGATAGGGGCAGGTAGTCATTCTATAAAAATAAGTGGTAGTACAATAGCTTTTGATGAGGATATATTACCTATAAAGAATACTCCAATAATAAAACTTGAGGATAAAATCTTGTCAAATGAAGAATCTATATATAAATATATTACAAGTAAAATAAAAATGTATACAGATACATTAGTTGCAATTGCATTTAGAGGACCAGAAAGCCCTTCTTACAAGCAAATACAAACAATGGCATGTGGAATAGTTAAATCATTTGAAGTTTTAAAAAGTCAACTAATAATAGTTGTTGTAGAAAATGATTTTGCAAAGGCTTTGGGACAAACAATAAAAAGTAAATATAACAATAAAGATATTATATGCATAGATGGGATTTCAACTAGTAATGGAGATTACATTGATATTGGAAAACCTATAGCAGGTGCTATACCTGTTGTGGTAAAAACATTGATTTTTAATAGTTAATTGGGAGGAGATTTTAAATGAGTAATAAATTAAAGAAGACACTATCACCATTTCAGCTTTGGGCTATTATAGTTGGCATGGTTATATCAGGGATGTATTTTGGCTGGAATAATGCACTTGCATTTGTAGGACCAGTAGGTTTTATAGTAGCAATAGCAGTTGTAACACTTTTTTATACGGCTTTTATGTTTAGTTATGCAGAATTAGCAACAGCAATACCTGATGCAGGCGGATCTTCTGAATATGCAACAAGGGCAATGGGAAGGTTTGGAGGATTTTTCGCTGGATTTTCATCTATTGTTGAATTCTTATTTGCGACACCTGCAATAGCAATATCCATTGGAGCTTACATTCACTTTATTGTACCAGTTGTTCCAATAATACCAGCAGCACTTGTAGCTTATGGAATTTTTGTCATTATAAATTGTGGTGGAGTTAAAACTGCTGCAATAATTGAGACTGTTGTAACTATTGTTGCAATTGTTGGACTTGTAATATTTGCAGGTGCTAGTTTTACTCATATCGATACTACAAAGATAATAGGCCAGAATGCTTTTAGAGGAGGATTTAAAGGAATATTCAATGCTATTCCCTTTGCAATATGGTTTTATCTAGCAGCAGAAGGTGGTGCAATGTCAGCAGAGGAGTGTAAAAATCCCAAAAAAGACGTACCAAAAGGTTTTATTCTTGCAATACTTACACTTGTAATTTTGGCACTTGTTACTTTTGTATGTACATCTGGAGTACTGGATAGTAAAGTACTTGGTTCCACAGATTCACCACTTCCAGATGCATTGGATGCTATATATGGTAAAGGAAATGTATTTTCAAAGTTAATGAGTTTTGTAGGTCTCTTTGGACTTGTAGCTAGTCTTCATGGAATAATAATGGGATATTCAAGACAGATATTCGCAATGTCAAGGTCCAGATATCTACCTGAATTTTTATCAAGAATAAATAAAAAAGGTTCTCCAATGGTAGCTATAATCATACCAAGTATTATAGGCATGTTATTTGTACTTTTAAATAGTACTGCAGTAATTATAGTAATATCAAGTTTTGGTGCAATTGCACTTCATGCTATAAGTATGATTTCATTGCTTATTTTAAGAAGAAAAGAACCTAATCTTGAAAGACCATATAAAGTTTCATATTCATTACCAGTTATATCTCTTGTATTAGATGCTGTATTACTTATAACTGTTGGATATTCTAATATTTCAACTGTAGCTTTTGTGGTAGGTGCTTATTTGATTGCTATTGTATATTATTTTCTATATTCAAAATTTAAAAATTCATCCTCTAAAAATGATGAAGTAAC
This sequence comes from Clostridium tyrobutyricum DSM 2637 = ATCC 25755 = JCM 11008, assembly GCF_000359585.1. Classification (GTDB taxonomy): domain Bacteria; phylum Bacillota; class Clostridia; order Clostridiales; family Clostridiaceae; genus Clostridium_B; species Clostridium_B tyrobutyricum. The sequence goes on along the minus strand of NZ_APMH01000019.1, from coordinate 30,244 downwards.
TAAGATGGATGAACAAGATAAAGCTATTTAAATATATGAAACAGGTGATTTTATGAATTTAAAAACTAATTTATTCAATAAAATATATAAATTTAAGGACGTAAAAGATGTTTTGGCTAAGGCAAATGAAGAAAAATCAGGAGATTTGCTTGCTGGAATTGCTGCCAACAGTACAGCTGAAAGAGTTGCAGCAAAAATCGTGTTATCTGATATTACTCTCGGTGAACTTAGAAATAATCCTGTTGTTCCATATGAAAATGATGAAGTTACGAGAATAATACAGGATGCAGTTGATGAAAAAAGTTATAATAAAATTAAATCTATGACAGTTGGAGAATTTAGAGAATTCATACTTAGTTCTTCAGAGGAAAACATAAAGTCTGTAAAAAATGGACTTACTTCTGAGATGATATCAGCCGTTACAAAGCTTATGACTAATATGGACCTTGTATATTCAGCACAAAAATTTTGTAATACAGCATTTTGCAATACAAAGATAGGAGAGAGAGGTACTCTTTCAGCAAGACTTCAACCTAATCATCCAACAGATGATATAGATGGAATAATGGCATCTGTTATGGAAGGAATAAGCTATGGAGTAGGGGATGCTGTCATAGGGCTAAATCCAGTAAATGATAGTATAGACAGCGTATCTAGAATATTGAGAAAGTTTAATGAGTTTACTAATGAATGGAATATTCCAACACAGAATTGTGTACTTGCCCATGTAACAACTCAGATGGAGGTATTAAAAAGAGGGGTACCAATGGATCTTTTATTTCAAAGTATTGCGGGTTCTGAAATATCAAACAGGAGTTTTGGAATAGATAAAGATATTATGGATGAAGCTTATTTACTTATGAAAGAAAAAAAGAATTCTAAAGGAGAAAATTTTATGTATTTTGAAACCGGACAGGGTTCTGAACTTTCATCTAATGGGAATAATGGTGCTGATCAGCTTACTATGGAAGCTAGATGTTATGGGTTTGCAAAACGCTATAATCCATTTTTAGTAAATACGGTTGTAGGATTTATTGGACCTGAATATTTATATGATGGAAAACAAGTCATAAGAGCAGGACTTGAGGATCATTTTATGGGAAAACTTACAGGACTTCCCATGGGGGTTGATGTATGTTATACGAACCATATGAAAGCAGATCAAAATGATATGGATAATTTATCTATACTTTTAACTAATGCTGGTTGCACATATTTTATGGGAGTTCCATGTGCTGATGATGTGATGCTTATGTATCAATCCACAAGTTATCATGATATTGCAACTTTAAGGGAAATTTCAGGGAAAACACCAATTAAGGAATTTGAAAATAGACTTGAACAAATAGGAATTCTAAAGAATGGAAAACTTACAGAGAAGGCAGGAGATCCTGCTGTATTCTTAAAAAAGCAAATGGTCTAAGATGAGGTGAAAATATGGAAGATAGTTATGAAGTATATGAATCTATGAAAAAGTCTACCACGGCTAGAATTTGTGTCGGAAGAGCTGGTGCTAGATACAAGACGAAAACACTTTTGAAACTAAGGGCTGATCATGCAGTTGCAATGGATGCCGTCTGGTCTTATGTAGATGAAGCTGTTATAGACAAACTTAAATTTTTAAAAGTACAGACATTGGTAAAAAATAAAGAAGAGTATATACAAAGACCTGATTTGGGAAGAAAATTTTCCAATGAAACATTGGAATATATAAAGCAGAATTGTAAATACAGTCCAGATGTTCAGATAATAGCTGGAGATGGATTAAGTTCCCCCGCTATTACTGTGAATTTGGAAGATATATACTATATAATGGCAGATGGATTGAAAGCCAAGGGTTACAAAATAGGAACCCCTATATTTGTAAAATATGCCAGAGTAGCTACTATGGATGAGATAAGTGAGGTTTTGAATGCAAAAGTTACAATAATATTAATAGGTGAGAGACCTGGTCTTGCTACAGGTGAGAGTATGAGCAGCTATATGGCATATGAATCCAGCACCTCAAAACCGGAATCCCAAAGAACGGTAGTTTCCAATATACACAGAAATGGCACACCTCCAGTAGAGGCAGGAGCACAGATAGTACATTTGATAGACTTAATGATGAGAGAAAAGAAAAGTGGTATTGATTTAAAAGTATAAAAAATTTGTAATAAGCATTGGGTATGATAATATCCAATGCTTATTTGTTACAATTAATTTTTTAAGTTATAATTTAAAGTATATGCTTCAGAATATGAATGGAGGAATTAATTTATGAAATATCCTATTGATATACATACACATACTATAGCAAGCGGACATGCTTATAATACATTATTTGAGAATGCAAAATATGCCAGTGAAAAGGGCCTTGAAATTCTAGGTACTACAGATCATGCTCCAAGCATGCCGGGAGCACCACATGAATGGTATTTTGGAAATCTTAAAGTTTTGCCAAAGGAGCTTTATGGTGTTACTATGCTTTATGGTTCAGAGGCAAATATTGTTGATTATGAAGGCAATATAGACCTTCCAACAGAAATACAGCAGAAGCTTGATGTAATGATAGCTAGTATACATGATCCGGTAATGAAACCAAATAATAACCCGGATTTAAATACAAGTGCTTTTTTAGGTGCAATGGATAATCCTTATGTGTCTATTATAGGTCACTGTGGTAATCCCAGTTTTCCAATTCATGAAGAAGAGGTAGTCAAGAAGGCAAAAGAAAAAAATGTACTTATTGAAATAAATAACAGTTCATTGGTGAGATCAAGAATTGGAAGTGAAAAAATTTGCACAAAGGTAGCTCTTTTATGTAAAAAATACAATGTAAAAATAATATTAAACAGTGATGCCCACTGTTGTTTTCATATAGGAAACTTTGATGCTGCGTTAAAAATGCTGAAAAGTATAGATATGCCTGAAGAACTGATTATAAATAGAAACAAGACAGAGTTTTTTAATTTTATAAAAAGTAGAAGTACTAGGTGATTATAATATGAATAAGACAATAGGATTGTTTGCACATGTGGATGCTGGTAAGACTACATTTGCAGAACAAATTCTATATAATACAAAGAGTATAAGAACTATAGGAAGAGTTGATCATAAGGATTCATTTTTGGATAGTAACAGTATAGAGAAGGAAAGAGGAATCACTGTATTTTCAGATCAGGCGGTTTTTCAATATAATTTTTCTACATATTATTTGATAGATACTCCTGGACATATGGATTTTTCTTCTGAAATGGAAAGGGCTATTGAAATACTGGACTATGCAATTTTGATAATAAGTGCAGCAGATGGGATTCAATCCCAGACAGAAATAGTATGGCAGTTGCTTAGAAGTCATAATATACCTACTTTCTTTTTTATAAATAAGATGGATAGAGAAGGTGCTAACATTCAAACTGTAATTAAAGATATTAAATCAAATTTAACTGAAGATATATGTTTTATATCAAAACCAATAAAAAAGAAAAAATTTGACAGAAAAATCGCAGAATTTATTGCAGAAAGAAATGATGCACTTGTTGAAAAATATATAGAGGAAGATTATGAAGATGATATTTGGCTTAACTCATTTATGAAAATGATAGTAGATAATAAAGTATTTCCATGTATGAGTGGTTCGGCTCTACAGAATATTGGAATAGACAGCTTTTTGGAAAATCTAGACCAGTTGACTTTTACCCGATATAATGATGAAGACAAACTTAGTGGATTTGTATATAAAATAAGACATGATGAACAGAGAAATAAATTGGCTTATATAAAAATTTTAAGTGGGACTTTAAAAATACGTGAAGAAATAGCACCAAGTACTGAAAAAATAAGTGAAATGAGAATATATAATGGTATGAAATTCAAAAATGTAGATAGAGCTGCAGCTGGGCAATTAATAGCGGTGAAAGGAATGCCATCTGCATATATAGGTTGTGGAATTGGAAACTTTAAGGGCAACATTAGATATAAAATGATACCAACCTTAAGATCCAAAGTATTGTTTGATGAAAGCTTAAATAGCAGGGATGTTTTAAAATATTTCAATATTTTAGAAGAAGAGGATCCTTCACTAAAAGTTATATGGAATGAAAAACTACAGGAAATGCAGATTACTATTATGGGTATTATTCAAATTCAGGTTTTAAAGGAATTTGTACATGAAAGATTCGATATGGATGTGGATTTTGGGCCTTGCGAGATTTTATATAAGGAAACAATTATGTCAAGTAGTTATGGATGTGGGCATTTTGAGCCTTTAAGACACTATGCAGAGGTTTATCTTAAACTTGAACCAGGTCAAAGAAATGCTGGAATCACATTTAAAAGTCAATGTAATGTAGATACTCTTGGTATTAACTATCAAAAATTGATTCAAAAGCATATTTATGAAAGGGAGCATCATGGTATATTGACAGGTTCACCTGTAACTGACTTGAATATAACATTAGTAGATGGAAGATCACATATAAAACATACATGTGGTGGAGACTTTAGAGAAGCTACTTTCAGAGCAATTAGACAGGGACTGGAAAATGCACAAAATATATTACTTGAACCATTTTACAGGTTTAATATAAAAGCTAATGTGGATTATATGGGTAGAATTTTATCAGATATACAGAGATTAAACGGTGTTTTTGAGACTCCTGGAATTTCTGGCAATACAGTTATTATAGAAGGCAGGGGACCTGTGGCTGCATTAATGAATTATAGCTTGGAATTAACATCATTTACTAAAGGTAAGGGTAAAATTAGCATGGTCTTTGATGGATATGACATATGTCATAATGGAGAAGAAATCGTTAAAAAAATAGGGTACAATAAAAATTCTGATATTGAGTATACATCTTCTTCTGTATTCTGTTCAAAAGGTCAGCCATTTTTAGTAGAGGGAAAAGATGTTGAAAGATATATGCACTGTCTAAAATAAAAGTGGATTCAAAGAATCCACTAAAATCCTCCGGCACCTCCACCGCCGGCACTGCCACTACTTGAACCTCCGTAATTACTGCTTGAACTGGCAGAACTACCCATACCAGAGTATCCCATACCAAAACAACCATACATATAATTATTAAAGTGTTGATTTTTATTCAGATTTAAAGTGTTGAATAGTAGATAATAGTATATCCATCCCATATTTTGGGAAGTATCATTAAATGCATCTTTGAATTTTAGCATACATGATTTATTCATATTAAGAGCCTCAGCATATGGAATATACTTTTCCATGTAATCTGTATCATCAGTATAAGTAAAGTCAGTATCCTTTATATATTTTTTAAATTTTATCCATCTAGTATATTGCAAATTTCCATTAGGGCTTTTTCTTAACCAATAATGTATTCCACAAATCAATGTGAATATTGATAGGATTAGACATAATATTCCCCAATAAGCTGTAAAAACAAGAGCTATAATGGAAATAACTATAGTTGAAATAGAGATTGCAGTTAGCCACTTACCAATATGGCTGGCTTTTTTATCATAATAATCTCTTAATTTAGTTTCTTCTTTTACAAGGTTTAACCATGTTTGAAATTTCACATTGAATTCTGAATCTTTGCTTGCTTCCTTTATGGATGATGTCCGTACATTATTTTTATCTTCAGATATATTAAATATCCAATTCATTAAATATATTTCATGTTTTAAAAGTTCTGAAGTTGCACTTTTAGATTTTTTTATGATGAAATCTACTTTATCCAGTTTGTTTTCCAGGTCTATCTTTTCAATATTTAAATAGCCCTTTCTCCATAAATCAAGTATTGTGGCATATATAGTTCTTCCGTTTATAGTTCCGTTTACAAGATATGCTGCTACTGCAGGGCTGCAATCTTCAGGAATATCATAAGGAGAATAAGTATCATATGCGTCTGAATAACTATTTCTAAATTTAATCCATATTACAATAATTAATATAATGAGAGAAAAACAAATTAGTAAACTTATAATATTTAATACTTTTTTTATAAGTTTGGCATGAATTATTTTAAGCTGTTGTTTCTCCCGGTATGCTGCCTCTTCATTTAAAATTTTGCTCAATCCATTTTCATTTCTTACATTGGTAGATAGAGGAATGGATTCAAGAGGAAAAAGTACCCGTGTTTCTACAAGTTCATTGGAATTCACATGTGGAAAAGTGTATTCAATACTCCCATTTTTGATAGAAACCATACCATTTGAAATTCCATGATAATATGCTCTGATATTTTTAGTATCTGGAATTATAGCATTATCAATTCGTATTTTTAAATTGTCTATTTCTGTATCATTGTAATCTGACCAGTAGGTATAGAAGAATTCACCTATATCGTTATATTTTATTGCAACATTTTTCATGGTATAAGATATTTTAAAAGTCTTTTTTTCATTGTCAGAAGGACTATAAATTTTAATTCGATAAAGATCATTTTCCTGTTTGATTAACTCAAATACACCAGTATCTCCATCTTTAGCATCGGTTACTTTTTTAAATGGAATTTCCTGCCCATTTTTAGATATGAGTAATACATTTAAATTGTATAGACCATCGGTATTTTTAGTTGATATATCTCTATAGGCTCCATTATATTTATCTTTAAAGTCATAAGTTATAAGTTCCTCCATATTAATAGAACCATCCTGGGCTATTTTAGTTTCTATATTTAGTTTTGATAGATCTACCCCATCTGAAGCTAAAGCTTTAATAGGAACAAGTGAAATTGTAAGTATTAGTACAAAAAAGCATATTAGAAATTTTTTCATCTAAGACCTCCTAATTAATGGCTTACACCACTTAAATTCAAACCTATTATTCCTGTAATAATTAGAATTATAGATATTATTTTAGTTATATTCATTGATTCTTTGAAAAACAGAACTCCCAAAATGGATATTACCGTAATTCCTACACCTGACCATATGGCATATGCAATACTCACATCTATTTTCTTAAGGGCCAGTGAAAATATACTAAAGCATAAAAAATATGCAATAAACATGCCTAAGGATGGAATTAATTTTGTCAATCCATTGGAAATTTTCATAAGTGATGTGCCTATTAATTCCAGTACGATTGCTAAAAATAAAAAAAGCCAGTACATTAGCTGTTCTCCTTTTGTGAACTTTATAGTTATAATATAACATATATAAAAAATAATATACAAGCTATTTATTATGAAACTATAAAGTCATTAAGGTATTATTAGTACCGGTAATCTAAGTTATCAAGGTGTATACAGCCAATTGTTGTGAATTACATAATTAAAATCTATTGGGGGTATAAACATTAATTAATTGACAGTGACTACTAAATGCTATACCATGTACCTAAACTAAATTGTTGACCAGAAAGACTGGAGACAAATTTTTATACAGTGCATAGATGCTGTATATTAAATTTGTTGTCCAGTCTTTTTTAGTTGACCATAATTTAAGGAGGAAAACATGTCAAATAACAACATAAAAACTAAAAAAGTACTTCTATTGGGATTGGATGGAGCAGATGCACTTCAAGTAAAAAAATATGTGTCGGAAGGTAAGCTTCCAAATTTTAAAAAAGTAATATCACAGGGTGTTACAACAAAAGATTATTCTATGAGAAGTGTGCTGCCTGCAATTACACCTCCAAATTGGGCGTCTCTGGCCACTGGAGCATTTCCGAATACTCATGGTATAACTTGTTTTTGGAATCATACACTTGGTAACCCGTTGGATCAATTGGATTATGGTTTTGACTCGAGACTTCTAAAAGCAGAAACAATATGGGAGGCCTATGCTCGTTCAGGTAAAAAAAGCATACTATTTAATTACCCCACTGCATGGCCGCCAAAAACTGAAGATGATATATATGTAGATGGAACAAGTATATATACAAATTTAAGAGGATATATAGATTATGAAAAAGTATATAACTGCATTGAAGGAGATTTTCCTATAAAGGAAGTTCCACATATATTAGACAATACAGGAACTGATTGCAGGGTTGAAGGGGAAGTTAATTCAGTAAAAGCTGATATAAGTAAATCAGAATATGATGGATATGGATATACTGCACCTGATATTGTTACTTCTGAAGAAAATGGAGAATCTTCTTCTGATCTTCCAAATGCTGATCAGATAACTACTCCTATTAAATTTGCTTCTGACTGCAAAAATGCACCGGATGGTGCCAAGGAGGTGATACTTCCAGTAAACAGCGGTATGACTAGAAGGTATGGTCTTATAGTAACAGAAGACGGAAAAAATTATAACAAGATAAAAATATATGCCAGCAAGAAAGATGAAGAACCTATTGGAGAAGCAAAAGCAGGTGAATGGAGCAGCTGGATATATGACACTTATAGAATAGATGGTAAAAATACTAAAGTAGCTTATAAAATAAGAGTAATTGACATTAAAAGTGATGGAAGTAAATTGAAATTTTATTACTCATTTGTACTGGATTTAAATAAAGGGAAATATTTTTATCCGGATAAAATAGGAAAAGAGATATATGATAAAGTAGGACCAATGCTCCAACCTACCAATTATGACAGGCTAAATAAAACTGCTGATGAAATTATGCTTGAATCTATTACTGAAATGTATGATTGGCATGTAAAAGCTATTAACTATTTACTGGATAATAAGGAATGGGACCTTTTTTATATTCATATGCATGGAATAGACATGTATAATCACTTTTATCTTGACTATACATTTGAGGAAACTTCAGAAGAATATAAGAGATATCAGGATTTAATATATAAAATATATGAATTAAGCGATAAGTTTATAGGTGAAATGTTGAAAAGACTTGATGGGGAGACAACCATATTTATAGTTTCAGATCACGGTGGCGTAGGTAAGAATCCTAAAACAGAATTTCCTTTAATAGGAGATATGTGGGGAATAAATACAGGAATTATGGGACAACTTGGATATACCAAGTTAAAAGAAGAAAATGGGAAATTGCAAATAGATTGGAAAAATACTACTGCAATTTCTCAAAGAGCCACCTTCATATATGTGAATTTAAAAGGAAGAGATCCTGAAGGAATTGTTGCTCCTGAAGATTATGATGCTTTGGTAGAAAAGATAATAGATGATCTATATAATTACAGAGATCCTAAGACCGGAAAGAGAGTAATAAGTTTTGCATTAAACAGGAAGGATATGGAGGTACTTGGTCTAGGTGGTGAAAATTCCGGAGATATATTTTATATACTGGAGCCTGAATTTACAAGATGCCACGGAAATGGATTAAGCAATCATGAACTTTTAGGATATTCCATGAGAGCATTGTTTGCGGCAGTAGGAGCTGGAATAAAAAAAGGTGAGATTATTGATAGAAATGTTGGTGTGGTGGATATAGTTCCAACTATAAGCCATCTTACAGGGGTTCCTGTTCCTAAAAACACTGAAGGTGGAATAATATATCAGGCATTGGAGGAATAATTTATCCTATGAAAAATAATATTATTTTAAATATTGAGGAAAGAAATTTTGATAGACTTACATTTGATAATAAAATTCCTGTTTTGGTACTTTTTTATGCAAAAAGATGTGGAGTTTGTAAAATGCTCTATCCTATTTTAGAAGAAATAGCAGAGTACTATTTTAGAAAATTAAAAATTTATTCAGTTGATGTGGATAGGTATGAGACACTGGCACAAAGATTTAGATTAAAAGGTATACCTACAGTTCTAATGTTTAAAAATGGTGAGGTAGTAGAGAAAATTGTTGGATTTAATAGCAAGAAAAATTTAGATAACATAGTAAAATACCATTTAAGGAATGATTTTAATGTTTAAGGATATAGTAAAAAATAATTTTACCAGGCAAAAATATAGAATTGTTTCTGTAATATCAGTTATCATAGTATTTCTAATATGGTATATAGGCAGCAAACTTAATTTGTTTAATCCTGTATTTTTGCCATCACCAGGATCTGTTTGGTCCGCATTTATTCAAATCCTAAAAGAAGGATATAAAGGTCATTCTTTATATTTCCATATATTTGCAAGTATGAGAAGATTGTTTATAGCACTGTTTTTTGCTTTTATAACAGCAGTTCCTCTAGGAATTGCTGCTGGTAGTTCGAAACTATTACAAGCTATATTGGATCCATTTATTGAATTTTACAGACCACTTCCACCACTTGCTTATTATACTCTTTTAGTATTGTGGTTTGGAATAACTGATGTTTCAAAAATAATGCTGCTTTTCTTGAGTGCATTTGCTCCATTATTTATCAATACTGTGTTTAGTGTAAAAAAGATACCACAAGATAGAATAAATGGCTGCAAATCTCTTGGAGCAGCTAAATTCAAATTATTTATTTATGTTATATTTCCATCTTGTCTTCCAGACATATTGACAGGACTGAGAACTGCTGTGGGAGTATCATATGCTACATTGGTGGCAGCTGAAATGGTAGCGGCAGTTTCAGGAATTGGGTGGATGGTACTTGATGCTAGCAAATTTTTAAGAAATGATGTAGTTTATATGGGAATTGTAATTATGGGCATAATTGCTATATTCATTGATGCTTGTATAAGACTATTGCTTAGAAAAACATCTCCATGGATTGAAAAAGAGGGGGAAAAATGATGAAAACAAAAAAATATTTTAAAATTACATTGATACTATTGATTATAGGAATTTTAACCTTTGCAGCAGGATGCCAAAATGGAAGTGAATCAAGGTCTGGAACTACAAAAGACAAGCCTAAGGAGATACGAATTGGATATATGGCTTCTCCAAACGGAGAACTTCTTGCAAAGGCAAATGGAGCTGTTGAAAAGAAATTTCCCGGCACAAAAGTATCGTGGATAAAGTTTGATGCAGGTCGTGACATAATTACGGCTATGGCAAGTGGTTCTTTGGATTTGGCTACTATAGGAACACCTCCTGCAGCATCTGGAATAGCAAATAATTTACCATATTATGTATATTACCTGGATGATATTATAGGTGATAGTGAAGCTCTTGTAGTCAAAAAGGATTCAGGAATAAATTCAATTGATGATATAAAGGGAAAGAAGATAGCTACTACTTTTAGTTCGACTTCTCATTTTAGTTTGATTAATGCCTTGAAATTAAATGGTATCAAGGAATCACAATTGACAATTCTTGACATGCAGATGCCTGATATATTGGCTGCATGGCAGAGAGGAGATATTCAAGGAGGATATGTATGGGAAACTACCAAATCCAAATTACTGGCTAATGGAGGAAAAGTCATTGTAAGTTCAGGAGATCTAGCTAAAAAAGGAGCTATTACAGGTGAGCTTGGTATTGTTCGTAAAGATTTTGCAGATAAATATCCTGATACTATGAAACAATATATTTCTGTATTGAATGATTCTGTGCATGAATATAAACAGCAACCCGAAAAATCTGCTGCAGCCCTTTCAAAAGAACTTGGACTATCTGAGCAAGAGACACTTAAATCCATGAAAGAAATAATTGTTTTAGATTCCAAAGAACAAACTGATCCAAAATATCTTGGCACATCAAGTAAACCAGGTGATCTTGGAAAATTATTAAAAAGTACAGGGGATTATCTTCTAACACAAAAATCTATAAAATCTTCACCAGAATTACAAGTGTACCAAAAAGCTATATTAAATAAATTATATGATAAATAAAGGGGGATATTCATGAGTTCTATAGAATTACTATCAGAATGTACATCTTCTGAACTGAAAAGTAAGGATTCTAACATATCCCTTGAAAATATAAGCCTGGATTATGGTCAATCAGGTAAAAAGTTTCGTGCTCTTGAAAATATTAATCTTCAACTATGTAGTGATGATTTTGTATGTGTACTTGGGCCTTCAGGATGTGGAAAATCCTCGCTTTTAAATATTATTGCAGGTTATCTTACACCATCATCTGGCAATGTCTTTATAGATGGGAATTCACATACAAGTCCGGATCCACAAGTAGGTGTGGTATTTCAACAGCCCAACTTACTTCCATGGCTTAACATACAAAAAAATATTGAGTTTGGACTAAAGATGAAGGGAGCATCTAAAGCAAAAAGAGTAGAAATAGCCTCTCATTATCTAGAATTAGTTGGTTTAAGAGATTATGATAAATCATATCCACATCAGTTATCAGGAGGAATGAAACAAAGAGCTGCAATTGCAAGAACTCTGGCTGCAGATCCTAAAATAATACTTTTAGATGAACCTTTTAGCGCTCTTGATGCACTTACACGAGAAAAAATGCAGAAACATCTCTATTTTATATGGGAGAAAACCCGAAAATGTTTGTTTTTTATTACCCATGATGTAGATGAAGCACTTTTACTCGGCAATAGAATTATTATCATGCACTCAAATCCAGGAAGAATTATTAAAGAATATAAAAATCCTCTTATTAGATCTAAAGAACAAAATTTTAGAAAACTTAGATCACAGAAAGAATTTTTTGAAATGAGGGAGTATTTAATAGATCAGATACAGGAAGATGATGAAAAGAATAATGAATAGATTAACATTAAAAAAGATTGATGAAAAGAACTTTGATAAATTTACTTTTGAAAGCAGTATGGTGTCTCTAGTATTCTTTGGGGCTAGAAGATGTAAAGTTTGTAGAGAGCAAATTCCAATAGTAGAGAGTATAGCTTATAAATACAGAGAAAAAATTAAAGCTTATTGGGTAGATGTAGATAAACATGAAGATTTATTTTATAGATTTAGACTTCAGGGAATACCTAATATAATTATATTCAATAATGGAGAAATTGTAGAAAAGATTCGTGGACTTAATTCAGAAAAAATTCTGATTAATATAGTAGATGGTATTCTGGATGAGGTTTGATAAATTTATAAGTATTAAATTACAAGTTTGTAAACAGGCGTTACTGCATGATATAATTACCTAAAATGCAGGGTATTGAAGGAGGAAAATTATATTATGCGTCTAGATCAATTTTATCACATAGTAGAGGTTGCCCAGTCCAAATCCATTTCTCTGGCAGCTGAGAGAAGTTATATGTCACAACCTGCAATTAGTTCATCTATTTCAAAATTAGAACTTGAATTGGGTGTTGAACTTTTTAAAAGAACCAATAAGGGAATGATACCCACGGAAATAGGAAAAGTCGTAATAGAAAAAGCATCCAGCATTATAGATCAGATAGAAGATATAAAAAATGTTACTAGAAGCAGTGCGGCAGAGCTTACAGGGGGCGTAAGCATTGCAGTTGAACCAAGTTTTTGCAATACAATAATGGTAAATATACTTACTACATTCAAGTATAAACATCCCAAAGTGAATTTAATGGTAAAGATTGGTGAATCAAATGATGTGATACATGATGTATTATCGGGAAAGGCTGATATAAGTATAAATTTAAAGACAGAACAATATATGAAATCCAATGATATTATTGTTAAAAAGTTATTTAAAGATAATCTTATGGTAATTGCATGCAAAAATTCTCTGCTGGGAAATAAAAATGAAATTCCTATAAAGGAGGCACTAGAACACCCTGTGGCTCTCTATAATACTGGATATGAAACAAGTTGTGCAGTTTCGCAAATATTAAAAAAGTATGGTAATTTTGAAATTGCATATAGATTTGATAATTTAAATGTAATAGAAGAGGTTGTAGGAAGTGGTACATGTATATCCTTTGTACCTAAGATGATGTTTAATTATTATAAGGGTTCACACTCTATAACTACACTTCTCATAAATGATGTAAATTTGGAAATAGAAGTCATAATGGTAATCAATAAGAGGCATAGAATTTCAAATATTGAGAAGGAACTTATAAATACAATTAAATCAATGTGCCCTCGGTGTGAATTCAGTGATTGAATAAAGCCATGTAATTGTAATCAATTTTTTCAAGGGTTATGAAATTGTATTCAATATTCTGTTCAAAGTATTTATCATATTCTACAATATGATAATCACACCTATTGAATTTTGGAAAATAAGTGTCTCCAGTTTCATCGGATATTACTTCAGTTAAATAAAGCTTGTTACAATAGGGAAGAAGCTGTTTGTAAATTTCACCACCGCCTATTACAAAGGCTTCTTTCTTACAATACATATATTTTAAAATGCTAGTAATATCATGTATAACAGTAACTTTTTTATCTGAAACTGCATAATTTTTATTTCTAGTTATAATTATGTGATCTCTGTCTGGAAGTATTCCAGGAAGAGATTCAAAAGTTTTTCTTCCCATTATTACAGTTTTATCGGATGTTAGGTACTTGAATCTTTTTAAATCCCTGGATATATGCCATATAAGTTTATTATCTCTACCTATTAAATTGTTCTGATTAAGTATTGCAATTATGCTTAACATAATATAATTTACCTCCAGTTTAGAATATATTATATCATAGTTCAAATTTAGATATAATATATTTTTTATTGACAGTATTTAAATTATTATGTATTATTAATGCATAAATATAATAATTGTGTTTTAAGTCTTAGGATTTTAAAATGAATAGAGGACAGTTTGAGCTGGGACCACTTTTCAATATGGAAAGTTGGTTTCAGCTTTTTTATTGTAAAATATTGAAAATGAATTCGGAGGATATTATGATAACTTTTATATTAAATGGAAATAAAGTATCTGCGCCGGCAGAATTAAAATTGATTGACTATTTAAGAGATGAAGCAAGATTGACTTCAGTAAAAAATGGATGTGCCAAAGGAACTTGTGGTGCATGTATCGTATTAATTGATGGCAAAAATGTACGTGCCTGTACGAAGAAAATTAAAGATATAGAGAATAAAAATGTAGTTACAGTAGAAGGATTAAATGAAACTGAACAAAAGATATATTCAGAAGCTTTTGCAAAAGCAGGTGCAGTTCAGTGTGGATTTTGTATACCAGGTATGGTAATGAGTGCTAAAGCATTGATAGATCATAATCCAGAGCCAACTTCAGTAGATGTTAAGAAAGCTATAAAAAATAATTTATGTAGATGTACAGGATACGTTAAAATAGAAAAGGCAATACTTATGGCTGCTGAAGCTTTTAGAAAAGATGTTGATATTAAACTTGATGAAGAGGCTAAAGTTGGCAGTAGAATGTCTAGAATAGATGCTGTAGATAAAACTTTAGGACGAGCTATGTATCCAGATGATTACTACATGGAAGGAATGTTGTATGGTAAAGCACTTAGATCTAAGTATCCAAGAGCCAAGGTAATTAGTATAAATACTAGTAAAGCTAAAAAATTAAAAGGAGTACATGCAGTACTTACTGCTGAAGATGTACCAGCCAACAATTATCAAGGATATATATTCAGAGACTGGCCAACAATGATTGCTCCAGGAGAAGAAACGAGATATGTTGGAGATGCCATTGCAATAGTGGCAGCTGAAACAAGGGAAATATTAAATAAAGCTTTAAGTTTAATTGAAGTTGAATATGAGGAGTTAAAACCTATAACAAATGTACATGATGCTTTAAAAGAAGATGCCTATAAAATTCATGAAAAGGGAAATGTCTTAAGTAATACCTATGTAAAAAGAGGGGATCCTGATAGTGCTATTGCAAATTCAAAATATGTGGTAACCAAGACATATAAGACAATGCCAATAGATCATGCATTTATGGAACCAGAATCTGCAATTGCCTTTTATAAGGAAGATGTTTTAACGCTTTATGTTTCTTCACAGCATATTCATCACGATCATGAAGAAATAAGTTATATACTTGGATTGCCTAAAGATAAAGTTCATGTTATTTCTGCCTATGTAGGTGGAGGATTTGGTGGAAAAGAGGATTTGACGGTGCAGCATCATGCAGCACTGTTGACTTACTATACTAAAAGACCTGTCAAAGTTACATTCAGTAGAGAAGAAAGCCTTTTGGTTCACCCAAAACGTCATGCCATGGAAACTGAAATAACAACAGCATGTGATGAAGATGGAAAAATAACAGCTTTAAAAGCAAGAGTTTTAGCAGATACTGGTGCTTATGCATCTCTTGGTTCAGTTGTACTTGAAAGGGCATGTACTCATTTATGCGGACCATATAGAATACCTAATATTGAACTTGACGGTTATGCAATTTATACTAATAATCCTCCAGCAGGAGCATTTAGAGGATTTGGTGTTCCACAGACTACTTTTGGAAGTGAAACCAATATTAATATACTGGCAGAAAAAGTTGGACTTGATAAATGGAAATTTAGATACAAAAATGCAGCTAAACCAGGTGATTCACTGCCTACAGGCCAGATATGCGATGAAACTACAGCTGCTATAGAGGTAATTAAAGCCTCTAAAGAAGAATATTATAAATATTTAAGCAGTAAAGAATATTATGTAGGTATTGGACTTGCAATGAAAAATACTGGATGTGGAGTTGGAACAGTAGATACAGGACGATGTAATCTTGAAATTAAAGGTGGGAAAGTAATACTGGAAACTTCAGCTCAGTGCATAGGACAAGGGCTTGGAACTGTTATGGTACAAATATGCGGAGAGACTACTGGAATACCACTCAAATTAATAGAAAGATGTGCTCCAGATACTGATATTACCCCGGATTCAGGAGCTACTACAGCATCAAGACAAACATTAATTACGGGAGAAGCTACGAGAAGAGCTTCACTTAAATTGAAGGAAGCATTAAAGTATAAAAGTTTAAATGAGCTTGAAGGTGAAATATTTAAAGGAGAATTTACAGCAGTAACAGATAGACTTACATCTAAAAAAGAACATCCAAAACAACATGAATCTTATGGATATGCTGTTCAACTGGTAGTTTTGGATAAGGAAGGCAGAGTATGCAAAGTATTTGTAGCCCAGGATGTTGGAACAGCAATAAATCCTACTAATATAGAGGGGCAAATAGAAGGAGGAGTAGTTATGGGACTGGGATTTGCACTTACGGAAAAGTTTGAAACAGAAAATGGATATGTAAAATCAAAATTTGGTACTATAGGACTCTGGAGATCTACTGAAATACCTGATATACAGTATAAACTTATAGAAAAGAAATTGGGTAAACTGGCTTATGGAGCAAAGGGTGTAGGAGAGATTGTACTTATTCCTACTATTTCTGCAGCAGCAGATGCCTATTATGAATTGGATGGAAAAAGAAGATTTAATCTACCATTACAAAATACTTTTTACAATAGAAAATAACATAACGATATTTCCCTGGTAATAACAAATATACTACTTTTAGTAACGCGATAAAAGCATGGATATATATTTAATTTTATATTCCATGCTTTTATTTTAATCTTTTTTAAATTTAAAATGTAAATAGGCCATACTTATTACAGTAAATGGTACTAAAAGCATAAGTCCGATTATTTATTATAAGTAAAAATATACATACTATAATTGTAATAAGTGTAGGATTATGACCTGGCTTAATATATGAAATTATTATTTTTATAATACTGAATATTACAATGAATAATGATATTAATGATGCAGTTCCCGTTGTCTTACCTAAGTCCATAACTTTGGCTTTTACAGTTATAGAATAGTAAGATGATTTTAAGTTAAATGTAACCAAAAGGTTAAACTCTAGAAATTATTCTATTTCAAACTGTTATAAATCATTTCCAAATTGGCTCTCATACTTTGAATATAGTTTTTATTATCCTGTTTACTTTCCAATGTATATATTTTTTCAACTTTGGCACCTACTTCTTTAGCTAATGTATTAGATACTTTAGGACTTACCATATCTTCTACAAATATAGTTTTTATTTTATTTTGTTTACAGTAGTTTACTAATTGTTCAAGTATTTTAGGAGATGGTTCTCCTTCAGCAAAGATGCCTTCCACGCTATTTTGTTTTAAACCATAATCTCTGCAAAGATATGCAAAAGCAGCATGCCCAGTTACAAAATTCTTATTTTTAACAGAAGCAAATTTTTTAGTGTATTCATTATAAAGGCTATTAAGCTGTTTTGAAAAGTCATTATAATTTTTTTCATAGTAAACCTTGTTGGAAGGGTCAGCTTTTATTAATGCATTTCTTATGTTCTTAGATTGAATTTCAGCTCCTTTTAGGCTTAGCCATATATGAGGGTCATATTGACCATGTTCTTTTATTTCATCATTGTCAGTATTTTTAATTGGTGTGACTCCCTGTGAAGCATCTACCGCAATTAAATTTTTATTTCCTGCAGAATTTATAACTTTATCTTTCCATGATTCCATTCCAAGGCCACTATATACAAATATATCTGAAGTGCCTAAAGTTTTAATATCTTTGGCAGTAGGCTCAAAATCATGAGGCTCAGTACCATTAGGTATTATAGTTGTAATATCTATTTTATCCTTACCTATAGCTGATGCAAATTCTCTCATTGCATTGAAAGATACAACTACTTTTACCTTGGATCCATTTGTACTACCTGAAGTTTTTTGATTTGTATTATTGCAACCAGAAAAAATAAATGTAATACAACTAAGTATCACAACCAATGCAATTATACTATTTTTTTTTGGCATTTTATTACCCTCCCTAAAATAAGTAAATGCAATTAATTTGCATTTACATATATAATAGTTCAAGGGATAATTATTGTCAATGTATAGTAAATAAAATATTTCTTTGTTATATTTTTAAAATAATTGAATAGTATTTAATAAGCGTTAAAACAGGGAGTGATGAAAATGTCCAATAAGATACATAAAAAGATATATAAATGTCTTTTACTTTTTATAATTATAGTAATTCCAATTATTTTATTTAGTTCCTTAGAAGTAAAAGCAGATCAACCAATGAATAATGAGTCTTCTGTTTCAGATAATAATTCTGGAAAAATAGTCAAATCCAAAATAATTAAAATAGTTTCTAAAAATAAAGGCAACAATCTAAAACGACAAAATCTACGAGTAAAAATTATAGAAGGAAAGCACAATGGTGAGGAATTTGATATTGAGCATGATATGCAAACTTCAAAACCAGATAACATAGAATTTAAAACAGGTGATGAAGTTTTTTTGTCCATAGGTGAAGATA
Organism: Clostridium tyrobutyricum DSM 2637 = ATCC 25755 = JCM 11008; assembly: GCF_000359585.1. Taxonomy (GTDB): domain Bacteria; phylum Bacillota; class Clostridia; order Clostridiales; family Clostridiaceae; genus Clostridium_B; species Clostridium_B tyrobutyricum. The sequence goes on along the minus strand of NZ_APMH01000019.1, from coordinate 11,301 downwards.
GTAGTGGAAAAGTAAACACATTTAGTATATATCAAGTAGTGAGAGATAAACAATTAATTCATCTACTTATATTTTTTATAATTTCTATTGTTGTAATTGGCGGAATAAGAGGGTTTAAATCATTGATAACTTTAGGAATAACATGTCTGGTAATTATAAAAGTATTTTTACCATTAATTCTACAAGGACATAATCCTATTACAGTTTCTATAGTTATTTGTATATTTATAACTATGGTAACTTTTGTTATAATTAGTGGCTTTAATAAAAAAACGGCAGCGGCAATTTTAGGAACAAGCAGTGGAGTAGTTATAGCAGGTGTAATAGCTTTTATGTCTATTAGATCTACTAGAGTTTCAGGAGTTGGTACTGAAGACGCCCAATTACTTATGGATGCTGTTTTAAAAAATCCATTGAATTTCAAGGCAATTTTATTTGGATGTATACTTATAGGAGCTTTAGGTGCAATAATGGATGTAAGTATGTCTATAGCTTCAACTATGAAGGAATTAAGGGACAATAATCCAAGAATTTCAAAAGGAAGCATTGTAAGAGCTGGTATGAGTGTAGGCAGGGATACCATAGGGACTATGACTACTACATTGGTATTGGCGTATATTAGTGGAACTGTATTTTTGATATTGGGATATATGTCAAATAACAGTAGATTTATAGATATAATAAATCAAGATATGATTGCTTCGGATATAATAAAAACTTTTGCAAGTAGTATAGGTTTGATATTTACAATCCCTATTACTGTATTTGTTTACTGGATTTTAGATGATAAATAAAATAAATACAAATTAGTGTATATGAGAGGGGGGAACTGCTTTATAATTTAAAGCAGTGAATGTATTGAAGTATAAAAAATTCAGCAGAAATGACAGTCCTAAATTTGAAATATGCACTTTGATTATAAGTCTTATATTCGTAATAATTCTTCCATATTTAGTAGAGGCAGGTAACAACAATAATAAAATTAGAGGAAATATGTTTTATGTTCAGGTATTGAATTATGCTATGCCTGCAGTTAAAGCAACATCATTCAGCGAGGATGATATGGCGGAAAGCAGTTTTCTATCAAATAGTTTTCCATTAAATATTTTTAATATAAATACACGAAATCCTCTATCTATATTGGGAAAAGAAGCAGCATTTTTAGGTATAAATACTTCTAGTGAAATCAATAATTCAAATATAGATGAGTTTAAACTTGACAACAAGCAGATCGCAAAAAATGGTGACAACTCAAATTTAAGTAGGGGCAATAATTCAAATTCACCAGCTGACAAGGTAAGCGTATTTGATCCAAGTTTAAAAAGGAAAATGAACAAAGAAAAACCAGATGTATTAATATATCATACACATACTACGGAAAGCTATAAACCTGGAGATCCAAATAGTTTTGATGATACTCAAAATGTTGTATCTGTAGGAGATAAATTGATTTCTGAATTAAATAAATATGGTATATCCGGAATAAATGATAGGACTGTACATGATGCAGAGGCATATAATAGGAGTTATGACAGATCAGCCATTACTTTAGGTAAATATTTGAAAAAATATGGAGATTTCAAGCTAATAATAGATATTCACAGAGATTCCATAGAAGACAAAAATGCTGTTACAATGAATATAAATGGAGAGAGTATAGCAAATTATATGATGGTGATGTCTAGAAACAACCCTCATTTTAGCAAAAATATGGCATTGGCTAATCAGATACTTCAAGTATCTAATCAGTTGTATCCTGGTTTTGCAAAAGGAGTATTGTATTATAATCACGGCATAAGAAATTTTAATCAAGGTATGAGTAATAATGCAATATTGATAGAAGTTGGTTCAGACATAAATACTACAACTGAAGCTCAGGCTTCTATGAAATATTTAGCAAGAATAATTGCACAAGTTATAAAGTAAATTGATAATAGAAATCAGAAAAATTTTTTATGATTTTCTGATTTCTATTTGTTGTCTACATGAAATCTTCATACTATTTATCAATTCACAGGGATTATCTGAAATCAATAATAGTTTCATACTTAATTTACTTATAAATCCTTCCTTATATGAATTTTCAAGCATATATATCAGGGGATCAAAATAATTTGATATATTTAATAAACCTATGGGTTTTTGATGAATCCCGATTCTAGCCCAACTTAAAGTATCAAATAGTTCTTCATATGTACCAAGTCCTCCAGGAAGAGCTACAAATCCATCAGAAAGGTCAGACATCTTTTCTTTACGTTCACTCATATTTTTTACTTTAATAAGTTTAGTGAGATTTTTGCTTGTCTTTTCTTCTAAGAGGGGTATTTGTGGAATTATACCTATTACCTTACCATTGTTTTTAAACACTTCATCTGATATGTCTCCCATAAGACCTGTTTTTGAGCCTCCATAAACCAAATCAATATTATTTTTGACTAATTCTTTTCCAAGCAATCTGGCAAATTTACTATATTCTTTGTTGATACCCGAGCTTGATCCCGAATATACACAAATTCTTTTCATAATAGATCCTCCTGTCATAGATATATATTAATTATAATTAATGTGCTTGTATAAGTAAATTAATTATATGTAAATAATATTTACAACATAACAATGTTATGTTACACTATATTCAAGGAGTGAAATTTATGGAAGAAAATTTAATTTCTAAAAAAGAGCTTTTGAAATTAACAGACATATCCTATGGTCAACTCTATAGATGGAAGCGAAAAAAAATAATTCCTGAGGAATGGTTTATAAAAAAAGCTTCTTTTACAGGTCAGGAAACTTTTTTCCCAAGAGAAGAAATACTTGATAGAGTACAAAAAATAAAAAATTTAAAAGATGATACGTCTTTAGATGATTTGGCCCAAATTTTTTCTAATGAAGTCTCCAACATTAAAATTTCATGTGAGGATATTATTGAAAAGGGAATTATTATGGAAGATGTAATAAAAATATATGGTGATTTTAATTCTAAAGCTTCTATTTATTCATTTAATGAAATACTATACATGACTATATTGCAGGAGTTTCTATCAGTAGGGAATATTACTATTGAAGAGAGCAAAAGTGTACTTCAGATTATGCATGATAATTATAACAGCTACTGTGGAAAAAACTGTGAAATAGTCTTTGTCAGGAAAATGGGGGTTGGAATATGTTTTATCTCATTACTGCCGAATCAAATTCATTTTGACAATTTATCTAAAGTAGTAATGAATTTGGATATTAGTAAATCCGTACAGAAATTAAAATTAAAAATCAAGGAGTTGTTTTGAAGTGGAAGAAAGAAAAAATCTTAAAATTTCAGGTTCGGGAAGTGTAGGAGGAGGAATATATGATGAAGTCAAGATAAGTGGTTCAGGGAAAGTTAATGGTAATATAGAATGTAATTCTTTAAAAGTAAGTGGAACTGGGAAAATACAGGGAAATGTAACGACAAAGGATATTATTAAGTTTAGTGGATCAGGCAAAATAAATGGAAATGTCAAATCAAAGAGAATAGATGTAAGTGGCTCTATGAATATAGAGGGAAATATAGAGGAAGCTGACGAGATTAAAATAAGCGGATCATGTAGAATTTCGGAAAATATAAGAGTCAGAAAAATAAAGATATCTGGAAATGGTAATATAGATGGAAATTTATATGCGCAGGAAGTTGATATATCAGGAGGATTGAATGTAAAAGGTGATTGTGAAAGTGAAATTTTCAAGGCATATGGATTTGCACGGATAGGTGGACTTTTAAATGCTGGCGAAATAGACATAGTTTTACACGGAAAATCTACCGCAAGAGAAATAGGAGGGGAAAATATAAATATCAGAATATCTGCATTTGATGAATCAATAGTAGGCAAGCTTTTGAAATCTGTATTTACTTATAGAAGGGAACTTGTTACTGAATCCATGGAGGGAGATAACGTCTGTCTTGAAGGAACTACTGCCAATATAGTAAGAGGAAACAATGTTACTATAGGAAAAGGATGTAATATAAATAGAGTTGAGTATAGTGGGGAAATAAAGATTATAAATGGAGGAAAAGTTGGAAAACAGGTTAGAATTTAATCTGGAATAAAATTGAAAGTTAAATAAATATGTGATAAAATTAACATGGGTAGTATCATTTTTGAACTGCACCGTAAGTGTTATTAAATATCATAAGATTATTATTTTAGATATATTTAATTTCTATTGTTGTTTAATTTAAAAATATAATCTAAAAAATAAGACCATTTAAAAATTAAATGGCTTATTATCTTTATCGAGCTTTTCAAACATTAGCACTTCAGGCGCATTCTTATATTCTATCCATTCAGTGTATGTATTTTCAGAATTTACTTTATTTATCTGAAAATATCATATTCAAACTAGGTATAAAATAATAAAAACTTGGAGGAATGGATGATGACAAAAAATAGTGTTTCAACTTTTATTGATGCAAAGCATAAAAATGAAAAAATAACCATGCTTACTGCTTATGACTATTCTATGGCCAAGCTTATAGACGAATCAGGAGTTGAAGGTATCCTAGTAGGTGATTCTCTTGGAATGGTTTGTCTTGGCTATAAGGATACTTTGGCTGTAACTATGGAGGATATGATTCATCACATAAAGGCAGTGTCCAGAGCTGCACACAGTGCACTTGTGGTAGGTGATATGCCATTTATGTCATATCAGACTTCAGTATATGACGCAGTAAAAAATGCTGGAAGAATAGTACAGGAAGGATCAGCAGGAGCTGTAAAACTTGAAGGGGGAGCTTCAGTTTATGAAAAGGTGAAAGCCATTGTAAATGCACAGATTCCAGTAATGGGCCATATCGGGCTTACCCCTCAGTCAGTCAATATGTTTGGTGGATTCAAGGTTCAAGGCAAAGATGAAATCAAGGCTAGAAACATAGTGGAAGATGCTAAAAAGCTGGAAGATGCAGGAGTCTTTTCAATTGTACTTGAAGGAATCCCATATAAACTGGCAAAAATTGTTACAGAATCTGTATCAGTTCCTACCATTGGAATAGGTGCAGGGAAATATTGTGATGGGCAAATACTTGTATATCAGGATATGCTTGGATTGTTTTCAGATTTAAAGCCAAAATTTGTAAAGTCATATGGTAATGCTGGAGAAGTTGTAAAAAAAGCTTTTAAAGATTATATATCAGAAGTTAAATCTGGTATTTTTCCTGATGAAAAATACAGCTTTAAAGTTGATGATAGAGTTTTAGAAAAGTTATATGGAGGTCAATAGAAATGAATATAGTAAATACAATAGAAGAAGTGAGAGATAAAGTAAAATCATGGAGGAAAGAAGGCTCTACTATTGGACTTGTTACCACTATGGGTTATTTACATGAGGGGCATGAAAGTCTTATTAAAAGGGCGGTATCAGAAAATGACAAAGTAGTAGTAAGTGTATTTGTAAATCCAACTCAATTTGGACCAAATGAGGATCTTAAAACTTATCCAAGGGATATTACGAGAGATGGAGAATTATGTGAAAGTGCTGGAGCTAGTTTGATATTTAATCCAGAACCTTCAACTATGTATTATAAAGATGCAAGTACAACTATAAATGTAAAAGGATTGACTGAAGGACTGTGTGGCGCCAAACGACCAGTTCATTTTGGCGGAGTATGTCTTGTAGTTTCTAAATTGTTCAATATTGTAACTCCAGATAGAGCCTATTTTGGTGAAAAAGATGCACAGCAGCTGGCGGTTATAAAGAGAATGGTAAGGGATCTTAATTTTAATATTGAAATAATAGGGTGTCCTATAATAAGAGAAGCAGATGGACTTGCAAAAAGTTCTAGAAACGCCTACCTTTCAAAAGATGAAAGAAAGGCAGCTGTAGTGCTAAGTAAAAGTCTTGAGTGTGGGAAAAAAGCATTGAACTCAGGAGAGAGAAATGCAGATAAAGTAAAAAAAATAATTATACAAAAGTTGAATTCAGAATCTCTTGCAAAAATAGATTATGTAGAGATAGTGGACAGTTTAAATTTGAAACCTGTTTCAAATATTGACGGAAATATTTTGGTTGCAATTGCCGTTTATATAGGGAAAATAAGACTTATAGATAATTTTACTTTTAAAATTTAGAGACTGTATTGGGCAAGGAGGAAGATCATGCAATTAAATATGCTAAAGTCAAAAATTCATAGAGCAACTGTAACTGAAGCTAATTTAAACTACGTTGGCAGTATAACAATTGACAGAAAGTTGATGGAAAGTGCCAATATACTTGAATATGAAAAAATTCAAGTAGTTGATATAAATAATGGAAATAGGATTGAAACATATGTAATAGCAGGAGATGAAGGTAGTAAGGTTATTTGTTTGAATGGAGCAGCTGCGCGATATGTACAGCCAGAAGATAAAGTTATACTTATGACATATTGTCAGATGGATGAGAGTGAAGCTAAAAATTATAATCCTATAGTAGTATTTGTGGACGAAAATAACTCAATAATTGAAATAAAAAATTATGAAAAACATGGTGAAATAAAATAGCTATTGCTATATAATTAAACCTATAGGAGGTAGCTTATTATGGAAAAAATTGCAAGCTTTACAGTTAACCATTTGAAACTCAAACCGGGAGTTTATGTTTCAAGAAAAGATAAATTTGGGGAAGTAATCATAACTACTTTTGATATAAGAATGACAACACCAAATCTTGAGCCTGTTATAAATACTGCTGAGGTTCATACAATAGAGCATTTAGGTGCTACTTTTTTGAGAAATCACAAGACATATGGACCTAATACAGTATATTTTGGACCTATGGGTTGCAGAACTGGATTCTATCTTATACTAAATGGGGATTATGAGTCAAAAGATATAATTGATCTGTTGAAAGAGATGTATGGATTTATTGCGAACTTTAAGGGTGATGTTCCTGGTGCCGCAGCAAAAGATTGTGGGAATTACCTGGACATGAATCTTTCAATGGCAAATTACTGGGGCAACAAATATCTCAATGAAGTTTTGAATAATATAACAGAGGATAGATTAATTTATCCACAATAATTTTTTACTATTAGACAGCAGGTAATTTTCATCCTAATTCTGCAGTTTATTAGGCTATAGCTAGAGAATTTTTGAATCATTAAGGTTATGATAATCATTAACATAAAAATAAAAAATGGACTATGGAGTGGATTATAGAAAATTTTACTCTATGGTCTATTTTTATATATAACAAAATAAAATATACATTGACAGACGAAGTATATTTTTATATACTATAACTACGCTATTAAAGTATATAATTGCATAAACTAAAGTGATTGAAGGAGTGATGCTATGTCTATAACATCCGATATAATAAGAGGTCATACCGATACCATAATTTTGGCACATTTAATTGAAAAAGATAGTTATGGCTATGAAATAAATAAATTTATAAAGGAAAAGACCAACAACAAGTATGAACTTAAAGAATCGACTCTCTATTCTGCTTTCAGAAGGTTGGAAAAAGCTTCCCTTATAACTTCTTATTGGGGAGATCAGAATACTGGAGCAAGAAGAAGATATTATTCTATAACGGAATTGGGGAAAGAAGCATTAATTCAGAATAAGCAGGACTGGGATGAGTCTAAAAAATTAATTGATAAATTGATTAATGGAGGTATTTAAATATGTATGAAAAATTGAGAAAGAGTGTTGAGGAGTTATTTGAAAATGCCCCAAAGACCAACAGAGCTAATGAATTAAAAGAAGAACTTCTAGCCAACCTCATAGACAAGTATGATGATCTTGTATCTTCAGGTAAAAATGAGGAAGATGCTTTTAAAATAGCAATTTCAAGTATTGGTGACATAGACGAATTAATAGAAGGATTAAAAGAAAAGGATATATTTAACTATGATCAGATGCAGAAGCATCGTAAAAGGAGTGCATTTATACTGTCCATATCAATAGGATTATATATAATGAGTGTAGTAGTTCTTATAATGCTTAATGAAGTTTTTATGGTAAATGAAAACATATCTGTTTGTATTATGTTGACTATTGATGCTATAGCTACTTGTTTTATTATATATAATGCGGCTTCAAGACCTAGATATGTGAAATCAGATGATACTATAGTAGAAGAATTTAAAGAGTGGAAATCTTCCAATAATGCCGAGAAGGAAATCATGAAATCTATAAAATCCATAGTATGGCTTGGTATAGTTGCATTATATTTTATTTTGAGTTTTGTATTTGGTGCATGGGCGTATTCATGGATTATATTTATAATAGGAGCAGCCGTAGAAAAAATTATTACGTTAAGTTTTAGATTGAAGGAGTAAAAGCATGAATAGAAGATTAACAAAAATTTTAATTGTAATATGGGTGATTATTGCCATTACAGCTTCGTGTTTTCTTGTATATGGTATACGATATAAAGGCATTAAAGGGTTTAGTTTTGAAAACAGATTTGGTGAAGCTAATATCATACAAAAAGATGAGAATATAGCAATCAAGGGTTATGATAATATAAATATTGATTTCCCAAGCTCAGATATATTCGTGAGTACAACAGATGGGAACGGTCTTAAAGTTGTTCAGAAAGCATCCACAAATCTTAAAGATGCAGAAAAATTTATAGTAGATAGACAAAACAACAGTATTGTAATCAGAAAAAATAGTAATAGAGTGTTTAATATATTTGATTTTGGGAATTTTAATGAAAAAATAGAGTTATACATCCCTAAAAATTATACTAAAAATTTAAATATTCATGTGGCATCTGGAGATATTACTTTTAATTCGGATATTAAATTAAATGATATAGAATGTAGTCAGAGTTCAGGGGATTTTCATGTTAACAATAGCATTACCGGGAGTAATATATATATAAAATCTATTTCAGGAGATATAACTGCAGAAAAATTAAATTCCAAACATTATGATATACATGCTACTTCTGGGGATCTGGATATAAATTCAATATCGGGTTCCGGAAATGTAAAGACAATATCAGGTGATGTAAAGATAAACTATTCAGGTATAAATGAATATTCAAATATGAGTTCAACCTCTGGAGATATAAATTTGATAGTTCCTGAAAATATGAGTTTTGAATTTGACGGTAATTGTACTTCAGGCAATGTAAATGCAAACTTTCCGTTGAATTATCAAAATGAAAGGAAGAGCAGGGCATCGGCTAAAGTAGGCAGTGGGCCATATAAAAAAATAAATGCAAATGCAGTATCTGGAGATATAAAAATTTCAAAGTAATCACATATATGCATATAATACATGTAAACTAAATACACAATATTGTAGGATACATTGAATTCAATGTATCCTACAATATTGTGTATAAATAATTAACAGTACATAAACTTTTATGGCATCTAAAATCAAGCTTGCGTATTATGGCATGGTTATTGCTGTGTATATAGGTAAAGTCAAGTACTTATATATTAAAATAAAGGGGGAAATAATTATGGAAGGTTTGACTATTGATAAAATAAAAATAGGAGATAAAGTTTCCATAGAAAAGACTATATCTGAAACCGATGTATATCTATTTGCTGGAATAACCGGTGATTTAAATCCTGCACACATAAATCAAGTTAAATCTGAAGGTACCATGTTTAAAGGAAGAATAGCTCATGGAATATTGGTTTCAGGACTTATTTCAGCATGTCTTGGAATGTATCTCCCTGGACCTGGAACCATTTATATGGGACAACAACTTAAATTTACAGCCCCTGTGCATATTGGTGATACAATAAAAGCAGAGGTACAGGTAATAGATATGAATATTGCAAAAAATAGACTTAAATTGAAAACTACTTGTACCAATCAACTTGGGAAGACAGTAATAGAAGGAGAAGCTCTTGTTATGCCACCAGCTGTAGTATAGAAGTTATTTAACATGCCAATCAACTTAATTTTTTATAAAAATCTTTCTGTATATATTACAGGAGGATTTTCTTTTTGTTTTATTACTACTAATCAAGATATTGAAAAATCGTAATGCAAAGCTTAGTGTAAGCGAAAGAATTCAGGAGTATCTGGGAAATATCAAAATTATGAAAAGCTCTTCTCAAAACGAGAACTAATGGGCAAACACAAAGAATTGATAAATCCAAAGGGATTATACAATTATTTGTTTAAGCTTCAGAAATCCGATATATTTTAAAATCAATTAAAGATGTATGAGCTTGTTTAGTCAATATATTTTTAATAGTTTATGGCTGACTTTTATATTATTGTGTTAATATATGTATAATAGAATTTTATTATATTTACAGAAAATGAGGTTTGAAATTTATGAAAATAAACAGGTTGCTGGCAATTGTAGTTATGCTCTTAAACAAGGATAAAATATCAGCAGCAGAGTTGGCGGAAAAATTTGAAGTTTCCATAAGAACTATTTACAGGGATATTGGGGCAATTGATATGTCAGGGATTCCAATAGCCTCACGACAGGGAAACAATGGAGGATTTTATATTTTAGACAACTACAAAATAAATCATCAGTTTCTAACACTGAATGATATGATCTCCATAGTGGAAGCTTTGAAAAATATAAATGGAGTTTTGGATGATAGAAATGTTGAAATAGCCATGGAAAAAGTCAAGAGTATTATACCATATAATAAAAAAAGTGCAGTTGACTTGTACTTCAAACAGGTATTTGTAGATACGTTGCCCTGGGGTTTTAAAAAATCTGAAAAGGAAAATGTTAAATATAAAATAGTATATGAAGCAGTGAAGGAAAATAAATGCATAAGTTTTAACTACAGAAATTCAAAAGGAGAGTATATTTTAAGAAATGCAGAACCAATAACCCTTGTTTTTAAGGGATTCTCATGGTATGTTTTTTCATTTTGTATGTTGAGAAAGGACTATAGAACATTTAAATTGACCAGAATGGATGAACTCAAGATTTTAAACAAAGATGTTTGCAAATACAGAATTTCATATGAAGAATATATAAAAACTTACAATTCCAAAAAAGTAGTTCCTGTAAAAATTTCACTTAAATTTTCCGAGAAAGCAAGATATAGAATACAGGATTATTTTGATGAAGAGGAGACAACATTTCTTAAAGATGGCAGTGTTGTAGTAAATACGGAAATTGTGGAAGACAACTGGATTTATTCTGTGATATTGAGTTATGGTGAATATGTGGAGGTACTTGAACCAGAACATATAAGGAAAATTATAGGAGAAAAGTCAAAAAAAACAAGTGATATATATAAATAAATTCAAACATGACATAATGATGCCAAAGGTTTTCTATATAATGGATTTATAAACATATAGAGACCAGCTAGTAAAAGTCAATAGAAATTAA